>CAZVJB010000001.1:0-218354 GCA_964627625.1 uncultured Halobacteriales archaeon
CCCCCCCCCCCCCCCCCCCAAAGTGACGTGTCGTCTGCATGACGTGGCAAAGCTCCCGACATCTGTGCTGCGACGCGGCCCCGATGTTGAAGGAAATCACTCAACTTGCCACCCAGAATGTCGTGCGGTTAGCATTATGCCAAGCTAATCCTCACTTGGTACGCGGCGGCGCGGTCTGGATTCGTACCCAGGCCCCAAAGGAGGCGCACCTGCGCCGCCTCTCCTGGATCCGGCGCGGCTTGCGAGAAATGAAGGGTCCCGACCGAGACGCCGTTTGCTAGCAGGTCCGCAGTGAAATTCGTGTTCGTGGCGCCCCCGGGGAACGATTCCCTGATGGTGACGACGTAAACGGTGTCTCCCTGGTGGAAGGCGGTGTTTGCCAGCGGGGCGACTGGCAGCATTTCGGTGCGACCTTCCGATGCCGCAACTGCGGGGGATGACCCTTCGATGATGCGGGCGCCTTCGTCCACGATATCCAGCCTTGATTCGCCCGGCACGGGGGTCAGGGAGGCGGCGGACGTTCCAGCGCCGATGCCGACGAGGGCGCCGACGAGCACCAGCAGGCCTACAGCGCCGGCGGTCGCGGTTAGCATCCAAGCCTTGCTGCGTCTGATTGATTGTCGTTGAGTGGCCATAGGTCTAAGGCACTACTCGTCGCCGTGGCGGTTAACCTAGCACCGGGTGCCTTCATGCAGGCGGAGGCGAAGTTCGTTGTCGCATAAACTCCTACAAAGTTGATCCCGCACGTCATGGCACCTCTGCATGCCGGCTATCATTACAAGTGCACCAGTAGCGGTTGGCTAGGCAGCTCGGTTGCCCGCCGGAAACGAAAATGGTCCTCACACGAAAAGTCCGCATCTTGGCGCCCGTCCTGTTCCAATCGCCATACGATCGAACCAACCCAATCGCCGTACGCCACGCCGGCCTAAGGGATTCCCCTGGAGGTCAAGGCGACAGCGAGCAAGCCGGCGGATTGGTTTCGAGCGATTCCGACCCCGCCAAACGCCAGAAGGATGAGGCTTCGTTGCGGCGCCTAGCAAGTGTCGTCATCGACTCCAATGACGCCCTTACGGTGCAAGACATGGAGGGCCGCTTCGAGGCGTGGAACAAGGGTGCCGAACGAATGTACGGCTACATGGAAGGAGAAGCTCTCCTGATGAACAACAGTCAACTCGTCCCCGAAGGGGAAAGGGCGCGCGCCCTCGATTTGGTGCGCCAAATCCGGACCGGAGAGCCCGTCGATTCCCTTGAGTTGCAACGCGTCACGAAGGATGGACGCACGATTGATGTGTGGCTCACCATCACGAAACTGTTAGACGGGCAGAAAAACGTCGTTGGGTTTGCGACTACCGAACGCGATATCACTCAAAGCAACCAATCCGAGGTTGACCGCCGCGAAGCAGTCCGGGTAGCGCAACTGAGTGAGTTCAAGTCGCAGTTCATCGCCATGGTAGCGCACGACCTAAACAATGTTCTCACACCCATGAAGATTAACGCCCGCCTTCTAGGCGACGAGTTGGCGAACGCTGGAAGGACACAGAGCAAGCCCCTGCAGGGCCTGAAGGGCAGCGTCGGGCGTTTGGAGGAATTCCTGGCCGACCTGCTGGACGCCAGCCGGCTCCAATCGGGCAAGCTCGCTCTGAATTTGCAGCCGCTTGACGTCGCGGCGAGCCTGGTAGAGACACTGGACGGCATGGCGCAGCAGGCCGCCGAGGCAGGAGTGGAACTGCAGCACGACCTACCTTCCAACCTCATGATCAAGGGGGAAAAGCGGCGCTTCGAGCAGGTCACAACGAACCTCTTGTCAAACGCCATCAAGTTCACCCCTCGCGTCGGTCAAGTGAAGGTTTCCTTGCGAACGACAGACGAAGGGGTCCTTCTCACCGTCGCCGATTCTGGACGCGGCATCGCGGCAGAGGACATGGCAAAACTCTTCCAGCCCTTCGGACGCGTCGGCGCCGCTCCACAAGGAAAGCACACGGGAAGCGGCCTAGGATTGTTCATCTGCAAGGGAATCGTAGAACAGCACGGCGGCCGGATGTGGTGCGAAAGCGCCGGCCCAGGCCTCGGCACTTCCTTCAGTGCCGTGTTCCCAGGCGGCCAGGCATGATCACCGAGGCGCCGGCCCCAGGTGGCGTAGAATCCGCGGTCGCCGCGATTTTGATTGTGGACGACGACGAGGCCGTCCTTGAGGCGCTGGAAGGAATCATCACGAAGCATTTTCCTGACGTGCGCATCACGTGCGCAAGCGATTCCGAAACGGCATTGAGCCACTTGGAAGCGGTGGAATTTCGGGTAGTCCTCTCCGACTATCGATTGCGGGCGGGCCTGGACGGGGGCGCACTCTTGAGTCGAGCCGCCGGCCTGCAGCCGTCGGCTGCCCGCTTGGCATTGGCCGCGGATCCCGACCCATATATCGTCCAAATGGGAGGCAGAGTCGGCTTCACGGTCCTCACAAAACCCGTGGAGGAGGAGATTCTGCTGCAAATCCTTCGACACCACTTGCCCAAGTGAACATCCGTTGCTGAGCTATGTGGTGTGATCCGTGACGGGCTTTTGGCGGTCCCCTGGCTTACAACGTCGCGGCCGGGACAGATAGTCCTGACGTTGGTTAGCGGTAGACCGGGCGGCACTTCGTACTTTCCGCTTTTCCTAACAGGAATACCGCGTTTCCAAACGCGGAACCGGTATCCTAACTGAACTAGGGCCGTCTAAACCGTTATAAACCTGGACCGGTCCCGTGGAGTCTACCCCGTGCGGTGCCCTACTACGGGTGCCGCGCAAATCGAGGCCACCACCATGCCCGTTCGCTCCAAGGGACTCCGCAGCAAGACCCGCCACCTGCTTCTCAAGGACCCGCGCAAGCGCGGTGTGCTCCCGCCGAACCGCGTCCTACAGCAGTTCGCCATCGGCGCCACGGTCGCCGTCAAGATGGAGCCGTCGCAGCACAAGGGCATGACGCACAAGCGCTTCCAGGGCCTCACCGGTACGGTGCGCGCCAAGCAAGGCGACGCCTTTGTCCTCGACGTCATGCACGGCAACATGGCCAAAACCCTGGTTTTGCGGGCCGAGCACCTCATCCCCATCAAGTCGTAAGGAGGCAGCCACCATGTCCGACGCCGACGTCATCCTTGAAGAAGCCGTTGAGGCAGGCCGCCTCGTGAGTCTTGCCGAAGTCAAGGCCATGCTGGAAAAATCCCAAGTCGACCGCGAGGAGCTCACCTACGAGCAGAAGATTGCGCTCGAACACGCGAAGCGCTTCGCCCGCATCGACGGAAAGACCGCAAGGAAACTCACCGCCGATGTGTCCAAGGCCCTCCCCGGCCTCGAAGACAAGTTCTGCATCCGTGTGGCCGACCTTCTGCCCCAGCACCCCGACGATGTGCGCGCCATCCTGCAGAAATCCCGTCACGACTTGAACGATGCCGAGATTGCCAAGATCATCGCCATCGTGGACGAGCACTACACCGCCTAGGTCGCGGAGGCAACCCCATGGAAGACTACGTCCACATTCTCGATTACATGCCCCAAGGCAGGCCGGACTCGCCGCCCAGCCGCCGCGAGCCGACCCTGTTGGGTCTTGGCGAGCAGCAGTTCACGCTTTTCGAACTTGTTCCCAAGTCGGGCGCCCAGTTCACCATCGGCGATCGCGCTTACGTGGGCAAAGACGTCGACCAGCGCAGTCTCGTCCAGAAGATTCGTGGGCGCGTCCAATACCACGAACTCACCCCCGCGGCGCACGGCGAACTGCCTTACGTCATCGAGGACATCGTCAAGAAGGACCCCGCGCGGTTCCTGAAATTCTTCAACGACGCCCCAGCAATTTCCGTGCGCTACCACGCCCTGGAGCTCCTGCCCGGCATCGGCAAGAAATCCGTCGAGCACCTCGTTGGCGAGCGCAAGAAACCCTTCGAGTCGTTCGAGGACCTTGAAGTGCGTGGCAAAGTCAGCCATCCTCTCAAGATTGTGATTGGCCGCATCATGCACGAACTGCAAGACCCGACCGAGAAGTACCATATTTTTGTCAGGCCGCCCGCTCAAGAAAGGGACGAGTGGCGTGGTCCCCGACGCGGCCCGTAGGATCGACGTTCGGCTGCGCTCGTAGAGCGGGGAAGGCTTGGCACCGCGGGTTGGTGGGACCCGGCACGACCTTGCTCACGGCGGCTTGCAAGCAAACCACAGATTTCACCGAGCCTCCCAAAAACCATGCTGGCTGGGAAAATCAGGTTCGCAGGCCGCTGAATGGGAGCCGATTTCACAGATTGACTATTGCTGCGGGCTTGGGGAATCTGTGAAATCAGTTCCCAGTCGGTGACCTGCCGACCTGAACCGGACTTCATTCACGATGATTTTGGTAGCGTTCAGCGAAATCTGTGGCCCCCATGCTTGCCACATGGGAAAGGCAACCCGAGTATGTCAAGCCCGGTCAGGGATGCATGGCCAAAGGCATTCAAGAGCGACCCTGTCCCGAGCCTGTTGGGAGCCCGCCTTGGTCAACATTTCCTGCGCGATGCCCGCGTCCTCGACGATGTCCTTGCCGCCGCCCAGCTGAAGCCCGGCCAACGCGTCCTCGAGATTGGTCCTGGCCCCGGAAACCTCACGCAGAAGCTCTCCGCCGCCGTCGGGGCCACCGGGGAGATCGTCACCATCGAGGCGGACCACGAACTCGCAGCCGCCCTTAACGGAAAGTGGCCCAACGTGACCGTGATCGACGGTGACGCTGTGAAGGAAGATCTTGCCTCTTTCGGCCGCTTCGACCGCATCGTGGCAAACTTGCCCTACCTCATCTCGGGCCCAATCACCATCGCGTTTCTTGAACTTCTGCACAAGCCCGCAACGCGCTGGAGCCGTGCCGTACTGATGTATCAGCGCGAATTTGCCGAGCGCCTGCTTGCCGAACCCGCGTCAAAGGACTTCGGCCGGTTGACGGTGCAAGCGGCCCGGTGGTGCAAGGTGACCCCCGTTCGCGATGTGCCGCCGGGAGCGTTTGACCCGCCGCCCCGCGTCGAATCCATGGTCGTGCTCTTCGAACCCCACGCCAAGCCGCCGTTCGAAGTCCAGGACGAACGCGTGTGGCAAGCCGTGCTCGACGGCACGTTCCAACGGCGCCGCAAGCAGCTGCGCAACAGCCTGCCCGCCGCTGTTGGCGGTATCGGCATCTCGCAGGCTGCCGCGCTTGCCGTGTTGGACGAGCGTGGGTGGACCGAGCGGCGGCCGGAGAACCTGTCGCCGCGCGAATTTGCAGAGCTGGCCAACGCCTTGTCCGGTGACTCGCGATGAACTGGAAGGGGCCAGACGGCCATGCGTACTTCATCGCCACCCACCCCGAAGTCTACGTACCTAGCGATGACACGTTTCTGCTTGCTAGTGCCGTGGCGGCCTTGGTTCGCCCTGGAATGAAGTTCTTGGAGGTCGGGTGTGGCGCGGCACTTGTGAGCATCCTGGCCGCCCGCGCTGGCGCCAAGGTCACGGCGACAGACCTCAACCCGCACGCCATCAATATCGCACTGCACAATGCGCGCCAGAACAAGGTGCCGCTCGAAATCGTGCAAACCGACCTCTTGGACGGCCTCGACGGCCCGTTCGATCTCGTCGCGTTTAATCCGCCCTACTTGCCGACTGCCCCCGACGACGTCGTCCCCGGCCCAATCAACCTCGCCTTCGACGGCGGCAAGGACGGCAATGGCACCGTGTTGCGGTTTGCTGCCCAACTCGGCCGGCTGGCCGTGCGGCCTCCGACGGTCCTCGTCGTCCACAGCTCCCTTTCCGACCCCGCCCCGCTTGCAGCTGCCATGGAGACGCTCGGCTATGCTTGCGATGTCACGCATGAGGAGAGCCACTTCTTCGAGAAGTTGGCCGTGCGCCGATTCCGGCAGCCGTGAGTAATCCACCCGAGGTGCGCCACACTCGTGCCCACGGCAATGCTGTTTTGAGCCAAGGCGGCTGCCCTGCCAAGCAGTCCACACCATGGCCGCGAACTCCTACACCTGTCCCATGCATCCGGACGTAAACAGTCCTAAGCCGAGCGCCTGCCCAAAATGCGGCATGGCCCTGGAGTCCTCGATGCCGGCGGCGGCGGCCGACGACGAATGGACGTGCCCGATGCACCCGGACGTCGTCCAATCTGGTTCCGGGTCCTGCCCCAAGTGTGGCATGGCACTCGAAGCCAGCTCCGGCGGGAGCGCCAGCGAGGCGAACGCGGAACTGCGCAACATGACGCGACGCTTCTGGGCGAGTGCCGCCATGTCCTTGCCACTCGTCGTGGTCGGCATGGCGGAATTCCTTCCCGGAAAACCGCTCATGCCTATCATGGATGCGACATGGTTCAACTGGGCCGAACTGGCGCTTGCCACCCCGGTCGTCGTGTGGGGCGGCTGGCCGTTTTTCGTCCGTTTCTGGACGTCGGTGCGGACATGGAACCTCAACATGTTCACGCTCATCGGCCTCGGCGTGGCCGTGGCGTTCCTGTACAGCGTCGTCGCGACCGCGGCGCCGTCGCTTTTCCCCGCATCGTTTCGGTCCCACGAGGGAACGGTCCTAGTGTACTACGAGGCGGCGGCCATCATCACGACACTGGTGCTGCTTGGCCAAGTCCTGGAACTACGCGCCCGCAGCCAGACCTCGACCGCCATCAAGCAACTCCTCGGCCTCGCCCCGACGACCGCCCGCCGCGTCGACCGGAAGGGCAACGAGACCGATGTCCCGCTGCAACTCGTCCAACCCGGCGACCGCCTGCGCGTCCGGCCTGGCGAAAAGATTCCCGTGGACGGCAAAGTCGTCGAAGGCCACAGCAGCGTCGATGAATCCATGATCACGGGCGAACCCATTCCGGCGGAGAAGTCCAAGGGCGACGCGGTGATTGGCGCGACCCTGAACGGCACAGGCTCTTTTTTGATGATTGCGGAAAAAGTCGGCGCCGACTCGCTGCTTTCGCGCATTGTCCACATGGTCGCCGAGGCCCAGCGCAGCCGGGCCCCCATCCAGCGGCTCGCCGACATCGTTTCCGCCTACTTCGTGCCCATCGTCGTCGTGGTTGCGGCTGCCACATTTGCGGCCTGGAGCACCGTGGGTCCCGAGCCTCGCCTAGCCAATGCGCTCGTCAACGCCGTCGCCGTGCTCATCATCGCTTGCCCCTGTGCGCTCGGCCTTGCGACACCGCTTTCCATCATGGTGGCAACCGGCAAGGGCGCCACGGCCGGCGTGCTGTTTCGCGACGCCGAAGCCATCGAGACGCTACGCAAGGTGGACACACTCGTCGTGGACAAGACTGGCACCTTGACGATGGGAAAGCCGCGCCTCGTGTCCGTGCGCACCTATGCGCGAACCACGGAGAAGGAGGCGCTCCGCCTCGCCGCCAGCCTGGAGAAGGGCAGCGAACACCCACTGGCCGCCGCCATCCTCGACGGCGCAAAGGAGCGCGGCGCCGCAGCCGTCGCCGTGAAGGGGTTTGTCACCGTCCCGGGAAAAGGCGTCACGGGAACCATCGGCACGAAGCATGTCGCCCTCGGCAACCAGGCCCTCATGGCGTCGTCGCAGGTGGACATCCTGGCCGTTCAGGAAGCGGCCGACGCTCTGCGTTCGGAGGGCCAGACCGTGATGCATCTAGCCGTGGACGGACGCCTTGTCGCCCTCCTCGGTGTTGCGGACCCCATCAAGGAGACGACGCCCGCCGCAATCGATGGCCTGCACAAGGAAGGTCTGCGCATCGTCATGCTCACGGGCGACAACGAGGTAACGGCGTGGGCCGTTGCGCGCAGACTCGGAATCGACGACGTCGTCGCCAACGTCCTACCAGACGAGAAGGCCCAGCACATCAAGCGGCTGCAAGCCGAAGGGCGCTTCGTCGCGATGGCCGGCGACGGCATCAACGACGCGCCCGCCCTCGCCCAGGCGCAAGTCGGCATCGCCATGGGAACGGGCACCGACATCGCGATGGAATCCGCCGGCGTGACCCTGGTGAAGGGCGACTTGCGTGGAATCGTCCGCGCGCGCCGCCTGAGTCGCGCCACCATCCGCAACGTCAAGCAGAATCTCGTCTTCGCTTTGGGCTACAACGCGCTTGGCGTGCCCATCGCCGCCGGCCTGCTGTACCCTTTCTTCGGTCTGCTCTTGAGCCCCGTCATCGCGGCGGCCGCCATGAGCTTCAGTTCCGTAAGCGTCGTCGCAAACGCGCTAAGGCTGAAGGGCGCGCGCATCTGATTTCAGAAACGGCGTTCCTGGTGTTCTTGGAATGACTAGCGCACCAGGCGGCGCCGCATCGCGACGACGAGGAGGCCGATTGCGAGAACGTTGGAGGCGAATTCGATGCCGGGGGCGGGTTTTGTGCCCGAAACGACGTTGCCGTCTTCGTCCGTGTAGACGCCTTCGTCGGTCGTTGCTCCCGGCTGGTCCGTGCCGCCAGGACCGCTCGTAACGCCGGGGCCAGTGGTTGTCGAGGCCTTGGCGACCACAATCGTCAACTCGATTGTCTTGTTGGCTCCAGCCGTGCCGGTGACCTTGACCTTGAACGGCACGGAGGTGCCGCCCGCTGCCGAGGACGGGATGGTGACCTTCAGCGTCGCCGTCGTGTTGCTGCCTGCGGCCATGTCGCCGGAGAGAGGGTTGAAGGCCGCAGCGTACCCGTTGGGGAGTCCGCTCGACGCGAGCGTGAACTTCGTGGCCGCGCCGAGGTTATTGACGGTGAGGTTGTAGTAGGCAGCTCCGCCCGGGAGTGCCGAGGCGCTGGTCTTGGCGACGGCCAAGTTGATTGACTCGGCGCCGACGGTGGACGGTGCGGGGATGCCGACGGCAGAGATGCTCGATGTCGCGGCGCCCGTGATTACGTAGATGTTGCCGACGCCGGGTTGTGCAGGGGGCGGACTGTTGCCCCAAACAGAGATGGTCACCTGGACGATGTCACCCGTGGTGGCGGCCTCACCGGCGTGCGGGAGGGTCCAGGTCCATGCACTCGTGCCGCCTGGCGGGCATGGGGCGGGCGGTATCGCGACGTTGGAATGGCGGGTCCCCGCGTCGACGACCGTGCCTGCAATCGAGACGTCCGCGTCGACTTCAGTGATTGCGTCGGTCACCGTGCAGCCGAGGAGGATGCTCACCGTGATGTCGCCGCCCAGCGCGAATGGGGTCTCAACCACGTAATCGAAGGCGATGCTGCAGGCGATAGCTTCCGTGGACGTGCCAATGTAGGCCTTTCCGGCCGCTGGTGCGGTCACAGCCGCGCCATAAATCACGTCGGCGACGCAGGGGACGGCGGGCGTGGTCGTGCTCAGCACGTTGCTGTCGAGATAGATGGTTCCAGGCGCGTCGGCCGCGTTGGCATTAGGCGCGATGCCTGCGAAAATTCCGATGACCAGAGCTAGACTGAGCAGACGACTGACTCGCATGCGTTCCAGGTAGCCCCATGCTTCTTCAACCTTGCGGCAGAGTTGCTTCGAGCGCTTGCGTGCGGATATCTTTCCCAAGCGCCTTGCCAATGGCCTGTTCGCTATGCCCTCAATCCCACGAGCAACCTGTGCTGCTGCACGACGGAATCCACGGCATGGGCGCCCGAATTGATGCGCGCCTGGGCCTGGGTTTCCGTCATTCCGGGACCCGTGATGCCAAGGCCGATGGGTTTCTCTGAGTCGTAGGCCAAATCGGCGAGTTTGCGGGCTGCTTCGCGGGTGATGATGACATCGTGGCCGGTCTCGCCTTGCACGACGGCGCCGACGACGACGAGGGCGTCGATGTCGCTGCGCTTCATGAGGAGCTTCGCGGCCAGGGGGAGGTCGAAGACGCCGGGAACGTGGTGGTGGGCAACGACGGGGGCACCGAGGCTGTGGGCGCGCGCCTTGGCGGCTTCAGCCATGCGGGTCGTCGTGTCGAAGTGGTAGTCGCTCTGCAGGATGGCGATGCGGGGCGAGGAGCCCCCGGGCTTGACGGGTGGAGCCCCACTGGAGTGCGTTCCTTCGGCAGTCGCGTGGGCCGGAGTCTCGTGGGCGTGCGTCGGGGCCGGCATCGGTGTTGGCGCGGCACGAGAGAGCTGGACGGCTGCTGGCTGGCGGGGGACGTAGGGTGCGGTGGTCACAGGGACCTCGGATACGGGAAGAGGGCTGGGCCCGTGGCCAAGTGTCTTGATCTCTGGAGGCGGCGCGAAAATGTCCTCACCTTCCGGATGATCGACCACGGTCTTGATGGGGCCGTACGCGCTGGATTGGGACATGACGAGGTCGGGGGCGGAGGCCAAATCTGCCGCTGCGTCAAGAACAGCCTGGTCAACGACAGCGGCGTCGTGGGCCGCAGCAAGAGCAGCCTTCTCTGAGGCCGTCTTCTGCTCGGCGCCCGGAACGGCCGCCGCGGGCGGCTCCTTCGGGATTTCTTTCACCGGCATAACGCCGAAGCGTTTCGGAGTCGCGACCTCGAATTCCGGTTCCTTCATTTTTGCGAGAATGTCCTGCACCTTGGGGGCCGGCGGTGGCTCGTGGCGAATGCCCTTGCCAGTACGCGGGTGCTCCTTCAAATCAGGCCGATGGTATTCCTCGAAAAGCGGATCCTCCGTCACTTTCACGGACGGCGGCGCCGTGGGCTTGTCCACAATGACATGGGGTTCGTCCGCAGACGAAGAATGTGGCATGCCGGGAAGCGGTGGCACCGGCCACGCAGACTTTGAAGTCGGCGCGCTGCGCGGAACCTCGGGAACGCCGATTCCCTTGGCGAGGTTCGCTTTGGTAAGAGGCAGCGTGGGGCTTCCGGCGGGCGGGAATTGGTAGCCGGCGGAGCGCAGGCCCTTCGACCGCGGGATTGGCTTGCCATGTTCGTCAAGCCGGGCAGGAGAGGTGTACTCGTCGAATTCAGCCGTCGTATCGGTGATTTCAACGCCCTTGTCGTGGCCGTCGGCGGCCGGCGTTTTGCCGCTGCCTTCAGCCCCGCTGGAGTGTCCCATCCCAGGGTCCGCGAGGTTGTCCTCACTTGAATGCTTTCTGTTGGAGCCCCTGAAAGGACGCGGCGGCTTACCGTGTGCTTGGCCGCAGGTGCGCCGTCTCGCGTCGGCTTGCATCGGCCGCGCCCACGTCCGAGAAACCCTGCCGTTGTCCGGTACCGGCGCGCTGCACGAGTTCCTCCGGCTTTTCGAGAATCCAGTACGCGTTGACGGCATGTTCAGACACGCGGTTCTGGACCACACGAAGAAGTTCGGCGTCGTCGCGCGCCTCGTCCATGTGCACGAAAACCTCGAGGACGTGCGTCGATGTGAGAAGTTGCGCCTGCGAAATCGCGAGGCTCGACTCGTGGCCGCACTGTTTGTCAATCGGCTCTGGGCCCACCATGGCGCAGGCCACGATGATGTTGCAGCCGCCCTCAATCATCTGCTTCGAGGCGACGGCGAGGTCCTTGAAACCGGGCACGGTACGGCGCAGGATGCGATGATCCGCAATGCCGAGGCCCTGCAACGTCTTGACTGCGATATCGCCCATGTTGACCGTCGCGAATGTCGTGTCGACAACGCCGTAACGAGGACCCGTGGAACCTACCGGCCGCGGCTGCGCCTTGTGGACCATGACCTTGGGGGGTGGACGGCTGCCGTCCTCGGGGCGCCAGATTAGGCTCATCGGCCGGCAGACTTGCCTTGGAGGATATCAAGCGTTGTGTTGGGCGGGACTGGGCGTCCCGACGCTAACAAACCACCGATTTCACCGATGCCACCGAATCCTCGCCTACATCGCGAAGCGCTTCACTTCCAGAGATTCGGTTCCAAAATTCAACGCCAGTGCCGTGCGAAACCCGCTCAGCTTGAGATAGTTCAGGACCTGCGCGGCGTCCACGGCGATGAGGCCTGCAGTCGCCTTCAACTCCACGATGATGTCGTCGAAGCACACGAAATCCGCCCTGTAGCTGCAATCCAAGACAACGCCCTTGTACCACATTGGCATCTCGACTTCGCGTTCGAACGGGATGGCACGCCGCGTCATTTCATTGGCCAGAGCGGCCTGGTATCCTTTCTCGAGGAAGCCGCAGCCCAACACGGTGTGCACCTCAAGCGCCGCCCCAATTATGGCGTAGGTTCGAGGGTCATGCATGTGGTTCGGTGAAATCGGTGGTTCCAGGACGGGCGTGGCCATGAGGACCCGACACGACGGATTCACATGAACCGCAACGGACACTGGCGGGTGTCAGCCGTCGGGTTTGTACAAGCTCTGCTCCGCCGCCCTCGCGGCCACTTTCTCGATGATTTTGCGTGTGCCATCCAAGTCGCTGGCCACGTGCGGCAACCGCACGACCTTGCATTTCCAGCCGCGCTTCTCGCACTCCGCGGCGACGGCGGCCTCGTCGTACTTCTGGTCGAACCCGAGTGCTATGATGTCAGGTTTGAGTTCCGTCACGATGCGGTAGTAGTCGCCCTTGTGCCCCAATACGGCGCGGTCCACGGGTTTCAGGGCCTCGACCATGCGGCGTCGGTGCTCCTCCGGGGTGATGGGCTTGTGTTTCTCGCGCGTCGCGGATTCGTCGCGGGCAATCACGACGACGAGTTCGTCGCCGAGTTTCTTGGCCTCCTCCAGCATGTGCAGATGTCCCGGATGGAGGAGATCGAAGACGCCCGTCGTCATGACGCGGACGTGCGGACGAATGGACCCGGGCTTGGAAAGTGCTGCTCCGCTTACGCTGTCACGGGCGTCGGGCTTACCGGGAATGCGCGGGCCGTCTTGCTGTGCCATGCGTCGATGACCTCTTGGCCGGTGAGGAACACCAGGTCGTGTCGCTTCGCGTAGGCGCGCGCGTCCTTTTGAGTCAGCGCCTTGCCCTTCGGGTCGAGCATTTCGCAGATGGTCGTGGACGGAACGACGCCTGCCTGCCGCGCGAGTTCAATCGAGAGTTCTGTATGGCCTTGTCGTGCCGCAAGCCCGCCGTCGGCGCCGTTTAGGAGAATCACGTGGCCGGGGGTCCTGAATTGGGCGCCAAAGCTCGAGCGCGCCGCGGCGGGGGGTAGTCCGTCCAACTCCGCGAGGAATTGGGCCAATTCTTGGATCGTAAGGCTGCGGTCGCCGTCTGGAATCCCGGTGAACGTGCGGCGCGAGTTGAGGGTGATGCCGAAGCTGGACTTCGACGGGTCGTACCGGAGGTCGTGCGCTTTCATCTCCGCGAGGACCGGGTGCCGCGCGGCGCCATCGGCCAGCAAGTCGGCAAGAAAAGGCAGGCCAAGCGCGCGGTGGTGCTCGGGCGCGATGGTGGTGCACAGAAGGCCGCCCCCGTCCGTGCGGAGGCGACGAACGGCCTCAGGTGTTGCTGACTGGGATGCGATTACGAGGTCGGTCTCGCCCTCGCGGCTGTCGGAGTCGAACAGGAGGACGGGCTCACCGCGGCGCAGGGTTGCGGTTGCGAGGTCCACGAGTCGGTGCACAAGGCCGGGACTGGCAGCCAAGATATCAAGAATGAGTTGCCAGCCGGAAATGGGTAGCGCGGATTTGTAGGAGAGAATTGCCCTGCGACGCAGAAAAGGGTTAGAAAAAGGAGGATTGGATGGAAAGGAAAATGTGGGTGGATACTATGCCGCGGCGGGCACGTCGTCGTCCACGACCGGGGCGGATTTGCTGCCGGACTCCTCGGCGGCCTCGACGGTGGCGGCTTCCCAGTTCTTCCGGTAAGTGGTCACGTAGCCCGCGATGCGGTTGCGGAATACGGTGGTCTTGACATCAGTGAGTTGGCCAACGACCTTCTTGTTGTGCTCGAAGTCGTCCGAGAACTGGTCATTGTATTTCTTGACCAGGTCGATCGCAACGCGCTTGATGTAGGTCTGGCGAATGTTTCCCACGAAGTCACCGGGTTATCCTTCGGTGAGCCAAACTCCGATATAAGCGTTGAGCCGCCTTTCCCCTTGGCTCATTCCGTGGAAATCGCCGTCTTGGGTCCAGGCGTACCGTCCCACCACGAAACCGCGCGGCCGCCGGAGTCGAAAGCCACGACGCGCGGTTCGTACGGCGTGACGGGTGGGTTGCAAGGGTGGCCGACGCGTGCGCTGGGGCACTCTGCCCATCTTGCCGAAATCACCCACGATCCTTCGTCCTCCCAGGAGTAGCGCGGCGCCCGAATCTCGCAGGAATCCGAATCCTGGCTGCGGTTGTCCCGGTATGCCTTGCAACTCGCAGGCTCCGCCAGTCCCGGCCTGTCGAGGGGGTACAAGTCGGCGTCGTGGGCACCGTTATGGGTAGAGCCCATCTGGTAGGGCTTGAGGACTGCGCCGCGTTTCCAGTCGCTTGGCAGTTCAGTGCCCGGCGTCGTCACGGAAGCGCATCCCGCAAAGACGGCGAGCAGGAGCAGGATGGGGGCAAACGCGGCCGCGGCGGACGCCATGGCCTGGAGTGTCCCGTCGGCCCCATAGCGGTTTGCAATTTGTTGGGCCGCGTCCCTAAGGGCGAGGTGGACTACTTCCGGTGCCAGCGCAACGGCGGGCCCTCGATTCGGCGCAGAACACCCTTCGTCTCGAGGTCAAGTTGCACGACTTTGGCCCACCAGCGGCTCGTGCTGCCGGGGAATTTGGCTTTGCTGGCCTTCACGTGCACGGCGTCAAACATCTCGCCCTGCGTAATGCCCGGCGCCTTGGATGGAATGACCGCGAGCAGGATGTCCTTCATTGCGCCGTACTTCTCGGCGTCGACGACGCTGCTGGCCCCGGGAACGTTTGGAGTGCGGACTGCGACCTGTCCTGGACGCGGACCGTTTGCGGCGCCTTGGCCTTTGGAATGGATGCCCGTGGTCTTTCGGCTCGCGGAACCCTCAGCCGCCTTTGCCTCCTTGCGCGCACTGCCAAGCGAACCGGGCTGGCTGGATCGAGGCGCACTCTTGCGTGGCGTGGGGGACTTCTGCATGCCATGAGCAACCTCGGCGACCGTTTCAAACGCGCGGTCCCGGAAACCCTATGCGAAGCAGTGCCGTGGCTCGGGTGTGCCTCTCGACTGGAAAGCCATCGGCCTTGTGAGCGCAGGGGCCGTCCCGGGCGCATTGCTGCGGTGGGGCGTCTCGGTCCTCATCCCAAGCACCGCCTTGCCCTGGCCGAGTTTTCCCTGGGCCACGCTCGCCGTGAACCTTGTCGGGGCCTTCGCGATCGGCTGGCTTGTGCTTCCGGCCGGCGCGGAGCAAGCGACCCGCTACCTCATCGTCATCGGCTTTCTCGGTGCCTTCACAACGCTGAGCACGTACTCGGTCGAAACGGTGGAATTGTGGCGCTTCGGGCATCGCGATCTCGCGCTCTTGAACATCGCCCTCAACGGTGTCGGCGGCCCCCTCATGGCCCTGGCCGGTTGGCAAGCCGGCGCCCGTATCGCCCCATGATTCAGAACCCGAAGAGGCCTTTCTGCCCGGCCTTCGGCGTCGGCCGCTTCGGCTTGCCGTCCTCTTGCGCCTTCTCGGGGGCCGACGCTGCCGGCTCGCCCTCCTCCTCGGACCTTCGCGCCTCCTTGGCAGCCCTTTCGCCGTCTTCGTCCTCGGCGGCAACGGCGGCTCGGATCTCCTTGACGCGACTTGCGGTCCCGTCGGCACCCAGCAGGAGGACGATTTCCTCGTCGCCGAGTTCGAGCTCGCGCGTCTGCTGCACCGCGAATTCACGGTCTGTGCGGAACATGAGTGCAAACGGTTCCACCTGTTCGAGGCGGGCCTTGCGTTTGCTTTGGTGCGTTGCGCGGCCTAAGTGTTCGGCGAGGTCGTCCTTGGTTCCCCGTAGCCCCTTGGTTCGCCCCATCTTCGACAACCATTGCGGAAAACCGTACGGCGCAAAATCGCGGTACTCGCGGCGGCGCGCCGCCATGACACCGAGCGTCGAAAGCTCGCCCGCATAGGCCCAAAGCCCATAGTTCTGCGTCGATTTCGTACGACCGAGGAAAATGTCCGCGCGGGCCAGCATCTCGTAGCCGGCGACAAGGTCGGCGGGGTCCTTGTATTCGCGCGGCAGGTTCTCGTCCACCCACAAGACAAGGTCCTCCGGCGTCGCGTCGACGTCGTAGATTTCCTTCTTGACATCCTCGAGTTTGCGCCCCTTGAGAACGTGCCGGACGAGGTCGAACAGCGTCGAGGTCGTGTCGCGGCTCCCCAGGCTATTGGCCTCCTTCAAGGTCACATGCTTGCGGCCGATGCAGAGCGATTCCAGGTCGCGCACCGCCGCACGCAAGTCGCCGTCCGCACGCACGGCGATGGCCTCCAACACTTCCTTGTCGACCATGACGCCTTCTTCGTGCGCGATGCGCGCAAGGGCGGGCGGGATGGAGCGAACGTTCACGCGCGTGAATTTCAAGAGTTCCGTCAGGGACTTGAGCGCGGCGCCTGATCCCTTCTCCAGGGCGTACAAGTCGTTCACGATGAGGATGATGGGCTGCTTGCTCTGCCGGATCGTCTCGATGATGGCCCCCTTGCCGCCCTTGTCCGACAAGTCTGAGCCGGAGCCATCCATGCCGTCCGCGCCGGCTCGTTCGTACAGGTTGTCAGCCTCATCGAGGACGATGAGCTTGCGCCCACCGTCGGCGGCGGAATGGAAAGCACCGTCAGCTGTGAACGTCTGGTGCACGGCGCCGGCGGTTGCCACCTTCTGGATTGTCGAAGCGTTGCGGGCGTCTGAGGCATTCAGTTCGATGAGGGTCCAGCCCATGTCGTTTGCGAGGGCAAGGGCCGTCGACGTCTTACCCGTGCCCGGAGGGCCTGCCAAGACGATGGCGCGCTTCGCTGGAATACCGGTCTTCCACGAATCAGCCCACTGGCGCAGTCGGGTGACCGAGGGGGCGTTTCCCACCACTTGCGCAAGGCTGCGCGGGCGGTGCTTCTCGGTCCAGTCCACGAGGCGGTGACTGGGCATGGCCATAAGAGGAAACCGCCCCCAAGCGAAAGTTCAAAAACCACGCGTGTCTACTTGATGTAGATACAATGTTGGCAACCGTCAAGAAATGGGGCAACTCCTATGCCGTCCGCCTCACCAAGAAGGACTTGTCGCGCATGGGTCTGCGCGAAGGCCAACGCGTGCAGGTCATCGTGCAACCCGCAATTGGGCAGGCGGAGCCACTGGACTTGTCCGACCTGCCGACGTTTCACGACCCGTTGCCGTTCAAGCAAGCAAGAGAAGCCGCCTATCGCGCCCGCCAGAAGTGGGAGACATGAGAATCGCGGATACGTCGGCGCTCTACGCGCTGTTCAATGCGGACGATGAGCACCACCCTCGGGCACGCGATTTTGCCGCTTCGCACGAACCGTTCGTGATTCCTGCCGAAATCCTGAGCGAGACCCTTGGCCTCATTGATTTGCGCCGCGGCGGCAAGGCGGCGCGGGCCGCAGCCGCGTACCTGCGGCAACTTGGCCAGGCAGAATTCCAGCCGACGCCGGACGACCCGTGGGACGATGTACAAGGGGAAGCGTGGAAACTCTTCATGGAGTCGCCAGGCAAGCTAAGCCACGCAGACGCCATTGTCGCAGCCTGGTGCCGCCGCCGAAACCTGAAGCCCTGGACCTATGACCGTGACCTCGAAAAGGCCGCGATTATCGCCTAACAAGTTTCGCGCACTCGCTTGCCGCCACGATAAGCGGGTCGTATACGGGAGAGAAATGCGGGGCGTACGCCGTCTCAATCTCAGCCAATTTCTGGACCTTCATGCCGGCCTGCAGCGCGACGGCGGCGGCATTGATGCGCAGCGCGGCCTCTGATGGGCAGGCAATCTGCACGCCGAGGAGTTTACCCGAGCCGCGTTCAGCCACGACCTTCACGGCCATGTCAGCTGATCCCGGCATGTAAACGGCCTTGTCCTTGCTCTCGATAAGCGCCGCGACGCAATCGATGCCTTCCTGCTTCGCCTGCGCCTGGGTGATGCCGGTCTGCGCGAAGGCGAGGCCAAAGATGTGCGTGATTGCGGTCCCAAGCACCCCTGGGAAGTACATGCACGGCCCAGGAATCTTCTCGGTGCTTGCGCCAATTGCGTCCCCCGCAACACGGCCCATCCGGTTTGACGGCAACGCGAGCGGCACCGGCGTCGGCCTTCCCGTCACGATGTGGCGCGCCGCAACGCAGTCTCCAGCAGCCCACACGTCGTGATAGTTCGTGCGCATGTTGTCATCGACGAGGACGTAACCTTCCTTCGTGGTGGTGACCCCCGATTTGACGGCAAACTCAGTTGCTGGCTGGACCCCGACCGCGACGACCGCCGCGTCGGCAACAACATCCTTCTTGGCTTCGACGGCACCGAGGTGGCCTTCCTTCTTGCCCTCCGAAAAACCCTTGACGGCGGCCTCCAGGTGGACGGTGATGCCAGCGTTCTCCAACCACTCCGTCAAGCCATCCGTGATGTCGGCATCCATCGCCCCAAGAAGTCGCTTGCCGCGCGTGAGAAGATGCACGTCCGCGCCCCGCGTCTTGAACGCCGCGGCCATCTCAAGCCCGAGGTAGCCTCCGCCGACGACGGCCACTTTCTTCGCCTTGCCCGCGGCCTCCATGAGTCGAATGCCATCGCCGAGATGACGGACGGTGTGCACGCCTCCCAACGTGCCGCCCTTGAATGGATTGCGAGCCGCGCAGCCCGTGGCAATGAGGAGCTTGTCGTAGTGACTCGAATCACGACCCGTGGCGCCTTGGAAGACCACTTCCTTCGTGTACGCGTTGAAGCTGATGACTTTGCAACCGCTCCGGACGGTGACGCCTCGCTTAGCTGCCTCGTCAAGCGAAAGGACGCGCAACTGGTCTGCGTCCGGCACAATGCCCTCGACAAGGTGGGGCACGCCGCAGACCGAGTACGAAATGTCCGGCCCCGCCTCGAGCACCTCGACCTCCAAATCGGGGGCGCGGCGCTTCGCTTTCAATGCGGCACTCATGCCGGCGGCGTTGCCCCCGATGACGACGAGACGAGTCATGGCAGGCGGGGACGTAGCCTGGTCTGCTTAAGGCCGGTGGTTTTACGGCATCATCTTGGGTCTTCCGCAGGTGGACGGACTTGTCGGAGACAAGGTAATCTGGCGATGGTCATTGGCGGGCGCCGCGCTTGCCATGGAGGCTTCGATGCTCTGCATGGGGGCTGCGGCGTGGATTGGATTCTACGCGTGGCTTTCTGCCGAGTACGGTGAACGTGCGGGGCCGAAATGGATCGACCCGCCCGTCCCCGGATGGCCCTATCTCGTGATCGCGTTGGCGGTGGTATTCCTCCTCATGTATTGGCTTTCGTTCCGGTTCATTGGTCGCTACGTCGCCAATCGCTGCCAGATGCGTCTTGGGCTGCCGACCACGCGCCGCAGTCTGCCCGTGCTTCATGTGGCGCGCCTGGCTTGGGGGCGCGGCGGCGAGAACGGGAAGCGAATCGTTGGCGTCTTGGACGCCCTTGCTGGGCGCGTGTCAACATCTACGCCCGAGAGCACGGCGGATGCCATTCAGGTCGCGGATTCGGTGAAGCGCCAGGCCCGCAAGGACATGGTCTGGGCGCTGTTGGCTGGACTGGCCGTCGCCCCCATTATGATCCTCATGCAGCAAGTGCGTCCGTTCTGGCTTGGCCTGGGCTTGCTGGACATTTATCTGGTGGCATTCATCGTCCTGGGGCCGGTTTTGCTTGGCCCCCGGCAATACGACCCATGGCTTGCCTGGTACAAGCGCCACTTCCTCGACTAGGCCAGGCGGACGAGGTCATCCAGGCAACTCTCCGGCCTCGGCGTCCCTTCGATAAACTGCTCTCGAATCACACGTAGGCTCTCACGTTGGCCCGGCCACGGGTATCTCCGTTGCGCGTCCTCGGATGTGACCCACAAGAACTCCGTGTGCTCGTCGGACAAGACGACGTCGGCGTCGGCATCTACTTCGGCGGCGAAGACCGGCGTCAGAATGATTTGGTCGGTTGCGGCGAGGTAGAAGCGATTGACGAAACTCGCCTGGTAGAAGTGCCTGGGCCGCAAGCCAGTCTCCTCGAAAAGTTCCCGTGCCGCGGCCTCGTAGGCCTTCTCGCCCACCTCAATCGTGCCCGAGACCATCTGCCAGGAGCCGGGGAGTCGAATGTGGGGAGCGCGCTTCAGGACCAACCACTCCTCGTTGCCGGCGCGGCGGCGGAAGATGTGCACGTCGACGAAGCACGCGGCGATTTCTGGCAACGACGGGGCCAATTCGTGTTTCCCTATCGGCCTTTCCGTGAGGTCATGATTTGGTCGCGACCGCGGGTGGGCACGATGAACCCAATGCTTCCGATAACCAAATCCTTCACCGTTGTTCTCGACCGCCCACAAACCCGCGCCTTGGCCACCGTATTGGGTTCATCGTCCTTCCCGGAGTTGGGCCAGCTCCCGGCTAACCCAGGATTCCCGACAGACGCTCCAGCGCTTCCTTGCAATCCGCCTTCGACACGTTTCGATGCGTCACGAAACGGACCGTCGGCCCGGCGTCGCGGAAATTCCCAAGTACGCCGACGTCGGCCGCGGCCTTGAGAAACTGCGTGACCGTCATATTTGTGGCCGAGATGTCCGCCATGACCATATTGGTCTCGACGGCTTCCAAATCGACTTTCAGGCCGGGCATGTTGGCCAGGCCCTTTGCCAGCAGCCTTGCGTTAGCGTGGTCGTCAGCCAGGCGCTCGATACCAGTGTCTAGCGCGACGATGCCGGCGGCGGCAAGATGGCCGGCTTGGCGCATCCCACCCCCCAAAATCTTGCGCACCTTGTGGGCTTCGTGGACGAAACGCTCGGTGCCGCATACCAGGGAACCGACCGGGGCGGACAAACCCTTGGACAGGCAGAACATGACGGAATCCGCGCCGACGACAAGCTTGGCCGCTGTGGTCTTTTGCGCGATTGCGGCGTGGAAAATCCTGGCCCCGTCGATGTGCAGTTTGGCGCCCCGTTTGTGGGCGAAGTTCGTGATTGTGTTCGTCTGCTTGGCATCCCAGCAACGCCCGCTAGAGTATTGGTGCGTGTTCTCGATCGCGACGAGTTTGACTGGCGAGAAGTGCGCATCATCGAGCGGGAAAAGGTGTTCGACGTCCTGTGGCGCAAACGGTCCGGCCGGCGAGCGAATGGTCCGCAGCGTCACGTTCGACAACAGCGACGAGGCACCGCCTTCGTAAAGCGCAAGGTGGGAATTCTCCTCGCACACCATGGAACCCGTCCGGCCGGAGTGGACCCAAACGCACACCTGATTCCCCATCGTACCCGTCGGGACGAATAGCGCGGCCTCGGTGCCCAAAAGCTTCGCGGCCTTCGCCTGCAGGCGATTGACAGTTGGGTCCTCGCCATAGACGTCGTCGCCCACCTCTGCAGCGGCCATCGCCTTGCGCATCGCATCCGTCGGCTGCGTGATTGTGTCGCTACGGAAGTCGAGGCTGCGCGGTGTGTCCGCCTTCCGGGCCATGCCAGGGCGACCACGGCGTCCCGCATGAACTCTCCGAGCCGGAGAGGCGCCTACGAGCCGGGTGGCACTTCATCATACAAATCGTCCAAATCGTGCCGGCGGGTCGGGTCGGGTCCGTCGATGTCTGGATCGTGGGCCCAGGGGTCGTCAATGCGGTGCAAGCGAACCGCTTGCAGAATCCACATGGCGATGCCCGCGGCAAGCAGGAAAAAACCCGCCGCCAGCATCAACACCCCGGCAAGCCCAATCAGGAAGCCGAGGACGGCCGCCCAGTCGACACTGCGGCCTTCGAACAGCGTAATATTGCCGTACTGGAAAACGATGCCACCAAAAAACCCCAGGCCGAAGCCGGCAAACGCCATGTTGCGCGCCCGGTCGCGCCGACTGCGCACGAGCGCCACGTCTTGGCGCGTGATGCCTGACCGACCCACGTCGGGAACTGAGGCGCTGGCCAGATAAGCCTGTCCATCACGGTCACATGTCTAGCAGGATGATTTCCTCTTCGGGGCGGTGCATTTCCCTGAGCTTCTGGAGCCAGAGTTGCAGTGCGGGGTCGGCGACCTCGCCAGGAGTTGCGTGAATCTTGTCAGGATTGTCCATGGTTCTACCTCGGTGGGCTACGTTCTAGACAATTGTGGTGACCGTACAGGAATGGGGTCCCATCCTAGACTTCGAACAGGACCGGTTCGGGGTCGGCTTGTTCGGCCACTCTGACATGGTCCAGCCAGGCCTCAAGGTCTTGGTCGAGGCGGTAGGCAGCAAACCGTTCCTTTGAGCCATCATGGTGAGCGTGGGGCTCCATACCCAGCATTTTCGGGCCGGGAGTCTAAAGCCAGTTTCGGCGCAAGGTCATATAGCCCGGGATGGCCGGCTTAGGCGCGGCGGATGGGCTTGCGGCGGATTACGGCCAGGCCTAGCAAGGCGACGGCGACCAGCGCCGCCACCGGCATCGGGGAGGCTTGCTCCTCCACGGCCCCGGCGACCGCGGGGACCGACCGGTAGGCCGGACCAGGCGTGATGCCGAAGGCGAGGTCCACGGCGGCGTCCACGGTGCTTGTGGCCGTAGCCCAGAGGGTCAATCCGGTTTTGCCTGAGAGGGCCGTGACGATTGCGGCCGGAGCCTCGACGGATGCGCTGGCGCCAGCCGCCACTTCGGTGACTGTTGCCAGCAGGTCCTGCACGCCATCTGCGTCGAGGTCGCCCGCCGCCTGCACCACGATGGACAGGGCGGCCGCGGCCGAGACCTGCGGGACGGCTTGGGCCACCCACTGGATCTGGCCCGTCGCGGCATCAAGCAGGGTGACGGCCGGGGCCGTGGCATTGCCGAAGGCGACAATCGCGGAGGCGACGTTTGCCTGTGCCTGGGCCACGGCGCTCATGCCGACATCGAGGACGATGGGCAGGACGTTGGCCGCGTCGGGCAGGGTCTGCACCCATGCGACTTGTCCGGTGGCGCCATCGATGACCTGCAGCGACATGGATGCGCCCTGGTGGACGACGGAGCCGACGTCGGGCAGGCCGTCGCCGGTCAAGTCGGTGAAGCCGACGATGTCTCCCGTGTAGGCGTCGAGGGCCGCATTGATGGGCTCGGCGGTGGCCTCAAGCGTTGCCGACCAAAGGACGCCGCCGGAGGCGTCCAAGGCGCTGATTGCCATGGTTGCGGCGCCGGCGGCGCGTTCGACTTGCAGGAGGGCGGGGCCGGTCGGCAAGGAGCCGAGAGGCAGCGCCGCCATGAGGCCCATGACGGGCGCGCCGGACGACAGGATGACGCTGCCGTCGATGCCGGAGAGGACTTGGAACGCGGCGCCGGGCGCCGTTTCGACGCCTTGCATCACGGTCTCCACGATGAGGTCCTGTACGCCGTCGAGGTTGAGGTCGCCGGCGCGGGGCACGAGAAGGGCCACACCCGTCGATGCGGCCAGTTCGGTCGTCCAGGACAGCGTGCCGTCCGCCGCGTACATCGCGAGCTTGGGGACCTCGGCGCCGACCTGCTGGACTGGGGACACCACCTGCTGGGTGAGCACCGCGACGTTGGGGAGCGAGCCCAGGAGAGGGATGGGGGCGATGGCCATGATCGCTTGGCCAGCCTGGTCGATGTCGATGGCGGCGACGACCTGGCCTGTGGCGTCCAGGATATCGAGGTGCGCCGTGGTCTGCAAGGTCGAGGTCAAGGCCGCCACGGGTAGGCCCGACGGCAGCGAGACGACATTTGCCTCCTTGACCGTGGTTTGCAGGAAGGCGGCGGCGCCCATCGCGGCGGGCAGGAGCGTGGAGGTCGCCGTCTCGGCGGCGCCGAAGGCCGGGCCGGCGGCGGAGTTCGCGGCGCCGGTTGCCGTGTCGGTCGCGACGCGGCCAATCATGGCGACGCCGTTTGCGCCATCGAGTGTCTGCATGACGACCTGGACGGATGACTTGGCGACGCCCGCCGCCTCGGTGCCGGCCGAGGTGGCCGTGCCGATCGTACGCAGGACCGGGTCCGTGACGCCGTCTGCGTCCAGGTCCGGCGCGCATTCCAGCAGGCGCGTGGCCTTGCTGGCCTGCTGCCAGAGGATGCGCTCGAAGTCGGGGCCAGCGCGGGCCACGAGAGTCGTCGGTTCGCCGACTGCACCCCGGACCTGCACGACGATGTCGCCGACGCCGTCCGCGTTCACGTCCCCGAGAGCGCAAGCTGCGGTGGCCATCGCGTCGCCGGCGACGTCCGTCGGGATGGATCGGGCTAGGCCGAATGTCCAGGCATCGGCGGCCCTTGCCAAGGCATCGGCAGCGGGCGCGCCGGGTGGCGGTGCAAGCGTCCAGGCAGATGCGGCGGGCGCGAGGGCAACAGTGGTCAGGAGGAGGAGAACGACGATTCGGCGAAGCATAACGCCCGCACGTCACGTGGGTGAAATGTACTTTGCGGCACCACGCAACCGTACGGCCAAACAATTGCCGCGCCAGGTGGATGTTTAGCCTCGTCGGTCGCGGCACCATTCTGCCGAGTGCCCCTTCGCGCCCTTGCCCGGCCTGGCTCGCTGGTCAAAATACGGCGGGTTCCCGGTATTCGCCATGCACGGCGACCATCGCCTCGCGAATCTCGCCAAGCGACAGGTAGGCGCGGCTTGCTTCGAGCAGGAACGGCATCATGTTCGGGCGAGAGCCTGAACGTTCCTTCTCGCAGGCCTCCATGATATGCCGCAAGGCCGTTGTCGCCTTTTGCTGGTCGCGCGAACGGCGAAGCTCCTTGAGTTCCTTGACCTGGCGCGCTTCGCCGTCCTCGTCGATACGCAGGATGTCCGTGTAGGGCGGCTCCTCCATCCGGTAGTCGTTGACGCCCACGATGATGCGGTCGCCGTTTTCTATGGCGCGTTGCTGGTGGAATGCCGCGTCTGCGATTTCGCGCTGGAAGAATCCGTTCTCGATGCCACGAACGACGCCACCCATCTTGTCAATCCGGCGGAAGTAGTCGTTCGCCTGCTCCTCCATCTGGGTCGTAAGCGTCTCAAGATAGTAGCTGCCGCCCAGCGGGTCGATTGTGTTTGCAACTCCAGACTCGTGCGCGATGATCTGCTGCGTGCGCAAGGCGATTCGGACCGCCTTCTCCGTCGGAAGTGCCAGTGCCTCGTCAAAGGAATTCGTGTGTAGGCTCTGGGTCCCGCCCATCACGGCTGCGAGGGCTTGCAGCGCTGTGCGAACAATGTTGTTCTCGGGTTGCTCCCTTGTACACGAGACGCCGGCCGTCTGCGTGTGGAAGCGCAACAGGAGGCTGCGCGCATCCTTGGCGCCCTCGGCCTGCATGAATTTTGCCCAGATGCGGCGAGCGGCGCGATACTTTGCGATCTCCTCGAAGAAGTCGTTGTGGGCGTTGAAAAAGAAGGAGAGGCGCGGAGCGAACGAATCGATGGGAAGGCCACGAGCCTTGCCGCGACGCACGTACTCCATGCCGTTTGCGAGTGTAAAGGCCAGTTCTTGGACGGCAGTACTGCCGGCTTCACGGATGTGGTAACCCGAAATGGAGACGGTGTTGAAGCGCGGCGCGTGCTTCGACCCCCACTCAAACGTGTCGAGGACGAGTTCGATGGATGGCTCCGGCGGGAAAATGAACATCTTCTGCGCTTGGTACTCCTTCAAGATGTCATTCTGGATGGTTCCCGAAACTTGGGCAAGGGGGACACCCTGTTGTTCTGCCGCGCCGAGATAGAACGCCCAGACAATCGGGGCCGGGCCGTTAATCGTCATCGAAACCGACACCGCGTCCAACGGGATGCCCGAGAACAGAGTCTCCATGTCACGCTGCGAATCGATTGCGACACCGACCTTGCCGACTTCGCCTTCCGCGTATTCGTGGTCAGAATCGTAACCCTGCAAGGTCGGGAAGTCGAAGGCTGTCGAAAGGCCCGTCGTGCCCTGCCCGAGGAGATACTTGAAGCGTTCATTGGTCTCGCGGGCCGTCCCGAAGCCGGCAAACTGCCGCATGGTCCACAATTTGCCGCGGTACATGGTCGGCTGCACGCCTCGGGTGTAGGGGAATTCGCCGGGGAAACCCAAGTCGCGTTCCGCGTTGAAACCGATACGCTCTAGGTCATGCCGATCGTAGAGGCGCTCAACCTTCTGGTTGGACAGTGTCGTGAATTCCTTGCGACGCTCGGGCGACTTGTCCAAGGTTTTCTTGAGAGCCGTCCGCTCCCACGTCTCGCGTGCGGAGGCGTGCAGAGAGGCGACGGGGGCGGTCTTGGTCATGGCTTACGGCAAGGAGATGGACAGGAAGAAGGCATCGGCGGGGGCGGCAAGTCCAAGAGGCAGGCCCCGAATCGTTGCACGCTTGGCAGGGCTGATTTGGGGCTGGTTTGCACTCGCTGGCTTGCTGTTTGAGAGGCCGTGACCGGCCCATGCACGACCTTGCCAGCATCAATGACTGGGCCCAGATGGCGGGCGCGCTCGTCGTCGTAGGCCTCGGCCTGTTCCTCCTGCTGCTACGCCGCCGGTCCGCCGCCGGCACGGCCCTAGGGTGGTTTGCCTCCTGTTTCGGCCTCCTTTTCGTCTGCACGAACACGGGTTTCCTTTTCTTCGATGTCCCGAAGGTGCCGCCCATCGACGGGCCTTTGGCCTACGAGGTCGCGCGCGGCATCCTTTCCCTGGCAGTCATGGCGGTCCTTCTCGTCCTGGCCGCCAGGTTCCCGTCGCCGCTGGGAGCGGGAGAGCGGCGCTACCTTGCCTTCCCCCTGGCGTCGGCCGCCCTGGCGCTTGCAATCTTCGTCTATGAAAGGGATGACGTGGCCGGACGCCTGGCGGCGATGGTTAGCTATGGAACCATGTACGTCACCGTCGGCCTGCTCACCGGAATCCCGGTCATGCTGGCCTGCCGGGCGGCTAGGGCGACAGACGCCGGGAAGGCCCGGCAGTTCGCGCTCGTCGCGGCCGCCATGACGATGTACACCGGTTTCATCGCCACCGCTGGCTTCAACGGGTCAGGCATCTTCAGCGTCCTGGATAAGGGCGCCATCTTCGATGCGCCATTCTTGGCCGCCAACGCCATGGCTTGCATCCTGTGGATTCGCGCCAGCGCCGTGGGGCCCGATACGCGAGGAGCCCGCAACGTGGCGCTGCTTGGCCAAGCGATGGCCCTCCTTGGCCTCCTGTACGTCGCGTTCCACCTTCAGTGGGGAGCGCTGGGTATCGTCCGTACCTCCATGGTGGCTATCCTCGTGTACGGCATCGCCCGGCATCAGCTTCTGGGCCTCGACCTCAAGGTCCGCTTCGCCATCAAGACCAGCACCGTGGCGGCTGTCTTTCTTGGGGTCCTGTTCATTGTCGCCAACATCGCGCAGAACTACTTCGGCGGGCAATATGGCGTCGTTGTCGGCGGAGCTGCGGCCGGCTTGTTGTTCTTCGCCATCACCCCAATCCAGCGAATGGCGGAGCGGCTGTCAGAGAAGGCCGTCCCCCTGGCCGCCGAGGTCGCGCCGGCCCCTGCGGGCCCAGCTACCTTCTACAGGAAGCAAGCTGAGCTGGCCTGGATGGACGGCGCCATGACCCGCCGCGAAGGCCTCATGCTGGAGCATTTACGCCAACACCTTGGCTTGACAGAGGCCGAGGCAACGCGCATCGAGACCGATATCATGGGCAAGGCGCCCAAACCACGGCCGTAAGTCACCAGTTGCCCTTTCCCGGCACGGCTGCTCCGACATCCCGGGCATCCGTGATGATGCACTCGACGCCCATCGCGACAAGGTCCTTGGCACGTGCCACGTCATTGACGGTCCATGCTGCGACCTTGAAGCCGGCCTCGTGCCACGCGCCCACCTCTTCGGCCATGTCGATGAAATCATGGTCAACGTTGAGCCAGGTGCAACCGGCCGCCTTGGCGACGTTTAGATCGCCGTCGTCCGGCGGCCCAAGGCAAATTAGGCCCCGCGCAAGTTCGGGGGCCAACTTGTGCACTTCGGCGAGGGCCATCGGGTCCATGCTGGAAATTTGCACGCGGCCGCCTAACCTGAAACGCCGCACGAGATCAACGGTCGGTCGGGCCGCCGAGGTGACCTTCAACTCGAGGTTGTACAGGCCGTCCCACGACGCGAGCATCGTGAACAATTCCTCCAGGCGCGGGACGTGGCCACCGCCGGCGTCGAAGGCCTGCACCTCCTTGAGCGACAAGAGGTCAACGCGCCCGGTGCCGTCGGTCGTGCGCTGGAGGCCTCCATCATGGAGAACCACGAGGTGGCCGTCCTTGGTGGTGCGCAAATCGAGTTCCACTCCGGGAAAACCAGCCGTGACGGCAGCGCCGAATGCAGCAAGGGTGTTTTCCGGCACCTCCGCAGACAGGCCCCGGTGGGCGACGGCGAAGGCGGAGATGGGCTTGGGCACGGCTTTCTCACAAGGGCAGGTGTCTTTACCGTGCCGGGTCGAAACGCCGAACCGCCGGTACATCCGCCGCCCCGCTACCGGCTGACGCTGGCTCGCCTGCGCCCCAAGCTTGCCTCCGCCACGCGCGTTATTCAGGGCGGCGGGTGGTGTGACCTGTGCGATTGGCGATTGTGTTCATCGGATTGGCCCTGCTACTTTGGCCCGTCGCCGGCTTTCTTGTCGGCCTCGCCGTGCCATCGCTGCTTGGCTTCTTCGCCTCCGGAACCGTCGTCGTCGCCTACGCCTCGGTTGCCGCCGGCCTCGCCGTCATCTTGGTCGGCTTCGCGCAGAAACCCGCCCGACCGGCCGCGACGCCTTGAAGCGCCCTGCCATCGTCGCTTGCCCCTTCGGCCCAGGATAAGGATTAAGCGGGCCGAATGTTGGGCCGCCCAGAAAGGGACTCTCGTCCATGGCGGCCTCCACAACTTCATCCGGCGTCTCGCGCGGCCTCGAAGGCATCATCGCCGCCCAGTCGGGCATCTGCTTCATTGATGGCGACAAGGGGATCCTTTCCTACCGCGGATACGACATCAATGAACTTGCGCCCAACTCGACATTTGAGGAGACGACGTTTCTGCTTTGGGAGGGCCGGCTTCCCACGAAGGACGAGTTGAAGGCCTTCTCTGACCAGATGGCGGCCCACCGTGCGCTTCCGGCGCTTGCGATGCGCGTTCTCACCTATTGCGCGCCCGTCATGGGCCCCATGGATGCGCTACGCACGACGGTCTCCGCCCTCGCTGGCGAACGTAAGGACACGGACGCCGCAAGCGTCGTCATTGACCGTCAGAAGGCCGTCGAGTGCACCGCCCAGGTTGCAACGATTGTCGCCGCGTACCACCGCATCCGCAGCGGCCGGCCACCTGTTGCACCAGACGCAAAGCTCAGCCACGCGGCGAATTTCCTCTACATGTTGAACGGCGAGAAGCCGACTCCAGCCGCCGAGAAGGCGTTCGACGTGGCGCTCATTTTGCACGCCGACCACGACCTGAACGCGTCCACGTTTGCGGCCCGCGTCACGGCAGGCACGCTTGCAGATTACCACGGCGCCATCACCTCAGCCATTGGCACGTTGAAGGGCCCGCTGCATGGCGGTGCCAACATCGAGGTCATGAAGGCCTTGATCGAAATCGAGAAGACCGGCATGCTGGTCGAGACCTGGGTCAAGGATCGTCTGTCGCAGAAGCGCAAAATCCCCGGTTTCGGCCATCGCGTCTACAAGACCATCGACCCGCGCGCCATCCACCTCGAACTCCTCAGCAAGTCGCTAAGCGAACAGGCGCACAACATGAAGTGGTACGACATGAGCCTGCAATTGCAGAAGATCATGAAAGCGGAGAAGAACATCGACGCCAACGTGGACTTCTTCTCGGCCTCGATGTACTACGTCATGGGCATTCCGCTTGACTTGTACACGCCCATCTTCGCCGTCGCCCGCGTCGCAGGCTGGTCAGCGCACGTGATGGAGCAACACGGCGACAACCGCTTGATTCGTCCGCTGTCCGAATTCACGGGTACGCTTGGGAAGAAGTGGGCCCCCATCGCCCAGCGGACGGCGCCGGTGCCGACGCCGCGCGCGAACTAAGATAGGATTAAGCAGCAATTCGCGACTCCAACATCGTGGGTTTCGACTTCGCCTGGATGACGAATCCGGAAGGCGCCTTCGAGTTGGTCGCGGCCTTCATCCTCATGGCCGTGGCTATCGCGGTTTTTGCAATCAAGCCGGGCCGGCCCGCGCACCAAGCATTCGCCTTGCTGTTCTTCTGGCGGGGAGTGACAATGGTTGGAGCCACCGGAAGCCTGCTTGGCGGCGACGCGTTCACGCGCGAATTCTCCACGCTAATCACCTTCTACTCGTTCATGTTGTTCGGCGTCGGCGCGTACTGGTTTGTAAGCGTCTATCCTGAACCACGGGGCCCGTTTGGCCGACGCGGCGGCCTGTGGCTTATCGTTCCGGCGGCCGCCGTCATGGCAGTCACGGCATTCATGCCCGATCTTATTGCCGCCAACAGGGGCAGCTTCGAAATGTACGTCAAGACCATTCAGCCGGTTGGACTGGTGATACGGGCCTTCGTCTACGCCGGATTCTCCTTGGCGGCCGTCCTGTTCGCACTTGACTATGCGCGCAGCCCATCGGGCCGTCGCTGCCGGTCACTCTTTTTCGTCATGTTAGCCTTCGCGACGCACCAGGCATTTGACGGCGCGATGGCCTTCACCGGAGGCTTCTCCTCCCTCGGGCTCATGGTGAGCAGTTCCATCGCTGCTGTTGGCTTCATTGGTGCCTGCCTGGTCTTGCTTTATGGTTTCGAGCGCCGCAGCGACCCGCATCGCCGCCGGGACTTCTTGGTATTCCTCGTCCTAAGCGGGCTCAGCATTGGCGGGGGGGTCTTTGTCGCGTCGTATGGTGGCGTCACGGCCAACTTGACGGTCGTGGGCTTATCGCGGCTTGTGACCGCCGGCCTCGTTGCATACGCGTTGTTGCGCAGCAATCTCTTGGAAATCGACCTTGTTATCAAGTGGACAATCAAGCGCGGAACCGTCGTCGGCATCCTTCTTGCCGCATTTTTCGTGGCCTCGCAACTTGCGCAAGCCATCCTCCCCGGCGTCCTTGGCGGCCCGATTGTCGGCGGCATCGTGGTCGGCTTGCTCCTCTTCGCCATCGCTCCCCTGCAGCGGTTTGCCGAACGGCTCTCGGACAAGGCCATGCCGAATGCCAAACATGTCGAGGAACTCGGCAAGGATGAGCGGACGGCCATCTACCTCGACATGGCCCGCATGGCGTGGAAGGATGGAACCATCAACCGCACCGAACGAAGCATGCTCAACGAGTTGCAAGTCAAACTCGGTCTCTCGGATGCCGCCGCCAAGAAACTTGAGGACCAAGCCGCCGCGACAGGTTGAAACACAATCCCCGGCTCCACAACGCGGTGCGCCCATGGGACATGACCACAGCCACAAAGACCTGCTCGAGGACCTGACCACGCATTTCCAGCCGGTGCTCGACGATTGCCCAGAAGGCGTGTACCTCTGGATTGACGACGAGAACATGGTCTGCAACGAGGCCCTTGCGAAGCTTTTCGGAACGACCGTGAAGGATTGGTGCGCGACGACGGATTTCCTCGACCGCTTCGTGGACCCCAAGGACCAGAAAATGTTTGGGGAAAACTACGCCAAGCACGTCGGCCACCTGCAGGGCCCGGTCCGCTTCAAGTTCAAGGCGAAACGCAAGGATGGCAAGACCTTCAATGCGGAGACGGACATGATTCCAATCTCCTTCGGCGGGCACGTCGTCGCCTATCACTTCGTCCGGCAAGTCAAGTAGGCCTCGGGATTCGTGGGCCCGTGGCCTAGTTGCCAACGGGCAGGATGGCCTAGGACGCCGCCTTGGCGTCATCGTAGCGAGCCTGCCAGCCCTTCCGGCAGCGTTCCGCCTCCTTCAAGCGCTCCTCCAGCCGCAGTTGGAGCGTGAGGAGCTTCGCGTCCAGCCAAGCCAGTTGTTCGCGCGGCCGCCGCGTCAGGAAGGCGACGCTTGCATCGACGACGCCGGACCCACCGAGGAACTCGCTCCAGTGGTCGGCCGAACGCAGGTCGGGGCCTACATCGCGCACGGGCACGGCTTCGATGAGGTCGGCAATGTCCACGACGGGGCTGGCGTTCAACTCACGCAGGAGGTCGCGAAGGGCCATGATATCGCCGTTGTAGTTGTCAAGGCGGTCGTACTTGCGCCGCGTGGCGAACCATCCGGCGAAGCCTTCCGCCCAAACGTCCCCCTTGCCCGAAATTGGACCGCGCGGGTTCGTGCCGCGTAGATGTTGGATGGCTGCACGGCATGTGCAGGAGAGATTGTGGGCAGCCCACAAGTCCTGGACGTGCTGCGCGTACAGGGCGACCTGCTTCGCGATGGCCTGCAACCCGCCGGCGGCTGTGGGCGGCACGTCCACTGACCTCGCTCCGCCGGCTGCAGTTTAGACCTTGTGGCGAGCCCCCCGACTGGGCGCTGGGGCGGGCGGCGCGCAAAACGGGGCTGAAATGAAACGGGCTGCGTGTCCCGACCAGGCCCGCCGTCGCAGTCCTGAACCACCGATGAAACCGAGGCAACCGATCCGACGCCGGTCGGTTTCATCAGTTTTATCGCTGGTTAAGCCGGCGGCTTGGCCCGTTTTATTACAACCAACCGTAACACTTTCACCCCCCCGACCGCAACCTTTTCTGCTGCCGGCCACCGTCGAATGCCCGTGCACCTGGTCGCAATCGACACGGAGACGTGTGCCTTGGGTCCTGGCCGCGATCGCATCGTGCAGTTCTGCGCTGAAGAATTGGACGGCGACTTGCGGACCCTCTCGCGTTGGACGCAACTTGTGAACCCCGGCCGGCATATCCCCGCCGCCGCGACGGCGATCCACGGCATCACCGACGAAATGGTGCGAAGCGAGCCGCCGTTTGGCGAGGTCGCCATGCGACTACGCGCCTTGTTCGGAAAAGAAACCGTCTTCATCGCATACAACGCCAACTTTGACCTCGGCGTGCTCAACATGGAATTCGAGCGCTGCGCAGTTCAACCTATCCCGCCCGACCAGCCCGTTCTTGACCCGCTCAACATCGAACGCCGCGTGTCCAGCCGAAGCCTGGGGCCAACGTTTGAGCGCTACATTGGGCGAAAACTGCAAAACGCGCACACCGCCGACGCCGACGTCGGGGCCATGCTTGCGGTACTCAAGGAGCAGCGCGTCGTCCACGCGGACAAACTTCCGGCCCGCCTAGAGGACTTGGTTGGTTGGCCTGCCACCAGCGCGCGCCCGCGCCGGAAGGGTCACTTGTTCAAGGACGAGGGCGGCATCGTTCGCCTTGGTTTCGGCAAGCATGCCGGCCGGGCTGCGCACGAAGTGCCAGAGTACCTGGCATGGATGCTCGAGGAAGATTTTCCCGAGGCGACGAAACGCAAGGCCCGGCGGGTCCTGGAGGAAACGGCGTTGCCCGTCTAGTAATGCAGAAGCTAGCGGGTGGGCAGGAACGTTTCGTCGCGCCCTTGCTCCAAGTGACCCTCAAGGGCCGCAAGCTGCAGGTGGGCCACGCGGGACGCTTCTTGGGCCTCAAGGAGTGCGTCTTCCCAGCGTCGCGCTTCGGCGGCCGTTGTGCGTACTTGCCGCCGAGCGGCCATGAGGTTCTGCCGCGCTTTGGCAAGGGCCAGGGCCTCGGGCGTCCCCTGCACGGCGTGGTTCACTGGCGGCTCCAACTGGAGACCGGACATGGCGTGGGCACCTACTCCAACCATGCTGGACAAACAAACGGTCTGGCACTTGACTGTTGCGTTGCTTGCGACGCCATTTCCTGTGGAAAACGGCGCATGCCTGCATTTTCCGCAGGCCGATGGACTTAACGAAAAGGCAGCGGCGCGGCCAGGTTCTGAATGCGCCACAGGTCAATGTTTTTTGCCACGCTCGCGACCATTCCTTGCCAGCGGCCCCCCTCGATGTCGACGTCTGGCCGGTGCGGCAGGACGCCCAATAGTGGCAATCCGGTCATGGCCGCGATGACCTCGGGGTTGGTCCGCTCGGCAATGCCAGGCTGCTCAGGGAAATCATTGACGACGAGGCCGAGGATTGCCAAGCCTTTCCGCCGCGCATATTCGACGGTCAAGACCGTGTGATTGATGGTGCCTAAATCCGGGCGACAGACGATGATTAGCGGGAGCCCCCAGGTAAACGCCAGGTCCGCCATGGTGAACCACGGATCGCGCAGGATGGGGACGGCCAGGCCGCCGGCTCCCTCGACCACGACGAGTTGCGACCGGGCGCCCAGACTGTTGTATGCGCGCTCAAGGACCTTGAGGTCGATGTGGATGCCGGCACGCTCCGCACCGACGGCCGGAGCGATTGGGTCTGGAAGGACGTACGGAACGACCTCCTCCCGGCGCAGGTGCAGCCCTGACGCGGCATGCAGGGCCGCCGCGTCGTGCGGCCAGGAGCCGGCAACACCGCCCCAGCCGGATTCGACGGGCTTGAAGGGCGAGGCCTGGATGCCGCGTTCGCGCAGGGCGCCCAGGATGCCGCAGGCTACCGCGGTCTTGCCCACTTTTCGGTCGGTGCCGGTGATAAAGATGCCTGGCATCAGGAGAGCCCCCCGGAAAGCAAACCGTACGCCGCCGGGCAGGACGAGCTGACCTGCACGCCTGCCGCAGCATGCTGCCCTCCCCCCAACCTGCCATCCATGGCGGTTCCGACACGAGCCATGGACCACTTGGAGTTTGGGGGTTCGGCTGCGAGGTGGCGCGGCGACGGCGCAAACGGCCGCAATCGGGACAAAATGCAGAAGAACAACTGGCTCGAATAGCGGGTCACTACAAGCCCTTGTCCGGTGCGACCTTCGCAATCGCCATGGCGTTGCGCACGGCTTGCACGTGACGGCCCTCCTCATCGGCGAGTTGCCGGAAAAGTTCCTGCAAGGCCGGATCAGAAAGGTCGTCTGTTCGCCCCGCATAGAACGCCTGCGCCATTAGTTCGCAATCGAGAAGCGCCTCTAGCAGGTCAACCGTGGACAGGGTCGCCTCGCGCTCTTTGACAAACGCGTCCAAAGACGCGAGCGCCGAGGCCAAACGTGCATGGCCCGGGCCGCCGGCAAACAACGGCCGCAGAGATTCTCGAATGGGACCCGGGGGAAGGCGGCGTTCGAAGGCGCGCTCCAGCCCCTCGAACGATTCCTCAAGCTGGTGCGCCAGGTAAAGCAACCGCAGGTCCTTGAGCTTTTCATGCATAGTTCCTGATGGGCAAACAGGGCATTTGGACTCGACGGCAGCCTCATCCGAAACGGCTTCATGCCCCAACCGTGAAGGCGGCTTACTTCGAACGGCACGGCGGCTTGGAGGTCCTCCAGGTGGGCGACCTGCCCGCACGCGGCATCGGCGCGGGCGACGTTTGCATCCAGGTCAAAGCCTGTGCCCTCAACCACCTGGACCTCTTCGTACGTGAAGGTTGGCCCGGCCTCCAGGTCCCGCTGCCGCACGTCGGGGGAACAGACGTCACGGGCGTCGTCGTCGAAGTGGCACCCGGCGTGCGCACGGCCCAGATCGGCGACGAGGTCATCGTGAATCCAGGCCTGAATTTCGTCGCGGGTCCGGATGGCGAGCAGATTGTGCCGCCCAACGTCAGCATCGTTGGCGAGACGCGCTGGGGCGGGTTGGCCGAAGAGTGCATTGTGCCGGCCACCCACGTCGTTGCGAAACCCAAGAGCATGTCCTGGGAGGAGGCAGCCGGCCTGCCACTTGCGAGCATCACCGCGATGCAGATGATCAAGCGCAAAGGCCGCGTCCGGCCTGGGCACCGCGTCCTTGTCGTAGGCGCCGGCGGCGGCGTCGCAGGGATGGCCGTGCAGATTGCCAAGGCGTCGGGGGCATGGGTCTGCGCGACGACCGGCGGCGCCGAGAAGGTCGCCAGGGTCAAGGCCCTCGGCGCCGACCACGTGATTGATTACAAGGCAGACCCGGACTGGTCCAAGTCGGCGTACATCGCGACTGGCAAGAAGGGGTTCGACGTGGTGATTGATTCCGTCGGTCAGGTGACGTTTCAGGCGAGTGCCCGGAGTCTCGGCCTCGGTGGAAAGCTCGTCCTGTGCGGGGCCACGACAGGGCCGGCCGGGCAATTCGACCTACGTCCGGTCTTCTGGAAACAATTGTCCATCCTGGGCTCGACCATGGGAATCCCAACTGATCTCACCGACGCCGTCGCCATGTGGAAAGCCGGGACTCTGAAGGTTCCGGTCGATTCAGTCTGGCCGCTTGAAAAGGTCCGTGATGCCCAAGCAAAGTTGGCCCGAGCCGAGCAATTCGGGAAGATTGTGCTGCGGCCGTAGCCAAGCTTTGCCATTGGACTGTGCTGCCGCGGTTCCCTAGGAAAAACGACGGTGCAGCCCTTTATGTGCTCGCGATTGAGTCTGCACCCAGATGAACGCTCGGCAAGACCAAGCCGCAAACCTACGCGCACGCGAACAAGTCCCGGAAACGGCTGTCCCGGGCGAGTTTGGTTCTGATCCGGAAGACATGGTCCTTTCCGGGTTTTTCCACTTTCTCGAACTCGTGCCTATGTGGGTCTGGTCTCTCGGACTCCTCGCGGTGGCCGTTGCATGGATACTCATAGCCCCCTGGGCGGGTGGCGTCCTCTTGGCCGTATTGGTGGTAGGCGTGATTGGCTGGTCAATCATCCGCGCCAGGCGGCAGCACAAGGCCTGATTCTCGCAAATATTGAGTCCGTGCTTGCCCCGGGGGAGCCCACACGCTTGGATTGTGAAAAAACTACCAATTTTGTCTCCCCTAAACTTCCTGCCCGTGCCCATCAAGGCTTATAACTTGCCTCCATGAGCGCCCTACAGGGGCACGGCCAACGCCGACCCCCGTGGAGGGCCGCCCAATGGGAAAGGCCCTTACCTCGGAAAGCCGACAAATGGAACAGCGCATGGCAACGACGGAAGCGATTGCGGCAGACCTTGCCCAGCAATCCTACAAGTACGGCTTCTCCAGCCCCATCGAGTCGGATACCGTTCCCCCCGGCTTGTCCGAGGACACCGTGCGGCTGATTTCGTCCAAGAAAGGCGAACCGGAATGGCTGCTGGAATGGCGCCTCAAGTCGTACCGCCACTGGCTCACCATGAAGGAGCCGACCTGGGCCAACATCCACTACGGCCCCATCGACTACCAGAAAATCACCTACTACTCGGCGCCCAAGAAACGGGCCGTCGGGGAAGGTCCCAAGAGCCTCGACGAGGTGGACCCCGAACTCATCAAGATGTACGAGAAACTCGGCATCTCACTCAACGAACAAAACCGGTTGTCAGGTGTCGCAATCGATGCGGTCGTGGATTCTGCCAGCGTCGCAACCACGTTCAAGGCGCAGCTTGGCGAGATGGGCATCATCTTCTGCAGTTTCAGCGACGCCGTGCGCGAGCATCCCGACCTGGTGCGCAAGTGGCTTGGCACGGTCGTTCCCGCAACGGACAATTACTTCGCGGCTCTCAATTCGGCCGTCTTTTCGGACGGCAGCTTCTGCTACATTCCGAAAGGTGTGCGCTGCCCCCTGGAGCTCTCGACGTACTTCCGCATCAACGCCGCAGGCACCGGCCAGTTCGAACGCACCTTGATTGTCGCCGACGAGCGCAGCTACGTCTCCTACCTCGAAGGCTGCACGGCCCCGATGCGCGACGAACACCAACTGCACGCCGCCGTCGTCGAACTCATCGCCCTCGATGACGCCGAAATCAAGTACAGCACGGTGCAAAACTGGTACCCCGGCGACGCGCAGGGCAAGGGAGGCGTGTACAATTTCGTAACAAAACGCGGCAAGTGCATCGGCCGCCGCAGCAAGATTTCCTGGACGCAAGTCGAAACCGGCTCGGCAATCACCTGGAAGTACCCGAGCTGCATCCTGCAGGGTGACGACTCCGTCGGGGAGTTTTTCTCCGTCGCGGTATGCAACCAGTACCAGCAGGCCGACACCGGGACGAAGATGATCCACATCGGCAAGAACACGACATCTACAATCATTTCGAAGGGCATCTCCGCCGGCCACGGCCAAAACACCTACCGCGGCCAAGTCAAAATCATGAAAGGCGCCGAAGGAGCCCGCAACTATTCGCAGTGCGACTCACTCTTGATTGGCGACAAATGCGGCGCACACACCTTCCCGATGATAGACGTGCAGAACCCCACGGCCGTCATGGAGCACGAAGCCACGACCTCGAAAGTGTCGGACGACCAAATCTTCTACCTCCGCCAACGCGGCATCGGTGAACAAGAGGCCATAAGCCTCATCGTGAACGGCTTCTGCAAATCCGTCTTCCGCAAACTTCCCATGGAGTTCACCGTCGAGGCACAAAAACTCCTCGACGTCAAACTCGAAGGCGCGGTAGGATAATCATGACGCCATCATCCGTTCCCATGCTCGACATCAAAGACCTGCACGTCGAAGTTGCGGGCAAGCCGATTCTGGCCGGCATCAACTTGTCCGTACACGCGGGAGAGGTGCACGCCATCATGGGCCCAAATGGGTCCGGTAAGTCGACGCTTGCCTACATTCTTGCGGGCCGTGAAGGCTACGTCGTGACCCGCGGCACCGTCACCTACAACGGCAAGGACCTACTTTCCCTCGACCCGGAGGAAAGGGCCCGTGTCGGCCTCTTTTTGGCCTTCCAGTACCCCGTCGAAATCCCGGGCGTCTCCAATTCCTACTTCCTGCGTGAAGCCCTCAATGCGCAGCGCAAACAGCAAGGCCTCGACGAACTCGACGCCGTCGATTTCCTTGACCTCGTGAAGGACAAAGCGAAGTCCGTCGGCATGGACGACAAGTTCCTCTCGCGCGGCGTCAACGAAGGGTTCAGCGGCGGCGAGAAGAAGCGCAACGAAATCCTCCAGATGGCGGTCCTCGAACCCAAACTTGCCATCCTGGACGAAACGGACTCCGGCCTCGATATTGACGCCCTGCGCACGGTTGCCGAAGGCGTGAACAAACTGCGTCGAGCCGACCGCGCCATGGTGATCGTCACGCACTACCAAAGGCTCCTCAACTACATCGTGCCCGACAAAGTCCACGTCCTTGCCGGCGGCCGCATCGCCCGGTCCGGAGGCAAGGAACTCGCGCTCGAACTGGAGAAACGGGGCTACGAAACGGTGAAGGCGTAACCATGGCGCCGCCGGCCCCCGCGCAGATTTCCCCGCAGGGCCAGATGGTCGCACCCGCACACCAACCGTACGTTGACGACTGTCGCGAATGGGCCAAGCGCGGCCCCGGCTTCGTGCGCGAGGCCCGCGAGCAGGCCGCCCGAACGTTTGCCGCCCGTGGCTTCCCGACGACGAAGGATGAAGCGTGGAAGCATACATCGGTGCGCGCCATTGCGGCGACTAGTTTCCAGCCGCTTGCTGCGCCAGCCCGCCTCGTAACCGCGGCCGAGTTAGCGCCGTACCGCATCGCCGGCGCACACGAACTGGTCTTCGTGGACGGGCACTATGTTTCGGGCCTCACAAGTCCCCGTGAACTGCCGCACGGCGCCACCGTCCAAAGCCTCGCCGCCGCTCTTCTCAAGCCAGGGGGAACCCTTGAGCATCACCTGGCCCGGCATGCAGACAACGATGCGCCGTTTGTCGCTCTCAACACGGCCTGTTTCCAAGACGGCGGGTTCATCCACCTCGCAAACGGAATCGTCGTGGACCCACCCATCCATCTTCTGCACATTTCAACCGAGCCACGTGCGCCGGCCGCAAGCCACGTGCGCCACCTCATCGTCGCCGGCGCCCAGAGCCAAGCCACCGTGGTCCAGTCCTTCGTGGGTCTGCCAAGCGGCGATTCTTCCCTTACCACCGTTGTGACGGAAATCGTCGCGGGCGCAGGCGCGCAAGTGCACCACCTGCGGTTGCAGCGCGAGAACCTGCACGCCTACCACGTGGCCCATCTCGCCATCCGGCAGGACGCCGATTCAAGTGTCACGGATCTGCTGTTCTCGGTCGGCGCGGCCCTCGCACGAAACGAAGCCCACGCGAAGCTCGGCTCGCCCGGCGCCGAAGTGCGGCTCGACGGCTTGTTCCTGGCATCAGGTGACCAGCACGTCGACAATTCGACCTGGATTGACCACGCGGTCGCGCACACCACTAGCGGCGAACTCTACAAGGGAATTCTCGATGGCGCAGCGCACGGCGTCTTTCTGGGAAATGTCAAAGTTTGGGCCGACGCACAAAAAACCGTGGCTGAGCAGACGAACAAGAACCTACTGCTGTCGGCTCGTGCGCTAGTCGATACGACGCCGCAACTGGAAATCCACGCGGACGACGTCAAGTGCAGCCACGGCAGCACTATCGGCCAACTCAGCAAAGATGCCCTCTTTTTCCTGCGCAGCCGCGGCATTGGCGAAGATGATGCGCGCCTACTGTTGACCAAAGCCTTCGCGCACGACGTTCTCGCGCGAGCGCCGGCACCGCTTCGTCCGCTACTCGATGACCTTCTCGTCCAGTGGTTTGCCTGCCGGAAAGTGCAAGGGGCCATGCGATGAACCCGGCCAAGGCCAGGCGCGCCCAGACGATAGCCGCGCGCGCACCGCAGGAGTCCTCGTATGATGTCTCTCGCCTGCGCCGCGACTTTCCCATCCTCGCCACGAAGGTCCACGGCCAGCCGCTTACGTACCTCGACAACGCCGCAACGACGCAGAAGCCACAATCGGTGATTGACAGCGTTTCCCATTACTATGAAGCGGACAACGCCAACGTCCACCGCGGCGTCCACCTTTTGTCGGAAAGGGCCACGAAGGCGTACGAAGGTGCCCGCGGCAAGGTCGCGCGTTTTGTTGGCGCTGCCCAGGCGAAGGAAATCGTGCTGACGCGCGGCACGACGGAAGCCATCAACCTGGTGGCCAATTCCTTTGTGCGGCCGCGCTTGAGGCGGGGGGACGAGGTTCTCATCTCCGGCATGGAGCACCACTCCAATATCGTGCCGTGGCAAATGGCGTGCCAGGCCACGGGCGCAAAACTCAAGGTCATTCCAATCACGGACGCGGGCGAATTGGACATGAAGGCGTTTCGCAAGTTGCTGGGAAAGCGCACGAAATTCCTGTCCGTCGCCCATATCAGTAACGCCCTTGGAACCGTGAACCCGGTTGCCCAAATCATTGCAGCGGCACACGCGAAGAATGTGCCCGTCATGTTGGACGGCGCGCAGGCTGTGCCGCACACGCCCGTCAATCTTGGCAAACTCGATTGCGACTTCTACGCGGCGTCGGGTCACAAAATGTACGGGCCGACCGGCATTGGGTTTCTGTACGGCAAGAGCGAACACCTTGAGGCCATGCCGCCGTGGCAAGGCGGTGGCGACATGATTCGTACGGTTTCGTTTGAGAAGACGACGTACAACGACGTGCCCTACAAATTCGAGGCGGGAACACCCGACATTGCGGGCGGCATTGGCCTCGGCGCAGCAGTCGATTATCTTGAAGGGGTCGGACTGCGGAACATCGAGGCGCACGAACAGAGTCTGCTTTCGTACGCAACTGGCCAACTCGAATCCGTGCCGGGGCTGCGCATTCTTGGCACGGCCGCTCACAAGGCCGCTGTGATTTCCTTCACGCTAAAGGGCGTCCACCCCCATGACGTCGGAAGCCTCCTGGATCGTGATGGCATCGCAATTCGCACCGGCCACCACTGCGCGCAACCCGTCATGGACCGCTTCGGTGTGCCGGCAACATCGCGCGCGAGTTTCGGCCTCTACAACACACGAAAGGAGGTCGATGCACTCGTTGCGTCGCTGCGCCGGGTGGTGAAGATGTTCCAATGAGCCCCGACGACACCCTGCGCGATCTCTACCAGGAAGTTATCTTGGAACACAACAAGCGGCCGCGCAACTTCCGGGTCATTGCGGATGCCGACGCGCGGCTTGAAGGATTCAACCCGCTCTGCGGCGACCGCCTCACACTTTTTCTGAAATTCAAAGGCGAGCGCATCGCCGATGTCGCCTTCCAAGGAAATGGCTGTGCCATCAGTACGAGTTCAGCGAGCCTCATGACGGAGTCGGTGAAGGGCAAGACGAAGGCGCAGGCGCAGAAGCTCTTCGACGATTTCCATCGCCTGGTTATCCGCGAGGGCACGCCGCCCGGGAAGGCCGAAGTCGGGAAGCTCCTCGTGTTCTCGGGCGTCGGCGAGTTCCCTGCCCGCGTCAAATGCGCAACACTCTGCTGGCACACGCTGCACAACGCCTTGGAGGGAAAGACGGAGAGCGGGGTGACGACGGAATGAACCCGGGCTACGAGGCGCTGGTCCGTGACGTCGAAGCCATCGCGATTCCTGACGGCAAGCCCGCGCCTCTTGCAAAGGGAACACCCGTCAAATTGACGCAGGCCTTGGGTTTCGCGTACACGATCCAGACCGAACGCGGCGCCAAGTTCCGCATCGCCGGAAAAGACGGCGATGCCATCGGAAAACCTGTGGTCGGCGTCCTGCCGAGCGGGGCCGAGATCCCGCACGACGCCGCGGCCGTCGAGAAAATCGCCCGCGAACAGCTCAAGGGCGTCTACGATCCGGAAATTCCCGTGGACATCATCAACCTCGGCCTCGTGCACACAATCAAGATTTTGCCCAAGGACGCAGGGTTCCACGCCGAAGTCCGCATGGGCCTTACGGCACCCGGCTGCGGCATGGGCGACGTCCTGGTGCGTGACGTCGAAGCGGCACTGCGGGCGATTCCAGCCATTGTTTCGGTGGATGCGCAGGTGGTCCTGTTTCCGGTCTGGAACCCGAACACCATGATGTCGGAAGCGGCCAAGCTGAAACTCGGGATTCTCTAGCCCCGGCCAAGTTCGACGCCATCACCCCAAACGCTTTACGCCCGGTCGGTAGCCTTCCCATCATGCGCATCCTCATCGCTGCCGCCTTCGTTGCGGCCCTGACGCTCGCCGGTTGCTCCGGCGACTCCGAAGAATCGACCAGCACGACCCCGACCACGACTTCCGCAACGACGTCGATGGACCACACGGCCAAAACCGTCAACGTTGCCATGCAAGGCAACGCCTTCGTCAACAACACGGTGGCCTTGAAGACCGGTGACTCAATCGTCTGGACCCACATGGACTCTGCCCAGACGGCCCACACCGTCACGTCGGACACCGGCGCGCCGGAGAGCTTTGACTCGAGCCCGCAATGCCAGGGCTCGGCCCCGGTCCCGGTCGACCCGGTTTGTATGGTCGCAGGCAAGACCTACTCGCACGCCTTTGGCAAGGAAGGCTCCTACGGCATCCACTGCAAAGTCCACTCGACGATGACCATGACGGTCACCGTGACGAGCCACAACATGACGATGGCCTAACCCGGCTACGACGGCCCGACAAAATCCGGGCAGGCGGCGGCACCCACGGCGATGTCGTGCGTTAGCCCCACCGCGTTCATGTCCATAGTTGACCTGTTCATGTTTTCACGACAGGTTTCATAGTACTTGGCGCTGCAAATGGCTCTCCCAACAGGAGGGAATCCAGGACCGCAGCCCATCCGGACAAGGCTTTACATAGCGGAAACCTGGCCCGGGCGCTGATGAATCCAACCGCCCGACCCACCAAGGCCGAAGCCCTCAAGACCGAGAGCAAGGGGGCAGTGAAAGCGCAGGTTGGCAGGACCGCTCCAGGGCCCGCAACGCAATCCGCAAACGGAGCGGCAACCGACCCCGTCTCACGGCTTCGGGAACGCAAGGCGCAGGCCATGATGGGTGGCGGCCTAGCGCGCATCGCGGCCCAGCACGAGAAGGGAAAATACACGGCCCGCGAGCGCATCGATTTGCTGGTTGACCCGGGTACGTTCGTCGAGATTGACCCGTTCGTCCGCAGTCAGGCAACCGGCTTCGGCATGGACAAGCAGCGCTTCGACGGCGATGGTGTTGTGACCGGCTACGGCTACGTCGACGGCCGCATCGTCTACATTTACAGCCAGGACTTCACGGTGCTGGGAGGCTCTCTTGGCAACGCAACAGCGAGCAAGATCTGCAAGGTCCAGGACATGGCCGTCAAGAACGGCGCACCAATTATCGGCTTCAATGACTCCGGCGGCGCCCGCATCCAGGAAGGTGTGGCCGCCTTGGCGGGATATGGGGACATCTTCTTCCGCAACGTCAACGCAAGTGGTGTCGTCCCACAAATCTCAGTCATCGTCGGTCCATCCGCTGGCGGCGCGGTCTACAGCCCGGCCATCACAGACTTTGTCCTCATGGTAGAGGACACGAGCCACATGTTCGTGACGGGCCCCGATGTCGTCAAAACCGTCACAGGTGAAGACGCAAGTCAGGAAGAGCTCGGCGGCGCCTCGGTCCACGCCGTCAAATCAGGCGTTGCCCACTTCTCGGGCATTGACGAAGACGAGACGATTCACATCCTCAAACGCCTCATCGGGTACCTCCCGTCCAACAACTTGTCCGAGCTGCCCGTCACAAAACCCACGGACGACCGTTTCCGCATGGACGAAGCGTTGGACACAATCGTGCCGGACAATCCGAACAAGCCGTACGACATGCGCAACGTCCTCGACATGGTCATGGACAAGGGGTCCTTCTTCGAGATTCAACCCCGTTGGGCCCAGAACGTCGTGATTGGCTTCGCTCGGCTCGACGGCTACCCCATCGGCGTTGTGGCCAACCAGCCGGCGGTCATGGCGGGCGCTCTCGACATCGAATCCAGCATCAAGGCAGCCAAGTTCATCCGCTTCTGCGACGCCTTCAACTTCCCCATCGTCTCGTTTGTTGATGTCCCCGGATTCCTTCCCGGCCTTGGCCAGGAGCACGGCGGAATCATCCGCAACGGCGCAAAGTTGCTCTACGCCTACTGTGAAGCGACCGTCCCGAAACTCTGCGTCATCACGCGCAAATCCTACGGCGGCGCCTACATCGTGATGAGCAGCAAACACGTGGGTTCCGACATGAACTTCGCCTGGCCCGGCGCCGAAATTGCGGTCATGGGCGCCGAGGGAGCAGTCAGCATCCTCTACAAGCGCGAACTTGCCAAACTTGCCGGCGACGACCCGGCAAAGGCCAAGGAACTGCAGGCAACGTTCCAGAAGGAATACCAAGAGAAGTTTGCCAATCCCTACGCCGCCGCCGAGCGTGGATGGATCGACGACGTCATTGAACCAAGCGAGACCCGCCCGCGACTCATTGCCGCCCTGTGGCCGCTAATCAACAAGCGCGAACTCCGGCCGCAGAAGAAACACGGCATCATCCCGCTGTGAGGCAACTCCGTGGTCCAGACTTCGCGCACCCTGCAAATCGAGCTTCCGCCGCCTTTCCCGACGAATTTCCTTGACTTCGTCACGGACGCGGTTTCAAGCCTGCCGCAAACCTCGGCGACTGTCGAGTTCACGCACGCGCTTGCTGGGGTCGGCTACCGCTACCGCGCCATGCACGACGCGCAACGTACCCTGGCCGGCAGTCTCACCATCACGCGCCGCGGCCGCACGCCGGAAGAGAAGTACTTGCAGGACAGCGAACTCGCACACTTCCTCGCGGACGGCTTGGCCTCCCTCGAGGCTACGTGCTTTGCGATTTATTTGGCAGGCCATCTGAAGAACGGCTCGCGCTTTCCCATCCATGCCGGAGCCCTTGCCAAAGTGACGCCGATGTCTGTCGAGAAGCTGTTCCGCCGCGCCCTGCCAACGGCCGTCCTGACGGCAAGTCTACGCCGGCTATGCCGCGCCAGGGAATTTGAGGAGTGGAAATCCATGCGCACCATGCTCATCCACCGCAGCCAGCCCGTCCCCGAGCCGCACCACCTCCTGGTAAGCCGCGCCCCGGAAATCGATGAGGCTTGGCTGCGGCGCAAGCGCTCCTGGCTGGACGACCAGTTAATCGTATTGCTACGCGAACTTCTCGGCTTTATGGGAACAGAGATCAACGTCCAACATGCGGCGCCAACGCAAGCCGAGGTGAGGTAGCATGACCGAAACTGTAAGCCGTGAGCCAATCGCGATCGTGGGCGTCGGCTGCGTCCTGCCGGATGCCCCGGACGTCACAACCTTCTGGAACAACATCCTTGCCGGCAAGTCCTCCATCAAGGAAGTCCCTGCAACGCGATGGAATCCCGCCTTGTTTTGGTCCGCGGACAAGTCCGCGCCGGACAAGACCTACGCGAAAATTGGCGCCTTCGTCTCGGATAATGCGTTCAACCCGCTCGACTACCGCATGCCGCCTGGCGTCGTCGTGCAGATTGACCCGTCGCAGCAGTGGGCGCTTTCGGCCACACGGCAAGCGTTCCGCGACGCCGACTACAAGTCAGGACTCAAGGGCGACGAGGGCAGGGAGTTTGACCGCAACCGCTGCGCCGTCATCCTCGGCAACGCCATGGGCGGCGAACTCATGAAGTTGCACACCAAGCGGCTGTACTGGCCGCAATTCGAGGCGGCCATGCGGTCCGATCCGTCATTTACAACGCTGCCGCAGGCGGACCAAGAAGTGACACTTAGACGGGCGGAGGCGATGTACAAGTCCGACACGCCGCCAATCACGGAAGACTCTATGCCGGGAACCCTCAGCAACGTTGCCGCGGGCCGCATCGCAAACGTCTTCGACCTCGCCGGCAAGAACTTCACGACGGATGCCGCATGCGCAAGTTCGCTTGCCGCGCTTGACTCCGCCGTGGATTGCCTGCGCAAGAACGAATGCGACATGGTCGTCTGGGGGGGCACGGACCGTAGCATGGACGTCACGCCCTACGTTGAGTTCAGCAAGATCGGCGCTCTTTCCGCCGATGGTTCGCGGCCGTTCGACGCCGAGGCAAATGGCTTCGTCATGGGCGAAGGCTGCGCCGTCTTCGTCCTGCGGCGCCTGTCCGACGCCGAGCGCGACGGCGACAAGATCTATGCCCTGGTGCGCGGCCTTGGTGGTTCCAGCGACGGCAAGGGAAAGGGCATCACGGCGCCCAACCCCGCCGGCCAGATCAAAGCCGTCATCCGCGCGTACCAAGATGCGGAAGTTGATCCGACAACCCTCGGCTACATCGAGGCGCACGGGACGAGTACCCCCGTCGGCGACCCGGTCGAGTTGACATCGGCCGAGGAGGCATTCCGCGCCCTCAAACCCGACCTCCAATTGGCGCCTGCGTCCATCGCCGTCGGCTCCGTCAAGTCAAACATGGGCCACCTGAAGTCCGCGGCCGGCGCCGTAGGACTCCTGAAGGCAGCCCTCGCTCTCAAGAATGGCGTCCTGCCACCGAGCATCAACGTGCGGACCCTGAACCCCCGTATCGACTGGGCCAAGTCCCCGTTCAAGGTCCAAATGCAAAAAGCCGATTGGCCGCGGCCCTCCGGGCACCCGCGCCGCGCTGCCGTGTCGAGTTTCGGCTTCGGTGGCACCAACTTCCACGTCGTCCTCGAAGAGTACGTCCACGGAGCGCTCAAGGTGAAGCCCGCCGCGGGGCAGTGGCAAAGCGGAGCCATGACGGCAGGCCCGGCACGTGTCGTGTCGAGCATCGACAAAACCGCGTTTTTGGCGCACATGCGAAAGGCCGGCCCACTGGAAGCAGACGCGCTCGTCCTGGACGCCACAGCTGCCGTTCAGGCCCTTGGCACTCTGCCACGTTCCATCACATTCTCCGATACAGGGCAGGGGCCTCGCCTGCGCACGGCCCTGCATCCGCTCACGGCCTCTGGCCTTGGCGCGGGGACGCGTGTTGGTATGGCCGTCTTGGCTGTGGACGAGATTCCCAAAAAGCTCGAACAGGCGCAGAAAGCGGCGACGAATCCGGCGCAGGCGCGTCTCGCGTTCAATCAAGGAGTTTTTATCAACAAAGGCAAGCCGCAAGGCAAGGTCGCCTTCCTGTTCCCCGGCCAAGGCACGCAATACGTCAACATGTTTCGCGATCTTGCGCAAAAGTACGAAGTCGTCCGCACCACTTTTGAAGAGGCCGACCGGCTTCTTCTGTCCGAACTTGAAGGCGTGAAACTCACCGACATCTTGTGGCCGACGCCTAATACGCCGGAAGCCCAAGCGGCAAGCGAGAAGAAGCTCCAACTCACGGAATTTACCCAGCCCGCGGTCCTTGCAGCCGATGTCGCAATCCTTCGCCTGCTGCGTCAGTGGGGAATCCAACCCGACGTAGTGGCCGGCCACAGCCTTGGCGAATATGGCGCACTCGTTGCGGCCGGCGTCCTCTCCTTCGGCGATGCATTGCACGCGGTTGCAGCTCGCGGCCGCGAAATGGCCCATGTCGAAGTCCCAGATTTGGGCAAGATGGCAAGCGTCTCGGGGGACTGGCACGCGGTCCAAGAGGCGCTCACAGGGATGACCGAATACGTTATTCCCGCCAACAAAAACTGCCCCAGCCAGACGGTCATCGCGGGCAGCAGCAAAGGCGTTGACGAGGCCGTGGCACTCCTGCAGCAGAAGGGATTGCAAGCCCAGTACCTCCCGGTGTCGGCCGCCTTCCACAGCGCCATCGTGGCGCCCGCCTCGAAGCCCCTACGCAAGGTCCTCGGTCGTCTCGACGTAAAAAGCCCCAAGGTCCGTGTCCTGTCGAACGTCGGCGCCCAGCCCTACCAGGACGATGTAGAATGGATTCGCGACAATCTTGCAACGCAGGTCGCAAGTCCCGTCGAGTGGATTGACATTATTGAGCGCATGTACAGCGAGGGGGTCCGCACCTTCATCGAGGTTGGCCCTAAACTGGCGCTTACCAATTTCGTCCGCGACATCCTAGGGAACGCCGGCCGCGCTGGCGGCCCCGTAAGCGACGCCGTGGCTATCGGCAGCAACCACCCCAAGAAGGGCGGCATCACGCATGCAAACGAATTGTTCGCGTTCCTGGGAGCTTGGGGCTATGCCCCGCGCCTACCGGCCCTCGAGGACGCGGCCGCCTACACGAAGGGATTCCTGGATCCGGCGGCACCGTTTAGGACCACGTTGTCGGAGGCCACGCCGGCGTCGAGTTCGCTGGAAGAGCGCGTCCAAAACGTCGCGGTGCTGGTCGAACAGTTGCGCTCGGAAATTGCCCGCGGCGCTGTCCCGACGAGCGCCCCGGCCAATGGCATCGCGAGCACGGATGTCGAGGCCGAGGTTCGGCGCCGCCTTGCCACGTATGGCTTCAACTTGGACGACATCGGCGTCTCCGGCCTCAGCGTCGGCTTGCCGGGTGCACACAAAGAGCTCTTTGCTGACGACAACTGGGACCGCATCCTTGCCGGCGAAAACCTGATTGACCCCCTCCCAACGGCAGAACAGGAAAAGCTGGCCGAGAAGAACATCGTACGGCTTGTCAAGGGCGAGGGCGGTTCCGCCCAATTCCAGGTCATCTCCGACGTGGCACAGGTCATCCAGCTTGCCGGCCAGCGCGGCGGATTCGACATCGCGCAGTACGGCGTTGGCGCCGACCTTGCCGAATCGCTTGACCGAACGTTCCAATACGCAATCGCCGCCGGGCTTGAGGCGCTGCGCGACGCAGGCATCCCCCTGCAGCGCACCTACCTGCAGACGAGCCAGGGCGGCTATCTGCCCAAAGAATGGAAACTTCCCGAGGCGCTGCGCGACGAGACGGGCATCATCTTTGCCTCCGCCTTCCCGGGGTACGACAACCTCATTCGCGACATCTCGCGATTTCTCGCCGACAAATATTCCGGCAAGACGCGCGACGAATTGCAGGCCCTCTACAATGACCTAATCGGATCCGCCGAGGACCCGGAAACCCGTGGCCGGATGCAAGACGCCTTCGACCGGGAATTCCAGCGCCTGCAAGATGTGTTGCCAGAATCGGGCACGAAGCGCTACGAATTCAACCGAAAATTCCTATTCAACGTCCTGTCGATGGGCCACAGCCAACTGGCACAGTTCATCGGGGCTCGCGGACCCAACACGCAGGTCAATGCCGCGTGCGCCAGCACGACGCAGGCCGTCGCCATCGCCGAGGACTGGATTCGCACAGGGCGCTGTCGCCGCGTTCTCGTCGTCGGTGCAGACGATGTTACAAGCGACGCGATGTTCGAGTGGATTGGCGCGGGCTTCCTTGCCGCGGGAGCCGCCACAACCAAGGCCAAGGTCGAAGAGGCCGCCCTGCCGTTTGACAAGCGCCGCCATGGGATGATTGTCGGCATGGGTGCCGTCGGCCTTGTTATCGAAGCGATTCCTGAGTGCACGAAGCGCGGCATGCGGCCGATTGCGCGCCTCCTGGCAACGCGCGTCAGCAACTCCGCCTTCCACGGCAGCCGCCTCGACGTGCACCACATTTCGGCCGAGATGCGCGCGATGCTTGCCTCGGCCGGCGCGCGCTACGGCATCACGCCAGCGGGCATTGCTGCCCAGACGGTCTTCATGTCGCATGAGACGTACACGCCGGCACGCGGCGGCTCGGCCAGCGCCGAGATCCACGCCTTGCGCGAAGCCTTCGGCCCGCTTGCCAACAAGGTCATAATCGCGAACACGAAGGGCTTCACGGGCCACCCGCAGGGAGCAAGCATCGAGGATGCCATCGTCCTCAAGTGCCTGCAGCGCGGGCGACTCCCCCCGATTGCTAACTTCCGCGAACCCGATCCTGAACTTGGCGATCTGAACCTTAGTCACGGCGGCAATTACGACGCCAAGTACGCCCTGCGCCTTGCCGCTGGGTTTGGCAGCCAAGTGGCGATGAGCCTATGCGAATTGGTGGCAAAGGAAACGGAACGCATCGCCGACCCTGCTCGCTACACACAGTGGATGAGCGACATTTCGGGGCTGCCCGCCGCCAAGACCGAGGTCGTGCACCGCACCTTGCGTATTGTGGACCAAGGGCCGCCGCAGCGCAAGCCGCGAGCCGACCCTGTTGCGCCCATCGCAACGATTGTCGAACCAGCGCGCACCCCAACACCTGCACCGCCGCTAATGGCTGCGTCAACGCAAACCGCGGCGGCACCGTCCGACAACGCCGTGCTCGAAAAACTCATCGCACTTGTTGGCGAGAAAACCGGCTACCCCCGCGACTTATTGGATCCCAACTTGGACATGGAGGCGGACCTCGGCATTGATACCGTGAAGCAAGCCGAACTGTTTGGCGCCATCCGTGACGCCTACAACCTGCCGCAAGAACAGAACATCCAGATCAAGGACTACCCGACGCTGCGCAAGGTCGCGGGATATGTGACGTCGCGGCTGGGGGGCGGCCATGCACAACGCCATGCTTCGCCGCCGCACGACACGACCTCGGCGGCGGTCGCCGTCACGTTGGCCTCCCCGGCTCCGGAGGCGATTTCGTCGCAAGGGCTTCCCCTCGCCCCTTCGCACTCGCTGGATGGCGGCGAGGTCTTGACCAAACTCCTGCAACTTGTTGCCGACAAGACCGGCTATCCGAAGGACCTTCTCGACCCTAACCTCGACATGGAGGCCGATCTCGGCATTGACACCGTCAAACAGGCGGAACTCTTTGGCGCCATCCGCGACCACTACGGCCTGCCTGTGGAACAGGACATGCAGATCAAGGATTATCCGACTCTCGCAAAGGTGGCGGGTTACGTGCAATCACGCCTGCCAGGGTCCCCAAGCGGGGGTGCACAACCGGTCGCCCCCGCCGCATTGCAGCTCGGTCTGCCTCCATCGCAGCCGACGCCCGTCCCCGTGGCCCCCTTGAGTTCCACGGTTCCGGCGCTCCGGTCCGCAGTGCATCTTGATCCCGCGGCCGTACTGCGCCAGGTCACGGACCTCGTCGCCGCCAAGACCGGCTACCCGGCCAACATGCTCGAACCCGACTTGGACATGGAGGCCGATCTCGGCATTGACACCGTCAAACAAGCCGAACTCTTCGGCGACGTCCGCACGACGTTCGGCATTGCGCCGATTGATGGCATCCAGCTCAAGGACTACCCGACACTGCGCAAGGTGTCGCAGTTTGTCTTGAGCCATGGCCCGAGCAGTGCCACGACATCGGCGTTGCCCGCGCAGGCCTCGGGCTCTGCGCACCCAGCGGTCCCGCCGCCCACAACTTCCAGCGGCATCCTGCGACGCGTCCCGAATCTGCGGCCACAGCCCCTGCCCAACCAGGCCAACAACCTCCATCGGGGACTCGTCCTGGTCATTGGCGATCAGGATCAACACGTGACGTCCGCATTATCGGCCGCGGGCTTCGAACCGGTGCACAACCTCAAGGACGGCCAAGCACCCGTCGGCATATTCGCGGTCGCGAACCGTCCAGGACCAACGGCGCTAGAACGAGTCGGGCCGCTCTTCGACGCTGCAAAGGCGTGGCGCGGGCAGTTTGGCGCCGGCAATTTTGTTTGCGTCATGACCCGGCAGGACGGAACGCATGGCTTGCAACATGTGCGCGACCCCGGCATGGCTGCACTGAGTGGGCTTGGCAAGGCGCTGAAGAAGGAACTTCCGCTTGCCACTGTGAAGGTCATTGACTGCCATGTCGAGACGCCGGATGGGGCCGCGAAGGCCATCGCCGAACTACTCGCCGGGGGATCTCGGACCGAAATCTGTTACGGGCGCGACGGCCAGCGCTTTGTCATCGAGGTCGCGCCGCAGGATTTGCCGGAAGGCGAACTTGATGTTGAACAGAAGGGCATCGTGGTCTCGGGGGGCGCACAAGGCATCACCGTCGAACTCCTTGCGGCCCTGGCGCCGCAAGCGCCGAAACTGCTCCTGCTTGGACGCACTGACATGCCAGCGGAGGCGGAGGCTTGGTCGCACTTGGATGCGGCGGGATGGAAGGCCGTCGAACAGCAGACGATGGCTGACTTGCAGGCCCGGGGCGAAAAGGTCACGCCGGTTAGCATCCAGAAATCCGTGGCGCCCAAGCAGAAGGCTGCAGAAGTTTATCGCAATCTGAACCGACTGACCAAGTTGGGCGCAACGGTCCTCTATGCACCAATCGACGTAAGCGATGCAAAAGCCGTCGCCGACGCGGTGGCGTGGGGTCGGTCGCAGTTCGGGGCCATTCACGGCGTCATCCACGCGGCTGGCGTCGAAATCAGCAAGGACCTGGCAGCCAAAGGCCGGGCCCAGTTTGATTCCGTATTCAATGTCAAAGTCAAGGGCTGGGACAACCTCATGACGGCGACACGGGACGACAAGCTCGGTTTCCTCGTCGCGTTCGGCTCCGTTGCAGGGCGCTTTGGCAACATCGGTCAGACCGACTACTCGGCGGCAAACGAATACCTCTGCAAAGCCGTCAAGTTCGAAGCCGCGAAGCGCAAGTGCATGACCGGAACGACCATCGCATGGGGGCCATGGGGTGAAGTCGGCATGGCAACGAAGGGAAGCATTCTACAGATTATGGAGCAATCAGGTGTCACACCGATTCCGACGGCGGAGGGCGTCTCGCACTTCCTGCGCGAATTGGCTCAGCCCGGCATCCGCGAAAGCGTCGTTGCGGGACAAGTCGGGGCCATCGACGCCGACCACCAAGTCGTCGCCCAGGGCTGGGACCTGGGACTTGCCATCGCGAACCAGATTCTCGCGGACAAACCTGAACGGTTCCGTCTCATCGACTCTATCGAGTCAATCGTGCCCGACCAAAGTCTGGCCGCCACGGTCGTCGTGGACCAGGCCCGCGATCCCGCCTTGGCTGACCACCGCGTCGATGGCGTGCCTTACCTCCCAGGGGTTTTCGGCCTCGAGGCCTTCGCGGAGGCTGCAAGCTTGCTTTCGGCCAAAGACGCGACGTTCCTGGGGGCGGATGAAGTCCGCTTCTCGAGCCCGCTCAAGCAACTCAAGCCGCAGCCGGTGCGGGCGAATCTGACGGCCAAGGTCGTTTCTCGCTCGGGCGCCGCTGAGACGCGCGTGCATTGCCGCCTCACGACGCAATTCGTCGGGCCAGATGGCAAACCACACGGCGAACCAAGGCTCCACTTCGAAGCTACCGTGCGTTTCGGAACGCTTGCCACAATCCCCAAGGCCCCCGCGCCAGCTTGCGACCAGTCGGTAAAACGCGATGCCATTTACCCGCCGTTTTTCCACGGCCCAAGCTTCCAGGTGCTCGCTGCCGTGGGCCCGCTTGGTCCAGATGCCGTCGGCCTGTTCCGGCACCCGACTGAGCCACACTTCGGCGCCGGCGCCGCCACGTTTGCTTCCATGCCGATGGTGATGGAAGCCATGTTCCAGTTGTGCGGGTTCGCATCGCTCATTGCCGATCGCGTGATGAGCCTTCCCGCCGGCATCAACCGGGTTGAATGCGCGCACATCGGCCCGCTGCCTGCTGATGTCCGCCTCCGGGCTAAACCAACGGGCAGGGACTCGCAGGGCAACCGAACATTCGATGCCGAGGCCACAAGCGGCGATGGCCGGCTGATTTTGCGGCTGACGGGTTACGCGATGGTCGAGACGGGACCTGCGCCCGGGCCGACCCTTGCCAAGCCCGTACCGGCACCTTCCGCGCCACCACGCGAGATTGCTTCAGCACGGACGACCAACGGCGCAACCCCTAGACCGCCGACGCCCGCTGACGCGACCGTTGCATTGCCCGAAGTCGAGGACGTCCACTTCGCAGCGGTCGCGGTCATCGCCGGGCCTGCTGATGAGGCGCATTTCACGGCGGCGGAAAGGGCGAAACACGCCGCCTTCCCCGTCGACAAACGCCGCGACGAGTGGCGCGCCGGCAGGCTGGCCGCTAAGCAGGCCTACGCTGCAACGCATCCTGGAACTTCGCCGCTCGACATCGAAGTACATGGCGATGACAAGGGCCGCCCCAAGTACGTCGTAAAGGGCCAAGAATCGGCGCTCTGGCTGTCGATTTCGCACCGAGCCGGACACGCCATCGCGGCCGTCAGCCCCGCCCCGGTCGGCGTCGACCTAGAGTTGCCGGAGGACCGCCCACGCTCCTTCCTCGAAGAAGCCTTCGCGGTGGCCGAACTAAAAGCCCTCCTTGCCTCCGACGACCCCAAACTCGAAGCAACCGCCATGTGGAGCGCGAAGGAAGCGGCCCTGAAACGTGCAGGCGTTGGCCTCAAGGCCGACTTGCGGGCGCATGTCGTAACGGCCGATGGTCAAGGGGGCGCCGTCGTCGAGGGCCCGCTCGGCCGATTCGGTGTCAGGTTCTTCATGGTCGAGGGCAAGGTCTGCGCCGTTTCGGCGCCCGTGCTGGATCCGCCGCCACTGAAGGCGACGGCTGGAAGACGATGACGTCCTGCGCGCATTTCGTCGCCGGCGATGCTCCCGGGAAAAACTCGCTCTGAGGTCCGCCGGGCCTACGCGCCCGTACGGCCTGCCCCGTCCTTTTCGTCGCGCGCCAGCCAGCCATCGACCAGCTTCCGCACGCGCGCCCGCTGCGCCGCGGTCAAGTTGTGGTCGCGGTCCAGGGCGTCGACGAAGTGGCGACGCTCCCAACGTTCGATGCGGCCGTCGCCAAGCAGTCCCTTGAGGTGCTTGACCATGGCCATGGGCAGGAAGCCCAGCTCTTCTTCAACGAGGTCAAGGCGACCTTGGCGTTGCAAGTGCTCGAGATGGCGGTCGAGCACACTGAACTGGGCCTCCTCAAGTCGGCCCTCAGCCAGCTCACGCCGCAGGCGCACGTGCGCCTCTCGAAGCCCGTCCTCGCACAGGTCGGGCTGCCCCCGCAGCCTCTGATACGCATCATCGAGCCGCGCCATCTCCTTGCGCAGGCGCGCACGCTTCCGCTGCAAACGCAGCAAGCCCCAGAGGCCGCCTGCCGCGGTAGCCGCGACGCCGAGAAGGAAGTAGGTGCGGTTCTGGTTCTCCGGTGCGAACTGGGTCGTAACGAAGTCCGGCGATACCGTGACGGGTTGGGGCGGTGGAACTCCGCCCACGTGGAGCGTGCGCTCTTCGACGGCGCTCTGTCCTGCCTCGTTGCTCAGTACGATTCGGACGATCCGGTCGCCTGGCTCGTCGTACGTGTGCTCGAATACTCCCCCCGTACCCAAACCGCGCTGGTCCGCTGCCGCACCGTCGTCCCACTCGACCCGCACGTCCGTCGTCGCGGAAAGCGCTCCGGCCCGCGTCCCGGTCAGGTCGAGGCGCGCTGGCTTGCCCACGGCGGGGTAGAGGTCGGGAATCAAGATGTCGGGTTGGATCGACGCCTTCGCCCGCCCAAGCGCGACGAGTTGCTGGCTACGGCCCGGAGCGATGGCCGTGTATGCCAGAAGCCCATCCGCCAGGGCTGGCGGATCTGGAGCGGACTCCGAGAACTCCCGGCTCCAAGCGACCGTACCGTTGGCGCCGAAGGCGTCTAGCCGCGCCGCGATTGTCGTGGCGCTGCCGCCCGCGCCCTGCGACACCGTGTCGTGCGAGAAGGCGTACACTCGCCCAGTCGTGCCTGCCATGATGCCACCGGGCGACCACTCGAACGCTCCTTCGGTCGTCGCCATGGGATGAAGCGCACGGTCTGCGTCAAGCCCGACGCGCACCAGCTGCCGGCCCTCCGCGACGAACAAGTTGCGCAACGAGTAGGCCAACGAGCTGCGGCCCAAGGCCTGGCCGACCGGGGCGGCGGACCAATCTTCCGGTAATGCATGCTCCGCATCGTGACAAATCTGCGCAGTGGCCGGCACAGAGTACCCTCGCAACTCTCCGAAGTGCACGAGCAGTTCCCTTTCCGTCGCAACGACCGAGACAGTCATGGTCGCAGCCTGTTGCAGGTCGGTGACGACGGCCGCAGGATTATCGGGAGACGCCGCATCTTTCCAGAAATGGCGCACGAACCAGCGGCATGCCCCCGTCGAGATGTCCCACCCCATGACGTGGGCATGGTAGTCGGTGGATTGGCGCAATTCGACCGTCACGAGTTCCGGGCCCTTCAGTATGACGCCAAGCGGGCGCCCGTTGTTGTCCGTGTTGTACGGCAGTCGCCACCTTTCGGTACCGTTGCGCGCGTCCAAGGCGACGACGATGGAGCTGTCAGGCTCGTTCTGGGAGAGAGGGGTCGATGGCAAGGCGGAGGTGTAGCACGCGGCAAACACGCCGCCCTCGCCAACGGCCGGGTCAAGGCATCCCCCGCCGGCTTGCTCGACACCGCCCAGCGCAGTGTAGCTCCATGTCCACGCCTGCTGACCATCCAAGCCGAAGGCCGTTAGCCCGGCGCGGTGGCCGACGTAAAACCGTTCGGCATCCATGGCCCAACCGGTGGGAACGTACGGCAATGCAACGATCTCGGCCCCCTTACCGGTCGTTAGGTTCACACCGTGGATCGACGACCCGGCCGTTCCTGCGGGCGTCGCCGGGGTCTCCAACAGGAGAAACGCGGCATCCGGACCGAGCAGCAGCGGCCGGCCGGCCACGCGAGCGGCCGGCAGGTCCACCATGAATGCGACCTCTTCATGCAACGGCCCGTCGGCGGAGAAGGTGCGGGCTCCATTGCCACCGGCTTGGTCCCAGGCCCCAGTCGCCACGGGAACGAGAAGCAATGCGAAGACACACGTCGAGACCCCGACCCGCATCACCAGACTCAGTCTAACACGGGCTTATTAAGATTGCTCCGGGCGGCGCCCTCAACCGGCCCGCCCCCCCGTTGGCGCTCATGGTAGGGCGGTGCTCTTTAACCCACGGGGCACGTCACGAAATCGTGAGCAGGACCTTCGCCAAGATCCTCGTCGCCAACCGCGGCGAAATCGCTTTGCGTGTTATGCGCACGGCGCGCGAGATGGGAATCAAGACGGTCGCCATCCACTCTCCGCAGGACGCCCGTGCGCCCCACGTCCGCTTTGCCGAAGAAGCGTATCTCATGGGCAACGAGGCGACCGCGACGAATTATCTCAACATCCCAGGCATCGTTGAGTTGGCGCAGCAGGTCGGCGCCGATGCCGTGCATCCCGGGTACGGTTTCCTATCTGAGCGCTCGGAGTTTGCCGAGGCCCTAGCGAAGGCGGACATCAAGTTCATTGGACCGCCTCCTGGTCCCATCAAGATTCTCGGCGACAAGGTCGCATCCAAGATTGCTGCCCGCAAGGCGAAAGTCCCGGTCGTTCCAGGCAAGGACGAGTTCGTGGCCACGGAGGCAGAGGCAATCGCGGTCGCCAAACTCACTGGCTACCCTCTCATCATCAAGGCAGCCTTCGGCGGCGGCGGCATGGGTATGCAGGTCGTCAACAAACCCGAAGAACTCTCCGCGGCACTAGCAGCAACACAACGACAGGCCAAAAGTGCATTCGGGCGCGGCGAGGTCTTCATCGAGAAATTCATCACGCGACCCCGTCACATCGAAATCCAATTCCTCGCCGACGAGCACGGTAACGTTGTGCATTACGGCGAGCGCGAGTGCAGCGTGCAGCGGCGCCACCAGAAACTCATCGAGGAATGCCCGAGCCCCATCGTCACGGATGAGGACCGCGCTCGAATTGGTGCGAGTGTTTGCAAGTTGGCCAAGGATGTTGGCTACTGGAACGCGGGCACGGCGGAATTCCTGTACGAGGAAGGCCAGTACTTCTTCAACGAGGTCAACACGCGTCTACAGGTCGAGCACCCCGTCACGGAGCAAGTGTATGGCGTCGATTTGGTGCGGGAACAGATTCGAATAGCCCAGGGCGAACCGCTTGGCTACGACCAGGCCTGGGTGGACAAACGCCGGCGCGGCTGGGCCATCGAGTGCCGCATCAACGCCGAGGACCCGCGCAACAAGTTCATGCCGACACCGGGAACCATCCATCGCCACTTCCCGCCCAACGGCAACGGCGTTCGTCTTGACACCTACCTCTACTCCGGGTTCACCGTTCCAAGCTCGTATGACTCGATGGTGGCAAAACTCATCACTTACGGTGCCGACCGTCCGGAAGCCATCCGCAAAATGCGCCGCGCGCTTGCCGAATATGACCTGGGAAACCTCGTCACCAACCGTGAATTGCATCAAGTCATCTTCCACGACGAGGCGTTCTGCAAGGGCGACATGACGACCAAGTTCCTTGAAGAGCGCAAAATCCTCGACAAACTCATGGGAGTCCAGGCCGCCGTCGACCACGCCACGAAACAGAAACTCGCAGCGCTTGCCGCCGCCTTGGCGCAGGAGCCCGGGGGCATCGATTCGCTCGTGCAGAAGTCCTACCAGTTCCAGCAGAGCAGTGCCAAAAACGTCGGTGTCGACGAGTTCGGGCGCCGCCGCCTCAGTGCATGGGGACGCCGCGGCCGGTACGAAGGGCAAGGGAGGCACTCGCCATGAGGTACTCCTTCCAGCTCAGCGGCCGCCGCTTCATGGTGAACCTCGAGGAGCACGCAGAGGGTCCCCGCTACGTCGTTGAGGACGAAACGTTCCAGCCGAAAGTCGAGGTCCTTGGCAAGGGAAAATACAAGGTCGCAATCGGCAACCAGCGTTACGAGTTCAGCATCCACAACGGCATCGTCATGGAAGGCCCACGGCAACTCGACCTGGAAGTCCGGCGCGAACGCCCAGAGCTTGAGCGCAGCAAGTCTGGCGGGCGCAAGAACGATGGCAAGATCCGACCGCCGATGCCGGGCAAGATTGTCGAAGTCAAGGTCAAGGAAGGCCAAGAGGTCGCGGAAGGCGATATCCTCATCGTCCTCGAGGCAATGAAGATGCAAAACGACCTGAAGTCGCCCATCGCGGGCACCGTCAAGCGCGTGCACGTGCAAGACGGGGCGAACGTCGAGGCGACGGCTGTTTTGTTGGAAATCACGCCGAGGGCATGAACCGGCCGTAACGACCGATGGCGCCGATTGCACCGAACGGTGATTGGTTGCCATCGGTGTCATCAGTGGTTGTTCGGTCGCGGGCTTCGGCCAAAGGCTTCAACCCCCGGCACCTTCGCCGAAGCGTGTCCGTCGTCCTGTGCGACCTCGATGACAAGGGAATCGCAACCCTGACCATCAACCGTCCCGATGCCCTCAACGCTCTCAACAGCGAAGTCCTCGACGCCATCGCTTCGACGGTCAAGTCGCTGCACGGCAAGGCCAAGGGCATCCTGCTTACGGGCGCAGGAAAGGCCTTCGTCGCCGGTGCGGATATTCTGGCCATGGCTAACCTGACGGGTGAACAAGCCTCTGCGTTCTCGCGCAGGGGGCAAGCCGCGTTTGGCGAGTTGGGGGAATTCCCGGGCCCAGTCGTGGCGGCCATCAACGGCTATGCTCTTGGCGGCGGTCTAGAGCTTGCCATGGCTTGCGATATCCTTGTTGCATCGGACAAAGCGTCCGTCGGCCAACCAGAAGTCTCGCTCGGGGTCGTGCCCGGCTTCGGCGGTTCGCAGCGCTTACCGCGCCGGGTCGGCCCCGGAGTCGCGAAGTGGCTTCTCATGACTGGCGAGCGGGTGAAGTCCGACGAGGCCCTCCGCCTTGGAATCGTGGACAAAGTCGTGCCGCACGACGCGCTCCTTGTCGAGTGCCGCAAAATCATCGAGCAGTGCATCGCGAACGGTCCGCAAGCAGTTGCTTCCGTGAAGAAACTCGTTGACGAAGGGCTGGAGTCAGAACTCTGGGAATCACTCGAGTACGAGGCCGAGGTTTTTGGCTCGTCGTTCAGGACCGCGGACCAGAAAGAAGGCATGAAGGCTTTCCTGGAGAAGCGGAAGCCGCAGTTCACGGGAACGTGATTCGCCTGCATTGTAACTGCATGTTTCGTTAGGCATGGACAAACCGTCGCACGCCGTTCAACTCGACGACATGAGCCTTGCCATCGAGTTCGAGCGCATGCAGGTGCCCGACCATTTCGCACATGCCGAGGAATCTTTGTTCGGCAGCAAGATGCGGCAGGACTTCGGGCAGCAATTGCCAGGAGGTTTTGGGTCGGTCGAGGCGCTCCAGAATCTTCCTGCCCCGTCGTTCGTGTTTCGCCAAATGGTTGTCTAGTAACGCGTCGGTCAGCGTGAAGGGGTCATGGTGCCCCGGCAAGACTTCGTAGCCGACAAACGCGCGCAGGGACCGCAGCGTTCGCAGGTACTGCGCGTACCGACCGTGGTCCGCGTCGAGCAATTCGATGGCATTGGACGTGATGTGCTCCAGAAGCGTGTCGCCGGAGAGCAACTGGTTGTCGTCGGTGGCAATGACGAGAGAGCCTGGCGTGTGTCCTGGCGCCTGGAAAATGGTCGCGTCCGTGTCTCCGAGAACGATGCGCTCCCGCGACATGACTTCGTGTTGGATGGGGCAATCCTCGAGGAATTCGTCCACGGCGGCGCCCTCGATACGCATTTGCGCGACTACGTCGGGCGGAGTTCCATGGGCGGCAAGTGCCCGCGAAAACGCATCAAGCCGGCGACCGGCGTCGCGACGAAACGTCTCGACGAAGGGCGCTTCAATCTTAGGTGCCCAAAGCATCGCACCGAATTCCCTGCGAAGCTGCGCCGCGTTGCCGGCGTGGTCCACGTGGCCGTGCGTGATAATCAGACGCAGCCCGTTTGCGTCAACTCCGGAGTCGCCGAGGCCTTCGCGCAGCGCGGAATATCCCTGCCTCGTCCCGATGCCGCAATCCACGAGAGTCGCCGGTGAACCCGGGAAAACCCACGCGTTGGCGGTACGCAACGCAAACGGGACGGGGATTTCGATGCGGACAGGCCCCGCCACAGCACGCGCAGGGCGCGCCCGAGGGAAAAGCCTCCGTATCGGTGCTCACGTGAGACGCAAACCCCAAGAGGTGAAGCCCACATGTCCCGTCCATGGACGGGCCGCTGCGGCAGGTCACTTTCCGCGTCAACCACGACTGCCCCATGGCCGCGTTGAGCCGCGATGTGCCTGGCGCAGAGTTCCATTGTTGGAGTGGGCACCGCCTTGAGGTTGTCGAAGTGCGCTGCGCGCCAGCGCTGTGGCCCGACGTTGCGCGCGCCGCAAAGCGCCACCTGTCCCCGGAGCGGATTCTACGCGTGGCCGAAGGCGGCATCCTTGTCTGGGAGCCCGAACGGCTGCGCGCACATCCTGAATCCAGCATCAGCCGGACGTTGGAGGCCCACCACGTCCTCTGGTTGCAGCCCATGCGCGTGCAGGGCGGTTGGGAGCGCTACGACGCCATCGCCTTCGTTCCTGGCGGCGAGCAGGCAGCCCTCGCCGCGCTCTCGAAGTCCTGGCCCACGCAAGTCGTCCGCCGCCGTGAGGTCGGGGCCAAGGACATTCTGGCGGCCCTGTTTTTATCGCTGCGACCCGCGCTCGATGCGCCGACGGAAAAGCAGGCTGAAGCGCTCGTCACAGCTGGCGAGGCGGGGTACTACCGCTCGCCCCGCGGCGCCACAACCGCGCAAGTCGCAAGGCGGCTCGGCATCGGCCGCAGCGCGTTTGAGGAACGGCTGCGCGGCGGCGAGAACCGCCTGCTTGGCGCTGTCCTCCCCGCGCTGGAGCAGCGGCGCATCGACCACGCTGAACCCAAACGTCGACGGCGCTGACGCGGGGCGACGGTTGCCTTGCCTGGTTTTGGGCCCGCTGGGCCTGCGCAAGCGCCAAAACCTCCCTTAGTGTGGGAAGGGTGTGGACCTACGTTTGTCGGATGATGAGGAGCTCATCCAGAAGACGGTGCGGGCGCTTGCCCGGGGCGCAATTCGCGAGCGGTCCGCAGGCCTAGACAAAAGCGGCGACTTCCCGCAGGCAAATTTGACGGATCTTGCCGCACTCGGCATGCTTGGAGCCCAGATTCCAACCGACTACGGCGGGGCCCCAGTTTCCAAGGTCGCCTACAACTTGATGCTGGAGGAACTTGCGTGGGCGTGTGCCGCGACAAGCGTGACCTGGGGGGTGCATACGAGTGTTGCAGCAACGCCCATTGTGGAGTGGGGCGCCGCGGCCGTCAAGGAGCGTTTTCTTCCCAAGTTAGCATCAGGCGATTGGCTCGGCTGCTTTGCCCTTACAGAACCGGGCGCGGGCTCCGATGTCGCCGCCCTGACGACGACGGCGGTGGTCGAGGGAGACGAGTATCGCATCAATGGCTCCAAGGTGTTCATCACGAACGGCAACCACGCCGGCTCTGCGATTGTTGCGGCCAAAACCGATCCGGCAGCGGGTCACAAGGGCATCAGTCTTTTCGCGGTCGAGACTTCCTGGAAGGGATTTGGGCGCGACGGTCACGAAGAAAAACTCGGATTGTGCGCGAGCGACACGGCGCGCCTTAGTTTCACTGACCTCATGGTTCCGCGGGAAAACCTGTTGGGCAGGCCAGGCGATGGATTCAAGCAACTCATGCAAACGCTGAATGCTTCGCGCATCGGCATCGCGGCGCAGGCCGTCGGCATCGCCCAGCGCGCCTTCGACGAGGCGACCTCGTATGCGAAGGAACGGCGGCAGTTCGGCAAGCCGATTGCTGCGAACCAAGCCATCCAGTGGAAACTCGCCGACATGGATGTCCGCATCGAGGCCGCGCGATTACTCGTCCTGAAGGCGTCAGCACTTCTTGATGCCGGGGACCTGCCCCCCGAAGCTTCGTCACGCGCCAAGCTGTTTGCCAGTGAAATGGCGACCTGGGTGACGCGCGAGTCAGTCCAAATCCACGGCGGAAACGGGTACACGATGGACTACGTCGTCGAACGACTGATGCGCGACGCCAAGGTGACTGAAATTTACGAGGGCACAAGCGAAGTGCAGCGCATGATTCTCGCCAGGCAACTGCTAGCCTAGCTCGATTGCACAACGGGGTCAAGGCAGCCCGCACCGGCAACCGCCGCGATCGCCACGACGGAGTCGCCTTCCCGACGGCAAGAGGCTTGGCCTCAGTCTATGAACAGTCCCTATACGCAACGGTCCGGGACTTGCGACGCCGCCCGTCTGTTAAATCGAGCGGCGGCGGCGAACCGCCAGGAGGCCCAGAGCCGCGATTACTAGAACAAACGGTGCCCCTGGCGCCGGCTCGCTTGCCGCTGGGACCACGGCCGGCGGCGAAGCCAGCAGGCGAGCAGCCTCGACCTGGTGGAGGATGTCGGCGTCGAGTTTCGCGTCGACGTCACGCGCGGTAAACGTGTCGAGCGCCACGAACGAGTGCGCACCTGCGTGCATCTCCAGGTCGGTGAGGATGATTGCCTCGGCCATGTTTTTCACGCCGCCGCTTGCCGGCATGAGGAAGGTGGCTTCGATGAAGAGGCGGTCGGCGGTTTCGTTGCCGATTGCGGCGCGGATTTCCCACATCGCTCCTGAGATGAGCTGGCCCGCGAAGTGAATCCCCTTTCCCTTGATGTCCTTCATCGTGAGGTTGTTGACAAGGTTGCGGATGCAGTGCGTCTCGCCGTCTTGCTGTGGCCAAATGTGTGCGCCGAACCATGTCCCGAGGCACGCGTCATAGGTCGTGTTGTTGAGGCGGGCGATTTGGGTGAGTGCCCAGTAGTCACCCCATCCCTCTCCGAGGCCCTCGTTGCCGCGGAAGTTGGGCACAATGGAGTCCTGCATGGCGTGGCCGTACTCGTGCAGAATGACATCCGCGCTTTCGCCGACATCGTCAGGCGCGTACGTTCCAGGCCCCACCTTAGAAGAGTCGCATCCGGTTGCCCCCGCCGGGTCCGGCGCTGCACACGGGGCGCGCCAGCCGAAGGCAATCATACCCGCGCCGGTGCCGTAGATTGGCGACCCGGAAACGTGCAGATAGAACGCATTGTGAATCGATACCTGGGCGTGCGGGTAGACGTCGATGGCGTAGCCGGCAACGCCGGTTTCGTCGACGAAGCCCAGCGATTGGATGTACTTCTGAGTAGTGTCAATCCAATAGTACGACATGAACTCCTCAAAACGCGGGTCGAGGCGGTCGACATCGAAGTCGGAGCCGCCGCGGGCCGCTTCCATGATGCGGACCCAAGGGCCCGAGAGGATGCCCGGTTCCGCCAAGTTGTCGACCGTCACCGGCCAGCGGTATGAGGACAGGTCCAGCGCCGCATCGGAACCCGCCTCGTCCCCGCGCAGGTCCGCGTCGCCGCTGGCCCGAATCGGGTCGGTCCACACGGTACCCGATGCCGTGGCATAATCTGCGTTATCGAAGGCCTCGATGACTGCACCCGTCGCGCTGGCAACCGAGACGGTCCAGATTGTGTACGGGTTGGCCGTCGGGCGGATCCAAATCTGCCACGCCGGCACGCCGGCGGCGCCGTCTGCAATCACGACCTCGCGGGAGCCGATGAGCTCGCCGGGAACGCGCGCGTTGGCAAGGCGTTCGGCCACCAAGGCAGGGATGGCCGTCGGGCCGCTCGGTGCGACGCGCTGAATCACGTTGGCGTGCGCGGCTAGGACGGTGCCGTCCTTGAGCACATGGATACTGACTTCGGCGCCCACGACGGGGACACCATCCACGAACTGACCAAAGCGGTGGTGTGTCCCGAGAAGCGATGTCTGCATGCTGGTTTTTTCGAGTTGTGCGACATCGAGTAGACCCAGTTCAACCGCGTGAGCCGCGATAAACGAGCGCGCGATCGTGTCCGGCGCGTCGCGGCTAGGAGGAGTGAGGTGCCCATACAGCGACGTGATAGCATTGGGCTCGATCTGGACCTGTTCCTGGGTCGTCGGCGCGAAGGCCATCGCGGGCTGGAGGCCGACAAGAAGCACGGCGGCGGACAGACAAGCGAGGCGGACACTGGTGGCGCGCATAGTGAGCGACGGCCCCCGGGGCAACATAAGCATTCCCGTCGTCGGGTCGTTCGACCCCAGGTGAGCCCATCTCCTGCAACCGACCCTTGAAATAGGCCGATGCATGGAAGGATGTCGGGACTATGACCAGCGCAACAGGGGCCCCGCCGGCCGCGATTGAGTCCACGCCCGCCTTCGTGAAGGCCACGTATGACGCCATGGCCAAGCGTCTGGCCATCGTCCGAAAACGCGTAGTTCGACCGCTCACGCTGGCGGAAAAACTCCTCTATTCGCATCTGGATGCACCGACGACCGCCGAACTTGTACGCGGTAAGTCGTACCTGGACCTCCGGCCCGATCGCGTGACGATGCAAGACGCCACGGCGCAGATGGCGATTCTGCAATTCCTCACGACGGGAAAAACGCAGACCGCAGTGCCGACGACGGTCCACTGTGACCATCTCATCGCGGCGCAAGTTGGGGCGAAAGCGGACCTGCACGAAGCAACCCTGGCCAACAAAGAAGTCTATGATTTCCTCAAGACCGCATGCCAGCGCTGCGGCATGGGTTTCTGGAAGCCGGGCGCCGGCATCATCCACCAAGTCGTGCTCGAACAGTACGCATTCCCCGGCCAGATGGTGATTGGCACCGATTCACATACCCCGAATGGCGGCGGCCTTGGAATGTTTGCCGCGGGAGTCGGCGGCGCCGACGCGGTCGACGTCATGGCGGGTTTCCCCTGGGAAGTTCTGCATCCAACCGTCATCGGCGTGCACCTCAAGGGCAGGATGTCCGGATGGACCGCGCCGAAGGACGTCATCCTCAAGCTGTGCGGAATCCTGACCGTAAAGGGCGGCACAAACGCCGTAATCGAGTACTTCGGTGACGGCTGCGCAAGCATTTCGGCCACGGGCAAAGCGACCATCACGAACATGGGGGCGGAGCTTGGCGCCACGACCTCCGTCTTCCCGCACGACGAACGCATGAACATCTACTTGCGTGCGACGGCTCGCAGTGATTTGGTAAACTTGGCCGATGGCGTCCACGCTGAGCTACTCGTGGCCGACAAGGAGGTTCTTGCCGACCCGAAAAAGTTCTACGACCAAGTCGTCGAAATCGACTTGTCTACCCTCGAGCCTCACCTTGTCGGCCCGCATACGCCGGACTTGGCGCGGCCGGTAAGCGAAATGGCAGCCGCAGTGGCAAAAGAGCACTACCCGGACCACATTTCCGTGACCCTTGTCGGGTCCTGCACGAATTCGTCGTACGAGGACATGGAGCGCACGGCCGACATCGCGGCGCAAGCCTCTGCACACGGCCTCAAAGTGGTGACCCCGCTTCTCGTCACGCCTGGCTCTGAACAGGTCCACCTCACCATCCAGCGCGACGGCCAGATGGCAACACTCCAGAAAGTCGGGGCAACGGTTCTCGCAAACGCCTGCGGGCCGTGCATCGGGCAATGGAACCGTCCTGAATCGGAGACGAAGAAGGAGAACACCATCGTCACGTCGTACAACCGCAATTTCCCCAAGCGCAATGACGGGTCGGCAAAAACGCTGGCGTTCATGGGAAGCCCGGAAATCGTCATTGCCTACGGTTTGGCAGGCAGGCTCTCATTCAACCCAATGAAGGACGAGCTCACGGGTTCGGACGGCAAGAAATTCCGGCTAGTGGCCCCGAAGCAGGCGCCTGAAGTGCCGGCCAAGGGATTCGTCGCCGATCCGTCAGGTTACCTTGCCCCGCCTTCCGGCGGGCCGGTCGAGGTCAAGGTCGACGCCAAATCGGATCGCCTGCAACTTCTCGAGCCGTTCCCCGCATGGGACGGCAACGACTTCGTGGACATGCCCCTGCTTCTGAAGGCGAAAGGCAAGTGCACGACGGATCATATCAGCCAGGCCGGCCCGTGGCTCAAGTTCCGCGGCCACCTCGACAACATCTCGAACAACTGCTTCCTTGGCGCCATCAATGCTTTCACCGGTTCGGCCGGCGGCGGCAAGGACCAATTGGACGGCAAGACGAAACTGTTCCCGGAAATCGGGCGCAACTACAAGGCGAAAGGATTGCGCTGGGTCGTGGTCGGCGACGAGAACTATGGTGAAGGTTCGTCCCGCGAGCATGCCGCGATGGAGCCGCGTCACCTCGGAGCTGCAGCCATCTTGGTGCGCAGCTTCGCCCGTATCCACGAGACGAATCTCAAGAAACAGGGAATGCTCCCGCTGACGTTCGCGGACCCGAAAGACTACGATAAGGTGCAAGAGGACGACCGCATCTCGATTGTCGGCTTGAAGGACATTGCGCCGGGCAAGCCGCTATCCGTGTTGCTCAAGCACAAGGACGGCAAGGTCGAGACAATTCAAGTCAAGCACACCTTTTCGCAAGACCAGATTGGATGGTTCAGGGCTGGCAGCGCACTCAATCTGTTGCGCACCAAGAAGTGACGCTAACCCCGCACCGTCCCCCTTTTCTTCCGGCCCGGTGTCGCAACATCGATGCAACCTTCACCGCCCTCCCCCGCCGTGCCCTTGAGGGGGTCCGCCATGCCAGCAACGATGCCAACCGGCCTCCGCCTCGTCGCCTTTGACTTGGAGACGACGGGCCTCGACGGCGAAAAAGCTCGCGTTGTGGAGTTCTGTTTCATTGAACTCGACTCGGACCTAGGGGAGCTTGGCCGTTGGACGGAACTCGTGCACCCGGGTATCGCAATTCCGGCCGATACGGTCAAGGTCCACGGCATCACGGACGAAATGGTGGCCAATCGCCCACAATTTGCCACGTTTGCATCGCGCATCCAGGCGCTCGTACAGGACGCCGTCCTGGTCGCGCACAACCACAAATTCGACCTTGAGATCCTGAGTCGCGAACTGGTGCGCGCCGGCCAGCCCGGCCTCAAGCCGAACCACCCGTGTATTGACACGCATCAAGTAGAATCATTCGTCAATTCCCATAGCCTCGCCGAGACGTACAAGCGCTACGTCGGCAAGGAGTTCGAGGGCGCCCACCGCAGCGAAGCCGACACCGCCGCCTGCGTCGAAGTCTTGCGCCAGCAACGCGCCAAGCAGGCCGCCAAATTGCCAGCGGACCTCGAAGGCCTGCTGGTCGCAAACCTTGAGCGCCGGCGCAACCCCGACCGAGCCGAACGCCAATGGCTTGACCATGGACGCCGCTTCTACGCCGACTCCGCTGGCATCGTCCACTACAATTTTGGGCCACACAAGGGTCACCCAATCTTCGAATCCGTCGAGACGCGATCCTTCATGGATTGGATGCTGCGCCGCGACTTCCCCGACGACGTGAAGGCGCTCGTCAAATCCTGGTTGGCCGCGCCTGCGCCGGCCCAACCGATCAACCGATGAAACCGATTGAACCGATGCGGCGAGCGTTATCGGTTCTATCGGTTGATGGTTGTTGCCGCGCGTCCGTTGAGGCTAAGCCGAGACCCGGGCTCGCACTGCCGTGAAGATTCTGTGCGTCGGCCGTAACTACGCCAAGCACGCCAAGGAAATGGGCGTGCCGACGCCGGCGTCACCCATTTGGTTCTGGAAACCTGAATCCGCCATTATCGGGGACGGAGACGCAATTGTCATTCCGCCCGGGATTGGTCCGGTTCACCACGAAGTTGAGCTCGCGGTCCGCATCGGGCGAAGACTACGGCGGGCGTCGGAAAACGAAGCACTTGCAGCCATCGATGGCATCACCGTCGCAAACGATGTCACGGCGCGCGACCTTCAGGAAGCGGCGAAAAAGGAAGGCACACCATGGGCGCAGGCAAAGGGGTACGACACGTTCCTTCCGTTGGGGGCGTGGGCGCCGGTGGGAGGCCGCGACTTGCAAGACTTGCGATTGCGACTCAATGTTGATGGCGAACTCCGCCAGAATGGACACACCGCCGACATGACACGGAGCGTTGCCGATCTCCTTGCGCACGCTTCCTCCTGGACGACTCTGGAGCCGGGCGACATCCTTCTGGCAGGAACGCCGGACGGGGTTGGGCCAATCGCCGCGGGACAAATCGTCGAGGCCGAAATCAGCGGCGTGGCCCGGTTGCGCAATCCGGTCGTTACAGCGAATTGAGTCGTGTTTACCCGCCGCCACTCGCAACCCGGTCCGCACTCGGCACCGTCTGCGCCTTCGGGTCCAGGGCCTTGTCGACCTGCGCCTTCGTCAGGCCGGAATCGCGGTAGGCAATCTCGCGCACGGTTTTGTGCTCCTTCTGCGACTTCTTTGCGATTTCGGCGGCCTTCATGTAGCCAATTAGGGGATTGAGCGCGGTTGCCATGCTGACGCTGCGTTCGACTGCCGCCGTGGCGCGTTCTGCGTTCGCCTTCGTGTCCTTGAGGCATTGGTCGACAAACACTCGGCTCACCGTTGCCAGCAATCGCGTGGATTCCAGGAGGTTGTGTGCCATCATTGGCAGCATCACGTTGAGGTCGAGTTGGCCCCACTGCCCGCCAATTCGCACGGCCATGCTGTTGCCGGTGACGTGGGCGCCAACCATCGTGACGGCTTCGCAGATGACGGGGTTAACCTTGCCGGGCATTATGCTGCTGCCGGGTTGGATGGCGGGCAATTGCAGTTCGCCAAGGCCGCAGTCTGGACCAGAGCCCATGAGGCGGATGTCGTTGGCGATCTTCATGAGGCTGGCTGCGACGGTGTCGAGGGCACCGGCGGCAAAGACGTAGGCGTCGCGGCTTGCCTGGGCTTCAAAGTGGTTTTTGGCCTCGACGAATTTGAATCCCGTGGCTTCGACGAGCTTTGCCGCCACACGAGCCCCGAATTCCGGGTGCGCGTTCAGGCCGGTCCCAAGAGCGGTTCCGCCCTGGGCGATTTCCAGCATTCCCTCCTCCGCTTGGCGGATGCGACGGATCCCCAATTCGATTTGCCGCGCGTAACCGGAAAATTCCTGACCGAGTCGGACCGGGACAGCGTCCTGCAGGTGGGTGCGGCCAACTTTGACGATGCCGTCGAACTCTTTGGCCTTCTGCACAAGGCAATCGTGCAGGTACTCGAGAGCCGGGATGAGTTCGTGCTCGAACTGTAGGACTGCGGCGACGTGCATCGTGGTCGGGATGACGTCGTTGGAGGATTGGCAGAAGTTGACGTGGTCATTTGGGTGCACTTCGGCGCCGAGGATCTGTGTTGCCCGATACGCGATGACCTCGTTTGCGTTCATGTTCGTCGACGTCCCCGAGCCCGTCTGAAAAATATCGATTGGGAAATGCTCCAAGTGCTCCCCTTGGTAGATGGACAGTGCAGCCTCCGCGATGGCGTCGGCAACGGCGGGCTTCAGCAGTTTCAGGTCCTTGTTGGCTTCAGCGCAGGCCCACTTGACAAGGCCAAGACTGCGCAAGAACTCTGGCGGCAAACGGACGCCCGAGATTGGGAAATTGAGAACAGCACGTTGGGTGCTTGCGCCCCACAAGGCATCGATGGGGACCTCCATCGGCCCCATGCTGTCGCGCTCCGTCCTCGTGGCGGGGCCCTGGCCCTTCTCGTAATCGGAACCAGGTTCGGGGGCAGCCATCGCCTTCTTGGCCATAGATGACCCACCGAATGCCGCGATAAAAGGTGACGGAGCGCCTAATCCGCGCGATTGCCCTACACGCAGCCCATGTCGTCACAGGAGTACGCGATTGCGGAATAATTGACGGGCGCTTCCTGGCCGGCCGCCCTGGCTCCCCAGCCGTCCCAGGCGACGGTCCAAGTGCCGGTTTGCGCGCGGTCCAAGACGACGAGAGCGGCGCGGCCCTGGGCATCGGCGTCCGCTGTGAAGGAATCACCGTCAGGTGCCGTGACACGAATCTGCCCCTGTGTGAGCAGGGTAGGCGGCAGACCGCCGGGTCCTGTCAAAGTCGCGTTCACGTAGAGTGCTCGCATTTTGCCGCGCCATTCGAAAGTCTGGGCGCCGCACTCATTCATGCCGGTCGGAGGGCCGGTCGCGGGGCATACGGCAGTAAAGTCGCCTTTCGTGTCCACTTGCAGGGGTGCCACCGCCCAGGCCACCGGCTGGCCGTTAGCGACAAGCTGGGGCCTGACCGTGTAGGAGCCTGCGGTTGGCGCCTCCGGTCGATGGGTTGGTCCGCCGGGTGTGCCCATCACCTGCCAGTCGCTTGAATCAGACCATGCCCAAGAAACCCCCGATGGCAGTTCAGGCGCGGGCCACGCTGACGAGGACCACGTCGCGGCGTAATCGGGCGTTGCCTCCCCGGCATCGATGTGGACCGCCGGTGGCGAGACATCGACCTTGAAGTGACCGTACAGCTTGGACCCAGTTGGGAGGAGTTGATGCCCCGGGTTGAGAAGCCGCAGCGCATCCTCGTACGTGCCAGCGGTACTGCTATCTGGAGCTCGGCGCCAAGTCGTCACTTCGGAGTATGTCCCGTTCCGGTCGATGTGCGTCGAATCGGCCGTTGCATCGGTCTGCTTGTAGGCCTCGAACATGCCGGGGTACGAATTGAAGGCGGCTTGCGAGGAATAGTCCGCCGTAGAGCGAATCAGGACAAATCGGCCGGCGGCGATGTCGTAATACGCGTCAACGGTAGCCGCAAGGTCCAAGGAAAAACGGATGAGGGGGCCCTGGAACTCGGGTGTCGCCGTCAGCATCCAACCCATGGCCATCGACGACCAGCAGTCGGAGATGTCGTTTTGCTGGAAGCGGATGTGGAGGAGGGCCCGGCTGAATTCTGGTAACGTGGCGAAGCCTAGGATCTCAGCGGATTGGTGGACGGGGATGCCAAGGATGCCGACAACGTCCGCGTCCCACGTCTGGCCCGGACGCAGCGGGAAGTGCAGGGCAAGGCCGTCTGGGAACTGTTCTGGCACGGCGAGGCAGGCGTCGCTCGGAATGTTCTCTTTCGTCTTCTGCCACGAAGTGGACATCAAGTGGAATCCGGTTCCCCAGGCAAGGTCGCAAGGGTCGCTGCGACACTGATAGTCCCTGCTGTCGAGGCGATTCGCTTGGCCGGATGGGTCCACGAGTTGAGCGGGCGAATCGCGGGAGGCGCGCACGCTGCTGGGGCCGTTTTGGTTCAGGACGATTGCTCCCGTTTTCCCGTCGACCGTCCACGATGGCAGCAGGATGCGCTCGGATGTTGTGCCGTCAGCCGTCCCCGCGTAGCCCTGCGCGCTGCTCGGGAATCCATCGTACCGCGCCACGCCGAAGGGGTCGCCCGGCTCGGCGTGCCGCTCTGCAAGCCACGTCGAACCTGGCGTGGCCACCGGTGCGTCCACCTGGCTCGGCTGACCATCGCCCGGGTGATCCCAAGGGATGTCGGATTGACCCTTGGAGGGAGCCGAGGTGGTGGTGTCTGGCGTCGGCATGGTAGCCTCGGGCGGAGTACTGCACCCGGCCAGCACGAAGAGTGCCATCACCAGAACCAGCCGAAACCACACGAGGTTTTACAGGGACGGCATCCAGATGAATGCTTCGGCCGCCAATTCGGGTCTTCTGGAGTAGGGAGTCGATTTTCACTTCTTGGCCGTGGCCTCCTTGAGTGCGGTAGCCAAGAGTTGTGCCACGGCGAGGTTGCGGGCTGGCTTGGCGTCGGCGGGAACGACGTACCACGGAGCCACCTTCGTGCTGCAATGGGAAAGTGCGTCCTCGTAGGCCGATCGATAGGACTTGTACTGTTCGTGTTTTCGCTCGTCGTGTGGATCATGCTTCCACATCTTGCCTGGTTCGTGGCGAGCCTTGAGGCGTCGCGCCTGTTCTGCTTTGGATACGCGCAGGAAAATCTTCAGCAAGTCGATGCCTTCGTCGGCAAGCATCGCCTCGAACGAATTGATGAGGTTCATTCGCCCGCGCCAGACTCGCGGTGGCACGAGGCGGTCGACGCGTTCCACGAGGATGGATTCGTACCAACTCCGGTTTGCAATACCAATCTTGCCGCGCGGCGGAACGCGCTCGTGGTAACGCCAAAGAAAATCGTGGCTGGCCTCCTCGGCCGATGGGACCCCGAATGCGTGCACTTCCAAGGCTTGCGGCAAGAGTCCCGAGAAAACCTGCCGGATCACCGAATCCTTCCCCGACGTGTCCATGCCTTGCAGAACCACCAGCAGGGCGCGCTGGCGTTGTGCCCAGAGATTGCGGTGCAATTCGTGCAGGACGGGCCGCAATATCTCCAAGTCAGTTTGCGCGTCGGCCTTGGACACCGCCCCCGACGTGGAAAGGTCCGCCAGTCGGACAGTCGCACCCGGGGCGATGCGGATGGCGTCACGCATGCACCACCATCGACGTTGCCGTCTTGAACTGCACCGCAGCGGCCAAACCAAGCCCGCGCATTCAACTCGAGCCCGGGGACGCCGCGCACATCCTCTTCATTCGGGAAACGTAGCACCTGTGCCACTGCCCGGTCCGTGCGCCGGCTTCCACCACTTCCAGGCACGCCACGACGCCGGCACTCAGCGCTCGACATCGCAGAAGCCGCCTGCGACACCTATTTGTAAAACTACAGACTTACAGTTTCTAGTGATGAAAACCATCCAGGTGTCCGGGGCAACGCATGCGCGCCTCGTCAAGCGCAAGCTCTCGAGCGGCGCGGCGACACTCGACGCCGTCATTGCGTCGGCCCTCGGCTCGACCGGGCGCCGGGCGCGGCTTGCGGCGCTGGCCCCCGCCGTCGCTGCGGTCTGCCGGGGCCATCGCGTGCGCCGGCTTCGCATCTTCGGCAGCGCTGCAAAGGGTCGGGACGGGCCGGACAGCGACCTGGACCTTCTCGTGGACTTCGAGCCCGCAGCGCGTCCGGGACTTTTCGGATTGGCGGAACTTGGGGAAGACCTGCAGGAGATCCTGGGGACCAAGGTGGATATCACAACGGAGAAGGGTCTCCACCCGCGCCTGCGGGCCCGCATCCTCGCGGAAGCTGAGGAGGTCTGGACAAGTTGACCAGCGACGCGGCCCTTTGGCTGTCGGACATGGCTGATTTCACGTCGGAGGCGTTGGCGCTTGCCAAAGGACGAAGCCGCAACGAGCTCGACTCGGACAGGGCCTTCGAACTCCAAGTCACGCATCTAATCCTGCGCATCGGCGAGGCCGCAAGCCATGTCCCCGACGACGCGAAGGCCCGCATCGACTTGCCGTGGCGCGCCATCATCGCCATGCGAAACCGCCTAATCCACGCCTACTTTGAGGTGGACCACGACTTGTTGTGGCAGGCGCTCGAGGACGGATTGCCCCTTGTGGCGAAGGCGTTGCGGAAGGCCGGCAAGCGCTGACCCCCCGCGGGCGTCCAACTATTTGGCGATGGTCAACGAAACCGCGATTAGTTCCGTATCAGTGAGCGCGTACAACCAATGATCGTTGCTACGATAGCCGCCAGCAAGCGGCTGGTGGGACAGTAAGCATGATCGCTCGACAGCGCCGTTCCCGGCCAGGATGTCGAGGGTCCCATCGACGCGGAGAGCCAGCAGTCCTGCATCCGACGGGTACGGCGGAGAAGGCCAGGCACCCGACGCCTCACCCTGCAAGGCACCTGTACTCCTGTTCAAGGTGACAAAGGTGGAGGCCGCGACGGCTTGTCCGTCAAAGCCTGTGGGGCTCCAGACGGTGATTGCGCCCGCCGGCCATTCCATCACCATGGCGTAGTCCCGATAGCCCAGGTCGACTCCTTCCTCCACGATTGCGGGTCGGCCGGGGACCGTATGGCTCCATGACGCGGCTCCGAATTGCGCATCCCAACGGCTCACCGTGCCGTTCTTCGAGACCATGCCGACGTCCGATTTCGAACCAAATGCCAGGAATGGCCGGTCGCCGGCGGCCCAGGGTGAATTAGCCGTCCAAGCCGTCGTGCCGTCGTCGTAGGACAGCAAGGAGAAGGAATCCCCTGCCAACAGGACCGCTCCCGCTTCCCGGACGCCAATCACACGACTTTCGGCAAGCGGTCTTGTCCAGGCCTGCGTCAGACCCGGCACGTCCAACTTGGTAAGTGACGCCCCGACCTGGACGAAGATGGCCTGCTGGTCCGCGAATTGCAGGAAGGGGTAGTGGCCGCCTGCGTGCAAGTCGCGGGCGGTGCCCTGCCCCTTGTGTAGGTCCAGCAAGGCAACCGTATGGCCTTCGGGGGCGCTCACGCCGGCAGGAAGCAGAACAATGCGGTCGTTGCCTATGATGAGCCATTGTCGCGGCTGAATCTCATGCTCGTGCAGCACTTCACCGGTCGCCATGTCCAGAGCAAGGAGGGTCGACGCCGTGGTACCGCGGCTTCGCTCCAGGAGAAGAACATCTCCGACGGCCGCGGCGACCGGCAGGGGATCTTGCAATCCCGATAAATCGGGGGGCCCTTGAGGCCGGGTGTCGTCGAACCGGTTGCCCCACCGCAGCTCGCCGGAGTGGTCATAGGAAAACACTTCGAGGGAACCGGGCCGGACCCACGCCACGACGGGGCCGTCACCTGTCGGGACCAACCTGGCCGGCTCGAAGGGAATCTCGCGTTCGTGAACCCAGCCACCCATCTGGTCAACGCAATCGACTCCCCCTGGCGACGGCTGCATGCATCCAGGAAGGACGGTCAACGTGCAGACGATACCCGTGACCAGCGCGCATGAGGCTCGACGGACGCCGACCCCCTTGCGCGCGCTGACCATGCCGAGCCGATTGGGCCATCCAGATAAGGTTTGTACTTCGCGGGGCCTACAGCTTGTCCGCCGCGTGCTCCCGACTGGCCTTGATAATATCCGCGATGCGTTTTGCCTTCTCCATTTTCTGCTTCTCCTCCGCCGTGTTGGCAATGACGGCCGGGACCTGTGTCGGCTTGTTGTTGCGGTCCAGGGCGACGAACGTCATGTAGCAACTTGCTGTGTGGCGGACCTGTCCCGTCGTTGGGCTTTCGGCCTCAACACGGATTCCAACCAGCATGCTCGTGCGCCCCACGTGGCGGACGGTGGCGTGGATGGTGAGGATGTCGCCAATGTACACTGGCTCCTTGAAATCCATCCGCTCCAGACTCACGGTCACGACTTTGGGCACACGGGCATGGCGCCAAGCGGCCACGGCGGCGGCCTCGTCGATGTACTTCAGGATGGCGCCCCCATGCACGTTGCCGTACACGTTGGCCTCGTCAGGAGTCATGAGCTTGGACATGGTCGTAGCCGAGCGGCTCATGGGGGCGGGCTCGAGGGCCGGTGCAGGCATGGTCCACGCCAGCGGCTGGGGCGATTTCAGGGTGTCCGTTCGTGGCCGACTGGGAACATCGGTTCCCCCGGCGCCCTCGCATACAGCTTGCCTGTCTCCGGCCCGTCGAGCGCGGCAGCGATGCGCGGCAACGAATCGACGGCATTTCCTTCAAACGGATTCGTGACTATGACGAAGCATTCCTTCCACTTGGCATGGACGAGGCGTTTGCGAATCTCCAGCACGGCGTCGAGTCGGTCTTCGGCGGTGATATGCCTTCCTCGCACGTGGATGTTCGTGCCGGTGAAGCGAACGTACCCCTTCGACGCCGTGGCCCACGGCGGGGCAAACGCCTTCGGCCACGTGGACCACACGAGCGGCGCATCAAAGTCCTCCAGCAGATTCTCAAACGCGGGCGTGAACCAGGAAGAATCGCGGACCTCCACGGCGAAGGTCCCCGCGTCGTCCAGGCGGAGAACGTCCTGCATGAGTTGCGCGCCAGATTCGCGGTTCATTTTCGCCGGAAACTGCAGGAGGATTGGCCCGAGTCTTCCGGCCTGGCGCAGCGGCTCGAGGCCAATCATGAACTTCTTGGCCTTGCCTAGGAGATCGCCTGCGACCCCGTGCGTCACGGATTTGTGCATTTTGGGCAGAAAGAGGAAACCTTTCGGCGTCTGGTCAACCCATTCGCACAATTCCGCCGCATCCATGAGGCCAACCTTTGCGGGTGCCTCGACGTCGTCCGCCGCCATCTCTTCGGGTGACCGATGGTGCAGCAAGTCCGCCTCGACACAATCGAATTTCGTGGCGTAACGAGGCAGGTACTCGGCGTGCAGTGTGCGGAGTGGGTAGAGCGTGTGCTCGAAGTGCGCGTTGGACCAGGCGGCGAGGCCGAAGCGGAGGCGCACAGCACGGGGAGCCGAAGGCTGCACAAAACGGCGTGCAATTTTTGCGGGGGTGGGGGCGGTGGTCACCGAACCTTGAAATCGGTCATGGGGCTTGTATAATGAGATTACGATGAGAAATTCGGCCTCAAGCGAAGCAAGACCCAGGCCTTCACGAGCTTACCGAAGGGCTACGAAATGATTGTTCAACCCCGGGCTCCGTCGGCGTAGCTTCGATGGCGGTTACCTGGTCAGGAATGACCCGCTCCTCCAGAAGCGCTCGCAGATATCCCCGAAACGCCGGATTCCACGCGTAGCGGAGTACAAACCTGAGGGTAATCTGGTCTACGCCGGGCAGCTTGGCCACGGTCTGCGCCTGGTCCGCAATGCTCCCAATGTTTTCTCCCCAAATGAAGAGTCGCTGCCGGCATGGCACCGTGACGACAAGGAATGAATTCGGCACCAATGCCTGGAGCGGGCCTGAGGCCTCGGCCCCCGCGGCTGAGCTTGCGAACTCGACCCCGAGGTACGCAATCACTCGACTGCCGCACGCAGCATGCCCACCAGGGGCCACGTGCAGGATCTGCTCTCGCCGCAGTCGGTCGGCGTAGCGTTGGGCGGTTCGCGGTGTCACTCCCAATTCCTGGGCCAATTTGGCCATGGGACGGCGGGCGTCGGCCAGTAGCGCGTCCATCAAACGCAGTTCCACTGGACTCGGCCGGTAGATGCTCCCGGTTGGCCACTCCTTGTCCCAGCGAGCCTCCCAATGGAATGCAGGGGCGCCGATAATCTCCTGAATGGTCTTGGCCGCCTCTTCCAGTTCCGCAGCGTTTCGCGCAAAGAGCAGCACCTCCCATCCCTCCATGAATTCAATCGCGCTGAACGTGCCTGGATGCCGCAGGATGGAGGCTACTTGTTGAGGGGGTCGTTCTGCCAGCAAGAACGGGTAGAAGACGCGTCCGCCCGCAAGGCCAAGCCGATTGCAATTCGGCATGCCGACCAGGGGGAAGAAGAAACCAGCCTGCGTCATTCGTTGCACGCGCGTCGACACCGTGTTTGGATGGAGGCCCACTGCAGTCGCAACGTCCTCCAGACTCGGAAGATTGGAGCGCAAACAGGTCCCGTGTCCGACCAAAAATTCCCGGAGAATACGGAAATCAAGGTCGTCGGCTGCAAATGGCTCTGGTCGCATGTTGATTCGTTCGCCCCCCCCCCCCGCCTTGCGGTGTCGATTGGAATTCACTTCTTCAGTGTGCTGATGAATCCACAGTCGTTTTGCCCTGCATCGGTGTGGGGATGCGTCAGCGCAGCGTGACGCGCGAATCGAAGACCCGTGATTTCTGGCACCCTGTCGTTTCGGGCACATGGCGCATTGCGCAGCTATTTCTCCCGCCCGCCATTTCGGTCATCCGCACAGGAACAGGCGGAAACGCGATGATTGACCGCGTCGGCCTCGCTCCGCATCTCTAAGGTCCATGCCGAAATCCACCCCCCTTCCCATCGATGAACTAATCGTCGAGGAACAGGACCACTTGCAGGAGGCCGAGCGCACAGCGGAACAGAGCGGTTACTCGGCTGCGTCTAAAGGCGCCGTGCAACACGCCAAAGACCAACTAGACCGAGCCGAAGTCATTCGTGATTACGAGAAACTCTTGGTACAAGGCAACGAATTCAAGACCCATCTTCTCAGAATGGCGGGGCATGAAATCAAGACACCGCTTACGGTGTTGGCTCTACGAATACACTTGATGGCCAGTTTTTCGGGTTCGGAAGAGCAACGCCAAAATTCCCTCGGCATCATGAAACGCAGTGTCCGCCGGATGACGACCATGCTGGACGGCTTCCTCGACATGGCGAAGGTGGAGGCAGACCGCTTGACCATAAAACCGGGAAAAGTGGACATTAGCAAACTCATCCAGGAATCCGTGGAAGCCTTTGAGGAGCCGGCGAAGCACAAGAAGCTGAAACTCGAAGCACAATCGGCCGAAGGAATGGAAGGCTGGGGCGACGCAGGGCGAATCGTCCAGGTCTTGTCCAACTTGGTCAGCAACTCGGTCCGCTACTCGCCGCCTGGCGGCACGATTCGCTTGGGGACTAATGAGACGCCGGAACACGTCGAGATTTACGTCCAGGACGCGGGGATTGGGCTTACGAGCAACCAAATTTCGCTCGCTTTCCGGCCTTTCGTGCAGGTCCAAGGAATCCCCGAGGAGTCCGAAGGATCAGGCCTCGGCCTCTACCTAAGCCAGGCCATCGTCAAAGCTCACGGCGGTCGCCTTTGGCTGGAAAGTCCCGGCCCCGGCAAAGGCACGCGAGCCACCTTCACGCTACCAAAGAACAAGGCCCCTGCAAGCACATTGTTGCCGGGCGCCGAGGCGCTTCCATGAGAACTCGGCGGCGTTCCCCCGTCCGACAAACCACCCCAAAGGGGCCGACCATCGTCATTGTCGACGACGAGATCCACATCGTGCTTGCCCTTTCTGAGGCCTTGCGCGTCGCCATTCCGGCGGCCCGCATCTTCCCCGCCCAATCCGCAATCGAGGCACTGGACTTCATCCGCGACAATCGCGCGCACCTCGTCATCATGGATTGGCGCATGCCCGGCCTCTCCGGCCTTGAATTGGCCGACGTCCTTAAGCAAATGCGGAAGCCCCCCGCGACCATTCTCATGACCGCCCACCCTAGCAAAGGACTGGCCTACCAAGCGCTCAATGGCCACGGCTTCTCTGCCATCTTCTCCAAACCGTTCGACCCCGACGTCATGGCAAAGACGGCACTGGCGCTCTTGCCCAAGCCCGAGGCCTGATCATCAGCCGAGGTATCGTCGAAATGCACGGCGGCACGATTTCCTGCCAGAGCGACGGCCTGGGCAAAGGCACGACGTTCACGGTATCCCTGCCGACTACCGGTTTGGCAGAGGGCAGCGATGGCAAACCGCGCGGGGAGAGCACTGGATGAATGGCGAGAAATCGATCCTCTTCGTTGATGACGACGAGGACATCCTGGCAGGATTGGAGGCCCTGGCGACGTCCAGGCTGCCGGGGGTTCAGGTTTACTTGGCCCGCGATCCACAAACCGGGCTAGAGACTCTTCGTGCCCACGATTGCGCGGTCGTTGTGAGCGACTACCGCCTGCGCAACGCGATGGATGGCGGTCAGTTCCTTCTCGAAGTGGCCCGGCTCCGGCCGAAGGCAGCGCGAATCGCCCTTGCGTCCATGCCGGATTCGTACCTCATCGAGTTGGGTCGGCAAGGGAGTTTCGCGGTGATGAGCAAGCCAATCAGCGAAACGCTCCTGGTCACGATGCTCCGTCACCATCTGGGGAAATCCACGAACTCGAAGGCGGACGCCGCGGCACCTCTGACACAAAGCCCAGCCCCGGCCAAAAGACCTGATTAGGAGCGAACGAATGTTGAACATGGTCGGCCGGGCGGACCCATCAGGCGATGCCGCCCTGCGCTTCCGCCGGGAGTACGAGCGCATCAACGTCGACATGTACGCCAACGGGCTGCCGCCCTTCCCTGGCGTCGAGATTGTGGACCGCGTGGACATTTTTTCCATGACGCGCACGGTCGGCAAGAGCCCGTGGCGGGTGCTTCGTCCATTCCTTCTGTCCAAGCACGCCAAGGCCGAGTTGCTATTGGAGGCCATCCGCCATGAAACCGCGCACGCGGCGGCGCTCCTGCTCGATGACGACGAGGACCACGGACCGGCCTGGCGCCACCACGCCCGCTTGTGCGGTGCCCAGCCGATACCCACCCTCGATGAGGACCATGCTTTGCGGCGGGACTGGCCGACCTGAAGCTTCATCTATCCCCTCCTGTGAGGGCGACCCATGGCCCAGGCGTGGACCCCGACGGTCCCGAAGGACGGCAAGCCCATCACCGTGGCTGCCGGAAAACTCACGGTCCCCGACCGCCCCATCGTTCCCTTCATCGAAGGCGACGGCACAGGCCCCGACATTTGGCGAGCTTCCAAACGCGTTCTGGATGCCGCAGTCGAGCAGGCCTACAAGGGCAAGCGCAGCATTTCCTGGATGGAAGTCCTTGCCGGCCAGAAGTCGTACCAGCAGATGGGTGACTGGCTGCCGCAAGCGACGTTGGACGCCATCACGCAGTACAAGGTCGCAATCAAGGGCCCCTTGGAGACGCCGGTCGGCGGCGGCATCCGCAGCCTTAACGTTGCGCTGCGCCAACAGCTTGACCTCTACGTCTGCCTGCGCCCGGTGCGATATTTCCCAGGCGTCCCTTCCCCCGTCAAGGAACCCGAGAAGGTCGACATGGTGGTCTTCCGCGAGAACACGGAGGACATCTACGCCGGCATCGAATTCAAGGCCGGTACCGAGGAGGTCAAGAAACTGCGCGACTTTCTCGTCCAGGAACTCGGAGTGAAAAAAATCCGCTTCCCCGAAACCAGTTCGCTTGGCATCAAGCCGGTATCCGAGGAGGGCTCGAAACGGCTGATTCGCAGCGCCATACAGTATGCCATCGACCACGAGCGCGCGTCGGTGACGCTGGTCCACAAGGGCAACATCATGAAGTTCACGGAAGGCGGCTTCCGTGACTGGGGCTATGAGGTGGCTGTGCAGGAATTCGGCGGCCAAGTAATCGACCAGGGGCCCTGGGTCCGCCTGCCCTCAGGCATCGTAGTGAAGGACGTCATCGCCGACGCCATGCTCCAGCAGATTCTCACGCGCCCCGCCGAGTATGACGTCATTGCGACCTTGAACCTCAACGGCGACTACCTGTCGGACGCGCTCGCAGCACAAGTCGGCGGCATCGGCATCGCCCCCGGCGCGAACATCAACTACCTTACCGGCCACGCCATCTTCGAGGCCACACACGGCACGGCGCCCAAGTACGCCAACCAGGACAAGGTCAACCCCGGCTCGGTCATCCTGTCCGGCGTCCTGATGCTGCGCTACATGGGTTGGAACGAGGCGGCTGACCTCATCGAGCACAGCCTGGAGAAGACCATCGCCCAGAAGCGCGTCACCTACGACTTCGAGCGCCTCATGCCCGGCGCCAAATTGCTCAAGTGCAGCGAATTCGGCGATGCCCTCATCGAAAACATGGGCGCGGCGCCGACAGTAAAAGTCTGGTAGCGGCGAAACGGGATTCTTCGTTCGCTACGCTCACTCGAAACCCGTTTCGCCGGTCGCAAATCCTGCCTCCGGGGGACGCTGCGCTCCCCCCGGACCCCCCTAGCGGACTGGACAGGGCCGTCGCACCAGCGACGGCCCGGCCGGGCCATGGACGGGTGGCATCGCTCGGCGATGCCACCCCTCACTCCGTCGGAACTACACTTTCGCGCCGAACTATTCGTTGACCGTAAGGGTTCCGTCATCTTCGTCCCCGGGGTACGTATCCGGCCGCATGACGGTCATGGGCACCGGCGCAAGCGTGACGAGAGTGCCAAGGGCCACGAGAGTGAGGGCAAGCCAGGGGTTTCTGTGGTCAATCAAGACGACGGTGCCGGCTGCAAACGTGAAGATGCCTGCGACCTTGGTGAATAGGGTGAGGAGCTTGTAGTCCCGCTCCGAGAGCACCAAGGGCATGGACGGTTCGACGGCGGGGGCTTATTTGTTGGTTGCGGCCGGGGATTTTTCGCTACGGCGTCTCGGTTCCGGGTCGCCCAAGCTGGGAGCGCCACGTGCTTGCATCAAGTTCAGTTCGGACACTCTGGAAGGACGCGTTGACGACGTCGCGGATTGCCTTGTCGACCTCGGCGCTGCCCATTATCGCGACGACCTCGTCGAAGATGACGGCCTCTTCCTTCTCGATGTTGCCGCGCATTCCGGACAGGTTCACGAGTTTGGCCAGCGTTCCCGTCTTGAGTTGCACGTCGTAGACGCGTTTCAGGATGGCCTCGCGGTTGGCCAGTAAGGCGTCGGCGGCGGCGTGGCCAAAGTCGGCCTTGCCAATCTCCGCTTGCCAGCGCACGAGGACGCGGTCGACGACGCGATCGGTGATTTCCTCCTCAAAGCCGGCGACGAGTATCAGCAGCTGCTTCTGCAGGAAGCCGTCACCCAGGGTTCGGTCGAGGGCACGAATTGTCCTGCAGACGAGCACAATCCAAATGATCCACAAGGGCCAACCTTGTACGAGGCCGAGGCCGGCGGGCACCATCGCGATGAAGTCAAACCAACGCCAGCGAAGGTATCGTGCCCTTTGGGTGCGCCAGCCGGAACGCGTAAAGAATTCCACGGCAAATAGCGCAGTCAACGCAAGATCGACGAACGCCAATTTCCACGCAACTGAGGCCTCGACTTGGCCTAGTATCGCCACAACGAGAATGGCCAGCGCTAATATTGCGAGCAGCCAGGCGGCCCAATGAAGCAACCTGGACCGTTTGACCCCGTTCACGGAGGGAACGACCAACGTTTCGCGCGAGTTTGTCATGCAAGTCCACGATGGCCGTTTGTCCTTTCAAACAATGCGGTCCCAGCAACGAGGCGTCGACGGGCAACCTACGCAGAGTCGTCGCCGGGATTACGACCGGCTCTGGACAACCACAGCGCCAACGCGACACACGAGGCCGCAACTAGCGACACCCACCAGCCGAGGCCCGGGTAGGCCGTGATGGAGTAGACATGTCCTGTGCCGGCGTCCGTGTAGTTTCGCCCGCCCCAAAAAAATGGCAGGTCCACCGGCCAGAACAAGGCGGACGCCAGGGCGAGCGCCATGATAATCAGGCACGCGAGTAGGTTGCCGCGCCAAGTTGCCGGCTCGTGGCGCCATGATGCCGCCGCGGCCCGGATGAAGAGTATTGGAACGGGGGCGACGGCAAGCACGCTTGTTGCCCAGACGGCTGCGCGGTCGGCAACACCGCCATCCCCTCCGAACAGGCTTGCGGAGCCATAGGCCATTTCGGTAGTTGCGTCACGGAAATTGATGACCCACCAGGTAAGGAACAACGCCGTGACCTGCAGAATCATTGCGACGACCGCAACGAAGGCCGCGCGGCGCATCCGCAGCGGTGGCCCTGCAAGTGCGGAGACTTCCGGATTTGCAGCCGCGCGTGTCTCGTCCGTGGCGGACCATGAGGGTCGGCAGGAAAGGGTTTGCCGGTGCCGGTTCAGATTGGCCGGTTGCCATCGTTTGGCGGGACCGGACCCGGCCAAGCGCCCGAGCGCTCGGCTTGGCGAACTCGGGCCAACCGACACAGACCTCTTGTAGCAGAACTGGGCGCCGAGCATATGGACCACCAGGTACGCGCTCGCGAGTCGGGGACGTCGCGCGAAGTGTATTGCGGCTGTTGCGGCCAGGTCCGGCATCTGCCGTTAATCGGCTGGATGGAACCGTTTGGCGACTTTCTGCACGCCCACTCCCATTGCTCGGCGCCGGTTTGAGCCGGCCGTCAAGCCGTCTTTGCCACGACTTCGAGGATTTCGGCCCCGTACGTGGCGGCTTTGTTCGCGCCCACCCCGCGGATTGCCTGGAGCTGAGCGATGTCGGTCGGACGCGCGCCTTCGATGGCGCGCAGGACCGCATCGGTTGCGATGATGTAGGGTGGCAGTTGCTTTGCCCTGGCCTGTTCGGACCGCCATTCGCGCAAGGCCTCGAAGACCTCGCCGCCAGGGGTTCGCGGGGGGCGGTTAGCGCGCAAAACGCGCTGGAAGGCTTCGAGTGCGCGTTCGAGCCGGGTCGCCGCTTGTGAGAGTTCATCCGCCTGCGTTGTTGGTGTGCCTTGTTCGGGCATGAATCAAGGATGCTCAGGGGGGGTTTGGATGGCGTCGGACACACCTTGGCCTGGGCGAGACGAGTCGCTTGCTGGGCGGCCCAACGGCAACCGCCCCCTTGGGCGCCACCGAAAGCCATTCAACGGGAAGCCGATTGGCGAAGGCCCGTCAAGCGGCCGCCCCCCGATTGGGCCTGCCGCGGGCTGAAGATGAACCATGGCCAAGATCCTGTGTGTGCTCTACGACGACCCTGTTGCCGGTTACCCTCCCGAATATGCCCGCGACGGCATTCCGACCATCCGACAGTACCCCGGGGGCATCGCGACGCCGACGCCGAAAGCCATCGATTTCACGCCAGGCGACTTGTTGGGCTGCGTGTCCGGGGAATTGGGTTTGCGCAAATTCCTTGAAAAAGGCGGACACACGCTGGTCGTGACGTCCGACAAGGACGGTCCAGGCTCCGTCTTCGAACGCGAACTCGTGGATGCCGACATCGTCATCTCGCAGCCGTTCTGGCCCGCCTACATGACGGCGGAGCGCTTTGCCAAAGCGAAGAAACTCAAGATGGTCGTGACCGCCGGCATCGGGTCGGACCACACCGACTTGCAAGCCGCCATGACACAGAACATCACCGTCGCCGAGGTCTCGTATTGCAACAGCATCAGCGTCGCCGAGCACGTCGTCATGATGATCCTCGGCCTGGTGCGCAACTACATTCCGTCGTACAAGATTGTCGTCGAAGGCGGCTGGAACATCGCGGATGCGGCATCGCGTTCGTACGACCTCGAGGGCATGCAGGTAGGCACGGTGGGCGCCGGCCGCATCGGTTCGGCGGTCCTGCGACGACTCAAGCCGTTCGATGTCGGACTGCACTACACCGAGCGCCACCGCCTGCCCCCCGCCGTTGAGAAGGAATTGGGCCTCACGTACCACGCCTCCGCCGCCGACATGGTGAAGGTGTGCGACGTCATTACGATTAACACGCCGCTGCACCCGGAAACGGAGAACCTGTTCGATGCCAAGATGATTGGCAAGATGAAGCGCGGCGCCTACCTAATCAACACTGCGCGTGGCAAGATTGCCAATCGCGATGCCGTGGCAAAGGCACTGGAGTCCGGGCAACTTGCCGGCTATGCTGGCGACGTCTGGTTCCCCCAGCCCGCGCCGGCCGACCACGTGTGGCGCACGATGCCGAACCATGGCATGACGCCGCATGTCTCCGGGACAAGTCTTTCGGCACAGGCGCGTTACTCCGCCGGCGTGCGGGAAATTCTCGAATGCTGGTTCGCAAATAGGCCGATTCGTAACGAATACCTCATCGTGAAGGACGGCAAACTCGCAGGTGCTGGCGCCCATTCCTACAGCCCCGGCAATGCCACGAAAGGCTCCGAGGAAGCAGCAAAATTCAAGGTGAAAATGACGTCCAAGCCGCCGACGGACGGGAACCGGAAGGCCAGCGCCCGCGTGGTCACCAAACGCGCCAAGTGAGTGCCCATGGCCAGCGAAATCACCGGAATCATGTCCGGAACGGGGGCCAAGATGAAGGCGGAAGTCGGGGCAGATTCCGTGACGTTTCGCGGGGCATTCAAAGGCGACGTCCCGTTCGAAGAAATCGTGGCGGAAGCGCGCGGCACGCTTCTGCTGTTGTCCTTCCGAGGACACGCGGTCGAGCTGGGCGCCGGCGCGCGGGCCAACCAACTTGCCGCCAAGATTCGCAGCCCGCCAAGCCGGCTCGACCGCATGGGCATCGGCGCGGGCGCATCAGCCGCCGTGGCTGGCGTGGTTGAGGCAACATTTCGCGCGGAGCTTGCAACGCGGGCGAGCGTCGCGTCGGGCCTTCCGCCCTCCCCTGTCGATGTCCTGGTCTTTGGTGTTGCAACCGCGCTCCATCTGGACCCTCTTGCCAAACTCGGCAAGCTCGTAGACGCACGAGGCGCGTTGTGGATCATCCACCCTGAACCCTTGCAGGCCAAGGTCCTCGCGGCGGCTCGCACGGCGGGATTCTTGCATGCCCAAACCGTGCGCTTCGCAGCCGACCACGCGGCATCTAAGTTCGTCCACAAGCATTGAGTTAGTGCAATCTTGAAGATTTGTTCGCCATTCCAGCCCTACCGGCGCGGTGTTTTCCACGCGTGAACGCTAAAGAATGGCTACCGCTGCCGTCGCCAACGCCCGCAGTACGGAGCCACCCCCAATGACGAACGCCATCGAAACCAAGGGACTCGCAAAAAGCTTCGGCACGACCCTTGCCCTCGACGGCGTTGACCTCGCCATCCGCAAAGGTTCCGTGTTCGGCCTTCTGGGACCAAACGGCGCCGGCAAGACGACGGCCATCCGCATTCTTACCACACTTCTCAAGCCCACACGGGGAACAGCAACCGTGCTCGGCCACGACGTCGTCCAGGAAGCCGCAACCGTGCGGCAGAAAGTCAGCCTCACCGGCCAATACGCCTCCGTCGACGAAGAACTGACGGGCCACGAAAACCTGATTCTCGTCGGCCGCCTGCTCGGCATGCCGTGGCGCGATGCCAAAGAACGCGGCACCGAACTCCTCGACGCCTTCGGCCTCGCAGAAGCCGCCAAGCGCCAAGTGCGCACCTACTCCGGCGGCATGCGGCGTCGTATCGACATCGCGGCAAGTCTCGTTGCAACACCCGAGGTCCTGTTCCTCGACGAACCCACCTCCGGCCTGGACCCGCGCAGCCGCAACCAGGTGTGGGGCATCGTCCGCCGCATCGCCGCGGATGGAACGACAGTGCTCCTGACGACGCAGTATCTCGAGGAAGCGGACCGATTGGCCGGCCGCCTGGCGGTTATTGACCACGGGCGCGTCATCGCGCAAGGAACAAGCCAGGACCTCAAGGCGTCTGTTGGAGGGAACACCCTGCACGTTCGCCTTGCCCAAGCAGACCAGCGCGCGACGGCCGAGCAGGCCATGCGCCGCCTCGTTGGCAACGGCTTGCTGCCCGCGAGCGATGCGACTGCCATTGCGACCAAGGTGACGAACCAGGCACAAGCCCGCGAAGTCCTGGCGGCCCTCGACAAGGCAAACGTGCCGCTCTTGGAATTCTCGATGGGCAGTCCTAGCCTCGACGACGTATTTTTTGCTCTCACCGGCCGCCCCGCCGAGGACAAGCCGGCGGCAAACGGCGACGGCGACGTCGGCGGCGCCAATTCGCAGCCGACGGGCCGCGCGCAACCCAAGGTCGCGCCATTACCCAATCCGCAACCCGCCCGGCCGCTGCAGCCAGCAAAGCCGAAGCAGTCGCCGGCCAAGGGGGCGAAGCGATGAGCAGCGATGCAGTGGCAGACGGGTCGCGTATCCTGTCGGCACGGGCAAGGCCGCAACCCGCCGGCGCGTTGTCTGCGGTTATCACACTCGGCTGGCGCGCCATGCTGAAAATCAAGCACGTGCCGTTCCAGTTGTTCGACGTGACGGTCATGCCGATCATGTTCACCTTGCTGTTCACCTTCATGTTCGGCGGGGCGCTCGCCGGTTCGCCGCAGGAGTACATCCAAGACCTGCTGCCCGGCATCTTGGTGCAGACCATTATTTTCATTACCGTGTACACCGGCGTCGGCCTCAACACGGACATTACCAAGGGACTGTTCGACCGCTTCCGCTCGCTGCCGATGTGGCAACCCGCTCCGGTCTTCGGCGCGTTGGCCGGTGACCTGTTCCGCTACAGCGTGGCCACCATCATGGTCCTGATTGTCGGCTTCGCGCTCGGATTCCGACCGGGTGCCGGCCCGCTTGGCATCCTGTGGGCTTTCCTGCTGGTGCTACTTTTCGCGTTTGCGGTATCGTGGATCTGGATCATTATCGGCATGAAGGTCAAGACGCCAGAATCCGTCATGACAACGAGTTTCATCTTCCTCATGCCACTGACCTTTGCCAGCAACATCTTCGTCGGTCTCGACACGATGCCCGGCTGGCTGCGCGCCGTCGTCGAGCACAACCCCGTGACACACCTTGCCAGCGCCTCGCGCGGCCTCATGCATGGCCACGACGTCACGGGCGACATCCTGTGGGTCCTCGTGGCCTCCGCCGTCGTCATACTCGTGGCGGCACCCACGGCGCTCTGGATGTACCACAAGGAACGGTAGAGATTCAGCCGGCGCTCGCCACAGAATTGGCGCGCAAGGCCCGCCGGAAGGTGCCTGGGGGGAAAGTTGATTTGCCGTACCTGTGGACTTGGGCACAAACGGAGCTACGCATACAGAGCCTTGGCCGGCGTGGTCTTGGCATGGTACACGAACTTGCGCCCAGCGGGCGTTGCCTCCACGAGTCCTCCGCGCGTCAGCCTATCGACATGCCAAAGGACTCCCGGCACGCTCATCCCGAACGTTTTCGCCAGGGCCTGGCGTCCTATGCCGGGATGCTCGCGGATGGCCTCGTGAACGACACGGGTGCGGTCGTTGCGCAGGGCCGCGATGGCGCCGCGTTCCTCGGACAGGCCCGTCGCAGGGAAGAAGCGGCGGTGGCGGCCGTCAGGAAGCGACATGATAGCACCGCGCTTCTTTAGCACACTCAAGTGGTAGATGACGGTGCTCCAGCCGCCCCCCACGCGTTCATGGACTTCCGTCGCGTTGAGGCCAGGATCCTGCTGGATGCAGTCCACGATTGCGCGCCGGCGTTTCTGAGCCAGGACATCGTCGTCGCGGATGCGGGTGAAGCCCGCCTGGAGCCAGGCGTGTGTCAAGCCGAATTTCAGGATGTTGTAGGCGTAAGCCAATGCCGCCAAGATGGCAGCTCCGGCAGTTACAGCGAGCAGTGTTGCCGGAAGTCGCGAAATGTCGGACAAGACTGGGGGCTCAACGGGTCGAACGTTTCCGGTTTGCCCGGACAGAAGGGGCGGGGCCACGCTCCATGGGACGCGGACCTGTTTCCCCAGGATAAGACGGTCTTCCGTGATGTCAAGATCGATCAAGTCCCATTCGAAGCCAGTGACCGCTGCCTCCTGCGGCAGCGCGTAGAGGCCCCGATTCCAACCGAACTGTGCATGGGACAGGGCGTAGTCAGCCTTCCAGGGACCGCATGCGACCACCCGCCCCCCTTCGTCGCATTCGTCAAACTTGGCGTAGCCCCAGACCAGACGATTAGGGCCGAGATTCGTCGACTCGGGTCGGCCTACCATCTGCCAATCGCGGTCCATCTCCGCCAACGTGATGGGAGCGATGTTGGGACCCCGCCCCGGCAGGCGGTGGTCGCCGCCTGCCGCTTGAAGCGCGAACTCGCGAGGCTTATCGTTGATGGGTCGTTGCGAGGGGTCAAGGTAGTTGGAGCGCACGCGGTACGCCGTCTCGCCCAAGGGAGCGGCGTACGTCATTTCCAGTTGGTAGCCTGGAAGGTCGTTGAAACCGAGCACAATCCCCGACCTTAGGTCAACCCCTACGACTTGCCAACCGTCGTTCCTCTGGCGCCACGAGGCAAAGCCGGCAAGCGCCGGGTCTTGCACCAGCCGGTCCGTTGCGTCGTCGAGGTCGATGGGGAACCGGCTCCCCGAGCCCTGATCCGGTCGCCAAACACTGCCCTTGGACCGCTCCGGCTCAGGCGCTGGGACAATCTCTTCGGGGCCCCAAGGGAGCGGGGCGCCGTCTCCCTGCTCGTATCCGACGAGGCGATGGACTCTGTACCAGTCATCCCGGGCGACGGAGGAGGTCGCCCAAGAGCGCTCCTCAATCAGCACCGGGTACGGGTGCTCCGCCGACAGCCAAATCGTCGTGTTGCTGACCATGCGAAGGTCGCCAACCGTCGGATTGAGGGCCCGATCCAGGAGGTCCCATGTTTCGGTGATGCCGAGCACGGTTTGACCCCGGTAGGTTCCAACGCGGTCAACCCGGCTCGAAGCCGCCTCGACGCGGTCGGACCCCTTCGCCGGGGCGTATGCAATGAGCTCGCTAGCGCGCTGCAAGCCCAGGTCCTCTCCGAAGGTGAACGTACGTCCATGGTAGCGGCCCCAAGTGTGGTTCTCGAAAGAGAAGCGGTAGCCAGAATAGTCTCCGTTCGGTGGATCATGGAACCGGGGTCCAAACCAGACAAGAGCCCCCACCGTCCCGTCCGGTTCCTGCGAGTCCGTAACCACCTTGATGACGTCGCGCGTCTCCACGTCGAAGTATTCCGTTCGCTGGTGAGTGGTGCCGTCGTTGAAGTCGCCCCCGGCGATATGGACGCGTACGGCCGTGTGGCGGTTGCCGTTCATGTCCGTGACGTTCTCAACGCCCGACATCTGGACGGTCTGAGTGTCCTCGTCAATCCGGCCCCCTCCGTCTCCGAACGTCCAATTGTACTGCGCGTAGACTTCGTATGTGGCGACGTCGCCCAGCCGCCCGCTTGGGATCACAAGGGTCGGCGCCCCGTCGGGGGGTGCTTGCAGCGCGTGGGCCGCGATTGCGCCGCTGACCGCCAGCCAGGAAAGGGCGAGCAGCGTGACGAAGGCCCAGGATGTCCGCCTGCGCCTTGAACGCATCCAGTCCCGTTGCCACCCCATGCCCTTGGACGGAGTCTGGCGACCCATAAGCCCTTCCCCACCTATCCTGGCACGAACGGCCGCGGCGAGAGGCCAGCATGGGGCGGCGATCCACCAAACGTTCCGCTCACGGCATCCGCAATCGATGTGACGAAACGTACGGCTAGGCCGGCTGCGTTTTTCTTGTTGTGGTCAATCCTTGAGGTCATCATCGACATTGTGCCCATTCCTCCTCACACCCACAGTACCGGCCCGCTCACCAACGGAACCCCATAGCAATAGTAGAGTGGATCCCAGATACAGACAAAGGTGCAATATTCCCAATTCGGGTCGGTCGCAGGGTCGCACAAGACGTTCGACTCGTCCGTATCGCTAGGTGAGTCGCAGCCGGGGTCACCCGGGTAGTCGGTCCATGCGTCGCCGTCGTTGTCAATTCCGTCCGAGCACACCGGCTTCGGCGGGTTCTCGTTATTGTAGTCGGCGTACCAGCAATCGGGGTCGGCCGGGTAGTCGGTCTTGCCGTCGCCGTCGTTGTCGATCCCATCCGAGCACACATAATTCGTCTCGGAATAGTCGCTGGTGCTGCTGCAACCGGGGTCGGCCGGGTAGTCGGTCTTGCCGTCGCCGTCGTTGTCAAGTCCATCCGAGCACACCGGATTCGTCTCGTAAGTGTCGCTGGCATTGTCGCAACCGGGGTCGGCCGGGTAGTCCGTCTTGCCGTCGCCGTCGTTGTCGATCCCATCCGAACACACATAATTCGTCTCGGAATAGTCGCTGGTGCTGCTGCAACCGGGGTCGGCCGGGTAGTCGGTCTTGCCGTCGCCGTCGTTGTCAAGTCCATCCGAGCACACCGGATTCGTCTCGGAATAGTCGCTGCTGCTACTGCTGCAACCGATGTCGGCCGGGTAGTCGGTGTAGCCGTCGCCGTCGTTGTCGAGGCCGTCGCCGCAGGCGGGTGCCTCATTCGAATCCTGGGATGCACTGCATTCGGGGTCCAGCGGGTAGTCCGTAGCACCGTCGCCGTCGTTGTCGATGCCGTCGGTGCACTCTGGGAGGTCAGTCTCGTCGGCATCGGTCGCCGCCTGGCATCCGGGATCCGACAGGAAATCGACCTTGCCGTCGCCGTCGTTGTCAATCCCATCCGAGCACGCCGGATACGTCTCAGCGGTGTCGGTGGCGCTGCTGCAACCGATGTCGGCCGGGTAGTCGGTGTAGCCGTCGCCCTCGTTGTCGAGGCCGTCGGAGCATGCCGGTGGTGGCGCGTTCAATTCGTCGCCGTCCGTTGCGGACGAGCAGCCCGGGTCCGTTGGGTAGTCCGTCTTCCCGTCCCCATCATTGTCGACCCCGTCGGCGCAGACGGCCGGCGGTGCATTGTATTCATTCTCGTCGGACGTGCTCGTGCAACCCGGGTCTGCCGGGTAGTCCGACTTCCCGTCGCCGTCGTTGTCGAGGCCGTCGGAGCATGCGGGTGGTGGGTTGTACTCGTTGTTGTCGCCGGGGTCGGAAGAGCAGCCCGGGTCAGCGTAGTGGTCGATCTTCCCGTCGCCGTCGTTGTCGAGGCCGTCGGAGCATTCGGGTGGTGCGTTGTACTCGTCGTTGTCGCCGGCGTTTGAGCATCCGGGGTCAGCCGGGTAGTCGGTCTTCCCATCGCCGTCGTTGTCGGTGCCGTCACCGCAGGCGGCTGGAGGCGGAGCATTGTATTCGTCGTTGTCTGCCGCGCTGGAGCACCCTGGGTCACTTGGGTAGTCGGTCTTCCCGTCGCCGTCGTTGTCCGCACCGTCTGCGCACGCCGCCGGAGGAGCGTTGTACTCGTCATTGTCTGAGGTGTTGCTGCAGCCCGGGTCCGCGGGGTGGTCGGTCTTCCCGTCGCCGTCGTTGTCGAACCCGTCCGAGCACGCGGCGACGTAGTACTCGTAGTTGTCCGCGGCGTTGAAGCAATCCGGGTCGGCGGGATAGTCGATCTTGCCATCGCCCTCGTTATCGAGGCCGTCCGAGCAGCCGGCCAGCTCGTTATTGTCCGTGGAACTAACGCAGCCGGCATCGGCCTGGTAGTCGACAGCTCCGTCGCCATCGTTGTCGGTGCCGTCGTCGCAGGCGGCCGTGCCAAGTTCGCTGGTGTCTGTCGCGGACGAGCAGCCGGGGTCGTTGGGGTAGTCGGTCTTCCCGTCGCTGTCGTTATCGGTGCCATCGTTGCACGCAACCGTAGCCGGGTTGGATTCGTCTTTGTCACCGTTGCCGGTGCATCCCGTGTCCGCCGGGTAGTCCGTCTTGCCGTCGCCATCATTGTCGATGCCATCGTTGCAGGCGGGCTTGGCAGCCGCCGCGGCGGGCAATGCCGCGACAACCAAGGCCAGGGCAACGAATGCGCACAGTGTACGGTACGTGACCATGAAGTCACCCCACCGTGGCGGTGATGGATTGCAGACGGCCCGCGAAGTGGGCTTCGGCGACACAGTCTGGGCGCGGGAAGCCGCCGCAAGGAACCCAGGTGCCCCCGCCGCCCGCAGCCGCGGGAAGGGGTTGCCAGAGGCCGCCGTAGGTCTGCGATTCTATGCGGTTCCACACTTGGTACTGGCCGTTGGGGAGGCCATTAGGATTGCTCAGGGTGACGGTCAACGTTAGGGTGGCGGGGGGCTGGTACTCGGAGGCCGAAGTCGGCCAGGCGGAGATGCGGGACATGGTCGTGGACGTGCCCGCGTTGCATCCCGTGCAGGGAGGGTTGACGCCGAGGAACGCCTTCGTGTCCGCCCACGGGAAATTGTCAGGCGTCAGATACGTGACGGCTTGGTAGGAATCTGCGTCGAAGGTCCAGGTGGCGGTGTAGGTGATGCTCGTGGGGTTCCCGCTCACAGAGGAGAACCCATGGAAATGAGCCCGCGTCAAGAGGTAGCCTTCGTTGGTCACGACGTTGTCATAGGAGAAGTCGCCCGTCTGGCGGTCAACTGATCCCTGTGCAGAGCCGCAGGTGCCGTCGTTGGCTGGCCTCTGGCAGCTGGCGTAATAGGATGCCGTGAAGGGCGCGCTTACACCAGTGGCCGCCGGGGCAGGTGGAGGGGTTCCGCCGCCACTGCCTCCACTTCCACTTCCATGGCCGGCGTTGTGGTGGGCCACACCCGTCGGGAGAATCAGGGACAGGGCAAGCAAGCCCAGGAGCATTGCCTTCATGGTGGCGTGGGTCGACATGGAATTCAGCCTGCGTGGCGAGGGCGTTTGGCCGCCCTTGCGCAAAGGTGCCGAAATGGCTAGCGACTATAACGAGGTTGGAAACGTTGCTTTCAGATGGCGAGGGCCTGCCCCTAGTGGAGTCCAAGGCCTTCCCCGGCGGCGGTGTCCACCTCGCCTACGACAACGTCGGAAAACCCGAGTACGGCGATGTGTTGCTGCCTTCGCCCTCCTAAGCGTTCATGACTAGCGTGGCCGGCGTCTTCGCCGCGACGGCAACGAACGCTTACTTCTTCCCGTCGGCCGCGCGGTCCAACGCCCGGATGTCGAGTTTCTTCATATCCATCATGGCCGCGTACGCACGTGAGGCCCGCTTGGGGTCCGGGTCGGCGAGGAGCTCGAACATGCGCGTCGGCACGATTTGCCAGGAAGCCCCGAACTTGTCCTTGAGCCACCCGCATTGTTCGGATGCGGGCACGGCGGACAGCGCCTTCCAGTACAGGTCCACTTCGGCTTGGTTCTTGCAGGGTACTACGAACGAAACCGCCTCGTTCAACTTGAAGTAAGGCCCGCCGTTCAAGGCCATAAACTGGCGTCCCATGAGCGTGAACTCGACGACGACGGTATCGCCCTTCTTTCCGGCGGGATAGTCGGTGGGCGAAGGAACGACGCGGTCAAGAGTGGAGTCGGGGAAAATCGAGACGTAGAACCGTGCCGCCTTCTCCGCGTTCCCGTCGAACCACAGACACGGGGTAATGGTATCCATGGTCGAGGATTCCGGCTTGCTGGATGTAGTGGTCTTGGCGGGCGCGCGGGTCTTGACGGAAGCCATGGTTGAACCTCGGTCGGCCCAAGCTTGGCGACCGTCTTAATCATGGAGGCCCAGGCCACCTAGGGCACGCGCGCGGGGACCCTAGAGCCCGGGCAGGCCTTACCAAAGCCCCGCCCAAGATTCGCACCGCGCAAGAATACCCCGTCGGTGCGTTTGCCCGTACCTCGGAGCACCCAATGCGTTTGGAAGGGCAACATTCTTCCAATGATGCCTGGTGCCTATGAAATAGAGGTCTGTGATGCCGCGATTCATGGATGTGCATGCGATGCCAGGTGTGAAGAAGGCCGACGTGGAAAAGGCGCACGCGAAGGATCTTGCGATCCAAACCAAGCACGGCGTCAAGTTCCTCTCGTACTGGGTCGATGAGCAGAAGGGCAAGGTGTTCTGCCTTTCGGAGGCCCCCAACGCCAAGGCTGCGCAGGCCTGCCACAAGGAAGCAGGCCATCCCACCGAGGAAATCTACCAGGTCCACGAAGGGCATTAGGACACGGGCTGCTCGGCAGGATTCGTAGCAGTCCCGCTGCGGCCGGTCGGGCAGAGCGGTTAGGCATCGGCATGGAAACGGACCACAGTCCACAGCCGACCCATTTCCAAGGAATCAGAAGTAACCGACCGGCAGACCTAGAGCTGGCGCCGGAACTCTTCTCTCTTGAGGCCAGCTTCCGCAGGGCTCATCCGATTGACTTTTCGAGCCAACGTATCGTGGAAGGCAGCCGCAAAATGCACCCGGCGGCGCTTTTTCAGGGGCGCCGATTACAAGCAATCCTCACGAATCAACGAGCGCAACCGTGATACGGCCGCCTGCCGGCACTACACCGTGTGCGCGGAGTGCACGGCATTCTCACCGTGCCAGCTACCTGACCTTGTAGTACGTCGCGTTCAATTTGCTTTCGTACTTTGGCCTGTGCCGCTGGAAGAACCAGTACGCCAGGAAGGCGCAGAGGGCTGTCTGGTGCGCGCTCAAGATGCCTAGCCAATTGATGAGGTCGCCCGGATCGGGCGTGACTTGACTTTCGAAGAGCCAATGGATGTGGCCGTGCAGGGGCTGGACTTCGTAAGCAAAAATGATGTCCGCGATTCCTACGACTGACATCCACCAAATGAAGGCCAGCCCTAAGACTCCCATGGAGACGTTGAGGGGCGATTCGATGGGTCGGCGTGCTTTGCCTTTGCCGATGAAGGGCACGACCATGAGGGCCACGAAGGCGACGTTGACGAGGATGGTGCCGAGGAAGACGGTGTTGATGAGCGGGTCTGGCAGGAAGGGGATGCCGGGGTTTGGGATGGCCCATTTGGCGAGGAAAATTGGGCCAAGCGACCATAACAAGTACCAGTCCGGTTTGACGTATTTTGGCGGTTGTGTCATGTCGTACGCGGGGTGCAACGGCGGCGGCACGATGGAGATGAGGAGGAAGATGGCGGCGCAGAGGAATGCGATGATGGCGCCGTCACGGATGAGTTCGTCACCGAGGCTGGTGCCTTCGACGCCCTTCTGGCGCTTCGGCGGTCCGCGGGCCGCTTCCATGCGGGCCTTTGTGGTGACGTAGAGGTTTGTGAGCTCTCGCATGCGTCCCATAGTTCACCTCGCAATCAATGCGGTTCAGCCATCCCTTGCAGCCAGACGATGAACATGTGCAGGACCATGAGGCCGAAGAGGATGAACGGCAGGACCCACACGTGCAGGATGTACATGCGCGGAATCAAGTTCGAGTTGATGTCGGTGCCGCCAAACATGAGGCGCGCTGCGTATTCGCCAATGACCGGAATCGAGCCAAACATGTTCTGACCGATTGTTGCCGCTGCAATCGAGAGTTGGTCAGCCGGCAAGAGGTAACCCGAGTACGCGAAGAAGAAGGTGATGCCAAGTAGCGTTACGCCCAGGACCCAGTTGAGTTCGCGGGGTTTCTTGTAGGCGCCGACGAAGTAGACGCGCATCATGTGGAGGAACACGCACGCGACCATGAGGTGGGCGCCCCAATGGTGGACGCCGCGCAGGATGTACCCGAGCGTGACCTTCTCCATGATGAACTGGACCGATTCTCTTGCTTCAAACGCCTCTTGCGGGACGTAGTTGGGCACGTAATAGAGGCCTAGAACCACGCCGCTGATGGTGAGGATGATGAACGAAATGAACGCGAGGCCGCCGAGGCAGTACAGGGGATACCAGTACCATATGGTGCGTAACTTGTAGCGTTCCGTGTGGCTGCGCGGCAGTTGCCGCTGGATTGACAGGGCTGCGGCCTTGGCGGCATCGACGTGGTTGCGAATCCGAATCGAGTCGTCCAGGTACGCGAGCGTCATGAGGTAGAAGCGGGCGATGAAACCCAAGCGCTTCTCTTTTGCCAGTTTCTCGTAAGCGCGCTTGCCTTGCTTGTGGGCGCGATGCGGGTCGGCCGAAGAGCCAGGGATGGGCTCTACGGGGGGCGCGGGTGTTGGACTCGTGGCCGGAGCTGCGGCCGGGGCGGCGTCGCTCATCGCGCGCTCTCCCATGAGTAGTCCTTTGGTTTGACAGGGGCGTCTTTCGTCGTTCGCAGCTTGAACGCGGATCCGTCGCCCGCACGGTCGGCTGCACGGTACTTTGTCTGCACGATGGTCTCGACGCCGATCAGTGCTGGCGCCTTGGCGGCGGGAATGTCTGCCTCCTCATCCCCGCCGTAGGAGGAATCTATGTTGAATCGGATGACGTTGAGCGGCGCCGGCGGCGGCGTGCCGGGTTGGTTAAGGGCCAAATCGTAGATGTCGTATTGGCCCTGGTGGCAAGGGCACAGGATGCGGCCGTCATTGATGCCGTCGCCGTCGTAATCATCGACGTCCTTGGCTCCGCCCAGGCCGGAGTTCCAGGCGACGGTGCAGCCGAGGTGTTTGCACTTGCCGACGTAGGCGAGGATGGCGTACTTGTTGTCGCCGGGGAACTCGACGGCGTGCTGCGCCGTGTTGTAGCCGCGCTTGGCGGACGACGCCTTGAGCGTGTCTACCTTGACCTTGTAGACCTTCGCAGGCAGGAAGGAGTACTCGGCCTTGGGCCCATCGCCGGGGACCAAGTCGTCGATGGTAAGGGGGACTTTGGCGTTCTTGGCGTCGCGCGCGATAATAGGGCCTGGGCCGCCGCCGGAGAGCGCAGAGGGCGCAACGGAAGGCAGAAGTTGTGTGAGAAGGCCAGGAATGACGGCTCCCGCCACGGCAAAACGGACGGTGTTGCGGATGAATTCACGGCGCGACAGGATGGATTCCTTCCTCGGTGCAAGCGGCGGCGTACCGGGAACGTCAGTCATGCAGTTGGACCCCCTCGTCTTCCCACTTGCGGAAGCGCTTCTTCACGATCGTGACGTGGTCCTTGAAGTAGCGCTGGTAGAGGAAAATCATGCCAAAGAGGCAGAAGAAGGTCATCGAAATCCAGTAGGAGATGATTGTCTGTTCGCTCGTGAAGGGCTCGAAGCCACCCAGGTAGGAACCGGACCATTCGCTGATGGCGGGATCATAGCCCGCGGCACTGTTGGCCCCCGGCTTGGTCGGGTCCGTTGGGTCCTCGATGGCGTCCTGGTAGAGGGCCATCGCGATGAGGGCAAAGTACACCATTTGGATGAGAAACAGCGCGAGAATCATGGCGCCTACAGCGGCGGGCCGAGGCGCCGGCGTGCGGCGGACTTCGGTGCCGGGCGTCTTTCCCGTCTGGATCTCAAGTCCCATCCTTCACGTCACCGGTCCTTCTGGTCAGTGTTGTGCGGAGTCACGTAGCGTAAGTAGACGTAGCCGGCGACAATGACGAAGATCATGCCGGCGAGTCCGATGAGGCCAATCCAGTACTGCTGAAGCGTGATGCCGAAGTGGTGCTCTTCCTTGGCGGGAGCGGCCCCGAGCGCGGCGCCCGTGGAGTCGGTGAGGCCGAAGAAAACTTGGCGGGGAACGTCACCGATGCTGTTGAGGCCGTCGGCATCCACGTCGTTGACGAACAGCTGGAACCCGACGGCGCCGGAGGCGGGCGGGGCCCAGGTGACGTTCCAGTTGGTTCGGCTGGGGTCTACATGCGTCGCCTGGCTGCCGGCGTCGTTGGCCTGGGATTGGCCGGCGACACCGGCGAGCTTCCCGGCTGTGGCGCGCAGGTTGAAGCCCGCGTGGTGGGGCAGCTCGTTGCCCGTCACCGGCGGATTGATCGCGACCTGCTCGATGAAGTTGATGTGGATGGTGTAGGTGGCCTTGGGGTCGTAGGGCCCGTTCAGGAAGTTGCCGTCCGCGTCACGGATTTGCCAGGTCACGACTGAGTTGTCGACGGCGGCGAATTTCTTGCTGTCGCCGTGGCACGAAACGCAGCCGATCTGATCGAACTCCCCCGGAGGCGCGGCGGCGGCGCCTGGGCAGCCCGCGCAGATGCCTCCAGAGAAGCCCAGTCCAGTTGGCGCCACAAGCAGGATTGCGGCGGCGGCAAACAGGCCCAAGACAACCAAGGGACCTGCCCGGTGGGCACCAGGAGAAACGCTCACGGGCGCGCCCAAAGCCGGCTCGGATATAAGCGGTGCGACCAGGAGTGAACCGGGGCCGCACCCGCCGCCAGGCGCGGCGTGAAAAGCGCTAAGAGAGCCGCCTGTCTCGCCGGCTTGCCATGGCAGAAACAGAGCGTCGGTCGAAGCCCCGGAAAATCGAGCCCAAGGAAGACGAGAGCAAGAACCCCAAGGGCCACGGCTTGGTCCTTCTGGGTTATTTCGTCGCCGCAATCGCCATTGTCATGCTCATGTTCGTGATTGCGACGTTCCTTGCCAAGCCGGACTCGCTCGACACCACCACTCTCTACCTTGCCGGTGGGACGGCCGTCCTGGCCGGCATCCTGTTTACCGCCGGAAAATTGGCGGGCCGCAAGCAAGGATGACCTCAGACCGAATCCCCGACATCTCGCGGATGGTCCCGCGTCGGGCCGTTGTCGAATCAAGCGAGGAAGCAGGCCGCATTACGGTCTTGCAGCGGCGTAAAGGCGTGCTACGGCCTCGCATCCTGCGCCTTTTCGGCATCCCACCGTTTCTGAAGATTCACCTCGACCCCTTGGGCTCGGAGGTCTGGCGCCTTGTGGATGGCGTGCGCAGTGTGGCCGACATCAAGATTGCCCTGGAGGCCAAGTTCCCCGACGAAACCCAGGTGGCTGCCCGCCTTGGTCACTTCTTCGGCCTTATGGTGTCCAAAGGGCTGGTCACGTTGGCCTAAAATGAGCAGACGCGATAGTGCCGCTGCAGCTGTGCCTGAATATTGGCGGTGCTGATTGTGCTTTCATCCCCATCCAGGTTCGTTGTCCACGCGAATTCCATGTACAGCGGTGTGGGCGTCGGCACCTCTGGGGGTTGTGTCAGGCGCACCGCCAAGAGTCGATGCGTTACGCCTGGCTCGAATTTCCAGTGGTACTGGCCATCATTGTGAACGCCTGGCGCACCGACCGCCATGTCGTAGGCTAGTAACGGCGAATGATCATCCTCGCGGAAGAACGTAATTTCGAGTCGGCTGTCGAGGAGTTCGATTCCGAGAGGTTTACTCTTGTTGCCGTCCCTGAAACCGCTGAAGTGGACGTAATAGATGTCAAGCGGAAATCCGCCATCAAAGAGCTGGGCGGTTGGTGGGTACGTTTCGTTTGTCGGGTTGTTGGCGAGGCGGTCGTCCAGGCGCCAATCGATGTTGCCATACCCAATCCCGACACGCCACGCGGGGCATTTCTGGCTCGACGAAGAACTGGTGTCGGCCGGGCCGCTGCAGCCCGCCAGACTGAATACGATGAGGCAAACGATGGCGGTGCGCCAGACCATGGGCATGCACACCTCGCGCTGGCTCATTTGGCTTTCGCCGGAGGTTACCGGAAAAACGGCCGCCCGCCGCGTCGCCTGCCTACGGGTTGGAGAAGGCGGCGCCGCACACCTTGTAGTGGAACGTCGCGGTGTACGAAACGGTCGCAGCACCCATGCCGTCAAGGCGCCACGTGAGGTGGACTGGCCCGGGCCGCGGGGGATCGTCCTGGGAAACGGATGTGAGGTAGGTCTCGAAAATGTGGCCCGTCTCGTCCCCCGAGGCAAAGACGATTACTGCAGCCACCTGGGGCACTTGCGGCCGGAAGTCGCGCCAGATCAAGGCAGACCCGTTCGCGTTGGCGGAGCTGAGGCGTACATCACCTCCGGAATGTTCGAGGCTGTCGATGCGGACGCGCACCATGTCAAATGGCAGGCTCCGCTTTTGCATCTCGCCTGGGGCAAGAATCTGGGTCGCGTCCCGAACCGTCGCGTTGAGCACGACCGTCCCGGCCTGCTGCAGGTCACCGGCCTCCCATTGCGGGCACAGGCCGAACAGGGGATTTGCCGGTGGCGCCTCCTCCGCAATGCAACCCGACAGCGACAGGATGACGAGGGCAGCCATGGCCACGAGGACGGCGAACCGCACAGGGATGCGACAGGTCCGCCCTGCAAAGCCGTTGTGGCTCGTACAGGCTTAAGCCGGCCGGCACGGTCGGAGGTACGATGATGGACAGGCGTCGCATGCAGGAGACGGCCGAAGGATACGACGCCAAGGCGCTGGCCCTGTCCTGCGTCGCGAGCCACTCGGGCCTCGACGTGTACGATGGTGCCGCGGACGAGGGCTTCACCTCGATCGCTGTTGCGCAAAAGGGGCGCCACGAGGTCTACGCCCGTTACTTCAAGACCATGCGTGACGGCAAAGGCCGGCGGCTGCGCGGCTGCGTCGACGAGACTTGGACCTACCCGAAGTACGACGGAATCATGGCGCCCAAGCAGCAGGAAAAACTCCGCGGCCGCAATGCCTTCTGGGTCCCGAATCGTGCTTGGACCAGTTACTGCAAAATGGACGCCGTCGAGGACGAGTTTTCCGTCCCGATTTTGGGTTCGCGCAGCATGTTGCGCTCGGAGACCCGCGGCGAGAAACGCGACTATTACTGGCTTCTCAAAAAGGGCGGCCTACCGTTTCCGAAACGCATCAACGAGCCGGCCGACATCGATCGACTCGCAATTGTCAAACTGCACCATGCGAAGAAGAAATTGGAGCGCGGTTTCTTTACGTGCGCAAGCCCGAAGGAGTTCAATGCCAAGGCCACGACGCTGCTCAAGCAGGGCGTTATCGACAAGGATTCGCTAGCCACCGCGCATATCGAAGAGTACGTCATCGGCCCCGTCTTCAACCTGAACTTCTTTTACAGCCCCGTATCGAAGAAGCTGCGCGACGCAGAACCGCTCGAACTTCTCGGAATCGATTGGCGGTTTGAATCAAGCCTCGACGGCCACGTCCGCATTCCGGCCCCCCAGCAGATGACGCTGCCGCCCAGCCAACTTGTGCCCGAAATGACGGTTGTCGGCCACAACACGGCCACGGTTCGCGAGTCTTTGCTTGGCAAAGTCTTCGAGCTCGGCGAAAAATGGGTCAAAGCCGCGCGCGAGCATTACAACCCCGGAATCATCGGACCGTTCTGCCTTCAGACCTGCGTGGATAAGGACATGAATTTCCACATTTACGATGTAGCCCCGAGAATTGGTGGGGGGACGAATGTGCATGTCGCGACTGGCCACCCGTATGGCAACGCGTTGTGGCGGACCAACATGAGCACCGGCCGACGCGTGGCTCTGGAAGTCAAACGCGCGGTCGAAGCCGACATGCTGGGAGGGATTGTCACATGACGCTGGTCAACCAAACCGCCAAGGAATCCCCCGTTGGTCGGGATGCAATGACATGAAGTCTTTGCTCGATGGGCTCACGCCATGCGTCCTTGAATCAGCCCGCTACCAAGTCGAACTCCTGCTCGTCGTCGCGCAACTTCACAAGGGGAAACCGGAACCGCGGACCCTGAGCAGGAACGAAGTCGATGCGCTAGAGCCGGCGGAGCGCATTCGTTACGAGCTTCGGACAGAAACGGTTCCGACCTATGTCGACGCGGCGTCTCCACGCGCCGTCGTCCGCTTCAGACACGTCATAGCGTGGCAAGTCGTTGATGAATCCTTCACGGTGCTTGAGAAGGACGCACAACGCGACAGCATGGATGTCATCCGGGTCATCGGCAAGTCACGTTATCTCGACTACCTTGTGGCGAACCATGGGTGGTATGACTTCATGAGACAGCCGGCGAAGTTGTACGAAGTGGTCACCCTCAGCGAAATAATCTTCGTTCTATCATCCGAGCCGCCCGAGGTTGAGCGCCTGCCATCGTGACCTAAATGCAAGCCGAAAGCGCGCGACTCGACAACCTGTTTGCAGGCCCTGAATTTCCCAGCGGGTTCGCGTACCCGGCGGCCTTCTTGGCGCTCGTGAAGAACGCCACCAGCAACCTTGCTCCTTGGCACGTGGGCGGTGGCGCCGAGATGCGCGAACTGCGGGCGGGATTGAGGCAGCGCTATCCAAGCCGCGACTACCTGCCCTTTGCCTATCGCCAAGACAACGAGGGGCGCGCCTGCTGGGACCTTGCAGACGGCTTGATTGTCCATGTCCATGATTCGGCGGCGCCGGGACGGGAGAGACGGGCCGAGTTCGAGTTTTTCGAGGATTGACTTGAGGACGCGTTGCAGGACCTCCTGGAATCCCTGCCGACCGGATGATCCTGGCCCCGAAAGTGAAACCACACAGGCCCTGGTGTGGGCGTTACCATCCACAAACCTCAATGCTATGTGTATCCCATATGGAACCCCATAACATGCCGCTCACGACAATCCAACTCGAGTCGCGGACCCGACGAAAATTGGCCGGCCTCAAGGCGCACCGCCGAGAATCCTACGATGAGTTGCTGAACAAGCTCATGCAATTGATCCCGGAAGGCGATGATGAAGGCAAGTTCACCCCGGAGTTCCGCGCCCGCCTGCTCCAAGCGCGCATCGAAAGCATCGAAGGAAAATCCATCCCCCACGCCAAGGCCATGCGCCTCGTGGGGTTGGAATCTTGACCTGGACACTCACCTGGTCGGAGGCGGCCCTACGAGACCTCAAACGCTTGGACAGGCCCATCCAGCTTCGAGTCAAGGCGAAACTCGAGGCCGTCATGGACAATCCGGTGCGCTTCTTTTCTCAGCTCCAGGGAGACGAAATGCTGTGGAAAATCCGCGTGGGCGACCACCGATTGATTGCCCTTGTCGTTATCCGGGAGCATGCCGTCGACGTCCAGGCGATTGAGCACCGCTCTGTGGCCTACCGATGACCGGACCCGCGGCTAGGCTTTGCTTTCTTTCAAGTGCCACGTCAGCGCGTCCATCGTCGTTCTGAGGTTCTTCTTCATCTTGGGCTTCATGAACGGCGTTATGAGCTTCATCTCATCGTGTGGTTCCGTCACAATCTGCTAGGCCTTGTGCGCCGGCATCGCTCAGGATGCCACGTCGCGTGCCCTGACCCCACGCAATAAATCCGACCTCGGGATAGCAGCGCTCCATGCGAGTCGGAATTCTCGGCAGCGGCGGCGTAGCACAAAACCTGGCGCACGGCTTCGTGGAATTGGGCCACGACGTAGTGGTCGGGACACGGGATCCCAAGGCAACCCTTGCAAAATCTAGTCCTGACGCAATGGGCACGCCCCCTCTGTCGGCCTGGCTCATGCAACACCCGAAGGTCAGGGTGACCACGATGGCCGAGGCGGCGGCCCACGGCGAAGTCCTGGTTCTGGCCGTGCACGGCGCCAACGTCGAAGACGCGGTCAAGGCGGCGCAGCCAAACAATCTCGCAGGAAAACTTGTCCTCGACACGACCAATCCGCTCGCGTTTGGCCCAAACGGCGCACACTTGCCGCCGAACATCAAGGACTCCTGCCTGCAGACCGCGCAGCGCGCTGCGCCGCAGGCCAACTTCGTCAAGGCCTGGAACTGTACGCCCGGCATGTCCATGGTGAGCCCAAAGCAGCCCGGCGGCGGCGACCAATTCATCTGCGGCAACGACGCAAAAGCGAAGGAACACGCGACCAAAATCCTGCAGGAATTCGGATGGGGTGTTGCCGACGTCGGTGATGCGACGATGGCACCGTACGTCGAAGGAATGGCTCTTGCCGCAATCAACTGGGCGGCCAAGACCAACGACTGGGGTTGGGTCATCAAGGCCAACGGCCGCAAGTGACTCGGCGTAAGGGCCAAAAAGCGCGGCCTCAGTGCCCTCCCTATGCGCCTGATTGCCCTCGTCGCTTTCGTCATGCTTGCCGCTGGCTGCGCGGCACCTGAACTTTCCCAAACATCGGCGAGCACGACGCAATCAACCAGCACGAACGCCTCGGCAAATCCAGTCCTCGGGACGCTCTGGCTGCACGCCGATGGCCAGCGCACCTGGATGGACCAGAACGCTGGCGGCGGCACTGTCGATACGCCCATGGCAAGTTTGGCAATGCAAGCCGCAACCCTTCTCTTCCCGCTGACTCCGGCTCCAACAATGACGTTTGCGACCTCGGGGGTTGCCTACGTCCACATCGCGTCGGCATCGCCCAGCTCCGTTGGCCCTGCAACCATCAAGGTCACACTCCTGATTGCGGGTCAGCCGTTTGCTACTTCAACGCAGCAAGGACAGATGACCGACCATGTTCTTGCCGCGCCGACCAGCATCGTTGCGGGTCAGGTCGTGGCCATCGAGGTTTGCCTCTGTGACGCAGCGGCCCAAACGTACGTGCTGGACACGACGGGCATGTCCACGGCGACGATTCCTGGCCCGTCTGGGCCACCGACCGCGACACCTACTGGCGCCTTGCCGGCCGGCCCGGCAACCACGCGCCCAGAAGGCGATGGCTGGATTGCCGAACGCACGGATACGGCGGCCGTCCAAGTTCCAAGCGGCAAGGGCAAGGTGCGACTCGTCAGCGTGAACGGAAACGTTGTGCAGGCGACCGGGACGCCGGGATTCGAGGCGCATTTGTCCGCTCGCGGCGCTACCGAGCAAGAGGCGCGTGACCGGCTTAGCACCCTGTACGTGTCATTCCGTCTTGACACGTCAAATGGCCTCGACCTCGACGCCGAGGTCAAGACCACGGACGCATCGGCAAATTCCTGGTCCAACAAGGGCGGCGACCTCGAACTGATGCTTCCCAGTGACCTCGTGTTGGCGACGGCAACGCTGGAATCCACGAACGGTGACATCGCGTCGCAGGACTTGGCAGTCGACGTCCTATCCATGACAACCACGAATGGTGATATTGACGGGATGGGAATGTTCTCGTCATGGACCGGACGGACGACAAATGGCGCCATTACAGGGGAGACCGAACTGCCGGCCGCCACCGGGACGTTTGAACTTTCATCAACCAACGGCGACATCGATGTGCTGGTGGCACAGGATGCTAGCCACGGGGTTGACGCGACGGCGGGCACGACCAACGGCGAAGCGACGCTAGATTTCGCTAACAGCGAGCCCGTCGGATCCCAATCCGCCACGTCGGCCCATGTACGCACAATCGGCTACGACGGCAAGGCGGTCCGTACGGTAATCAACATGTCAAGCACGAACGGCGACGTCGCCGGTGCGGATTCTTAGGCCTGCGCTGGAATCTGCCCGAAGCGACCCGCTTGGAAGTCCTGCACGGCCTGCAGGATTTCTTCGCGATTCGTCATGACGAACGGGCCGTATTGGAAAACGGGTTCGCCAAGCGGAACGCCGGACACAAGAAGCAGCACCAGCCCGTCGGGTCCTGCCGTGACATCGAGATCGCCCGAGCCGCCTAGGATGCCCATGTGACGCGCCGCGAGGGTCTTGCCTCCGACCGTCCCGGAGCCCGTCGGCGCGTAGACGAAGCCTTGGTGGCCCGCGGGGACTGGAAGCGTCACCGTTGCGCCTGCATCGAGTTGGGCGTGCAAATACTGGATTGGCGTCCGCGTGTCAATGACGGCCGACTTGCCGCCGAATTGTCCCGCGATGATGCGAACCTTGCCATTGGGCAGCACGACTTCTGGAATGCTTGCGGCCGGCATCTCCTGGTAGCGTGGCCGCATCATCTTGTCGCGCTTGGGTAGGTTGACCCACAACTGGAATCCGTGCATCGGTCCGCCCCTCTCTCGCAGCGCCTTGGCTGGCATCTCAGAATGCACGACGCCGGCGCCAGCGGTCATCCATTGCACGTCCCCCGGCCCGATGCGCCCGGCGTGGCCATGCGAATCGCGGTGCTCCAGTTCCCCCGCAAGGACATAGGTCACGGTCTCGAAGCCGCGGTGCGGGTGGTCGGGGAATCCCGCATTTGAGCCCGGCGATACTTGGTGCGGGCCCATCTCGTCGAAAAGCAGAAACGGGTCCAGGCGACCGATGGCCTGACTTGGAAAGGAGCGGCGCACGAGCATTCCGTCCCCTTCGGGAGTTTCGACCCCGGCAACGACGCGGGAGAGAGTGGTCTGCACAGGTTTGCCACGCGCCTCGGCATCAAAAAGCGGCGCAAGTGGGCGAACGTCAGGTTGGCGGGCCGAACAGGTCCGACATGTCGGCGTCGGGATCAGCCAGGCTGCACGTTCCAACTGAGAACGGCAAGTCATCCATGGCTTGGCCAAGCGCCTCTTCGCTAATCGCATGTGCGCGCCACGCAAGTTCACTGTCGAAGGCGAAGGCGTCCGCGGCCGTTTCGTTGAGGCAGGCTAAAATCGCTGCTTCGTCAAAGTCCGGGCCGAGGACTTGGTGGAGCCGCAGTGTCGCGGCCAGGTTGACAAAGCCCAACGGATTTTGGTGCTCGGGCACGAGGATTGGGTGGTGCAGGCCGGCCGTCGCCTTGAGCGGGACCTTGTTTGCGGCGACTTGCACGACCAGCGGGGCGAGGCTTTCGTTGGAGATGGCAAGCGGTCCAGCGCCGCGGACCTTCAGACCGACTGGCGCCCCGGCTTCCCGGAGGCGCCCCAACATGGCAACGAGTGCGGCCCCCGAGGCGGCCCAACTCCGGTCGGGGATTTGCGGTTCAACGAAGAGGCGGACATCACGTAGGGAATCCGCCGCCGCTTGCAATTGCGGGCCGGCAAAACTCTTTCCGTGGATTTCCAAGGATACGATGCGCGCGACGCCCGCGTTTTTGTCGTTGAATTTTTGGACGCGAGGAATGGTCCTCTTGAGCGCGGCTTCGTCGATGCCGACCAATGCAATGGAACATTGGGTGTCGCCGAACCCTGCCACATCGAGCGCCTTGGGAGTGACAAAGCGTAGGTCGGGGCTCGCCACCACGATGTCGATGCCAAGGATGCCGGGTCGCGAGAGGAGGGGAGCGCGTGCCGACTCGGCAAGCGCCTGCTTGAATGGCAGAGACGCTGGCGGAAACGTGCCGGCGTAGTCGAAAAGGCGCGCGGTCAGAAGGTCAAGGGCGTTCATGCCGCATCAGGTCCCGCTCCAGCACCGGGGCCGCTAGCCAATACGCTTTCTATTCATGGCGGACGACTCAATGACCGGTCGTTGCGGCTGGGGCGACCTTTTGGTCGATGGCCCCGAAGACTGACTGGCCGCCGCTTAGGACCTCGATGCGTACCCTGTCGCCGTAGCGCAGAAACGGCGTTGCGGGCGTGCCGGTTGCGATGGTTTCGCGTGTTCGCACTTCGGCCAGGCAGGCAGCACCGCGGGCCGGGTCTTCGTTCGACACCGTGCCTGAGCCTAGAATTGTGCCGGCCGGCAGGGGCCGCGTCTTGGCGGCGTGCTCGATGAGATCGAAAAACGAGAAGTGCATTGCCGAGCAATCCGGGTTGCCGAGTCGGGCGCCGTTGACGTCGACGACGATGTCCAGATGCAGGCGTCCGTCGTGCCACGCGTGGCCAAGTTCGTCAGGGGTCACGGCGTACGGTCCGAGGCTAGAGGGCGGCTTGCCGTGAAAGAATCCGAAACCGGCGGCAAGTTCGCGGGGAATGAGATTGCGCAGGCTGACGTCGTTCATGAGAACGAGCAGTTTGACGTGTTTTGCGGCCTGCGCGGCGGTGGTTCCAATTGGTGTGTCGTCGAGAACGACGGCGACTTCGGCCTCCAAGTCGATGCCGTCCGCTTCCGAACGGGCTTGGATGTCATGGTTGGGGCCGTGGATTGGATCGCCGACGCCTTGGTACATGAGCGGAACCGTCCGCAGGTCGGCTGGCGGCTCGGCGTTACGGGCTTTGCGCACCAGGAGAATGTGCTGAATGTAGGCGGAGCCGTCGAGCCAGGATGTCGTGCGCGGCAGGGGGGCCATGAAGGTGCAGCCGGCCAGCGGCCGTTGCTCTGGCCAGCGGTTGTCGCGCAGCTGCCGGTCAATGCGGCGCAATTCTGGTTCGACTCGGCTCCAATCCTCCAAGGCCATGCGCAGATTCGCCGCGACGTTGGCCGGAACCTTTGCGACGCGGCCGCCTCGGTCGTCCACCACGCACAGACGTCCATCACGAGAACCGTCCGGGATGGTCGCAAGCTTCACGCGCGTCCCAGCGACCGGCTCAAGATAACGCTGGCGACGGACAGCCTCAAGACCAACGTGGGCGTGGCCGCGCCGTGAAAGGGTTCATGCGCACGCTACAGGTCGATGCTCCGGCGACGAAGGTGTTCGACGCCCTGACGGACATCGACAACGCACCCAAATGGATGCCCAACATCCAGAAAATAGAGTGGCGCAAGGGCGACAAGGTCGCGCTCGGCGCCGTATGGAAGGAGACGCGCGTCGAGGGCAAGCGGACCGTGACGGCCGACATTGAAGTCAAGCAACTGGTGCCCAACAAGAAGCTCGACCTCCACGTGACTGCGGGCGCGTTCGAAATGGACTTGGTCTTCCGCCTCACGGCGCGCGGCAAAGCGACGACGTTGGACTACGACTGCCACGGGCACGGCAAGGGGCTCATGGGTCTAATGACCGGGATAATCATGAAGCACGTCGAGAAAAATGACGATGATTTCCTGCGCCGCTTCAAGGCCCACGTCGAGGAGAAGTAGGGTCAGCCGCCACGGGAGGCTTCATGGCCACGCAACGTCGAACTGTTCCAGTGCAGCGCCCGCCCCAGATTCGTCCCGACTTCGCAGGCGTCGTCGTGGCGCTTTCCAAGGTGCACGGCCGCGGGCTCTACGCGGCACGCGATTTCAAGCGCGGCGAGCACGTGATGGAATACGGCGGGGTCAAGGTCCCAAAAAAGGAAGGCAACAGGCGCACGGACCTACAATGGGCCAAAGGGCGCGTCTACACCTTTGAATTGTCACGGCGGTTCGACATCGACGGCTCGCCAAGATGGAACGTCGCACGGCTTGCGAACCAATCCTGCGATGCCAACTGCGAGTCGCATAACGTTGGCGGCCGGCACGTCTGGATCGTGGCGCTGCGGCCCATTAAGAAGGGCGAGGAAATTACCTACGATTACAACTTCCCCATGACGGAACCGCCGCCCCGGTGCCGCTGCGGATCGCCCAAGTGCCGAGGGTACATTGTTGGAGAAGCGCACGTTGCTGACCTCAAGGCGTGGCTGAAGAAGATGGGCAAACATGGTGGGCCTGGGCTGCAACGCGGGAAAGCCCAGTAGCCGTAGCGCCGGTTGGTCGGGCCGTACCGCCGTTGCAAATGACGTGTCGTGCCGGGGCCGGACCTACTTCTTCTTCGCTTCTTGCGCCTTGGCGAACGCCGCGTCCACGGCGCGTTCCAACACTTCCAAGTCGCCCTGCATTGGATCCAGGCGGACCCACCCGAACAGCCGAAAAACCGCGCCCTCCGGGTCCTGCAACGTGAAGCCTGCCTCGCGCAGCAGTGCCTTAGTTGGTGCGTCGATGAGCAGCTCTACTACGCCGGGGGCGGCGCCGCCGCGAAACAGGCGCGTAAATTGGTTGCAGCCGACAATGAGGCCGACGTGGTCCTTGCCAAACTCGGCCTGCAGATCAGCCCCGGCGCTGTTTGCCGCGGTTTGTGCCCGCCGCACCAGGGCAAACAGGCGCTCGCGGTGCGCGTCGGGCACTGGAGTCCGTTCGAGGATGCGGATGGGCCGGTCGTCGGTGGCCGATGTCGCCGGCGTGTGGTCCACGTCCCCTGGTGAGGGTGGACCCGCTTGAGGCTTCCCCAAGCGGTTGTAGGACGAGCCTTGGCCTGTCCGTTAGGCTCTTATCACTTGGAGCCACGCAGATAAATCCGTCCGGACATCCGTTGGTGTTGGTCCCGCGAGACTTGTGCCGCCAGGCGAAACCTTGAGGTCCGGCGTGACATCACTCCAAGCAAGGCGGTGAACCCGGTGCAATTGACCTCAAGCGCATTCCGGCACGGCCAACCGATTCCAGCAGAGTACACCTGCAAGGGTCGTGACGCGAGTCCGCCCCTGTCTTGGACGGGCCTTCCCGATGGCGCCGGCGCCCTCGCGCTCATCCTAGACGACCCCGATGCGCCGGGCGGGACATGGACGCACTGGACTTTGTGGAACCTCCCGGCGACTGCGACGGGCCTTGCGGAGGGGGCGGACGTTTCGCGACTCGGGGCGGTGCTTGGAACGACGTCGGCCAAGACGGAAGGCTACCATGGACCGTGCCCGCCGAGCGGGACGCACCGCTACTTCTTCACCATCTACGCTCTCGACGGCATGCTTGGCCTGCCACGCGGCGCCAAGGTCGAGGACCTGCGGGCCGCCATCAAAGACCGCGCCCTCGGTAAGGGCCAGTTGATGGGAACCTACACCAAGGTCTGATTACGGGGCCATCGGCGGCAGGCGCTTGCGAGATGTGCGCGGCCGATCGGCCCACGTCTCCCACAGTTCGGAGTCGTCGCCGTCGAGGGCAAACGCGTCGATGCCCATTTGCCGGCGGATGACCGTCTGCATCGGATTGTGACCTGGGGCGGGCGCATGGGCCGGCGTGGTCCGGGGCTGGGCGGGGGCGGTAGGTGTCTGCATCCGGTTCACCGAGGGAAAGAAACAACCGGTTGAGAGGGCGATAAATCATTCGGCGGTGCCATCGGCAAGCAGCGAAGTTGCAGGCCCAGTAATTCGACGTAGGCCGTCCATATCAGAAAGACTCGAACCTGTTAATGGTCCAGAAGTCGTTTTGCTCGGCAAGTCCAGACATCCCTGACTGTGGCGTCATGTGCCTCCCACGGCACTTTTTCCACGAATTGACAATCGAATCCGACGCCCCACGATGCCGCCATGGACGGCACGATGGCATCGTAGTAGCCGCCCCCGCGCCCCAACCGGTGTCCGGCCGCGTCGAACGCCAAGCCGGGAATGATGGCAACGTCCGCCAGCTCCGGCTCCACAACAGGCCCATTTGCAGGTTCACGGATGCCGAACGCCCCTGGGCGCAACTCCGTCCAAGTCCGCACTTCGAGCAATTCCAGTTGGCGCGATGCGACCACACGGGGGAACAACGTGCGCTTCCCGTCGCGCCAAGCGGCTAGGGTCAGGCCGACGACTGAGAATTCCGGTGGCCGCGCGTGGTAGAGAAGCACCGTGCCCGCCTTGCTCCATCGGGCATCGGCCTGGATGGCACCCTGCACGGCCTCCTCCTCCAGCGCACGGCGGGCAGGTGCCAGGGCCGCCAAGGCGTCGCGCATGGCGTCGCGCATGCGCGCCTTTTCGGCCGCAACATCGTGCACGCAACCGCGACGCTTTGGCTGCTTAAGGGGTGCGCGAACCAGGTTGCCGCCAAGCCTAAGAGGCGGGCCCATGTGGGAATGCACATGGCCCGCGTCCTTGGTGTTATCACGCTCCTACTCATGATTCTGCTGGCCGGCTGCTCGGGCTCCAATCCGTCGGCGGGGGAAACGTCCGGGCCGGCAAATGGAACGGACGGTTCCGGATCCGCGGTCCCCGGCGGCAGCCAATCTGACAACCGCACGGGGCCGACCCCTGCACCTATCAGCATCGCCGAGGGCGCCGACATGACGCAGGCCGGATCGAAGGACATCACGTGGGACGCTGAGGCAGACTTCCAGACATTCACCGTGACGTTGACGCTCTCTGGCGTCGCGGATGCCCCGAACTATGAGGTCAACAATCTCGGCTACTCTCTAATCGGTGGCGCCGACACCACGCTCTACGCCGAACAGACCAGCAGCGCCACGGGCGCCAACGTCGCCGTCGGAACGAGCGGCGCCGTCGTGCTGCAGTTCGACGCCGCGACTGCAACCCCCAAAGGCGACATGGCCGGCGCGTGGCGACTCCACCTCGATTGGCAGGCAAGCCCAGCGCACTACGACGTGCACGTGGTCGTCCGCTACTAACCTCTAACGGCCGACGCCCCGGCATCCGGAATCCCTTTGAGGGCCGTCCACCTCGCTCTGCCATGGGAAAGGCAACCGCGGGCCCGTTTCTGGACGGCTACGACGCGAAGGACCTCACAATCGCGACTGCGGTGAGCCATTCGAGCCTGCAGATTTTTCACGGCGCCAAACTTGAGGGCTTCAAGACGATTGCAATCGCCGCAGGCGACCGCGATGTGCGCTACTACGACGCCTTCCCGAAAGCCAAACCAGACCGCATCCTGCAACTAAGGCGATACCACGATCTCTTGGGGCTTGCCGAGGAGTTGCGCGAGGAAAATGTCGTCCTCATTCCGCACGGCAGCCTGGTCGAGTACCTCGGCCCCGAGAATTACATCAAAATCGAGTTGCCCATCTACGGGAACCGGAACGTCCTGCATTGGGAATCGGACCGCGACAAGCAACGCGAATGGCTCGAAGCAGCCGGCGTCAAGATGCCGCGCAAGATTGCCGACCCAAAGGACATTGTTGAGCCCGTCATCGTGAAGTATCACGGCGCCAAGGGCGGCCGCGGATTCTTTATCGCAAAGTCCTACCACGACTTCAAGCGCCACATCCAGGAAAACGAGGCGTACACCATCCAGGAGTTCGTGCTAGGGACGCGCTACTACCTGCACTACTTTTTCTCGCCCATCGCCGAGGGCGGCTATCGTGTGGAATTGAGCGACTCAAAGGTACCGACGGCCGCTTTGCGGCCGCCGGTAAAGCGATCCACCGCTCGCCCTGCTCGCGGCGGCTCGCTCCAAATGCTTTCCATCGACCGACGCGACGAGTCCAACATCGACGAGATGAATCGACTAGGGTCGCTCAAGGACATGGATGAAATTGGCATCCCGCCGACGTTCGTCGTCACAGGCAACATCCCGATGGTCATCCGCGAATCACTCCTGCCCGAGGTTTTCCGGATGGGCGAGGCCGTCGTCCAGGAGGCGCACAAGCGCTTTGGCGGGCTGTGGGGACCTTTCTGCCTCGAAACCGTCGTGACAGACAAGTTGGAGTTCCGCGTCTTCGAGATTTCCGCGCGCATCGTCGCGGGGACTAACCCCTTCATCGGTGGCAGTCCTTATTCCGAAATGATTGAACCCGGCCTCTCCACGGGCAGGCGCATCGCCAAGGAGATCAAGATGGCGGCGGCAACCGGACGACTTCCCGAAATCCTCACTTAGAAATCATTTCATAGCCTCCTGTGGGCCGAACCTATTTTCCCGTGGCCCGGCGCATGGCGGCCGCAGATGACGCAGATTGCACAGATTTACCCGAAGGGAATCTGCGAAATCTGCGGCTGCGCTCCGGGGGCCTCAGCCCGGGAAAACCCTGGCCAACCAGACGGATTTCTGAAACAGCCTCAAGAGTCTCAGGCCGTCACATCTATTTCGCCATCCATGCCGGCATGCAGCAGGCACTTCATGTGGTAGATTCCAATCGTCGTGAGGGTGACGCCGATGGGGAAGTGGTAGGTGTTGCCCGCCGTGATCGTCCCCGAGCTGTAGGAGGGCGAAATGTTGGCCCCGGCCGCGTCCGTGATGTGGAATTCGTGGCCGGCCGAATCCTTGTTCGTGATGTCGAAAACCAACGGGTCATTGACCTTGACTTCCAACGGACCGGCAATAGTCGATCCCGGAGTGAACGAATTCACGCCGCCGGCACCCGGCGCCGCAGCCGCCGCTCCGTTGTTGATATCGACATGCTGGACCGTCGCGGTCTTCTGCTGGAAAATCGGCGATGCGGCCGTCCCACAGGGGCTGCTGAGGAAAATCTTGTAGTTGTACGTCTGACCTGCCGTAAGGCCGCTCAGGATGGCAGTCTTGGCTCCGGTGCCCAACTCTTCGGGGGCGGTCGCACCGAGGGCAGCGGTGAGGCCGTACTCTACATGCGATTTAGCGTCGACCGGGCCGGCAACCGTCCATTGCACGGTGAAGCGGGTGTCGATGATGCTGCTTGCCGGCACCGAGACGCCCGTTGCGCCAAGAGCCGGGCCCGCCGTGGTCGTGAAGGGAATCGGACTCGTGCGCGCCGTGACCCCAGCCACACTGGCTGCGATGCGTACCTTGTAGCTGTTGCATGAGCTCAAGCCGGAAATCGTCGTGGACTGCGGGCCGAGGCCGGGTTGCGCGGGGCCTTGCAGGGTTAGGTTCGCTTGCGACGCGAAAGCATACTCGGCCTGGCTGGTCACCGTGTCGCCGCCGGCTGTGACCTCCCAGACGACGACCGCGGAATTGCTGCCCGGCGTTACCGTGACGTTGCTGATGTCCGGCGTCGGGCCCGGCGTCGCCGTCTCGCCCGAGGATGTCGCCGTCTTTGTGGTCGTCGTTGTCACGGTCGTTACGGTCCCTGAAATCGTGGTCGTGCTGTAAAGCGTGATGATGTCGTTGGTCGTCGGAGCCGAAGAAGAAGTGGATGTGCTTGAGGACGGACTGGGCTCCTCTTCGCCGCCAGAACATCCGGCGAGGGCGGTTCCAGCGATGACCAGGAGTGCCAACAGGGGAGTGCGCATTTGCATGGGGTGAACGTGGACTTTCTCCTTCATGAACCTGTTGGAAACGACGGGCCGAAGGATGAATGGGTTCGAGTGCGTCGGAAGCCCTACCAGCCCAGTAGAAGCCAGCAGCCCATCAAGGCGAAACCCGAAAGCGTGCATGCGCATGCGGCAATCCAAGCAATTCCGTACGCCCTGCTTAAGCCACGCATCGCCCAAAGGCGGCCAACCATGTAGCCCGCGATGGCCGTGCCGCCAGTCAGGGCACTAAAAGCGACCGGATGCGGCGTCCACTTGCGCGCCATCAGGTATACGATGAATGCGAACCCGAATGCCGTGTACGCGAAGACCAAGGGGTTCACCCATTGCAAGACCAGCACGCGGCGGGCCCCCGACGGCGTCGTTGCCTGCGGTGCCTCCTGGGCAGGCCGGTTGGGATCGAACTTACTGAAAGGCAACGTCGATTGCGACGCGGCCCGGGGCAAAAACTTGCCTGCCGCATCGTTGATAGCGCCGACTGCAGTCGGCACAATCTGTGTTGAGCATCATCCTCGCGGACGCCGAACTCGAACTCGCGCCGCCGGAGGTGGCTGGCCATCCTGCCGTTAAGGCGACGGCGCGAGCACAGGAACGCAAGCCGGGGGAGGTCCTGTTGGACCAGAACGCGCATGGCGCCGCCACATCGAGGCTCGTCGATGGCAAGCGCCGCGGTCGGCCCGACATCGTGCATTACTGCCTTCTTACCCTCTTGGAGAGTCCGTTGTGCAAGGGCGGCGGGCTGCAAGTCTGCATCCACACGCGGCACGGCCAACTCATCCGCATCAAGCCAGACACCCGGTTGCCGCGCGGCGAGGCGCGTTTCCAAGGCTTGATGGGCCGGGTCCTGCGCGAAGGCCGCAGCCAGGACAAGGACCCCTTGATTTGGGGCGCTGGAACGCGGACACCGGCCGAGGTCCTTGCTCAAGTCGGTGTCGGCCCCGTGCTGCGACTTGACGAGGGCGGTGCGGCTGCGAAGCCGGCCGAGCTCGCGGCGCGCGCGCAGGGCGGCAACCTTACGGTCGTTCTCGGCGCCTTTCCATCGGGAGCGTTTTCGCCGGCTTGGCTTGCCGCCGCGCCCGACGCGGTCTCCTTGTGGCCGGAACCCCTCAACGCGTGGGCAATCGCCGCCGAAGTCGTTGCGGCCCACCGTGCCCAATGGGGCCCGTAAGGCTTAGCCCGTGGATGTCGACGAGGTTTTCGCCGCCGTCGTCTGGACGAGCCACCGGACGCGCCAGCCAACCATGAGCATCCAGTAGACGAGGAAAACCGCGACGGCGCGCTGTGCGACGGCGCCGAATTCCCATCCGGGTGCGGGCAGAATGTCAAGGAAACCCCAACCGATGCTGAGCACGGTGGCGACGGCGGCCCACGCCGGCGAACTTCCAACTACTTGTTGCCATGCCGGGTTTCGGCTGCCCGACTCCGAGAGTAGGACCATTGCCGCACATTGCAGTGTCAACGACGCGATGGCCGCAATGTCGTGCAACGCGCCGAACATGGTCGTGGGCATCGGCGTTGCGTCTGTCGGAAAAATGTCCAGGATGAGAATGAAAGCGCCCGCCTCAGCAAGAAGCCAGCAGGCGGCCCGGCTGTTCTTTGCTTGCGGCAACAGGCGCATGAGGCCGAGGGCGAAGGCAACCATGCCGATGCCGAGGCAGAAGACTCCGCCGTACCAGATCCAATCGCCGTGGCCAAGCGCGTAGGCGCTGATATGGCGCGGTTGGCCAAACGCGTGCGCCCCGGGTTCGCTTGACGCCGGCGGCCAAGCCAGGTTGACGAAGTGCAAGGCCACGAGGGCGACAACGAAGGCGACCATGCCCGCCAATCCTAGAGTGAGCCAGCGTTGGGCTCGGACATGTGGCGTTTCCATGGTGGCTGTTTCCCCTATGGCCGGCACGCCTTTCTAAGCTTTGGCGGCGACGGCGGGGGATGTCGATTGGTCGCCATTTCCAGGATTGCCGGCGTTGCAGAGGAACGACAGCGATTCCGGCGACTCATAGTACAGGCCGTAGTTGAAATGCAGCACGACGCCGGCTGCGACCGGGTCGGCGATGCCCGTCCATTCCCAGTCCCCGGCGGCGGGGTCGTCAAAGCGCAGCCGAACCGGGTTGTCCTGCCCGGCCGTCGCGTGGGAATCGGAGGCCGCACCTGCACCGTTGGGGCCTGTTGCTATCGACCGGATTGCCGTTGCGGCACCGTTTTCCCACCACAAATCGAGAATGATGGTCGTTGCATCCTCGGGAACGCCGAGTTTGGCGCCATTGGCAAACACGGAGAAGGATTTGGTCGGCTGGTTTGGCGGCTGGACTGCAACGCCGGCAAGATCAGCGTCACCAACGAAGCCGATGCAGGGTTGGCTAGTGTCAACGTTGACTGGACGCGGGATTGTGTTGTACATGCGTTCCTCCGGCGCGGCGGGGGGGCTCGAGCAGCCTGCGAGGGCAAGCGGCGCGACCACGAGCAGGGCGACCAGGGCACGCATGCAGGGAAACCCCTTCGGCGGCTGGTTAAGCATTGTGGGCTGGACGACGAAACTCACTGCTTGGCGATGGCCCGCAGCGACGCCTCGACTTTGCTCTTGGACAAAGCGCTGGCCCCGCGGCCGGACGGAGACGCCTGCGCGGCCCCTGGGGCGTGCGGCCGGATGGCTAGCAGGTTGAGGGCGAGAAGGATGAACCAGCATGCAATCAGCGCGACAATGAGGCGTTGGACAATCGCAACCTGCGCCATGCCGTTGGTGTCGGTGAGATAGTAGGCGATTCCGCCAGCAGCCACAAGAAGCCCAAACACCACGGAGGCGTCGGCAAACGGCCGCCAAGACCGGCGACCCCGCAGGACCGGCCCTATCACGACCATGGCGATCCCAAGAAATATGAAGGTCGGCCACACGGCGTCGTTGTGGATGGCTCCGGATAGCGTGATAGCCTGCGGTGTCGGATCGGTAGGAAACGTCGCGATAAGGACGGCGCCAAGAGTGGAGAGCCAGAGCAGCACGAGGGCGGAGCGTGCGAGCAGCGACCCGGGCAGGTGCGACTGGAGCGCCAAGGTGAGGGCGACTCCGGCGACGGCGAAACTGTACGCGCCGGCAATCCAGAGCCAGGCATGGCGACTGCGCGCGAAATCGCTCAAGTGCCAAGGCTGGCTGTCAAGCGACGTTGCATGGAGGGCCAAGACCGCAAGGACGAACTCGACGATGCCGGCAATGCCCAGCCAGGCGAGGAACTTCGTGCGGCGCGAGATGGGCAGCCATTCGGGGGCCGCGACGAGTTGGGCGAGGATGGGCGCCTCCGGCACGTCGGACGACGGTGCGTTGCCGCTCACGTCAGGTTCGTGCGTTGGCGGCGCTGCCATTACAGCATCCATGGTTGGTTGGGGGAACGATGTAGAAGCGCACATTCTCTCATCAGAGAAACACCTGCGTCCGCAGCACTCCTTAACCGTTCTCGCCGGGGCATCAAAGGGAGGCGAGAAAAACGCGTGCGACCCCGACCGCAAAACGTTTTTTTCGCGGCGGACAAGACAGGTCTGGGTCACGCGACGCGACGCATGGTCCTATCAATGGCTGTCGCAACCAGGGCTCAGGCCGAGGCCTTCGTCTTGGATTTCGCCTTGATCCGCTTCATACTGAAGAGGCCCTCGCGTTCCATTTCTTCAAGGCGGAAGGCGATGAACTTCTTGATTTCGTCGAGCTCCGGCAGGACCTTGAATTCGAGGGCGTTTACGCGGCGCTTGGTCTTCTCGACTTCGTCCAAAAGGCGCTTGATGGCGGTCTCCAATTCGGCGGCCAGGATGAGCTGTTCCACTAGGGCTTCGTAGGCGCCGACGGCGTCGTCGATGGCGGGACTCGTGCCGACCAGACCGTAGCCGCGCTCAGACAGGGTGTGGCGGACCGCTGTCGCCCGGATTTTTGGGACGCGGACCCCCATGATGTTGTGCTCCTGCAGCGAAATACTTGGGGGATTGGCGGCGGTATATGCAACGCTGCGGACTGCAATGGCACCTTCGATGGCGGCGGCGACCTGGATGGCTTCCTGGGCTAGGCCGTAGCGCCGTACGAGGTCAGTGCGAATTGACTTCACCTTCGGCAGGATGGCGAAGATTTCGTACATGAGGCCGTCCCGCTTCTTCTTCAAGAGGTTATAGCCCGACTTGGAGAGCGCAATCTTGCGCTTGACGTTGATGAGCTCGCTCCGCGTCGGGGTGACGTTCTGGGCGGCCATGGACTGGCGGCCGACAGAGGGGTGCGGGATAAACCTTGAGACCACCTCAGGGTCACACTTTGGCGTGGAAGCGGACCCCATACTCGGCGTGCGACCGGTCCCGCGCGAAGAAGTAGAACGGCCCGTCCGTCGTGCAGGTGACGGTGTCCCCGATTGCGACGTTCCCCGTCGTCGGCCACTGGCATTCAGCGCCTTGCTGGACTGACACGGAGGTCGACCGGTCGCCCGTGCGGACCGCGATCCCCTGCCACGGATATGGACCCTGGAGAACCGAGACGACCTGCATTGTCCCGCCCGGGGCATTGACACTGTCATGCCCGCAGAAAGCGATGTTGGCGGACCCATCGTACTGGAACAGCGCAGGACGACATGCCCGCACGGTTAGAGCAAGGGAATAAGACGGCATTCCCGAAGTGGCGACCACGCGGACGTAGAACGTGCCCTGCTCGAGCTTCATGTTGGCTGCGTCCGGCGCGCCGCTTTGGGTCTCAGGCGGACTTAATCCCTTGAGGAGCCAGCCAAGCTCGTCACGCAGGACCTTAAAGGCCACGGCGCCGCCCGATGCACTTGCGGTGAGCGAAACGTGGGATGGCCCCACAAGCGCGAAGGCGAACCAGTCCTCGTCGTGGATTCCATCAATGATGTATGGGCCGTTTTGGCCCGTTGCCAGCGTCGTGGCTTGGTTCCATCGATTGTCATAGTCGGCATAGTACGCAGCCGGGTCGCGCCTCTCCAGGTCAATGCTGTAGGGCCCCGTTGACGCACCGTTGCCAATGCGGATGAAGTAAGAGCCCGGGTCGAGAAGCTGGCTGGAGTTGCCGGGTGATTCGCCAGGCACGGGCTGCAGGCGAAGGGGCAGTCCAGCCGCGTCCTGAAGATCCCAGGGCGCCGGGTTCACGCCATGGAACCGCACGACTACGACCCTCAGGGCGTCCAGGTCGAAGCGGTACCAATCCGTGTCGCGTGAAGGCTTGAGTTCGAACGGGCCGTTGGCGCCGTCGTGAAGCATTGTGGCGTTATCCTTCGCGTCGTTGCCATCCGGCCGCCACTGCGGAAGGTCGCATACGAGCGGTGCCCCGAGGCGCCCGGCAAGCCGACCCGCGACCGCGTCCACGAGCGCGGGCCGGGCCCCCGTCGTTTCGCGTCTTTGGGCCAGTTGGACCGTGATGAAGACTTCGTCCTTCCACATCACTGACGCCACGTTGCACTGCTCGCCTCCCGCTTCTGCGCGATGGTGCTTGTACGTGTCACCCAAGCGCGCGACTACGACGACGGCCGAGGCGGAGTCACCGGCCGGCCAAAACATCGAAGCATACGATGGGTTGCCGGCGTGGGCCCGGTCGACGGATCCCGGCGACGAAGCCAATCCCCAAGCCGCGAGGAGGTCGTGCCCGGAGCCCTCGTTGGGCACGGCCGTCCAACCCGGCGGCATATCATCGAGGGTCGCGACGTACGACGCCAGCGCCTGCGTGTCGGCCCGTGGCACCGTGCAGGCATCGACGGCGCCCGTGGCTGCCTTAATCTGCTCGACCACCGACGCTACGTCGGCAACGAATCGATCCAGCACCTGGCCGGAAGGCAACGGCCCCATGATGGTGAAGAATCCCTGCGTGGTCAGGAACCGGCCATGCACGAGCGTCGTGGAAAGGCCGGCGGACGTGGCACAGTAGCGTGAACCGCCGTCTTCATTCGCACGGTACAACTCGAGCGCCGCCGCCGTCGGGAACTCCATGACGATACTGGTGATGCGCGGTTGTCCATCCGGATTGACGTATGTGCCCAGGTAGATGTTCGGCGCGTTCCCGGCGAGATACCCCTTGGTGTCGTTTGCGGACATGAGTATCAGCCCCGGGTTTTCTGCGGATAATCCTGGCTGGTTCGATCGTAGGCCGGGATCTTCGGCGACGTAGCCCTGGGGGAGCGAATACGAGCCGGCCATGTAGGCCTTCCAGGCCGTAGTTCCAGAATCATCTCCCGGCGCGACGCAGCCCGCCAACATGGCTGCGCCGACGGCAAGAAGCGCCAGCGCCGCGGCCATCTTTCCCATGGCGTCCCGCTCACGAAGGGGAGCCTTAAGCCTTGGGTCGGGGAAGGACCAAGGCCGCTTTCGTTGGAAAGCACAGAGATGCAAGCGCCCGCTTCAACCAATCATGCGTTTGGCGCCAATTCTGAACCATTGCCCACACGGGTGACATCCATAAACCTTGAGGCATCTTCCAAGGATATGGAAGTCCACGGACGGCCATCGGGCACGTTGCTTCTTCAGGAGAAGACGGCGTCGCTCTCGGCAGGCAAGGACCTGTCCGCAATGCTTTCAAGCACCCCCCGGTCTCGCCGGCCTGCAATGTTCCTATACGAACTGAACCGCAAAGAAACCAAGGGCGAAGCCGACTTCCCTGTTGTCGGCGTCCAGGCGAAAGTCGCCGTCTCCCTTGATTTCGGCATGGTGGACGTTCCACCCAAGGCCCGCCGCCGGCTGGCCGCACAAGCCCTTCGCGACATGATTGCGAGCCTCGACGAGGAGGAACTGGTCGCGGCGACGCCTGGCTTCCTAACGCCCGAGCCCACGGCCGCCCTCCAGCAGGACCAGACTCCCCGCCGGCACGACACCTGGGTGCAGCCGTCGGGACTCGATTTGCGCATCGTCAAGTCAGCGCACCGCATCATCGCAGAAGTCGCAGAGAAGGGCGTCTCCGGCCGCATCGTTCTGGCCGCCGAACTCGTCGGTTCGATTGGCCTTTCCGCGCCGACGATTGGCCGCCTTCTGCGCGATGGCGAACCCGCAAACGACTACCTGAAGCAATACGTCATCATCACGCCCAACGGCCGCACGAAGGCCGTCGACCTCACCCCGGCTGGCCGCCTGCTTGCAAGCAAGATTCGCGCTGGCTCTGTGCCGATGTAGAACAGGTCGTGGGCACGCAACGTGAAACCATGAAGAACAAGCTCTCCGCCGCAGGGGTTGTTGGCATCTCTCTTGCGTTGGTCGCGGTCATGTCGGCCGGCTGCTCGTCGAGCGTACAGGGCGTCGTACCAGAACAGGATGCGCTCGGCCGCTACGTCATCCACATGACGAACAACTTGACGTTCAGCCCGGCCGAGGCAAAGGTGCCGCCTGGCGCCCGCGTGGTCTGGATCAACGACGCGACCGTTGAGCACGATGTCAACGGCTACGCCGGCGACCCTGCAGGAGAACGGACCGAGTTCAGTTCATCGCTCGTGCCGCCCCACGGCGACGGACGCATCCTCGGCCCCGGCGCCGAATATGAGCACGTTTTCCCCGCGGCCGGCACTTGGACAATCTGGTGTCACGCCCACCACGAAGAGCGCATGAAGGGACTCGTGCACGTGGGGTAGGGGCCGCCTGGCGCGTCCCAAAACCCACGACCGGCCATTACTGCCGGCAAGCGCGACCGGTAAACCGGCAAGCCATCAGACCGCCTCCCAACCGCATCCCTCGCCTAGCAAGGCCTTACAACCCCCTGCCCCAGTCCTCCTTTGGACGCACGACCGTCCTTTGGTGAACTTGATGCCCCAGAACAAGCGAACGACCCTGATTGTGCTCTCCGGCCTCGCAGCCGGCTTCCTGCTACTTGCCCAATTCATCAATTGGTTCGAGACGAGCGCCGGCAGCGCGTTCGGCTCCGTCTCGGCCGGCTTCAACGCATGGACGGTGAACTTCAGTGCCGGCGGATTCGGGTCGACCTCGGAAAGCTTCATCGGCAACATCGGAAGCGACGGGTCCACGTGGACATCGAACCTCATGGGCTTGACGGGGCTCCTCGTGCTTGCGGCGACGGTCCTGGCGGGCATCGCCATCCTGCCCCTTGTCCAGGGAAAGCCGGCACTTGCTGGTCGCCTTGGCATTATCGCGGGCGCCTGCGCTGCCACGGCCTTCCTGTTCGGATTCATGTACAACTACGTCGGCGACAGCAAACCCAACCTTGACTTGTATTTCGGCATCGTTTTCCCACTCGCCGGAACAGTCCTGGCCTTTACGGCTGCGACGATGACGAAGGCGTACGGGACGGGCAATGTCCCGGGCCCGACGACGCCACAGACAGCCGGCCGCCCCCGCCAGTAGGGCGCCAAGCCCCGTGCGGCAGACCGAGCACCATGCGTTCCGCGCTGCGCCACATCCGCGGATTCCGTCCCGACGTAGTGCAACGCAGCAGCGAGGCAATCGGCGGCAGGCTGCACGGCGGCCGGCGCGGCCAAGACTTTTGTAGCGTGCCCCGGCTCCGACCCGTGGCGCCTTGATGCGCTTCAAACTGCTTGCCGCCGCTCTGCTTCTGACCGGCCTCTGCCTGGCCTTCGCCCCGACCGCCCAAGCCGGCCCGGTCGAGAAGGTGTATGATTCCCTGGCACCCGGCGAGGCGTGCTTCGCCTCGACCACGCTCGTCACGGGAAAACCGACATGCGTCGACCTCTCGCCCTTCTGGCCCGGCTGGGTCGACGAAGCCTGCTTCGCCGCCACCGTCCTCGTGACCGGCGAGCCGATGTGCATTGGCAACCCGTTGTAGGGCAGCGCCGGGTGAAAAAGGAGCCACTCAATTGTAATCGAAGGTCGTGCGCCTCTCCTGGAAAGCATTGCCCTTGACCGCCCGTTGAAATATTCGACGGCGTTCCAATCTTGCTCCCGTTTCGCCCGAACAGCAGCGGAGATCCGGGGGGAAGGAGAAAAAATCATGCCTGAAAAAACTCTGTACGAACGGCTCGGTGGCGTGTTTGCCATCGCTGCGGTAGTGGACCACTTCAGCGACCAGATCGTCAAGAATGCCCAGGTGGGCGCGAAGTCTAAGAACCCTCAACTCCAGGAATGGCACACAGAGAAGTTGGACCGCCTGCCGGGCCTGAAATTCATGCGCACCTTATGGGTGTGCAAGGTCAGCGGCGGACCCTTCGAGTTCTCGGCGACCAAGCCCGGTCGCAACGAAGTGAGCCTTGAGGAAGCCCACCGCGGGTTCAAGATTTCCCCGGAGGAGTTCGATGAAGTCGCCGCGGAACTCGCTCGAAGCTTGGACCACTTCAAGGTTCCCAAGAAGGAGAAGCAGGAGGTCCTGGACGCCTTCGGGGCGCACAAGTCCGAGGTCAACGAGGGCTACACCCACGCTGTGGCCCCGAGTCGCTGAACCCGAACCTGTTTCCCTCGTGCGCGCTTCGCGGTGAAGCTCCTTGCCGGTATCGCAGGAACCCTGTCGAACGTCACCACCCGCCATCACCCTCAAATATCCCTCGACGTCAGCAGAGATTGCCCTCCATCCCTGTGCGCCCGGCGGCTTCGGCCTTCCGGACGACTAACAGGAGACCGCGCAAGCGGGAAACGGGTCGGAGCAAACACACATGGCACAAACCATCGAGACCGTCGTCGACGGCGGCAAGGCAAACGCAGGACCTCTCGGCCCAGTCCTGGGCCCCGCGGGAGTCAACATGGGCAAGGTCGTCGCTGAGATCAACCTCAAGACGAAGGACTACGCCGGCATGAAAGTCCCGGTGAAGATCATAATCGACGACAAGAAGAACTTCGTCGTCGAGGTCGGCACACCGCCGGTCAGCCAACTCATCCTCTCGAAGACCAAAATCGAGAAGGGATCCGGCACGCCCAACAAGTCCGTCGCGGGCAACTTGACGTTCAAGCAGGCGATCGAGATCACCAGCATGAAGGGCAAGAAGATGCTCGGCGGCAGCCTCAAGGCGCGCGTCAAGGAAGTCGTCGGCACCTGCGTCTCCATGGGCGTCACCGTCGAGGGCCGCAACGCCAAGGAAATGTCCAAGGCCATCGCCGCCGGCGAGTACGACGCGCAGCTCAAGGACTGAGCGTACGCAAGCCGCCTCGGATTCTGCGCCCGCAGCCAATCCTGCGGGAGTCGTGCCAGGCGTACGCGTCATCTTCTGGCTCTTCGTAGCGCTCGCGGCCGCAACAGCTGCGGGATTGACGCTGTTCGTCTTCACGGACGCAGGATGGCCCTACCGCCGGACCGTCTTCATCGCCATGGCCGTGGACTTGTCGATGCCCGTCGTTGCTTGGTTCATCATGAAGGCCATTACCAAGCGCCGCGCTGCTGCGTCGTAGTCGGCAAGCAAGGCTTTCTGCCGCCTAACATTGGGCAACCGCGCGTATCACTCACGTACCACGCCAACCGGCCCGGCTCGCTGGTGAGTCAAGTTTAACGGCGACGGCGAACTGTCTTGCCACATGAAGGCGGTTCCACTTATCCTGGTGCTGCTTCTATTTGCGAGCAGCGGCGCAGCCCTGCCTCTCGACGGAATAGCTGGCCGCGGGATTTACGTCCGTGCAGGGGAGCAACTAGAATTCTCTATGTCGTGCGAAGCTCGTCTTGACCAGACGGGCGCCATCCATGTCGAGGGAACCCTCGTGTTGCGACCCCCGGCAGAGTGTGCGGGCAGTCACGCAAGACAGGTCGTAATCCGAGCCCCGCTGTTCGATATTGGGCCGCACGGAATGGTAGTGGTGCCAAACGGGCGTGATGGACCAAGTCTCGTCGTGGGCGGCACGGCGGATAGCGGGTTTCGGGCGGCCGATGGTGCTCCTGGCTGGGGTCTGGTAATTCACGCGAGCGAAGCAAGGCTTTGGGGCACCATCGTGCTGGGCTCGGGCGGGAACGGCGCAAGCGCATGGGCTTCCGGCGGCCAGGACATTCTAGCGGTGGCCGGAGACGGTGCACCGGGTGGCCGACTCAATGTGGTTGCTCCAATCGTCCAGGGCCATCCTACCTTACGGGGTGGGCAAGGCGGCAATGGGGGCGACGCACAGGTCACCGTCACGCGCGCTCTCGGGCTACCGCCAGACGAGTACCAGCAAGGACAGAATGGTACAGCCATCCTTGACCCAGATGGAGGAGACGCCAACGCTGATGCAAGTGCGAACAGTACCTCCGCGGGGGCCCATGGAGGCAACGCTACGGCGATAGGGGGGAGTGGAGCCCCTGGTTCCCCGGGCGGGCACGGAGGGAATGCCACGGCGATTGCCGGAGACGGCGGTTCCGCAATTGAGAAGTCCGCTGGAGATGCCCGTTCTGGAGGACACGGTGGCCATGCCATTGCGCTGGCTGGAAACGGCGCCTCAGGAGAAATTGGTGGACGCGGCGGCCGGGCAACCGCGCAAGGCGGCAGCGGCGGCGAAGGCGGAACCAGCATTCGCCCCGGCGGCGAAGGCGGCGAAGGTGGGGCTGGGGGCAATGCCACGGCTACAAGCGGGAATGGCGGCATTGGCCTTGCAGGTGGCGCGGGCGATGCGGAAAATGCAACGGCCATCTCTGGTCCCGGCGGTCCCGGCGGGGATGGAATTGGCGACCAAGGAAAGGGAGGTTGGGGTGGCTCCTCCGGGCAGGCCCTGGCGGTGTCGGGCTCCGGCGGCGATGCAACGTCAGGAAATGGCGGAGACGGGGGGCCCGCCTACGCCCGAGTACCATTCTCTGGAAATGGTGGAAACGGCACGATGGAACCCGGGCGGCCTGGGCGGTTTCTCAACGCCGAGGCCTTGTCGGGCGGGGGAGGCTTTGGCTTCAACGGCGGGAACGCAGGTTCGGCCGTGGCGATTCAAGATGGGTCGGGCGCGTTTGGCAACCTGATTCATCCAACGGTGACGACGGATGCTCAGCCGAGCCCGCCACAGGCAGCCCCTACGCTCTTGATGGCCCTTCTGACGGCTGCCAGCCTGCTTCGAGGCACCAAGGCAAGGCGCCATCCATCGCGGGCTGCGCCCGTTCTTGACGCTAGCACGAGCTGATGCGGAAACCGCGCAGCGCCAGCCTGTGATGGCGTGGCACGCACGCGCGACGCGAAGCGAGCGCAGGCGGGGGCCGCCGGGGCAGCGGACGAAAGCAGGCTATCAGTCCTTTTCCTCGCCACGGGCGTGCAGTCACGCGGCAATCGGGGGCCAAGGCGGCGTCCTGGCCGCAACTGGCAGCCAGCCGTCCGCCAGGGGCCACGTGCCTTCAGTGAGGACCCAATAGCGCCATGACCCGCGCGTTCCGCAGGCTCCCGGTGTGAACTGGGGGTCTGTATCGTACGCGGCAGCGGCCCCAATGGTATGACTCGACTGGACGAAAGCTATCATCCGTTTCGTCTCGTTTTCGTGGGTTCCCCGCAAGACACCGGGATCCGAGATTGGCCCGTTCGCTTGCCATGGCTCCATCCGACAAGTCACTTGCACCTTGAACCACCATCGCTCGCCGGACCAGTCCTTCCAACCGAGGCCAGGGTCCGGGTTTTGCGCGGCGACTGCCCAGTACACCACGCCGTTGGGGCGACCGCATTGCCCGTCGCTGCCACCATCGGAATGGAAGTAGCTCCCGGACTGGGTGAGCGAAACGTTGCGCGCGGAGTAGTACGCATCCATTTCAGGCGCCGTACCATTTCCCCCTCTAGCCGGAAGGGGATAAATTGGCTTCGCGGTTTGCTCCCATGGGAGGTCAAGGCAAATGGCGTCCTGAATCAACCATAACGAGGTCGCGCCGTATTCAGAGGGCGATCCGGAGCTCGTTCTGGTCGCGCTAGTGGTGGACGGTCGTGTGGATTCCGAGCCGGTCTCGCTAGCGAAGGGACTCGCGGGCTGGACGCAGCCTGACAGCGCCGCCGCGGCCACCATGCTCGCGATGAACATGATTGGCGGCAACCGGCCTGGCGCCCCCCTGATCCGGCCCAATTGGTGTGCTGCCATGTTCCCTCGATAACCGCTGAGCCTACGGTCTGCTAAGGAGCTTTCCTACGCGGGCCGGATCGATGCTCGGACACGCGGCCGGCACCTCACGCCAATGGCAGGGGTGTCCGGAGGACGGGCGTCAGGCCTGGGCGGTCGCGTTGCGACCGCCCCGTCCGCCAGGGGGTCTTAGGGGGCGCGCAGCGCCCCCTAGTGTCCATTGGAGCACCGAAACGGGTTCGAGCGGGCGCGCCTGGCCGAAGGCCGCGCCCGCGAAGAAGCCCGTTTCGGTCAGGCGAAGCAGTAAACTTCGCGCAGGAAATCCGGCACCGCGCGCGTTGGAATCTTGGCTCCGGCCGAGTGTGGGTGGCCGCCGCCGACGATGCCGTGGTGGGCCGTGAAATCTGAAACGAAGGCACCGAGGTTGAGTGCCTCAGGGTCTTCGTCGTACCGGGTGCGGCGCAGACTCAGGCTGGAAAGTGTGTTGCGGCGGTTGAGGAGAACGGCCACGGATGCGCCCAGGTCGCGGGCGACGTGGGCAAGGGCGCGCGAGCCGAAGCCGTAGAGGCTTGGCTTGTGGCGGCCAAAACGCAACAGCGCGACATTGTGTTTCAGTTCGATGCGCTCCCGGACGCGGTCGAGCGCCTTGTCCCACCGGTGTTCGTTGACCATTTGGAGGTAGCGAGACTTGATTTCGGGCACTTCACTTGGCCAGCGGCCCGTGGCAAGGCGACGCGCGGCTTGGGCGCGGAAGCGGTCGTCGTCCACGCGGAAGCGCCAGGCGAAGTCGAGCATGCGGGCCTCCTCCTCCATGCGGTCGCTGCCGACGTCGGATTCGACATCCGCAAGAAGTGGTGTGGGACAGTATTCCACGAGGTCGGCAAGTGCCACGAGGTGGCGGTGCATGCCGTTGAGGCCGAGGTAGTCGTAGGCAACGCCCGCCGCAGAGACGCCTTGGCGCACGACCCCTTCCAGGTCACTATCCAGGGAGCCCAACTGCAGCCCAGACTGCTCGTGGTGATCGAGGTAATGCACCCTCTGGCGCGTCTTGGCCTTGTCATTCATGGTTTTGATGAGCCGCGGCGTCAAGCCAAGGTCCACCAAGTAGAATTCCTGGCTGGAGATGTCCTTGCGCAGGACGTCGACGGCGAGGTCCCCGCTGGCCACGAATGTGACCTTCGTCGCAGGATCCTTCGCGAGGAACAAGGCGGCGGAGATGATGCCGTCCACGTTGCCGCGTGTCAGAAGATGGGTCTTCCTGTCGTCCCGCTCGCGTAGTTCCATCGCGGTGCAGTCCCTGCTCTTCCAATCCCACTCCCCCGCTAAGAGTCTTACGTTTTCTTCTCCTGGGAGGATGGCCGTTGTTTCCTCTGGAGTCTACGTAGTTTCCGGCGTTCTCGGGCCGCCGCGACGCCGCAGAAGGGGCAGGGCCCGCGCTTGGGCGCCGGTCGGCCGCAGCGCGAGCACCAGCGCTGGCCGGTGCGGGGCCGCTTGATCAAATCCTGCATGGGCGGGAATTTGGGTGAAAGGCGGCGCCAGAATGCGAAGCGGCTTGCCCACACGGCAACACCGGCCAAGAGGAAGCTGGCCGACACCATGTACCACGGCTCGCCGGCGCCCGCTGCCAAGAACGCGAGCGCCAACGCGACCACAACGCACCCGAGAGCAACCCAGGTGCGCCACGTCACACGCAGGCATGGCGGCGGCCGCTCAAGAAGGCAACGTGTGCGCGAAGATGCGCCAGGCCGCGGCTTCAACGTCGTGCAGTTCACCAGGGACGATGATGCAGTGGAGCGGCGGGCCGAAATCGAGCCGGGCAAGGTCCCCGACCGGCCCGGTGACGCGCCGCGGGTCGTCCGCTCCGGCGCGCGCAACCACGCCGACTGGAGTCTTCGCCGTAAACCACTTGTTGCCGGTGCGCTCGGCAAGGTCCAAGAGAAGGGCCAGCGCCTGGTTTGCCGTCATGAAGTAGGATTCATCCGCCTTGATGTCGAGAAGAACTAGCGTGTGCAGGCCGCGGGCGTGGTTTTCCACCAGGGCGTCGAATGGCGAGGTTGGTGACCAGTTGCGTTCGGGCCGCACGAGAGTCGTGGTCCTGCCGAACTTGTAATGCTGCAAGCCCAAGAGGCCGGGAGCCGCAGAATAGATGGAAGGTGCGTGGACGACGTGGCAGACGACGCCGGCTTCGTGGGCCCGCACCATGAGGTCCGTATGAGTCGTCGCCGTGAGGGGATCGCCGGCGGTGAGCAGAACGACCTCTTGCCTACGCGCCTGCGCCACGAGGTCGTCGCCTCCAACTTCGACGCCGAGCCGGTCGAGGACCTTCACCTTCGTTTTCAGGAAGGCCTCCAGTTCGTCGTGCGTGGTTCCCGCGAGGATGGCGGTGTAGAATTCCGCGTAAACGACGTCGGCGGCCCGAACGCGTTCCAGCCCCTTCACCGTGATGTCCTTGACGTCGTGGAGGCCGAGGCCGACGAGGTGCAACGACACAAGCCCGCCAGGGGAAAGGGGTTCATGAGGTTCCGGGCGGCCTGCGTCGCTGAGCTTATCGCCCACGGCGCTGTGGCGCAACACGTGCAGTCCCTCGGCGTCCGCGTGCCCAAGTCCGACGCCGAGTCCACCCGCAAGCGGCTCCAGGACCTCGGCGTCCTGCGCATCGACCTCGAAGTCGGCAAACACGAGGATGACGTCGTTTTCCCAGTAAGTGCGTCGTGTGGGCCGACTCTTCCGACCGCGCTGTTCGATTTCAAGGCCCGCCTCGTGCGCCCCGCCGGCTACCAAGACCTACTCACATGGCCGAAAGACATGTTGGCCCTCGCCCCCCGCGCATTCGAGCAGATCGGCGACATCGTCGTCGTCAAGGTTCCACCGCGGTTGGCCCCCCGCGCCGCCGAACTTGGCACTGCTCTTCGTAAGTTTGCTCGGGCCCGCGCCGTGTTCTCCGATGACGGCGTGAAAGAGGAATTCCGCGTCCGTGACTTGGAACGCATCTCCGGCATCGGCGAGCCGCTTACCCAGGTGCAGGAAAACGGCATCAAACTCTGGGTCGATTTGTCGAAAGCGTACTTTTCGCCGCGGCTTGCGACGGAACGCGAGCGCGTCGCCGCTCTCGTGCAACCCGGAGAACACCTTGTCGACCTTTTCGGAGGTGTCGCGCCCTTTGGCATCCAGGCAGCCCTCAAGGGAGCGCGCGTCGACTCCGTCGACCTCAATCCGGCGGCAATCGAGTTGGCCAAACGCAACGTCGCGGAAAACAAGGTCGAGGACAAAGTCAAGCTGCACTTGGCCGATGCCAAACTCATCGGCAAACGCCTATTGGCCGCCGACCGCATTATCATGAACCTCCCGCATGGCGCCAAACTCTTCCTGGACATCGCAGCTCAACTCGCAAAGCCAGGCGCCACAATCCACTACCACGAGATTCTGACGCCAGCCGCCGTGCCGCCGCGTGGGCAAGCCGTTCTTGCTGAACTTGCCCGACACGGCAAAACCGCGACCGTGACCGCAACCCGCATCGTGCGCAATTATTCGCCTTCGGAAGCGCACGTCGTCTTTGACCTGAAGGTCGCAACGTGAGCCACATGCCGCCGCGCGTCGAGTCGCGCTTTGACATGGTGACCCTGGACCTCGATGGGACGCTGCTTCCGCACGACATGGCATTCGCCGTCATCCTGCGCGACAACGGGCATGCCGCACTTGCAGATGAGGCAACGCGCAAATTCCGGTCCGGGGAATGGAGCCTGCCGGAAACGTATGCCGCTCAATGGGCAGAAGTCCAAAAGCTCAGCCTCGCGGATGTGCATCGCGCCCTTCGTGACGCGGCCTGGCTGCCCGGCATCGCTGAAGGAGTACGGCGTCTACAGGCGGCGGGGTTGCGCGTCTGCGTGCTCACGGACGTCGCTTCGACGGTAACGGATTTCCTCGGGCGCTGGGGCCTCGTCGGAGCCATCTGCAGCCCGGTCACCGTCAAGGACGGCCGGCAAGTCGCGATCGAAACGCGTTTCGACAAGCGGGCGAACCTGGAAGAACGGCTGACGGACGGCCACGTCAATGACAAGCGGGTCTGCCACGTCGGCAATGGCGCGAACGACATTCCGGTGTTCGATGCCGTCGGCGCAGGTGTTGCGGTTTTCCCGGACGAAGGCGTGGCGGAGGCAGCGACCGTCACGCTGCGCGCCCCCAAAGATTTCGCGGCCATCGTCGATGTTGTACTGAAGCTCAACGATAGTTAGCGCCAAGTTGGGTTGAGTCGCAGCCACGCTTCGGGGAAACCAAATGAACCCGATACTGCGCATGAACCCGATTTCTCCCTGGCCATTCATTCCATCGGGCTCATGCTTTGGCATCGGGTTCATGGTAATCCCCTTGGGTTAGCCAGCCTTCCGGATGCTTGGCTGGTTGCTCAGCGCTTCCAGAAAGCATTCGTACGCGCAAAATTCAGTTCCGCAAGCAGGATTTCCCGCCAGAATGCCGGCGCCTCCGGGTCCGAGACCTTTTGCAGGATGCGACCCGCCGTGTCGGGGCCGACGCCTCGGCCCACGAGCGCCCGGCACGCGGTGGCGCCAAAATTCGAAACCAAATCGCCGCTGCGGATGATGCGTGTTCGCGTCGCAAGTTTGGCCGGATCCAATTTCGCCTTGCTGCGCAGGAGGGGAACCTGGTCCTCATTCCAGGGCCGCAAACAGGCGACCTGGTGGCTCTGGCAGCGGCGGCAAGCCGGACGCTTCGGCAGTAGGTGGACCAGACTCTGCCACGCGTTGCCGCAGGCGCAGCAGGCCAGTAGTACATCGGAGTCTTCGATGCGCTTGCGTACAGCGGCAAGAAGTGCCTCGTCGGTTCGCGGCGGCGCCATGAGTCGCCGCGTCTCGTCCTGGCCCAGAAAAGTCAGGGGCCCCTGCGCCTGGATGGCAAAGGTGGTCTTGCCGGCTGCCATGGCTGCGACGAAGGATTGCACCGCGCCCACGTCCATGCGGTCGTGAATGAGGCGCGACAATGTTTCTTCCTGCAACGCAAGGTGATCGAGGAGTGCCTCGAGTTTCCCTCGGGTAGCGAAATTTGGGTCCAGGTCCTTGGGGAGCGCGCCAAAATGTTTTGCGACGTGGACGAGGTGGTGACGCACGAGTGGGGAGTCGCGCAGGCAGAGCGACAGCAGCAGGCCGAGGCTACCGGCATCAAGGGATTTCCAGACATCGATCAGGACTTGCGCCGGTTGTTGCGTTGGGAGCGTGAAGTGGATGCGATACGCGTCGGACTCCATCCCGACAGGTGCACCTAGGCGCTGCGCAAGGAGCGCTTGCGTGATGCGGCCGAGAGCCTCGTTGCCGCGCGTGCCGAGACTTATGCCAACGATGATCAGGCGCCGATTCATGTCAAGCGTCACAACGCGGTCGGTCGGAACTTGCAGACCCTGCGCCAAGTGGTCCAAGATGGGTTTTGCAGCCGACGCCCGGACCGTGGCTGACAGGCCATACGGCTTCAGGCCCGATTCATCGGATTCGGTAAGGAGCCGGCGCAGCCGCGCGACTTCCTGCGCCACATCAAAACTCACCGGGAGTTGCGCGCCGGTCCACTGCGGAACCGGGCCCAGTTCCCGCACGGGGGCCACGCGGACACGAGCTTGTTCGACTTCGATTTCGAGGACCCGCCAGCTGCGCCCAGCCATGACAACCAGCGCGCCCGGCGCCATTGCGGCCGCAACGAAGGCGTCGTCCACGGTGCCTATCGAACGCTTGGACGATTCGTCAATGACCTTGTAGCTGCGTTCATCCGGAATGAGCGAGATGTGGTCGAGGAAGTGCTTTCGGGCTCGACTGCCGCGGGCAATTCGGTCTTCTTTCCCGTCATCGGGAAAAAGGGTCCGCACATCTTGCAGGCACTGCCAGACCGCGTCGAACAAATCCTCATCGAGGTCGACAAAAGGCCCGGCGCGGCCAACGACGGCGCGGCACCACTCCTTCTGCAATCCGGAATATTCGTTGGTCATTGCGATGAGTTGGTTGGCAAGCACCACGAGGGGTGCGTCGCGCAATTCCAGTGTCTCAAGTCGTCCCTCTACGGCGCGACGGGCAACGGCGGCGCACTCCATGATGTCCTCCGGTCCGGCGGCAATCAGGGTGCCGGCGCTCACACCGCCGACATGGTGGCCACTGCGGCCGAGGCGTTGCACAAGTCGTGCGACGGAGCGCGGGCTTTGCACCTGGACGACATGGTCGATGGCGCCGACGTCAATGCCAAGTTCGAGACTCGAGGTCGCAACAAGCGCCCGCAATTGGCCGTTCTTGAATCGTTCCTCCACGTCGGTACGGTGCTCGGCGGAGAGGCTGCCGTGGTGCAACCCCAGGCCGACCTTGGCTTCCCCCGGCTCGTCGTCGAGCATGCCGCTTCGGCTCACAAGGAGTTCGGCCCCATCGCGCGTGTTGTGGAAAACCAGAACCCGGTTGTGCTCCATAGCAATCTTCCGCACCGTTCGCACTTGTGCCACGACGGGCGGCGTCAGGGTCAGCTTGGCCGCGAGTTCGCCGTCGCCGGGGTGCGGCAGTGATTCAACGACCGTGAGCCGAATCTCCTTGAGGGTCTCGACGACAAGGACGTCGGTCGGCCGGGGCGCGCCGTCTGGTCCGACGCCTGCCATGAAGCGCGCCACGCGTTGCGGGTCGGCGACGGTGGCGGACAGGCCGATGCGTTGGAAGCCGCCGGCGGCGCGGGCATCCGGTTTTGCGGGGCACGGTCGGTCGTTGGCCTTCGCCATGCGCAGCACGTCGGGCTGGCCGACGACTTCTTCGACGCGTTCCAGAGCAACCATGAGTTGGGCGCCGCGTTCCGACGCTGCAAGGTCATGCACTTCGTCTAACACCACGAATCGGACGGTAGCAAGGTGCTGGCGGAGGGTGTCGCCATACAGGAGAAGTTGCAACGTTTCTGGCGTTGTAATCAGAAGGTCGGGCGGGGAGCGCGATTGCTTCGTGCGCTCGCTTCGCGTCGTGTCGCCATGGCGGACACCCATCGAGATGCCGAGGGCTTTGGACCACGACACAAGGCGGCGCTGCAAGTCCCGGTTGAGGGCACGAAGCGGTGTCACGTACAGGAGTTTGAACCCCGCGGGCCAGGGTTTCTTCTTCGCAACGAGGGCTTCGCGTTCGAAAAGGAGGCGGCTGAGGCATGGGAGTAGAGCGGCCTCCGTCTTGCCGTGGCCTGTGGGGGCGACAAGAAGTACGTGCTTTCCGGCAGCAAGAGGGCCGTGGGCGACGGTCTGGGCTTCCGTAAGGCCCTCCCAACCCTGGCTGCGAAGCAACGCGACGAGATCTGCGTGCAGGCCGGACTCTTCCATGCAATCAGAACTGCCGCAGCACGACGTCGAAGTAGCTCAAGAGTAACGTTGCGCCAATCAGGAACCCGAGGAGCGTCGCCGTTGGCCCGGACAGGCCCATGAAGTTGCCCTGTTTGCCGATGCGAAGTCCGTTCTTCAGGAGGATGCGAAGGGGGGTCACGACGGCGAAGAACACGATGCCCATTGGCAACAGTTCGAGGGCGAGAACCTTCAGCAGAGCCGCGCCGTTGGCACCCGAGAGCAGGCTGACACCGAGCACCGAATGGACCTCGTTGTCCCAGAGGAGGAAAAAGATCAGGAAAGCGACTGGGCCGGCAACCCATCCAATCCACTTCAAGCGGTCCCAGCGCTCATTCTGCTTTGGGGCCTTCTCGCTGCCCAAAACGAGACGCGTGACGAAGGCGGCGATGGCAAGCGCCCAGAGGGCGTAACTCCACCATGGCAGTTGAAACATCGAGAAGCCAAATAGTTCCGGCGCGTTCTGAACGCGGCCGCCCTGGATGTGCAGCGGGCCCGTGCCCGACGCCGCCACCGTCTCCCCGCCCGTCGCGGTGAGGGAGTCGAAACGGATGAGAGTGAGGCCGCGCACGATGACGGCCACATCATCCTCGTTTGTCATGGTTGTGAGCAGCGCGCCATTCATGAGGGGGACTTCCAGGCCCTGTAGTTGCTCAAGCACGGCGTTGATACTCCCAGTCGGGAAACCTGCGTCCTGATCCCCCGTGGCGACCCGGATGCGATTCTCCATGCCGGCCACGCGCGCCATGTCGATTCCTTGCGCCGCGGCGGCAGAGTCTGCTTTCCCCATGGTCAACCCGCCGGCCGAGAACGGCACTACCCAGCCCTCCGCCTCGAGGGCCGCAATTACGGGCTTGCCCTGGAACGTCATCGCGTCGTGTGCTTGCGTGAAACGGACTGGTGAACCGCTGCCGGTCACCGTCAGCACGGTCTGGTCGTCCAGCGCCACCACGCCCGCGGCGTTGTTGTTGCCGAGGTCCTGGATGAGCGTGTCCGGGATGGCTGGAATGGCATCAAAGGCGAATTCGCCACCGACGGTGCCGGCCCCCATCATGCGGCCAAAGGTCAGGTCAACGCCGCCGAAATTGATTGTTTGCTTCATGTCAACGAAGAAAACGAGCGCATGCGCCGCTGTTGCAGATCCGGAGACTGGTGACGGGAACTTCAGGCCGACGGACGAACCGGCCTGCCAACTCACGGAGATGCCTCCGCTTGCCGACTCTCGGCAGTCGGGCAGTGGCGCGTTCCAGCAGACTTTCGTCAGGCCCGTGATGCCGCCTTGGGTGACGTTGAAGAACAGCATCGGGTCCGAGGTGGGGGCGACTGTTGCAGCCAGCGACCCAGAGAGCACGGTGATCTCGCCCGTGTAGTCAGTGGCCAAGTCAGCGCGGTACGGCAGTTCGACGGCAAAGTCGTGGTCGCCATTGAGGGCGGCTTGGCCCGTCGGGGCAAGAATCAGGGCGCCAAAGAGCGCGGCAGCAAACGCCCAAGGGCGCATGCTTCGACGATGGGTGGCCGTCCTTATCCTTTGTTGCGATGGGGCCGCGCGACCTCTTCTGGGGCAACAGGGAGTCGGGCCGTCATGTTGCGGCGCCCGCCCTCGGTCACGGCGACGTCATCCTCGATACGGATACCAATTCCGGCGGTTCCTGGCGGGCACGCAGCGAAATCCGGATTGAAGTAGAGGCCCGGCTCAATTGTCAAGACCATTCCCTCCTTCAGTAGTCGAGGCTTTCCATCGGGGCCGAGCGGACTGCCTGCGTCGTGCACATCAAGGCCGAGCCAGTGGCTGGTTCCATGCATGAAGAATTGGCGGTAGGTCTGCTCTTTGATGATGGCCTCGACGGAACCTGCAAGCAGGCCGAGATCGAGGAGACCCGCCGAAATGACCTCAACGGCCTTTTCATGCGGCTGGCGAAACGGGACGCCGGGTCGCACTTCGCGTAGGGCCGCCTGATGCGCCGCGAGAACTAACTCGTACAGTTCCAGTTGCCGCCGGGAGAACTCGCCGCCGACGGGGTACGTCCGCGTGATGTCGGATGTGTAGTAGCCCCACTCACAGCCGGCATCAATGAGAAACAGTTCCCCGCGCCGCAAGGCGTCAAGGTTGGAGACATAATGCAGCACGGCGGCGTTTGGCCCGCAGCCGCAAATGGAGGGATAGCCGACGCCGGTGGAACCGTGGTGGCGCGCGTGATGGACGAAGTCCGCTTCGACTTGGAACTCTTTGCCGCCTCCGACGATGCCGGGTGCCGCAGCCATGTGCGCTGCAACGCCAAGATCGCAGGCCTTCTGCAACATTTTTAGTTCGGCCGGCCCCTTTACGAGGCGCATCTCGTGCAGAAGTTCCCGGCCGTGTGACGGTGCGCGGCGTTCGCGCTTGGCGCCCTTGGGCGGGCCGCCCGGCCGCGCCGCCGGCTGCCGGTCTTCGACCCAACGGCGGCCGGCAGCGCGTGCGACGCGGCGGCGGACGGCGGGATCGTGGTCGGCAATTGCGTGGATCTTTGACCTGCCAAGGACCTTGGGCAGGCGCTCGGAGAATTCGGCGACGTCGTACGCGTGGTCCATGTCGAGGATTCCCGCACGTTCGACACCCAGGCGCCGGCCTGTCCAGACTTCGGCTTCCGGCTTGCGATCCCGCAAAAACAGGGTGCATGTGCCGGAGCCCCCCCCTAGAACGACCACGCAGCCGGGTTCGTTGAATCCCGTGAGATACCAAAAGTCACTGTGCGGGCGGAACACGTAGTCCACGTCGTGGCTGTACTGGTGGAGCGGATGGGTTGCAACGACCAACGAATTGCCATCGCCGAGTTGCTTGGCCAGGCGAGCCCGCCGCTTAGTGTAGGCCTCAAGCGGAAGCTGTGGAGCCGGGCCAGGAGCAAGGTCGGAGAAGTTCAACGGGGGAACAATGCAACCCGGCTACAAAGCGCTTGCAAATGCCGCGTCGCGCGAGAAGTTCTCGGGATTTCTACCCGGGGACCAAGTTCCTGAAATACCCGCTTTGCCGGTGGATTGCTATGCTCAGACTTGCCTGCGTCCTAGTTGTGACCCTGTTGGCTGGATGTGGCAGCCGCCTTCCCGCCGAGACGGACATCTCGGATGCCGATACCACACTAGCGATGACCACGGACAGCCCTGTAACGGACAATCCGACGCCCACGAAGGGGGCCACAGCGCCGCCAGCTGTTGCTCCGGCGGCCAACACAACCGAGTCGCCCAACACTATGACGCCAATCAATCCTCAAAAGTTCACCTGGACCATCAAGTACGATTACAATGGAACGGTCCAAGCTGACGCCGGCATCCGGCAAGGTGGGATATTCGCTTCCGTCCACGGAACCGATTACTTCAATCCCGTGCTTGGGCAAGTGGTGGTCCTCAAGACTTCGGTCGACCTAAGCTGGACACCAGCCGCGCCGGCCTGCCAGGAATTGAGTCTAGCCATGAACTACGTCGTCACGGACCCCGACAAGACGCAACGGCTTCTGCCCATTCTTCGGATGTCTGGCCCATCACGGCTTGAAGGGACCGTGGACCAAATCTTGCCCGCAAACGCCACGGCGGAAATCACCTTCCATGTGTACCCCAAATATGTTCAGCAAGCGGCCGGAACGTCGACCGCCGTGCAACCGCGCGATCAACCATACTGGCTACACGCGGAATTCCTTGTCCGGGCATGGAATGAGACGGACGCAGAAATTGTCGAAGCCACGCAAGACCAAGAGAGTCCCGCCGCGAACCCCAGCCCGGGGCCTTGCTGATTGTTTCGACGCCGGCGCCGGCCGATAGCCTTCGTAAAGGGTAGCAAGAGCCAACGAGTGCACGAATTCACTCGCCTCTTGGGCAACACCAAACCTGCCCGAGCCGTCCGACCCATGGCGACAGCATGATAAACACCGTTTACGTAAAGATACTACACATGACGAAGATGGTCCAACTGTCGACGGCGGCCTACGAGCGATTGAAGAACGCAAAGAGGTCGAAGGAGTCATTCAGCGACGTTGTCCTGCGGTTGACAGCGACGGGAACCATCAAGGACCCGCTGGCCGGCCTGGCCGGGCTCATGACGTGGGAGGAGGGCGAGCGGGCCCTCGGGAACATACGAAAGAATCGCGATCTCGACCGCCGCAACGCATGGGATCTCCCATGACGGTGCTGGACACGACCGTGCTGGTCGACCGGACTCGCAAGCATCCCGGCGCCATTGCCAAGGTGGTCGGCCTGCAGCGCCAGGGATCCATCCTGCGGATTCCTGCAATGGTCTGGGTCGAGTTTCTCTCGCCGCTTGCACCCCATGCACGCGCGATTGCGACCAAGCAGCTCGAGGGGGCCGCCCGCTTCGAGGATTTCGACCGCACACTAGCGGACGAGGCGGCCCGGCTGCAGCACGAAATGGACCGGGCGGGCCTTCGCCTGGCTTGGACGGACTTGCAGATTGCCACCACGGCCTTGCACTACAACGAACCGCTCATCTCAAACGACAAGGGATTCGACAAGGTTCCCGGATTGTTGAGGGAAGGGTACTGACGCCGATTTCGTTTAGTCAGTTGCGGCCCTGCGCAACCGGTTTCACAGGGGGGCGATTGGCATGGCCGCGGGTTTTTGGTTTGAGGACGAACGCGATAAACTGCCATGCGAGGGCCGCGATCGACATGGCGATGCCTGCCAGCATAACCCAGCCCCCCCATAGGGGCTTTACGTCCTCTGCGAACATCTTGCTTGATCCCGAAAACCAAAAGTGCATGGTAAAAAGCCAAATCGCAGGAATCAGCGCGAGCGGGCCCAACAAGCGGATTGGACTTGAGCGGGGGACAATGAATCCCAGCGCGGCGATTACGAGGACGCCGAAGGTGATTGCGGACTCTGGGCCAGTCCAGAACCAGGAGACGCTGGGCGCATCGGCACAGCTGCCGAAAATCCCGCAAGGAACCCAGGACATCCACGGCCCGGCGGTCGAGACGGCGAGCGTGATGCACGCGCCAAGGGCAAAAATTCTGGGCGTCATGCGGAAGCCGACCATCCACGCAGGCATTGCCATGCGGGCGCCACGTAAGTTACTCCAGATAGATGTGTCGTCTATCCCCTGAAAATCGGCCTCTGACTCAACAACACGGGCAGCGGCAGCGGGGCGCGAGGCTCGGTCCCGACATTCATGTCGCAGACTTTTACCAAGTCTTCCAGCGTGGCTGGCGTGTCGGCGCCAAGTCCTGCGGCGGCAAGCCAGTCTGCCTTGCGTGACCGGGGCAGGAATTTGCCGGACTGCTTCTCCTTCTCGCCGACAACGACGATAAGCGGTACCCAATCGGTTTCGGCCAGGGCGATTTTCTTGCCAACACCGTTCGAGGAGTCGTCCACATCGGCGCGGAAGCCAGCCTCGTTGAGTTTGCCCGCAAGGCGGACGCACTCGTCGAGGAACGAATCGTTCAGGGGCAGGAAACGAATCTGCGTCGGACTCAGCCAGAACGGCAGGCTCGGCTTCTTGCCGGCCTTGGCCTCCATGCTTTGCTGTTCAAGAATGGCGCAGAGGTTGCGATCGATTGCACCGCTCAGGCTTGCGTGGAGAAGATACGGGTTCTTGCGTGACCCGTCCGCCGCCGTGTACTCGATACCGAAATTCTGCGGGTTCTGCGTGTCGATTTGGACGGTACTTAGTGCGAATGCCTTGTTGACTGTGTCGTTGAAGTTGAACTCGAACTTCATGACGAAGTAGAAACTCTGCGTCTCCCACATCTCGACGAGGACCGGCTTATTGACGGTCTTTGCCAGGCTGGTTGCGAACTCCTTGTTCTCCTCATAGAAGCCCTTGACGAAGCGGACTGCGGTTTCGTACGGGATTTCGAGGGCGTCCATCCAGGCCTTGCTACGGTCGAATTGGCGCTTGAATTCCTCGCGCGCCTGCTGCAGATCCGCGACGAGCGTGTGCATGTCGGGCATGGTAAAGCAGCGCAACCGCTTGATGCCGGCCGTCTCACCGGACTGCTCCCTGCGGAAACTGTAGTGCGTCAACTCGTAGATGCGCGCCGGCAGGTGTCGGTAACTCAGACTCGCGCGACCCATCGAGAGGTACATGCCGAAACAGGCGGCAAAACGCAGGAACAATTCCTTCTCATCCGACTTGATGCGATACTGCCGGGCCGGGAATTTGTTGAGGTACTTGTTCAGGGCCGGATGATTGACATCGTACATGATGGGCGTCTCAATTTGCAGCCCCCCCGCGTCGCGGCAGATCCGGTTGATTTTCTCCTCGAGCAGGCGCTTGATGAGTTGCCCCTTGGGGAACCAGCGCATGTTTCCCGTGTCTGAGCCTGGCTCGTAGTCGACGAGTTCCATCTGCTGCATGAGTGCAATGTGCGCCGGCTCCTGGTCCGCCTTGCGGCTTCCGCCATGTTCGTAGGCCCAGAATTTTGCCAGCCCGGGCCACGGCTTGTAATCAAACGTATCGGCCGGGACGAGGCTGCCATCCGGTGAAAGGACGAACCACTGCGATTTCAAGCCCTTTTCTGCCTTGAGGGCCAGGTTTTGCTCGTCCGATTGCGCGGACCCGTCTGCGGATGCGCCAGCCGGAGCGCTGGGAAGTCCCTTCGCGCTCTCTTTGGCCTGCATCTGAGCGGCCAGCACCGTCGTCGACGCCGCGGCGCCGTCTGGCAAAACGTGCTTGGAGAGCTCCGAAAGCGGGTGGCCCTTGCAGCTCAGGGTGAAGGCCTTGTACCAACCGAAGGGGCTGCGTGCCACCTCGAAGTCCTGGGGGAGCGCCGCAGCAAGCAGCGGAAGGGCCTGCATCGCCACCGGCGGCGGGGCGAGGTCGTTGGAAATGTGCGCGTAGGGATACAGCATGACGCGCTTCGTCTTCACTTGGTCGGCGACCTTGACAATCTCCGCAACGGCCTTCGCCACGGAACTGGCCATGTTCGCTTCGTCCGGCTTCTCGACCGCAACGAATGCGCACAAACACTCCTCCATGCGGCCGGCCTTCTCGGCATCGGTCAGGTCCGGCGCCGACTTCAGGGCCTTCTTTGTGGCCCGGTACTCGATGAAGTCGGAGTGGACCAAGAGGAGTTTCATGACGAAGCGGGGACAAGCCTCGCCGTGAAAAGGGTTGCAGCCGGGCTCGATGCCCAGCCACCAGGAGGGCAAAGCGCGTTCTTCTCTGTTGGCTCGGCGGCCACCTTTTCATATAGCCGGTCGTCTGCGCCAACGTGAAGGTTGCCCTGGTCCTCAACGGCGAAGAGCCGGGCAGCGACGAACTGAAACTGCTGGACGCCTGCGACGCCATCGTGTGCGCCGACGGTGCCGCCCAGTCGCTTCTGAAGACCGATCATGTCCCAACCTTCATTGTTGGTGATTTGGACTCCCTGAAGCCGGACACCTACAAGTGGGCCGAAGCCCTTGACGTCCCAATCGAGCGCCACGCCACGGGCAAAGACGCAATCGACGGCGATTTGGCCCTGGACAAGGCCCTCGCGCTCGGCGCCAAATCTGTCCTCATCCTCGGCGCCCACGGCGGTCGCACCGCGATGTTTCTTGCAAACCTCAAGATTCTCCGCCGTGTCCACGACCTTGGCCTCGACGGCTCCATGGTGGGAAAGGGCGAGTCCCTACGCTACCTGTCGGCGGGCGGAGAACTGTCGCTTGTGGGGCGAACGGGCGCGACCCTCAACATCGTCTCGGTTGACGCCGACGCCGTCGTCAGCCTTTCTGGAACGCAGTTTGACGGCACTGACATCGTTCTGGAGCGCAAACGCGCCCGCGGTGTTTCCAACAAGATCATGTCGGATGGCGCCAAGATTACTGTCCGCTCCGGCGTGGTGCTCGCCATCGTCGAACGCAAGCGGCAAGAATACCACGTCACGTAGCAAGCGATATGGGCAACGGTTGCCTGGAATGTCTGGCATCGCGCGGGTGCTACAATAGAGCCATGCCTCGGGCGGTCGATGCGAGGCGATTCGATGGCACGATTTGCTTGGCCGTTTGGCCGATGCAGCCGAGCAACACGCGGCTAGTGCTTCGCGCGCCGGCCCGCCTTTTTCCCGCCGGTCTTGCCTTTCGCAGCCTTTCCACTCTTCGTCGTGGATTTCTCCCGCAGCCACGGCGGCGGAATCCCGTGATCCGGTGTTGCAAGTTTTTCGGCGTTGATGCGGACCTTGTGCATCTTGACGGCGCGGCGTTGCCACTTGGCCACGCGCTTTGCGGTCACGGGCTGCCCGACGACCTTGGTCTCCAGGGAATCCAGGTACTTCGTGACCTGCTTCGCGATGTTCTTCGCGGGTTTGCCCTTGAGCCCTTCGATGCCCTTGATGCCGGCGCGGGCCATCGCTTCGGCGTACTGCGGGCCGACGCCTTTGACCTTGAGGAGGTCCGCCTGCGCCTGCCAGCCCTTCACGGTCTTGGCGGGTGCCTTCACCTTCGAGGCGATGCGGCCGCTCTTGGCAACAGCAAGTTGACCGGTCGTGGCGATGCCGGCCTTCTCCAGGCGCTTGGCATAGATGGGGCCGATGCCTTCGATGTCGATGATTGGGTGGTTGTCGCCTGGGTAAGCAAGGATTCCCGTTGGTTTCCGGCTCGCCTTGCGGACCTTCGCTTTGCGCGGCTTCGGTTTGGGCGCTTTTCGGGTGACCTTCTTGCGCTGCGGAAGCGCGATTGTCCGAGTCTCCTGACGAATCGCCGCACGAGCAGGCACGATGGTTTCTTCGAACACAACGGTCGTTTGTCCCGGATCCCAGGCAACGTCGGCGACCGTGGCGCGCTGCACGAGGCCTGCGTCCGGCTCTGGTTCGCCAACAACGGCGGGCTGGTAGACGTGGGTGACAGACGGGTCGCCTTTTCCATCCGCGTGAAACTCAGGTTTCGGCGCCTTTCGTCCGAAAAAACCGAAACGGCGGCGCGGCCTGTCCTCCGTTTTCTCGGTCGTCGGCTGGACGTCGATGATTTGGGGTTCGGTCGTCTCGGGAAGTTCGGTACGGCCGACAACCTGGTCGACCATGGAACTGCGGAACGGGACCTCCTCGCCGCCGCTCGTTGTCATCGTGAGAGTGCGGCGGGAGCCGGACTCGTAGGAGCGCACTTCGCCCCCTGATTCAGTGCGGAAAACCGTGCGGCTGCGATACGCGATGGGCCCGAGGTTGGCGCGCGACGGGCGACCGAGGAAGGTTGGGTCAGGGCCCAGGGCATCGACGCCGGCGTGGATGGAGTACAAGCCGTCGGGTGGGCGGTTCGTGGTGCCGGATCGGTTCGTGCTTGGGGCGGGGTCGGGGAAATGTTCCTCGAAGACGACGTCACCGTTGGCGGCGGCGGTGTCATGGAACACGATGACCTTCTTTGGGCCCGGGTCGGTGACGAGTTCGAGTGCGGCGGGTTCGTCGACAGCTTCGAGAGGGGCTTCGTGCTCCTCGAAGGGGATTTCCTGTTCAGCGATAACTTCGGCTGTCTGGCCCTTGTCGAGGACTTTTCTGGCCATGCCGCGCCATGAGGCGCCCCGTTTAAAGTGTGTCCGGCGGCCGTGACCCTTGCCGACAGGAGGCGCATGCGCCCGCAAGGCAGCGCGGCCCGGCATCACGTTTTACCAACCGGCGGTCTGCCGCCCTCGGTGCGAGTTCTTGTCTGCAGCCGCGCGGATACCGCGAGCGTCAACCTGCGTGACCGCATCCTAGAACTCGGCGACTGGGAGCGCACGAACCGGACGTTTCGCGGCCACGAGGTCTGGTCACAAAGTGAGGCCATCATGGTCGAGGTCGAGGGCCCCAGCATCCACGACGAGGCGCTCGACGGCGACCTCAAAGCGTTAGGCCTCCCACTACGCGACGTCTGGTTTCTGTCCAAGCACCGGGCGGAATCAGGCCAGCCGAGTTTCACCGTGCATCCAATCGGCAACCACGGCGAAGCGCGCTTCGGCGGCAAGCCGCAGAGGCCAAGCCCGGCAGCGGCACGCGACATGGGGGCCTTGCTGCGACGACTGCGTTTCCACCGCGACGCCGCAGGATTGCCGCACCAGGTGACGTACGAAGCCACGCACCATGGGCCGTTCATGTCGATCCCGACCTTGTTTGTTGAGATTGGCTCCGATGAGTTATGGTACGCCGACAAGTCCGGCGCGCAGGTGGTTGCGCGTGCCGTACAAGAAGTTCTACGAGGCGAAGGGCGTTCGGCGGGACCTGTTCTAGTGGGCGTCGGCGGCGGCCATTATGCTCCTCGGCAGACGGATATCGCGGTGTCAGGGAAAGCGGATTTTGGTCATTTGATTCCGGCGCACGCGGTCGCGCTGGCGGACGGACCCGCAGTCCTGCAACGAGCGGTCGATGCCACTGAAGGCTGCGCTGGGGTTCATGTCCACAAGAAAGGCTTGAAGGGTCCAGAGCGGCAGCGCGTGATGGCCTGGTGCGAAGAAATCGGAATCAAGGTTTGGGATGGGGCGTCGGACTGACGGCGCCGGCCCAGCCGCAGAATTCGCCGATTCGACAAACAACGTCTCTGCGATTCCTGCGGCCGCCTCGCCGCATAGGCCGAACGTGCGCGCCTTGGCCTGTCCGAGCCGGGTTATCCGAGATCCTCGCCATGACCGCAAGGGATAAGGCATGGATATACCGATATGGATAACCATGGGTTCAATCCGCCTGCAACGCAAGGTCGTAAGGTGGGGCCACGCCTACGGCATCCGTGTGACGAAGGCCGAGATGGGGCGACTGGGACTCCGCGAGAACGACACCGCAACCGTGGACGTCCGGGCGGAACCGCAACCCGTCGACCTCGGGCACCTCACGCTGCTGCGGTTGGGCCGCAACGCCGCCGAAAACCACGACGACATCATCGGGGCAGGACTCGACGATGCCCGTCGTTGACACCTCTTTCCTGGTCGCCCTGTTCAACGTCGAGGACGCGCACCACGCCAAGGCGACCAAGCAAGCCGCGGCAGCGGCAACCCTGATCGTACCGTCCCCGGTGCTGGTCGAGTTCCTGCAGGTCGTATACTACCAGTCACGGCGCGCGCATGGCGAGGCGGATGCGGCGGGATTGAGTCGCCGCGCCTGCCGGCAACTCGTTGCAATCGCTAGCGTACGGGTCGAGGTGGATTACGGCCACGACAAGGCCCAGGCCATCTTCCTGGCAAACAAGAAGCTGACATTCGTTGATGCCGCCGGCTTGCATCTTGCCCGCGCAATGCGGGACGAACTGTACTCGTTTGACAAAGAGCAGTTGGCGGTCTGGAAGGCGCCAGCTTTTCCGTGAAAGTGCAGCCTAGCAGGAGCCGCAGATTTCGCCGATGACGCCGGTGCGTGTTCTTGGCGATTCGGCTTACAATCTATGCTACCTGCCGGGCGGCGGTTTTCGAACCACGGCGCGAAGGCGCGCGAGCATTCGCTCCGCAGACTCCCGCGTGAGCGGGCCTTGCAGGACCGGGTTGGCCAGGTCGTGGAGGACGGCCTTCACCAATGGGCCTTGGGCGGGCATGAAGCCGATATCGTCGCGTCCCTCAATCGCATTCGCCCATTCCTCCAATTCGGCGGCCGTGCGCAGGCCATTGAGGAAGTTGTGCAATTGCGCGCCGAGGTGGTCCTTGGAGAATGTGACCATTTCCGTTTCCGAGTCCCAGCCAAACTGAGCGAGATCCTTCGCAACGCGCGCCGTTCGAGATGGTTCTTCGACCAATTGTACCAGGAGCCGCCACCTGGCGTTTGTCGGGTCGCGCTCGTTCCAAACCGTCCATTCGCCGGCCTTGTGTTCGAGAAACGGCCGGTCATGTCCGCCCTCTAAGGCCAGATGAACGGGCTTCCCGGTCGCCTTGCCGACCAGCCGGCCAAAGTCAAGCAAGCATTGGAAAGCCAGGGGCGAGTCCAGCTCGCGCGCGTCGGCGTCGAAATCCAATTCCGCGTCAGTGAAGAAGTAGGAGTTGAGGTGAAGCGGCCCAGCCGCTATTTGCATCGTCATGCCCGCTTCGGCTCGTCGCGCAAACAGAGCGTTCATCCCGGGCGGCGGCACATCCGTCCCCGTGTCGTCCGTGAATCGCGCGGGGTAGGACGCCACAACCCGGTCCACAACGAGTTGCCAATCTTGCGCCGAGGTCCCGCGCACCACGACGTCCACGAGCGGGCCGCCCCCGTCCACGCTTTCGCGGAAGATGGGTTCGCATTCCGCCCAGAACGCATCGGCTTCGGTCAACGGGGTCACTAGGCGGCTTGTACATAGGGACTTTTGGGGCCGGGAAAAAGAAGGAAAAGTAGGGCCTCGTAGGCCCCTCAGGCTCAAGGTCGCGAAGCAACATGGCCAAAATCGGGCTTCTCTCGCGTCGCACCAAAAGGGTTGGGTATCTGCGCAATCTGCGAAATCTGCGGCTGCCCTCGTCGGCGTGGCGGTTCCACGTAATCGCACCTGTCCCAAGTCGGTTTCATCCGTTGCCGTAGACTCCCCGCGTCGACGATGGGCACCTCCACCCTGAAGGCGAACACCATCAAGGTCGCCTTGGCCCTCGCTGCAATCTACATCATTTGGGGAACGACGTACTACGGCATCAAGGTGGCAATCGAGACCATTCCGCCACTTCTCATGGCGGGTTTTCGCTGGCTCATTCCTGGCCTTTTCCTGTTCGGGTGGACGATTGCGCGCGGAAACGGCATGCCAACGGCCGCCTCCTGGCGCCGTGCCGCCATCCTTGGCTTCTTCCTCATGGCAATCGGCAACGGCGCCGTCACCTTCGCCGAAAAGCGCATGCCGTCAGGGGTCGCAGCTCTCATCGTGGCGACGGTTCCGCTCTGGGCCTCGCTGCTTGAGTGGACGATGGAGGGCAAGCGGCCAGGGCCTATCGTCGGCGCTGGGCTGGGGCTTGGCTTGGCCGGTGTTGCAATTCTGTCGCAGGAAGGCGGCGGATGGGTTGGCGGTGTGGACCTGCGCTATCTTGCCTTGCCGTTTTTCGGTTCGCTTGGTTGGGCCTACGGTTCGCTTCTGTCAAGGCGTGGCGTCAAACCACAATGGCCGTGGCAGGACCTGGCATTGCAGATGCTCCTTGGCGGTTTGTACTTCGTCCTGGGCGGCGCAGCCATCGGTGAATTTCGCGGCTGGAACCCGCTTGAGGTCTCGACCGGCTCGTTATGGGCTGTGCTCTACCTGAGTGTCGTGGGTTCCGTCGTCGCCATGGGTTGTTACTTGTGGCTACTTCGAGCTACGAGTCCCGCCGTCGCAACAACGTATGCGTTTGTGAATCCCGCCGTCGCCGTCGCCGTCGGGGTGTGGCTTGCAGACGAGGTCGTCACGGTCCTGACCCTCGCGGCAACAGGACTCATCGTTGCGGCCGTTGCGCTCATCATCTGGTCAAAGGCGCGACGGCAATCCGTTGTGGACGCCGCCCCGGAAGCGTAGGTGGATTGCTGGTGACGGCAAGAATGGCGCCCAGCGCGACTCCGCGCAACCCTGGACTGGCATCGCCCGTCGCGAGGGCGGGGCCTTGATGCGCACGCTGCCTGGTTCGACGGCCCTGCTGTTGACATTCGCCTGCGCGGCCGCCCCACCGGGAGCGTCGGCCGCGTCGCCCCTGCTGCCGCGTGTCGTTGCCGACCCCGAGCACGGAACCGTGTGCGTCATCGAGACGCCGGGTTCCGACTTCGGTGTCGCGGCCTGCGTGCAGGCCTACGACCCGGATTGCCTGGTCCTGGCGGCCTACGCCACGATCGCCGGTCCGTACTATTTCTGCCTGGTGCCGCGGCCGTAGAAGATTCACCACCCCCTTGGATACCGTTTTGTATACAAAGCGTATACATCCTGTTGTGGACAAAATCCAGTTCCGCGAGGACCCCGCCCTCCTGGACTTCGTGCAGGGCCGCGGCCTGAACCCTAACGAGGTTGCAAAGCGCGCGTTCGAGGCGGAAGTGCAGCGCATGAAGAGTGACGACTGGTTTGCCAAGATGCGCGAGTTGCAGAAACACATGAAGCCCATCTCCAAAGAGGACCTCGTTCGGGCCGTGCGCGAGTCGAGGGACGAACATTGAAGTGGGTCGTCGACGCCAGCGCCTTGCTTTGGACAGGCCAACTCGAGGGCGAGGCGGCCATGACCCTGCAGCGAGCCCGCCGGATTGGACAGGTGGTCGCACCCATGATCCTGGCTTCGGAATGCGGCAATGTGGTCCATCGCAAGCATCCCCAAGAGTATGGCCCGAGCGTCGAGTCCCGTGCAGCCGCGCTGGAGCTCATGCTTCGGCAGGCTTCGTTGTTGCCAGCTGGAGAGGAGATGCGAAGCCTCGCCGGTGCGCTTGTTGCGAAGCACGGGCTTTCTTTCTACGATGCCGAGTACTTGGCTGCGGCCATCTCGCAAGAGGCGACTCTGATCACGGAAGACGGCCGACTGCGAACGGTGGCAAGCCACGTCATAGGCTCGACGCGCGCTCTCGACTGGGACGCGGCCCGTCGCAGCCTGCCATCGACGGCCGCCTGATTCCACAGGAAGTCGCGCACCAGGAATCACCATTGTTATCCCCCCGTCACCACTCCTGGAATCGTGCCTGAGACCCTGGTCCCCGATACGTCCGTCCTCGTGGATGGTCGCATCACGGAACTCATCGAATCGGGAGAATTTGCCAAAGCGAAGGTGCTCGTTCCGCTTGCCGCCCTTGCCGAACTCGAAGCCCAAGCCAATCGCGGCCTCGAAACCGGCGTCGCCGGCATGGACGAACTTGCCAATCTGCAAAAGCTCGCCGCCGCTGGACAGATTTCCATCGAGTTTGTGGGTGAGCGACCGCATCGCGACGAAATTGGCCAAGCCCGAAGTGGCGCAATCGATGCCAAAATCCGTGACACGGCCGTCGCGCACAAGGCTCTGTTCGTCACGAGCGACCGCATCCAAGCACACGCCGCCGCGGCGCAGGGCATCCGCCACCACTACATCCGCCCGGTCGTCAAGGACACGCCTGATTTGACGGGCCTCAAGCTCTGGGGTTTCTTCGATGCACAAACGATGAGTGTGCACCTCAAGTCAGATTGCAAACCCATGGTCAAGCGCGGCCAACCCGGCCAAGTGCGCTACGAGCCGTTCTCGGCCGCCACACGGGATTCGGGGCACGCAGAACTGCGCGCCATGGCCCGCGAATGCATCGAATTCGCGAAACGTGATTATAACAGTTTTATCGAGATGGAAAAGCACGGCTGCACGGTAATCCAACTTGGGCCGCTTCGGATCACCATCGCGCAGCCGCCGTTTTCCGACGGCCTCGAGATCACTGCAGTGCGCCCAATCACGAAGAAGCACATCAGCGACTACAAGCTAGAACGAGAGTTGATGGATCGCATCGAAGGCAAGAGCCGCGGCGTCTTCGTGGCAGGCCCGCCGGGTTCCGGAAAATCCACGTTTGCGGCCGCCGTCGCCGAGCACTTGCACGGAATGGCTCGCGTCGTCAAAACGATGGAGCAGCCACGCGACCTGCAAGTGCCCAAGGAAGTCACGCAATACGGCGCTCTTGACCGCGACATGAAGTGGACCGGCGACGTGATCCTTCTCGTGCGCCCGGACAACGTCATCTACGACGAGGTCCGCACGACGGAGGACTTCCGCGTCTTTGCCGACATGCGCCTTGCCGGCGTCGGGCTGATCGGTGTGACGCACGCCAACCGCGCAATCGATGCCGTGCAACGGCTCATCGGCCGCGTTGAACTCGGCATGATTCCGCAAGTGATTGACACGGTCCTGTTCGTGGACGCCGGGGCCATCACGCAGGTCCTCGAACTCGAATTCACGGTGAAGGTACCCGCCGGCATGCAGGATGCTGACCTTGCCCGTCCCGTCGTCGTCGTGAAGGACGTCATGAACGGCGGCCGCCCGGTCTACGAGTTATACACGTACGGCGAACAAGTCGTCGTTATGCCGCTTGAACAGGTCGGCCAGGCCAGCGATCCGGCAAGCGCACTCGCGGAGAAACAACTAGCGGGAATGCTGCGCAAGTACGTGCAGGGCCCGATGGAAATCAAAGTACGCGGCAACCGTGCGACAATTATGGTAAGCGACTCCGAAGTCCCGGCCCTTATCGGCAAGGGCGGACGTACCGTTCAGATGCTGGAAAACAAACTCGGAATCGGACTGCAGATTCAAGCACTCGCGGACAAGCCGCGCCGCCGCGACCGGGACGACGACCGTTTCCAAGGCGGCGCTGACGATGAGGGCGGCGGCCGGGGCGGGGGCAACCGCCGCGGCGCCGACACAGTCCCGCGCGTCCGCCTCAAGCGCACGAGCACGAATGTATTCCTCCTCATTAACGGCGGGCAACCCGGAATGTACCGCGTCGAGGTAGAGGGAGCCATCGTCGGTGAGGCCACCGCATCGAAGGACGGCAAGTTGCGGTTCAAGACGGAATCGCCCGAGGGTCAGGCCCTGCTGATGGCGGACAAGCGGGGGCTTGAGATTTCGGTCGTGCCTTCGTAGGAACGCATATGCGATGGCCGCAACTGCGCTTCTTGCTTGCCGAAGGCCACCAAATCCAACCGCTTGCCCCGTGACGTGCGGCCTGTCCGCTACGACCTACATCTCTTTGCCGACCCGGCGAAGCAGGATTTCCGCGGTGAAGTCTCAATCGCGCTCGATGTCACGAAGCCGACGGCGGTCATCGTCTTCAACGCTAAGGGCCTCGTCGCGACGCAGGCCTTCATTGAACAGAAGGGGAAGCGCATCGCGGCGGGTACGAAGGCCGACGCGAAGGCGGAACGGATGTCTTTCACGCTGGGCGCCCCCGTGGCAAAAGGCAAGGCCACGCTATTTGTCGCCTACAAAGGCAAGGTCGCGAAGGGAATGGCCGGCCTCTACCTCTCAAAGGACGGCAAGGAGGCCTGCCTCGCAACCCAATGCGAAGCCACGGACGCCAGGACGATACTCCCCTGCTTCGACGAACCGGAATACAAAGCCATCTTTGCTTGGACCATAACCGCCCCCAAGAAACACCGCGTTCTGACGAATGGCGCCCTCTCGTCTCGCAAAGTCAAGGGCAATCTAGCGACGACCACGTTCAAGCCGACGGCACCGATGGCGAGCTACCTTGTCGCCTGTGTCATCGGGCCATTCAAGGCCACTAAGACGGTGCAGGCCAATGGTACGCCCTTTGCCGTCTGGGCCCTCGGCGGGAAGGAGAAGCTCGGCAACCACGGCCGCGACCTTGCAGCCGAGATGCTTCCCTGGTACGAGGATTACTTCGGCCAGCCCTACGCCTTCGGCAAGTACGACCAAGTCGCCGTTCCCAGTTTCGCTTTCGGCGCAATGGAAAACGCCGGCCTAGTCACATTCCGGCCCAGCCTGCTCCTCGTTGACCCAACCATCGCATCCTGGGGCGACCGGCGCGACGTAGCCCTCGTCGTAGCGCACGAATTTGCGCACATGTGGTTCGGCGACCTCGTCACGATGGCATGGTGGGACGACCTGTGGCTGAACGAAGCCTTCGCAGAATGGATGGCGCACAAAATCGTCGATGCGCAACACCCTGACCTCGACGTCTGGAACCGCTTCCGTTCGCGGGCCGCGGGTGCCTTGGCAACGGACACATTAGCAAGCACGCACGCAATTTACCACCCCATCAAGACGCCGGCAGAGGCGGCTGAGATGTTCGACGCCATCACATACGGCAAAGGCAGCGCCGTCATGCACATGCTCGAGGCGTTTCTGGGCGAGGAGGCGTTTCGCAAAGGGCTGCGTTCCTACATGCGCGAGTTCCGCTTCAAGAACGCAAAAGGGGCGGATCTGTGGCGCCACCTCGGTACAGCAAGCAAGCAGGATGTCGGCGCCATCATGAAGGACTGGGTCCGCCAGCCCGGACACCCGGTTGTGTCCTGCGTATGGGACGGAGCGCTGCAGGTCACGCAATCCCGCGCCCGCTCGAGCCCCCTTGCAGCCGCCACCAAGCAGACATGGAGAGTGCCGCTCGTCATCCGCTACGAGGACGCAACAGGAATCCATACGCATCGCCACCTTCTCAAGAAACGCAGCGATACGATTCGCATTCCAGTCGAGGGCCGTCTCCACTGGCTGTGGCCCAACGAGGGCGACGTGGGATTTTACCAATGCAATCTCGACGCGACCCTGCTGCGGGGCGCCGTTGACCACGCAGGTCGCCTCAAACCGGAAGAGCGCATCGCCGTCGTGCGCGACTTGTGGTTCCAGGTCCGCGCCGGGGAACGCGACATTCGCGATTTCCTCGAAGCGTTTGGGCACCTCGTCGACGGCGAAGCGCGCTACGATGTCGTCCAGCAGACCGTCGGCTTGATGCGCGGCGCCGAACGCATCCTCGAAACCGCAGGCAAAACCGACGCCATCGCGCCGCTGCGCGGTTGGGTCGCGCACCGCCTGGGCGTCAGCTACCGCAAGCTCGGGCCCGAGCCGGCGCCCGGCGAGAACGACATGACCCGCGAACGGCGCGCGGCGCTCCTGCGGGCCATGGCCGGAATTGCTCGCGACCCGGCAGCCGTCGCCGACGCGCGTGCTGTTGCGGCAAAGGAGCGCAAGGCACCGGCGTCGGTCGATGCGACCGTCTCGGGCGTCGCCGTCGCGGTCGAGGCGGTCGTCGGCGACGCAACGACCCTTGCGGCCCACCTTGCAACCTACAAATCGCGGCGTGACAAGCACGCCTCGCCCCAGGACGTCGAACGTTATCTGTACGTCTTGCCCGCTTTCCGCGACGCCGCCTTGGTGGACCAGGTTCTTGCGACCATCGCAAGCGGAGTAGTGGCGCCGCAGGCCGTCGGTCCAATTCTGCGCGCCATGTTGATGGAGCCGCACTCGCAACGTCAGTCGTGGATGTACGTCAAAAAGCACTGGACGGAGATCAAAACCAAACTCGGCGAGGCCTGGGTTGCCAACATCGTCGAGGCGTCCGGCGAGTTGCCCGGGGACCTTGCCATAGAGGTCGTGAAGTTCTACGACGCACGGCTTGGCGAGATGGCCGGCCAGGCCTATGGTCGGGCCAAGGAGCGGCTTGCGGAGAACGCGGAATTTATGCAGCGCGTCGTCCCCGGAATTGAGCGCTGGGCCAAGTCCTTGGCTTGACCATCCGCCGCAAAGCCTATGCGCGGGCCCGGGACTGGTCGCGCATGAACGTCATGAAAGCCGGCTCTGCGATCGTCGTCATGTGTGCGCTGCTTGCCGGTTGCGGCGGCCCGCCCGCCTTCCAGGACACGGCGCCCACTAGTCCGGGATTTGGACAGGAGCCCGCCAATGCGACAGTCGAATTCCTCAATTGGCGCGTCGGTGAATCCTGGGTGCATCACTGGTACATTGGCGCAAACGACACGGATGAAATCCTCGTCAAAGTGGTCGTCGCAGAAGAACGTTCAGATGGCTGGCTACTTGCCGTGGCTGACAATGCGACGCACGCGGCGATGCATGGGGCATTTGTCTTCCCGACGCTTGGCTTGTTTGGCGCGACAAAGACGGCCGCCGACGTCGGCGACAACCACTGGCCCTGGTACCAATTCCCCATGCAGAACGGGACATGGGCGGACACTTTGACGTCCCGCGATGACGCCGGGGCGTCCTACAACTATCCCGTCCAGACGACAGTGACGGCCAAGCCGGGGACGCCGGGGGCATACGACCTTAAAATGCGCACGGGCGAATTCCTCGTCGCCAAATACGATTACTTGCCGGCGTCGCACTGGTTCGGGGAGATGCGCATTTACGACTCGGCCAAAGTTTCGGCGCCCGACGACTGGGTAATTCGCATCGTGACGGAGCAGCACTCCTACGGCTTCCAAGGAACCTTTTACGAGGACAGCGGCGAACTCCTGCTTGCGTACCACAACATCCAGACGCCCGGCGCAACCCCGTCGCCATCCGCGAGCTTCACCATGACTGCAGAGCAAAACAAACTGTTCACGATTCGCGTGACCTTCGCGGCCGTGGGCGCGCAAGAAACCGCCCTCATTGACCCGAGCATGGACCCCGCGGCCAAGGCGGTTCATCATCAGGAAGCCTACGGCGCCGACGGTTCGACGGTGAACATTGATCTTTTTGATGGCATCCCTGGGACGTGGCAGGTGGTGGGCACAGGAATTGGCGTTGCGACCGGTTCCATCGTGTTCGCCTACGGCATCCACGAAAGAGTCGGGACCGTCTAACGGGTTGCCGCCTTGGCCTGGTAGGATCCCTTCAACTGGTCCGTCGTGAAACCCGGCGCCGTCTCGCCCGTTACGGCAAAGCGGTACAATGCAGCCTTGTAGACACCCTGGACGACCGCCTGGAGCGCCATGAGAACAAGCACAATGGTCACGGCGACTGCGATGATGGGCAGCGCGCTCATCCATTGGCGGGCCACAAGCATTGGCTGCACGATGACGGCCGTAATCATGACGATGCCCATCATGACGAGGCCGAAGACGAGGCCGACGCCGCCGTTGCCGATGACCTGTTCGCCCCACGTTTTCTTGAAGAGCGAGCCGGAGCGGCCGACGGAACCCATGAGTGGAACGTTCTCGTACAGCAGGATGGGCACCATGAAGTACGTCGCAAGCGACCAAGCCATGTTGCCGAGGCCAGCGACAATCTGCCCGGCCAAGCCGCCACGCTCGCGCAGCAATTGCAAAATGACGTTGACCGTGGCAAGCACCGCAGACCATGCGAGGATGCGGCCGGCCTTCTTGCCCGCCGCGCGCAGTGCCGAGCCGAGGGTTGGGTCGCCGCCCCGCAAGCGCTCGGTCGCACCGGCCACAACGGCCGCCGCGAAGAAGGTCTGGATGAATGCAAGCGCCAAGTACAGCGCCGCGACGAGGGCAAGTTGTGCCGGACGGATGTCGTTAGTGGCATTGTCCGTGATCTGCGGGAGCAGGCCGTTCTCCGACGCGATGCCAATCACTGCCACGAAGGAAGCCGCCATGGCCAGGAAGGACAACACGGGCAGAATCATGAGTTCTTTGTCGAGCAAGGCGACCTTGAAGCTCGTCTTGGTCAGCGCCCATGAGGTGGCGAAGCGTCCCATGAGGTCGGCATGTCGGGCGGCGGGGGAAAAGGGTTGCGGGTGCGCGGCCTCGCTTTCGGGTTGGTCATGCAGGGGAACCACAGATTTCACAGAGGCTTCCAAAACCATTCTGGCGGGGAAAACCAGGTTCGCAGGTCGTACGTCAGGGCGCGCCCAGTCGCCCCTTGTCTGCAAGCAGGCTCGGGCCTTCGCGTAGCCAGGCCACGTACATGGTGTCGTCGCGCGATGTGGTCACGTCGGCTTGGCCTGGCGTGCGGCACGCAGCGCTTGTGCAGCCGTCGGTGTAGGCGGCCCAGATGCGGCCGTCGGGACCCATTGCGACGTCGATGAAGTCCAGGAGGTTGCGGTCGTCGTTCTGACATGGCAGGGTCATGCAGATGCTGCCGCGCTGCACGGGGTCGTTGGCCGGGTTGACCCGCACACTTGTGAATGTGGGGCTTGGCACATCGGCATCAAGGCTGACGCCCAGGTAGGCGTTCCACTGCGTGGTGGGGCCGGCGTCGTCGGGACCCTGCGTGTTTTGGGTGTTGCCGAGGTAAGCGTAGGCGATGCGGCCGTCCGAGCCGGCAACAAGGCTGGTGAAGACCGTGGATTTGACTTCGGGCGGCGAGACGAGGAATGGACCGTCGTAGGTGACGAACCTGTCGCGGCTGCGCAGCAGGTGGATGCGATGGTCGGTGCCGCGGTACAGGTAGTACGCGATTCCGTCGGGCGTCGTACCGATGGCGGGGTCAAGCTCGAGTTGGGCTTGTTGTGGGTTTTGCCGTGTCCAAGTCAGCCCCCCGTCCGACGACGTGGCGATGCGCGATTCCTTGCATTCGTAACCGTAGGGGACATAGATCGTGCCGTCGGCCGCGTGGTGCTGGTTGCCGTTGAGTCCCCCGCAATTGCCGACGATGGTCGTGACTTGGGACGGTAGCGGGAGGGGCAGGATGGATGTCGGCAGGCCGTCCACCGGACCGTCCTGGACGAAGGAGATGCCGCCATCCAGACTGGCGGCGCAATGGGTCCTACCGCGGTTGTTGTAGCACAGCGTGACAAGGTTCGCGTACGGGAGGTTGCCTCCGGCCGCCGCTTGCGGTCCGGAAAACGGGCCCGTTGCAAGCTTCTGGTGGTCGACTTCGGCAAACGACTGCGGCGGGCACACGAGGGGCCGTTCCGCCCAAGTTTCGCCGTCGTCGTCGCTTACCGCGATGGTCCGGCACGTCTTGGCCGGATTGATGTGGGTTGCAAAAACGCGGTCCGTGTCCTGGTCCACCCAGAGCATCGGGTCGAAGTCCTGGCCGCCGCCAGCATGGTGGACGGATTGCCACGTACGTCCGCCGTCCCGCGAGCGCACGACGTCTTCGTAAGCCGAGACGAAAACGGATCCGGAGGACGTGACGCCAATCGAGGGCTCGGCGCCGTCGAAGCCGCTTGAAACCGTCGAGAATCGCATCCCTTGGCCGAAGGCCGCGGGAAGGGTGGCGGGAACGGCCTCGTCGCCGTTTGCCCGGTGGACGTACAGGTCGGCGGCGATGGACGTCGAGGGCTGCGCCGGCGGTTCGCTCGGAAGGAAGCTGCCGAAGCAGCCCGAGAACGCCACGGCCACGATGACCAGGGCGGAACCCGCGCGCATGCCGAGCCACCGGACGGGGCGCCTACAAGCGTTGCGGTGGTCCACAATTGGCCGTCGGGCGAGTCCAAAACGCTTTCATGGCGTCCCTTGTGCCGCAACCCAGAATGGCGCCAGAGGAGAATGCCCACGCCGGCGGGCTCTGGGGAACGCAACGCAACGACCTCTGGTGGATTGAGCCGATGGTCATTTTCACCATCCTTGCGGGCTTTGTCGTGTACGCGACGTTCCGCATCTTCGAAGGCAACAACGTGGCGACGCGCTTCTTTGAGGTGGATGGCACCGGCGCGAACCGGTACCACTACCTTTCGCCGTTCGGCACGCCAGACCTTACCATGTTCGTGCCCGGGTTCCTCTCCTCCATCCCGCTCGTTGGACCCATTGCCGCGCCGTTCTTGGCGAATCCGGCGTTCCTCATCCTGCCAATCCCGGCCGGCTTCCGCTTCACCTGCTACTACTACCGCAAGGCGTACTACCGCAGCTTCGTCCAGCGCCCGGCGGCGTGCGGAGTCGAAGCGGCCAAGGGCGTCAAGTACCGCGGCGAGAAGGGCCTCATGGTCGTCCAGAACGTCCACCGCTACTTCCTCTACCTCGCAATCATCGTGACGGGATTCTTGGCTTACGACGCAATCCGCGGCATCTACACGCCGCACGGCTGGTACTTCGGCGTCGGGAACGTGATTATGATCCTGAACGTCGCCTTGCTGTCGGCCTTCACGTTCGGCTGCAACTCCTTCCGGCACCTCGTTGGCGGCAACCTAGACTGCTATTCCTGCGACGCCATCAGCCAGACGCGCTACACGTTCTGGCAGTACGTCACCCGCCTCAACCAGCGCCACGCGTTCTGGGCCATGGCAAGCCTGTTCTCCGTCGCCATCACGGACATCTACATCCGCTGGGTCGGGGTGAACAACATCCAATCCATCTGGGGGCTGCCACCATGAGTGCGCCTGCTGGCGCTTATTCCACTGAGCGCACGGATTCCACCGATTTGGGGCAACACGTGTACGATGTCGTCGTGATTGGCGCTGGCGGCGCCGGCATCCGCGCCGCCGTGGAAGCCGCGGCGCAAGGCGCCAAAACCGCCCTCATCTGCAAATCGCTCCTTGGCAAGGCACACACCGTCATGGCCGAAGGCGGAGTAGCAGCAGCCCTCAGCAACGCGGACGGCCGCGACAACTGGAAGGTCCACTTCCGCGACACGATGCGGGGCGGGAAATTCCTCAACAACATCCGCATGGCACAACTCCACGCACAAGAGGCACCGGACCGCGTGCGCGAACTCGAGATGTGGGGCGCCGTCTTCGACCGGACCAAGGACGGCTGGATCAACCAACGCAACTTCGGCGGCCACCAGTACCCGCGCCTCGCCCACGTCGGCGACCGCACGGGGCTCGAAATCATCCGCACCCTACAGGACAAGGGAGTGCACTCTGGCATTGATATTTTCATGGAGTACACCGTCACGCGGCTCTTCAAAGACCCCGTGACGGGGTCCGTCTCAGGCTGCCTTGCCTACGAACGCGAGGACGGCGTCATGCACCTCTTCCGCGCAAAATCCATTGTCCTTGCCTGCGGAGGTGTTGGCAAGGCCTTCATGGTCACCTCGAACTCGTGGGAATACACGGGCGACGGTTTCGGACTCGCCTACGAGGCTGGCGCCGAACTCATGGACATGGAATTCGTGCAATTCCACCCAACCGGCATGGTCTGGCCGCCGTCGGTGCGCGGTATCCTGGTCACGGAAGGTGTCCGCGGCGAAGGCGGCATCCTGCGCAACAACAAGGGCGAACGATTCATGTTCGGGTATGTCCCGGAAATGTTCAAGAATGATTTCGCAACGACGGAGGAAGAGGCAAAACGCTGGCTCGACGGTGACAAGTCGGCCCGCCGCCCGCCAGAACTCCTCACGCGCGACGTTGTAGCCCGCGCCATCATGTCAGAGATCAAGGCGGGCCGCGGCACGGCTCACGGCGGCGTCAGCCTCGACATCTCCTGGCGCGATGCCGCGTACGTGAAGGCCAAACTGCCGTCCATGTATCACCAGTTCAAGGAGCTCGCCGGCGTTGACATCACGGCCGAACCCATGGAGGTCGGCCCGACGATGCACTACATCATGGGCGGCATCCGCGTCGAGGCCGAATCCCAGATGACAAAGGTCCCCGGCCTGTTTGCCGCAGGCGAGACCGCGGCCGGATTGCATGGGGCCAACCGCCTCGGCGGCAACAGCCTCAGCGACCTTCTGGTCTTCGGACGCCGTGCCGGCCTGTATGCCGCGAAGCACGCGGCCGCCCTTGCGACGGCCCCGCAGGTGCGCGACGACGACCTGAAGGCGGCCTTGGCCGAAGCCGTGGCACCCCTCCGCGGCGACGCGGGCGAACTCCCCGCCGCCATGCATGAGTCGCTGCAGCGCACCATGGACAGTTACGCCGGCATGATCCGCTTCGAGGACGAACTTGCCAAGGCCATCCACGACATCGCGAATTTCCAGATGCACTACCCGCACGTCAAGGCGCCCGGCGGCCTCCAGTTTAATCCCGGCTGGCACCTTGCCCTCGACCTGCGCAACATGCTGATTGGCGCCGAAGCCATTGCCCGCAGCGCCCTCCTTCGCAAAGAGTCCCGCGGCGGTCACACGCGCGGCGACTTCCCGGAGACGGACAAGGGCCAATGGTCCAAGGTCAATATCGTCTGCCGCAAGGGACCGGACGACAGGATGCAGGTCGAGACGATTCCCCTGCCGCCGTGGCCGGCTGACCTCAAGTCCATCATCGAAGGCGACGTCGATGCCATCAACAACAAGGCCCTGGCGGTGACGGCATGACGCCGCCGCCCGCTGAACCACCGATTGCACCGATTCCACCGAATCTAGCAGGCAACTCGGTGCAATCGGTGAAATCGGTGGTTACGGAGGGCGCGTAGATGGCTGACAAGATTGACGCAGGAGTTGCAGGTGCAATCGTGCGCGAATCCAAGGCCGCCGCAATCGAGTCTGCCTCGACCGGCAAGACGGTACGACTCAAAGTGTTCCGTGGCGTTTCTGAAGAAGGCGAGTGGAAGGAATACGACGTGCCGCTCGACACCGGCATGGTCGTCCTCGACGCTGTCCACCGTGTCCAAGCCAACCAGGACCCGACGCTGGCGTGCCGCTGGAACTGCAAGGCCGGAAAATGCGGCTCATGCAGTGCCGAAATCAACGGCGTTCCGCGCTTGATGTGCATGACGCGCATCGCCGATTTCAAGGAAGGTGACACGATTCAGGTGGCGCCCATGAAGGCCTTCCCGATCGTGAAGGACCTTGTGACCGATGTCAAGTGGAATTACAAACAGAACCAGCGCATCCAGCCTTTCACGCCCCGGGCGATGACGGCCGAGGAAACGCGGCGCGGCGAATTCAACATGCAGCAGCGCGACGTCGACCGCTCGCAGGAATTCCGCAAGTGCATCGAATGCTTCCTTTGTCAGGACGTCTGCCACGTCCTGCGCACGCACAAGTTGCATGACGAGTTCCAAGGCCCGCGCTTCATGGTGCGTATCGCAAGCCTTGAGATGCACCCGGTGGACAACGCCGACCGGCTCGATGCAGCCTGGAGCGAGGGCGGCATCGGGCTTTGTAACATCACCAAGTGCTGCACCGAGGTCTGCCCGGAGCACATCACCATCACGGACAATGCCATCATTCCCATGAAGGAGCGGATTGTCAGCCAACGGTTCGACCCGGTGGCCATTGTGTGGCGGAAGTTGACTGGCGGCGGGAAGGCGGCACAGTTGCCGATGGCGAAGGGATGAGGTGGATGGTTACAGTCGGCTTGTATTGCCGCGGGCGACCTATAGGTACCAACATGCAGTGACATGTTGCCTCATGTTCCGAGCCACCACTCCATGCCCTTTCATGCCGCTCCATGTCCTTTCACCTCCTTCACGCCCCTCTCCCCGCATCATTCATCCCGCCTGCATCAATCCTGCTTCGTGTCCATCGGGTTCACGACGATTTGCCTCCCCACTTCCCTCCATGCTCGGCCGCGGGGCCGCAAGGTGCATGCACGCCAAGCCTTCCGCGAGGTCGTGGCTGGCCTCCTGGCGAAGTGTGATGAACCACCCTAGCGCCGGCAATGGCGTGGTCTACGACCTGCGCATCGTGTGCGCTGCCGCGGCCGGCATCAGGTTCGGCACGGCAACCGGCGGCTTCTCTTGTCCGGCCCGCGCCGCCTTGCGAAGCCGTCACGCCGGATGATCCTCGATGTACCATTTGTCTACCAGAATCGCCACCTGGGCGCGCTCCTCCGGCAAGAGTCGCCCGTCCTGGTCGACGCGCGGCAGGAAGCCCGCGCGCTCATCGGTGGTCACAACCCCATCGCGCAGGATGACCCCGAGGGATCGCTCTAGGCGTGGCGGCAAGAAGCCTAGCATGTCGTCCACGGCCCGCAGACGAAGGTCGCGTAGGACGCTCCTGACATGGCGGCCCAAGAAAGCCACCTGCACCTCGTCGAGTTTGCATTCCCATTGGAGGCGCCGCCAATTCATGCGTCGCCCCGCAACGGCGGCTGCCGCCCGCTCCGCGTCATCGCCAAAATGCGCCCGGATGGCATCGACCGCCGCCAACTCCTCGCTGACGACCTCATCCATCAATCGCGCCTGAGCCTTAGATGCCAGTTGGGAAATCACAGGAAACCCACCTGAGAGGCGTCGCGTGGGACGCCTGGTGGCCGTGCCTGGATGGGCCACGGCTTGAAGGGTCGGTTTGCACTTTTTGGCCAGACCCGGGCAGGGAGGTAAGTTGCCGGCCCCGACGGCGCCAGCCAACAGGGTTGAAACCTCCTGAACGGCACCCCGAACAACGACATGACGCGCAGAAACTATAAGTCTCTCAGGGGAGTCGCTTCCTTTACCTTGATGGCCCGCAAGAGCGGGTTGCCGTCCGGACGTGTCGCGTGTCCTTCATTCGTGCCTGCTTCGTCCTGCTGCTGTGCGCGGCCCTCTTGCCGACGCCCTCGTCGACGGCGCAACAGGGAGAGGGCTTCGTTTACGAGTTGCATATCGCCTGCCCGGACGAAACCGGCGTCTCGTTCGACACCGGCTCGGGGGTCTATGCGTGTCCAGTCCGCGTCGTTGACGATGCAGACATGATGGGCGACCCCTCGCTTGCCGTCGATCCGCTCGACCCGAAAAATCTCATCATCGGAAGTTTGCACGGACTCGTGGACGGTGAGGGCCCGACGACAAAGAGCCGAAGCAACGAGAGGACGCCAAGCCTCGGAATTTTCACGACCTTCACGTCCGACGACAGCGGCGCGTCTTGGTTTGATCGCCCCTACCCTCCAGCCTCTGGCGTGCCCGGTGACAGTTTTGCCGAGCATCCGCAAGTGACGATTGACCCGTATGGTCAGCTGTACATTGGTTCCCTCTATGCGGCCCCGACCGGGGACGGCTTCCGTTCGTTGCTTGTGGCTCAGAAATTCGAAAGCCTCTACACTATCCGCGAACAGGGGCAGGGTCGCGGCGAGAACTATAATGCCGAATTCATCGACCCCGTCTACAAAGACAGCCGCATTGGACAGTTCTGGTTCCTATTCAATCCGCGCACCGACAACATGACCATCGTCTGGCATGAACTTCCCCAGCAGTTCATAAACACAACCGCAACACCGCCTCCCAACTGTCTCCTCGGCCCCCCGGCACCCTGCGTCGAGCCGCCAACGGCATCGGGCGCGACCGCGCCGCCAGCCACGACCGGCCGCCATGGGGCCCGCGAAGCGCGTGCGGCGCCCGACAACGCAACCGCGCCGGCCGGCCGCGGCGTGATCGGCGTCGTATGGACCAGCGTGGACGCCAACGGTACGTACGAACGCCAGCCCATCGCCGACGCCATCGGGCCATGCAGTTCCAGCACGAATCCCGTTCTTTCTGACGGCTTCCTCTACGTCGGCTGCGTTGCAGATCCCACGCAGGGCGAGTTCGTCTGGAACCCGGCGACGTTGCCCGGAACCGTGGAGTTGTTCCGCATGAACCCCGACGGCGGCAAGCCGCAGTACCTCGGCGCCTCCCCCGTCGTGGGCGGAGCACCGAAACTTGGCGTGCGCTCCGATGGGCGCCTCGCCCTCGTTTCCGCGCAGGGCACGACCGAGGGCGCGCTGGGCTTGTCCGCGGTGTTCGGCCACTACACGCCGGGCCTCGGACGTATCGAATGGAGCTCCGTCCTAGCTTACGGCGACAAGGTCACGAAGCCGGATCCGAGCGAACGCGTCTTGCGCGCCAACGTCCAGGATCTCATCTACCGCGAATACTCCGGCGTCATCCACATGGTGCTGCGTGAGACGGTCGAGGCGTCGGGGGTTGGCGTCGGGGCGCTCGTGAAGGAGCTTGCGCCCCACATCCGCAAGTCCGTCGTCGCAATCGACGAAGGACGTGGGGTGCTTGCGAAGTTCCCGCTCGATATTGGGAATCCTCTCAATCGCACCGACTCGGTCCTGCTGCAGGCACCGGAGATGGCCTACGAGGACCTGAGCGACGACTTCCTGCAATTGCCTCCGGGCCCGTTCAATTACAACAACAAGCCGCTTGGTGATTCCTACCAGCGCGAATTCTTCGCCGTCGGCGATTATGGAACCGTCATCTTCGCGGAACTCATCGAGGTCACCGATCTGCGCGGCCCCGGTGTTCCGATCGTCCCCGCCAACCCCAGCCCGATTGCGAGCGCCGCAACCAGCCTCAACCTGAATGTGGCGGGCATTGCGGCGGTGGCCGTCGTGGGCCTGCTTGCAACCCTTCTCGCGCTCAACCGAAGAAAGAATCCGGCCGCCGCAATGGCAAAACGAGGAAAGTGACCCCGATGTCCAAGACCGACAAGCAATCGACCGCCACCACGAAGGCACCGACCGCCCTGATTAGCGACCCCTACGAGTGGATTGCCAAGCAGACGGACATCACGACCTCGAAGGGCATCACCATTCCTGACCACTTGATTGGTCAAGTCATTGGCCAGGACAACGCCGTCGCAGTCGCACAAAAGGCCGCAAGCCAAAAGCGCCATCTTCTCCTTATCGGCGACCCGGGCACGGGCAAGTCGATGATTGCGAAGGCAATGTCGGAAATGCTGCCGCCCGGCAAACTGGACGATGTCCTTTCTTACCATAACTCGAAAGACCCGAACCAGCCGGGTGTTCTCAAGGTGCCGCCGGGTGAAGGCAAAACCGTCATCGCGAAGATGCGCCGCAAGGCCGGGCGTCGCAAGGTTGTCTGGTGGATCGTCGAGTGGGCCGCCATGCTTGGCGTTCTCGGGCTCGGCGTGTACTTCTTCTGGAAGGACACGAGCACCGGAGGCATCGTGGCGTTCGGCCTCATGGCCTTGGTCGCCCTGTTCATTTTCATGGTGTTCAAGCAACGCAAGGACCCCGTCGTCTTCGCCGTGCCGAAACTCCTCTTGCAGCATGATCCCAAGAGCGAGACGCACGCCAACTACGTCGAGGCCACCGGCAGCCACGCCGGCGCGCTCCTCGGCGACGTCCGCCACGACCCGTTCCAGTCGGGCGGCCTCGAGACGCCCCCGCACGAGCGCGTCGAAGTCGGCGCCATCCACCGCGCCCACAAGGGCATCTTGTTCATCGACGAAATCAACGTCCTGCGGCTCGACAGCCAACAGTCGCTTCTGACTGCCATGCAGGACCGCGAATACGCAATCGTTGGCCAGTCCGAAACCAGTTCGGGCGCCATGGTACGCACGGGCGCCGTCCCGTGCGACTTCATCCTGGTCGCGGCCGGCAACCTGGACGCCGTGCAGCCGCCGGACGGCAGCCACAAGGGCATGCACCCCGCGCTGCGCTCCCGCATCCGTGGCTACGGCTACGAAGTCTACGTCAACAGCAGCATGCCGGATACGCACGACAACCGCCTCAATCTCTGCCGCTTCGTCGCGCAGGAAGTCGTGCGTGACGGTCGCGTGCCGCACCTCGACCGTGATGCAATCGCGGAAGTTATCCTTGAGGCCCAGCGTCGCAGCGGCCACCGCGGCAAATTGACGTTGCGCCTTCGTGAACTCGGCGGCCTGGTACGCACCGCCGGCGACATCGCGGCTGGCCAAGGTCGCGCCCTGGTCACGGCCGACGACGTGCGCCGCGCCAAAGCCCTGAGCCGCAGCCTTGAGCAGCAGATCGTCGAATCCGCCCTTGAGGCGCGCCGGACGCATGACCCCGTCAAGCCGCACGGCCTTCTCGTCGGCCTGGCCGCCGGCGCAGGCCTCGTCGGCACCGGCGAGGTCGGCGAACCCGGCGGCCTCATCGTTCCCATCGCCACGGTCATTACGCCGCCAATCAGCCGTAGCGGCGGTCAGATTGCCTTCGGTGGCGGTATTCAGGAAAGCGCGCGTGCGCAGACCGAACTGGCTTGTGCAATCGTCAAGGGCATCGCTGGCGAACGCGCCGCGGGCCAAGACATCCACATCCAGAGCTTGGTGGACCAAAGCGGTGTCGACGCCGAACCCTGCGGGATGGCCCTCGTCGTAAGTGCTCTTAGCGCGCTACGCGGCGTTGCTGTCCGCCAGGACACGGTCCTGCTGGGTGGCCTTGCGGTCACCGGCGAAGTGCGCGCGGTGCGCGGCGTGACCCAGCTCATCGAGAACGCCGTTGACGCCGGCTACACGCGCGCCATCGTGCCCGCGAGCAATCGCAACGACGTGCTTCTGAACCCGACCTACCGTGGCCGCGTGACCCTGCTCTTTGCCGCCCGGTTGGACGAGGCCTTGGCAGAAGTCATGGCGGACGGCAAGGCCAGCAGGCTCGGCATTGCGGCGACGTCGGGCAACGGCCACGTCGAGCAGCCGACGCAGCGGGTTCGCGGACGGCGGTGAAAACCGTGTCGTCCCGGACGACGCTTCTTGCGACGACCGCCGTGGCCGTCCTGGCTGTCGGCGCCTTGTCGGGATGCATCCAAAGCGTGGATGAGTACTACGACTTCGACCCCGACGCCCAATACAAGAATCCGGGCGTGTTCGTCGGCGACTACATGTTTGGTAACGGCGGGTCCGTGGTCTTGACGGGTGGCAAATTGTTGCCGGGCCGGCCCGAGGTTACGCGTCTCGTCTCGAATCTCCCTGCGTACCCGGACCCGGCTGGCCTGAAGCCGACCGACGGGACTGTCTACATCAGCCTCGCCGTCTGGAAGCCCCTCAACGCCACGGGGAGAATCCCGGTCATCGTTGACGCCGGCCCGTACTTTGAGATTGGGCAACATTGCCCGACAGGCAGCGGCAACCTGCCGCCGGAGCGCTGCCCCGTCCCCCTTGTCGACGATACCATCGACTATCCCGGCCAGACAACCCCGTTCTCGCTGAAGAATTTCCTGCCGCGCGGCTACGCCGTTGCGCAGGTCGCCGTGCGCGGCACCGGCACGTCCGGGGGTTGCATGGATCTGATGGGCCCGTCCGAAGTGCACGACCTCGACCAAGCCATCACGTGGCTAGGCGAGCAGCCCTGGTCGAACGGAAACGTCGCCATGATTGGGGCGTCCTACGACGGCTCGACGCCTTGGGAAGTCGCCTCGACGGGAAATCCGTATCTCAAGACCATCATCCCGGTTGCCGGCCTGCCCGACATGTACGGCCTCATGTTCCACAACGGGACATCCGAGACGCGTGGGCCCATCATGCACAACCAAGTGTACTGGCCCTTCGGCTTCTCGGACGAGTTCCCCTACGACGCGCTGCCCGGGCTACCGGAAACACCGCCATCGCCCGTGCCACTTCCCCCCATTCCCCGCCCCAGCATCTTTGGCGGCCAGGCCAACGGACGCGAGACCTACCAGAACCTGCAGAACCTCGTCTGCCCCGAAGTCGTTGAAGGTTCCGCCGTGGCCCAGGCTTCGGTCGTTTCCGGCAGCCGCGCTGGACAGGCAAGCACGTACTGGACCGAACGCGACTACCGCCAACGGATTCTCTACAATTACAACGGCAGTGTCTTCCTGATTCATGGCATGCAGGATTGGAACGTCGACCCGCATTCGGCAATCCCGTTCAACGAGGCGCTGCGTGCCAAAGGGATCGAGATGAAGGAATGGTATGGACAATGGGACCACGCGTTCCCCGACTCCAACTGTGGAGCCCGGAGCCCCGAGTGGTACAGCATACCCTGCCGCCTGGACTTTGCAGAAGTTCTTGTCCGCTGGCTCGACCACTCGCTTCAAGGCGAGACAGGAGTCGATCTAGGCCCTCCTATCCAGGTCCAGGACGACATCGGGTTCTGGCGTAATGCGGATTCCTTCCCGCCCCGTCAACCAGCGTGGACGGAATTTCATCTTACGGGGACGGGTACCTTGGCTGCCGCCGGCGGCGCCGAAACCGTGGTGACCTTGATGCCGCCGCAGGGCTCGTCGCCCGCCACCATCGTTGAACTCAAGAGCGCGCCGCTTGCCGATGACCTACGGTTCTCAGGCTTGCCGCAGGTGCATCTACCCTTTGCGGCCAAGGCGTCCGGCGGCGAAATCGCGGCTTGGTTGTTCGACGAGGACGCCGAAGGCAAGGTACGCGCTCCCTTTGCTGTGTTCGGCGACGATCGCAAGTGGTCCCCCGTCGGCATTCCCATCGTCGGACACAGCCAGATGAATCTCCTCTACGCTGACGGGGGCGAAGAACCCAAGCCGCTTACACCGGGCGAACGACGGACGGCGCGCATGGAGTTCGAACCTCTCGACGTCTTGATTCCACGCGGGCACCGCATCACGCTTTGGCTTTTCCAGTACGCGTATCCGGACCACCTGCAGACCTCGACGCCGGGGCCCGTTGATATCTATCTCGGCGGCGACGGCGCGGTGCTCCGCTTGCCGGTCGTGCCCGACGACCCGACGATAGTGTTTCCTGTCCCCGGCGTGCATTTCCCCGACCGCTTGCAAACCGAGCGCATGCACGTCGACAAACCCGTGTATAGCGGCGGCCTGACCGCTTCATTCGACGCGGCACCAGTCTGTTCAGATTTGCCGGTCGCGACGGTGGCATCCGCTGCGGGGGCCTGCGGTGGCTGAGGAACGACCGTCGGTGGGAACGTTCCTGCTTGCCGTACTCGCCATCGCTTGCCTCGCATTCGCTTTCACCCTCCCGTGGTTCAGTTACGAAACGTCAAGCGGGCGCCAGACGGCCGAAGGCGGCTTTAATGATCCAGAAAACACCCAGGTCGAACGGCACCGACTCACCTATTCGCCGTCCGGTCAAAGCGGTGATGTGACGCCAACTGATCCAAACGGCGCGCAGGAAGCCGTCGCGCAACTCGGGTGGGCGCTCTATGGGGCAATCGGCCTCTTGGCCATCGTGGCCATAGGCGAAATACCGCCTTTTGCGCGGTGGATGCCCCGACTCGTGAGCCTTTTCGCCCTTGCCTTGGCCTTCGGCGCCGCGGGCTTCGCCTTGTACATCGGCTGGTTCCGCCTACCTGCCACGCTTGCGGGTTACGGCATCGATGGTCCCTTCACCACTTTCCTGGCTGAGGATGGCTACACTCGCACGACCCTCGAGTTCGGATGGGCCGCAGCGGCCGTCGCCGTGCCGTTGACCCTTGGAGCGCTCTTATGGAAGTTCCAGGCGGGGTCCGACGACCTCGTCGTGCCCGGCACAGCCGAGTGACTCAGGACCTGCGAGGTCCGGAAACCTTGGGTCACTTGCCTTCGCGCTTGCGTACCTTCGACCCCGTTGCGTTGTGGACCAGGATGGCCACGACGAGGATCACAGCCACGCTTGCGGCCGCGATTCCCACGATGACCGTCGCAAGGTCGTACGGCGGCGGCACAGCGCGGGCAACCACAGCGCCCGCCATGCTGCCGCCGGGCCGCTGGACCTCCTGCTGGCACGACGCGTAGCCGCGCGGGGCGGCGGCGCCGAGGGTGACGTTTTCCCACCACAAGTTGAGGTCAAGTGTCTCAGGAGGGACTAGCGTCACGTCAATCGTGTACTTAGCCAAGGCAACCGAGCCGCGCGTCGAAATCGAATACCTGCCAAATTCCGACAGCGGGAAATCCATGTCCGCCACGTCGGGGGCCTGGAGGGCCGGACGCAGGGTCGCGTTGCCGACTGAAAGGCCGGTCGGGCCGCGCACACTTACAATGATTTCGTTCATGCCGGCGGGCGCGTTGGCTTCCGCTTCGACATGGACGCGGGCCGTGCCGCCAAATCTCGTGTTGTCGAAGAAGAAAAGGGCGCCGTGCGTTTCGGACGGAAGCAGCGAGCCGTCCGGCAAATCACCGGTCGGGACAAAGGTGAACGTCTCGTCCAACGCGGCTACCCCCGGCAAGGTGCCCAGGCGCATGTGCACCTCCCAGTCTTCGGTAGTGGCCGGCCCGCCGGCCCCGGTCGCATCGTCGCGGAATCCCTGGCTTGTAACGAAGAATGTGGCGCTGGTGAAGTTGTTGTCCGTGGCCGGATCAAGGTAGTTTTGCCCGTCCACGCGCAGCCGGGCCGTTCCCCAGGCCGCAACGTCGGCCTGCGCCGCCGGCTGGGTTGGTGCGGATGAATCAAGCCCGGAATCCACCGGGATGTTCATGGCTATGCCGCCTTCCGAACCGCCCGTAAAGCCGTTGACCGTGATTTCGATGGGCGTCACGTTGTCGGCCATACCGATGAGTCGGATGACCCCGTGTTCCATCTCGGGCCGCAGTTGTGCAAACAGGCAGCCCTTGAACGGGATTATGGGGCTGCCGTCCTGCGCCGTCCCGACGGCCAGGGTCGAACTTTCCAAATTGCCGTAGGCAAAGTAGTAGGCGACTCCTTCAAGCTCCGCAAATGGTTCCTGCGCTCCAGATGCCGGCCCGACCAAGATCGCGCCGACAATCGCAAACAATAGTGCCCAAGAGGTGCCCCGGCGCATGCAGTCCACCAGAAGGACCCCTGGGGGGGCTGTTAAGAATTGTGGGGGCCAGGTATGCGCTCGGCGGATGGCGTCCGATTCGTTTCGGCAGAACCCCCTTGGGCTTTCACAAAGGCTCGCCAACTGGCCTCGTCGTCAAACTCGAGTGCTATGCCTTGCCAATCGCAGATGCGGCAATGCGACATCTCAAACTGGAGGCCGGGGATGCCGCCGCCGTCACTAACCTTGAGAGGTCGCAGTTCAAGCGAGCCGCATTGCATGCATGCTGTGAGGCCGCGCATGCGACGTCAAACAGTCCCGGCCACTTGAACCGTCTGTTCCTTCGGTTTCGCGGCGGCGACGGGCTTTTCGCGCCGTGCAATCGGCGGTTTGGCCTGCTTGCGCCGCGCCTTCGGCTTGGACGGTGGCGCCTCTCGGATGAGGCTCGCAAGCCAGGCATGGGCTCGCAGTTTGTAGGGTGGCCGGACGGTGAAGCGCGCCTCTTGTATGTCGTCGATGCGCCAGCCGTTGGAGAATGTCTCGATGATGTCCTGCTGGCCGACCCGCCGCGGGCCGCCCCAGTTGGCGTCTTCCCAATCGGACATCACCATGAGGTGCAAGACGCCCCCCGGCGGCAGTATGGCCTCAAGTTGCTGCTCGTAGACTTGCCGCTCCGGGTCGGAGAAGGAATGGAAAAGTCCGCAATCGATGACCGTGTCAAACGTGCGGTTGAGATGCTCAAGTTCGAGCGCGTCGCCGACGAGAAACGTCGCTTCCTGTTTTAGGCCGCGCAGGCGCGCCTTCGCTTTGGCCTGGTCGATTGCCATCGGGACGATGTCAATGCCCCATGCGTCGTGCCCGCGTTCGGCCATCTCCAACACATTGTCGCCGGTTCCACATCCGACGTCGAGGACAGCCCCCTTAATCTGGCCGGCGTTGGCAAGTTCGACAAACGCCGGCTGGGCCCGCCCGATGTCCCAGGGTGGGGGCCCGCGCCGGTAGGCGTTGAAGAACATCGGGTCCGGCATACCCAACAGTTGCACTTTGGAGGGTATAACCGGTGCCCTCAACCCTTATCTTGTCAGGGTTGACCAGGCGGCGATTGGTCGCGCGGGGCACCAGCTTAGCTCGGCATGGTCGACCGGCGGGCAACGAGGACTAGGCCAAGCAGGACAATCGTCCCGCCGATTCCAATCGGCCCCGCATTGAAGGCAAGCAGGCTTGCGAAGACGAGAAGAAAAACGAGGGCGATTGCCGCCATGTTGTAGGCGGCGCGGCTGGCCGACCACATCCGACGCGAGCACGAGCCGAGAATGGCTCCGACTGCAATCATGGTCCAGCCAATTGCCAACAACGTGGCAAGCCGCTTGTCGAAGCCACCACGCTCCGAGTACGCCGTGGCCCAAACGGCAACCGAATGACCGATTCCTGCCGAAGCCCAAAGGAGGCCCCACAATCCAGTGGCGGCCGCGGTGATACGTGCAAGGCTCCAACGCATGGCGTGCCCAATCCTGGTTCGCGTCCATAGGTCTGCCGTCCTGCGCTGGCCGGACAGCCTATTTGCACAACGCGGGTCTGCGGGGGCATGGCCAATACCGAAGTCGCCACCCTCGGCGGCGGCTGTTTCTGGTGCGTGGAGGCGGCGTACCCGGAATTGCAGGGCGTCAGCAAGGTTGAATCGGGCTACTCGGGGGGAAAGGAACCGAATCCATCGTACGAGGACGTCTGCGGCGGCGAAACGGGGCACGCGGAGGTTGTGCAAGTCACATTCGATCCAACCATGCTGTCCTACCGCGAGGTGCTGCAAGCATTCTTCACCGTGCACGACCCGACGACGTTGAACCGGCAGGGCGCCGATTCGGGAACGCAGTATCGCAGCGTCATCTTTACCCACTCGAGCGAACAGGAAACCGTCGCAAGGGCGCTGATTGACGACCTCACCAAGGAGGAAGTCTGGGACAATCCAATCGTAACAGAGGTTTCCGCCTTCACGGCGTTCTACGTTGCGGAAGAGTATCATCAACGCTACTACGAGCGCAACCCGTACCAGGGATACTGCCAAGCAATCATTCGCCCAAAACTGGCGAAGTTTAGGAAGGCGTGGCAGGGGAAATTGAAGGCTCCGTAATGACACGGATCGGGTAGACCTTGGCCTACGCGATGGGCTCGGGTAGGTTCCCGAACCCCTCATATGCGCGAACCGATGGCTTGGGTGTGGGCGCATACGGACTCAAGCCGGCGTTCCGGCGCGCCCTGCGCCCGCTGCTGGCGTGGGCGTGCCGTTTCCATCCTAACACGGTGAGCCTCTTCGCGGTACTGTGCGCAGCCGCGGCGGGGCTGTCGTTGTGGGGCGCCGCCTACTGGCCGTGGCTGGTGCTGGTGGTGCCGCCGTTGCTGTTTGCCCGCATCGCCTTCAACGCCCTGGACGGCATGGTGGCGCAGGAACGCGGCATGGCCAGCCGGCGCGGTGAACTCGTTAACGAATCCTCCGACCGGCTGAACGACGCACTGATCCTCGGCGGGCTTGCCGCATCGCAAGTGCCCGACGTCGCGTTGACCTTGGGTGCGTTGGCGGCGATCCTCCTGGTCTCGTATCTTGGCATCCTGCCGAAGGCGGCGGGAGGGCCACGCCTATACGGTGGTCCCGGCGGCAAGGCCGACCGCATGGCCGTCGTCGGCCTCGGCTGCATCCTGGCCTACGCCGTTCCCATGGCCAGTGCAGTCACGGCCCGTGACGTCTGGGGCTGGACCTTGGCAGCACTCATCGCCCTGGCTTGCGTGACGGCCATCCTGCGCTGGGCGCGCGCGTGGCGAGTCCTCGAAGGTGCCACATGAATCCGTTAGAGGGCGCATGGGACCCGATGGTGCAACGGTTCTGGCCGTACGCGGCCGCGACACTCCTGGGCGCGGCGATAATTCTCCTCGCCGTGACGCCGCTTCTGCGCCAGCGCAAGGCCGCGTTGCTGCGGGAGGTTTGGCTGCGTTGGGCGATGTGGGTCACGATCTCGGCACTGCTTCTCGCAGCCCTGGCCGCTGGTCGCCTTGCGTGGGTGGTCGTCATCGGCATTCTAACCCTATTCGTCTTCCGGGAATACTCCCGCGCTGTCGGGCTGTGGCAGGACTGGGGGCTGCAGGCCGTCGTGTACGTTTTCATCGGCCTGTTCACGGTGACGGCCTGGGGCTACGTCCTCGAATCCGACCCTGAACCAGGGTCCTACGGCCTCTTCATCGTGCTCCCCGTGTGGGCGACCGTCTTCCTGCTTGCCGTCCCCGTCGTCCGAGGCGGCTTCGAGAACATGCTGCAGCGCCTCGCACTGGCTATCGTGGCGCTAGTCTATCTCGTTTTCTTCCTCGAGCACTACGCCTTCATGGTCAACCTTCCGGGCGGCTTCGGCCTCGTGCTCTTCGTCTCCTTCCTTGTCGCGGTGAACGACGTGTCCGCCTTCGTCGTCGGCAAACTCGCCGGTCGGCACGCCTTGCGCCGCAATCTGTCTCCCGGCAAGACGTGGGAAGGCGCCGCCGGGGCCCTCGTCGCGGTTCTGGCCGTCGCGTGGCTGCTGCGCTGGCTCGTGCCCTCCGTCCCGACCATGCACGTCGGCATCATGGCGATCCTCGTCGCGGTGTGCGGCGTCTTTGGCGACCTCGTGACTTCCGTCATCAAACGCGACCTCGGCATCAAGGACTGGTCCACCGCCCTGCCGGGGCACGGCGGCCTGCTCGACCGCACCAACTCCCTCATCTTCGCAGCACCCGTCCTGTTTCACTACTACCGCTTCTTCTTCGTGTGACCATGGACGCGCCTGCCGACTGGACGTATCCGCCGACGCCCGGCCGCGACGCCGCCGGCCTAGCCCGAGGCGAATTCTTCCCCCGGCTCTTCCGCCCCCCAGCCCACGTCCTCTTCCGCATCCTTCTGCGGCTGCTATTCCGCTATCGTGTCCACAACCGCCGCGCCATTCCTCGCAAGGGCCCATTCATCCTCGTCGCCAACCACTCCGGGCACGCAGACGCCCCCGCCCTGATGGCCGCCATCCCTTTGCGCCGCGTGAACACCACGCACCCGCTTGCGGCCGCCGACTACTTCTTTCGGGGACGGGCGTTGGGCGCCCTGGTCCACTTCAGCCTGAACGCCCTGCCCATCGACCGCAGCGTGCACGCGGATGAAGCGTTGGCCGACGGCCGGACCCTCCTCGCCGATGGCCGTGGACTGATTCTCTTTCCCGAGGGGACAAGGTCGACCACGGGCGAGATTGGCCCGTTCAAGAAAGGGGTCGGGATGCTCTCTGCTGGCACCTCCATACAGGTCATCCCCGTCTACATTGAAGGCAGCCGCAACATCCTGCCTAAGGGAGCGAAGATGCCGCATTTTCGGCGCCTGCGCGTCATCCTGGGAACCCCAATCCGCTACACCAACGTGGCGGCCGCCAAGGAGGGATGGGTCCAAGTGGCCGCCGACCTTGAGCGGCGCGTCCGCGACCTTGGAGACATGCCCTGATGCTCGAAACCACGCAAGCGGCCACCGAGACCGACAAAGTCGCGCCCGAGGCGGCGCGCCACCGCGTGGGCGCCACCAAGGACCGCCGCGGTCTGCTGTGGAGCTACTTCTGGCGTCTCAAGTGGCATTACTTCCCGATGCTTCTGTCGGATTACGGCCGCATGATTCTCGACCGCAAGTACGATGCCATCGCGACGGACCACGCGTATGACATCAAGCCGGCAGGCCGGCTCGGGCCTATCGGTCGCGCTATCGACCGCCACATCCTCATGTATCCGTTGCACGAAGGCATGAGGCAGCGCCTCGCCCTAGTGGCAGGCTTCCTTCAACAAGAAGCAGGGCGCGCTGCGGCAGCGTCGCTGGGCCCCGTCCGCGTCCTTAGCGCGCCCTGCGGCCTTGCGCGCGATGTCGTCACGGCCGCCGCCCATCTCGATGCCGCGACCCGTCGGCGATTGTACATCGCCGCCGCCGACCTTGACCAATCCGGCGAGGTCTTGCCGCTTGCACACGGCCGCCTCGAAGCCGCCGGCCTGCGGCATGCCATCATGCGCGTGGATTTGTTCAAGCCCATTGAGGTCCAGGCCGAGGTGACGCGTAACGGGCCGTTCGACGTCGGCAACTGCATCGGCCTGACGGCGTGGGTGGGCCTAGCCGAAGTGACTGAGTTGGCCAAGGCGTTCCGGGCTGCGCTGCGGCCTGGGGCGGGATTCGTGGTGGACAACTGGTACCAGCACAAGCACTCCCGCGTGGGCAGGGACCTGCAAATCGCGACGAAGTACCACATGCACGACGCCTTCGTGAAGGCGATTGAAGCGGGCGGATTCCGGCTCGAGCTCAGCAAGGACACGGCCAACCGGACGTGCGCCGTGATGCTTTTCCGGGCAACCTAGGCGTGCATGGGTGACGCCGGTCGGAGGCTTGCGCTGTAGGCGTGCAGTGCCGCCCGTATCTCGGGCCGCACGATGATGGAAGGCCGTGCACGCCGTAGGGTGGCGACGGCTTCATCCCCGGACGCGGCCAAGCCCTCATGCAGAAGGAACGCGCCCACGACTGCCGCGGACCGCGAGAAGCCAGCCTTGCAATGCACGTACACTTTGCCCGACCGCGTCGCCTCCCTAAGGAAAGCCACCGCTTCGCGCAACTGCGCATCGGATGGAGCGGTCAGGTCGAGCACCTGGAGGTTGCGATAGCATTTGGTCAGGAACGGTCGCGCCTCGTCGAAGTCGGCCGTGAGGTCCAGCACATGGGTTACGCCGGCTCGGACAAGGGTCGCCGCCTCTTCGTCCCGCAGCCGGGCTCCGATTACGAGGTTGGGCGCGACCTCGTCCCAAGCATTGGAGCCACGCCGGTAGTGCGCCCAGGACAGGTGCTGACCCAGAAGGACAGGCGCAAGGAGCAACCGTCGCGTCATCGGCAGGCGTCCAGCCCGTTTTCCGAACACGCGAGGACCAAGCCAGAGGTAAGCAGCGGAGACCAAGGCCAAAGCGACGGCAGGCCAAACAAGGACAAGGCCCGCCGGTCGCCAAGGCGCGAGAACGGCAAGCAGGATACACGCGGCCGCAGCCAAGCCGTAGTACCAACCGACGCGGGCATTCCTCGGCCGATGACCAGGGTCGCGGGCCAAGTTTCCCCCTGTCAGCGATTCACTCCCCGTCGCTGGAGTGCGCCCTTGGAGCAAGGATCTGCTGGAGGAAGGTTCGCGTGTCCTCGATGGGACGTTCTCGGTCGCGTTCGTGGTAGATAGCGTGGTAGAACCCCGGATACTCTCGAATCTCCTTCACGGGCGAGCCAAGCCGGGCGAAGAACTGCCGCTGGCTGGACTTGCGCACGACGCGGTCAGCGCCCGCCACGAGGACCATGGTAGGGATACGGATGGAGCCAGCCCCGGCCATGACCCGCTTGGAGGTGTCGAAGAGGTCAATCAGGATGTTGATGGGAATTTGCGGGAACACGAGCGGATCCTCGCGGTAGAGCCTCGCCTGTTCGCGGTCATGCGTCAGGAGACCCGCCTTGACGTAGCTGCGCACGACGCCGTTTCCGAAAAGGGCCTTGCGGGCCCGTAGGAGCGGAAGCGCAAAGGGCACGTACAGGCGGACGCGCAGGGCGGGCACGGCAAGCACCTGTCCCCGGATGGGCGGTGCGAAGTCGTGGACCCATGCGGCCGCGATGACGGCGCCGACGCTCTGCGCGACGACGGCCATCTCGGTGAGCGCAATCTCGTACGTGGCAGAGATGTGGTGCGCGAACGTGTCGAGGTCCCGCACGACGGCGGCGACGCTTTCGGCCGAGGCCCGTGGTCCTGGTGACCGCCCATGACCGCGTTGGTCCCACGCGAAGAAGCTGACTCCATCCATCGCGAGTTGGCGGACCACGTTCTCCATGCGGCCCGAGTGTTCGTGGCCCCGATGTAGCACAAGGACGGCTGCACGGCTCTTTCCCTTGGGCTGCCAGGCCCGGTAGAAGAGTTCGGTTCCGTCGGCGGCCGCGAAAGTGTGCTCCTCCATCCGGAGAGGGGTCACGACGGCGCGGCCTGGACGCCGATCGACAGCCACGATTCCAAGGAGGGATTGGAGGAGGATAAATGCGTGCCAGTCATCCGACCCTTGCCGACCACGCCGGGGCGCCAAGCCATCGGCCGGCCGAGGTATGACCGCCTTGCGCCTTTTCTCACATCCACGCTACCCCGAATTCCTGTTGGGAGCATTCGGCCTTGTCTGGCTGGCCCTGGCCTGGCGTCCCGTCGCGCCGTTCTACTGGTGGCTGGAGAACGCCCTCGTCATCCCCTTCATCTTGCTCCTGGTGCTCCGGCGCAAGCGCTTCCCTCTCTCACACGTGTCGTACACCTTCATCTGGATCTTCCTGGTGCTGCACGAAATTGGGGCCCACTACAGCTACATCTACGTCCCGATTGATTGGTCCGCCTTCGGGGCTGAGAGGAACCACTACGACCGTGTCGTCCACTTCGCGTTCGGCCTGCTCATGGCCTACCCCATCCGTGAGGTCTTCCTCAGAGTCGCGAAGGTCCGGGGCGTTTGGGGCTTTTACCTGCCCTTCGACGTTACCCTGTCGTTCTCGGCGGCCTACGAAATCCTGGAGTGGGGCTCGAGTGTCACCTTCGGTGGCTCGGCGGACCTCGCCTTCGTTGGGGCACAGGGAGACCAGTGGGACGCGGTCAAGGACATGGCCATTGCCGGCCTTGGTGCCCTTATCGCGATGGCGACCACCTTCCTCATTGCATGGCGGAAAAATCCGCGCTTCCGGGACGAGCTCCGGCCGCCCCCGCGCGACCCCGATGACGAGCCGCTCGGCGAGGTGCGCATGCGCCGATGGAAGGAATGGAAGCGACAGCGCCAGACGTGAACCGCCGCAAGCATGCCGGGGCGGCCCGCCGGTCTAAAGCAAGGCCTTGATTTTCCCGCGCGCCGCTTCCAGGCATTCCTTGACCTTGTCCGCCTCGGTGCCCCCGCCCTGCGCAAAGTCCGGCTTCCCGCCGCCCTTGCCCCCCACCATCGGGATGACTTCTCGTAACAAGGCGCCCATGTCCGCGGCGACGTCGGCGGACCGGGCAAACACAAGCCGCACGCCGCCGTCCGTCGACCCCAGCAAGGCCACCGTCTTCGGCTGGACGACCATCTCTTGCGCGGTCTTCTGCAGCGCCGACGCGGGCAGCATAGACACGATTAGTTTCACGCCGTTGACCTGTTCGGCCGCACCCGCAGCCGCCTTCGATTCCAATTCCGCCAGTCGCGCCTGAAGACTCTCCAACTGCTTGCGCTGCTCCTTCCATTCCGTGAAGAACCGCTTCGACGCGTTTGCAACCTCGCCGGGAGCGACTTCCATCGCCTCCCCGGCAAAGCGCAGGATATCGTCGGTGGCTTCCCAGCGCTGGACGGCGTAGAGTCCTGCGCTGTACTCGAAGCGCTCGATGCCGTCCTGTATGCGCTCGGTGCGCCAGAGTTTGATGGGCCCGACGTCGTGGGTTGTGTGGCAATGCGTTCCGCCGCAGTACTCGACGTCGAAATGCGACGCTTCGGGTTCGCCGGCTGCGGGGCCGATTTCGACGACGCGCACGTCACGACCTTTCGGGATGCCGCCCTGGAGAAGTGTGAGCCCGTACTTCTTCTCCGCTTCCTCGCGCTTGAACCAGGTGCGGCTGACTTTGCGGCCGTCGAGGACAACCTGGTTTGCCAGTTGCTCAATCTTCGCAAGTTCATCGCGGGTAGGGCGGCGGTAATGCGTCATGTCAACACGGGCGCAGTCAGCGTACTTCTGCGTGCCCGCCTGCCAAGAATGCGGGCCCAGGACACGGCGCACGGATTGATTCATGATGTGCGTTGCCGTGTGGCTGCGCGTGTGGTCCATGCGGCGAACCCAGTCGACTTGGCCGTGGACCGTTGCGTTCACCGGGATGGACTCGCTGGCGTGGTGAATGGCATGCTTTCCGTCCTTCGTCGTATCTAGGACTTGGATGCGTTTTCCTCCCGAGACATCGAGGAAGCCTTGATCGCCGGGCTGGCCGCCTGTGTCGGCGAAGAAACATGTTTTGTCCAGGACAACGGCTGTTTTTCCTCCAACCTGGCCCGACCACAAAACGGTGGCGCTGAAATGGGACTTGTCCTGGTCCTTGTAATAGATGAGTTCAGTCGCCGCGACGTCGAGGCGCAGGCCTTTGTCCTTCACCTTGGCGGCTTTGCTGTGGCGGGCTGCCACCATCATTTCAAAGTCGTCGGGAATCTCGATTTTGACTCCGAGCCGTGAGGCGGCATCGGCGACTTGGCCGGGCCCGAGGCCGTGCGTGTCGTAGAGTTCCACGAGGTCGTCGGTTCCGAGCGACTTTTTCTTTTGCAGCATGCGTTCCAGGAGACGGATGCTTTTGTCGCGTGATTCGTAGTACCGTTCGGTCTCCAGATCCATCATTTCGCGGGCGCGACGGTCGGCACCAGAAAACTCCGGGAATTCGCGCGCCATCTGCGCCATGTTCCAGGTGACAAGGTCGGCAAGGCTCGCCTTGACCCCGAGAATGTCCATGAAGCGAAGGGCCCGCCGGATGACAAGGCGCATTAGGTAGCCAGCCTTGACGTTGGACGGCACGATGCCGTCGCCCACCATGAAGGACAAGCAGCGCATGTGGTCCGCAAGGGCATAGAGCGACTCGATTGGCTCCATGATTTTGGTAAGTTCAGCAACGTCCGTCTGGATGCCGTGGCCCGCCAGCCGCTTGACGACTTCGCCGCGCAGACCGTCGAGTTTGGTGCCGATGTCGAGATTCAGGATGCCTTGGACACGGGCGTGCTCCGTGATGATGCGCTTAGCCTTCTCGTCGCCCGCGATTTGCGTGGTCGCGAGTCCGCGCAAGTGGGTGAGGGTTTCCGGGAAAACCGTGTCGTAGGCCGTCGGCGTCCCAGTGCTCGCCCACGCCAGTCGCTCCAAACCCCAGCCGGTGTCGATGATGCGCATCGCCATCTTGCGGTACTTTTCGCCCTTGATGACAAATTCACCGGACTCGTGCTCTTCCAGGCACATGAAGACCAGCGTGGCCACTTCGAGGCCGCCCGCAAAGACTTCGACGGCCGGGCCGGCGTTTCCGCCGCCGTTCCACGTACCTTCCTTGAATGTGATGCGCTTGCCGTCCAGGCCCAGGACCTTGGTGAGGAATTCGACGCCGTACGCGACGCACTCTTCCGTCCAGTACTTCTCACCGTACTCCTTGGAATTGAAGGCGTGGTGCCCCATCATCTCAAAGCACGAGAAGTGGCGGCCAGAGCGGCCGATGTTGGCAAGGTCGTTGAGGCGGATGCAAGGTTGCGATACGACCAGGGGATTTGCGGGCGGCGGTACTTCGCCCGATGTCACGTGCGGCTGGAAGTTCGCGATGCTCGCGATGTTGAGGTAGATGTCGTCGCGCCAGCGCGCCACGACTGGGTTGCGGGGGACGCGTGTGTGGCCCTTTCCCTCAAAGAATGACAGGAACGCTTCACGCATCTGGGCAACCGACATCGGGGTCTTGGTGAGCGGATTGCCAAGAAAATCATACTCGACGCAGTTGGAGTCGCCGCAAAGCGAGGTCCTTGGGTCTGTCGACCAGAACGGGTCCTTGCAGGTCGGGCAGATGCGCCGCTGGTAGCCGTTTGCGTGGAAGAACTTCAGGTCCAGCATCTTCGCCAGTTCTGGGTTCATGCCGCCGGATGCCGGATGCGGATGAGCCGCCGCGTCGTGAGCGGAGGCCGAGGCAGGGGACGGCGAGTTGGCCATGGTGACAGGGAACCGAGGCGGAGGTTTCGGATAAGCGGTGCGCCCGCGTCACCTACGGGGCACCTGCCTAGCGGAGGCCCACGCGAGTGCTTTTCCTCATCCAGGATTCCCTCTTATGCTGCAGCGTTGTAGGCACGGCCGTTGGATGCCCTCCCCCCAGGCCTGGACCCGCGCCTTCGCGCCCGAGCCGAGCGTGGAGCCGCTTGGATCGGTGACCAAGCCGCAGCCGGCCGGGTCGTGACTATCGTCCACCACATCGATGCCGACGGCGTGACGGCGGGAGCCATTGCCGCCGAAACCCTCGACCGCGCCGGAGTCACCCACCTGCTTCAGCCCGTCAAGTCCCTCGACGACTACCACATCCAAAAAATCCGAGCCCTTGCCCCCGACGCACTGTGGTTCTGCGACCTCGGCTCGACGGCGTACATGCATTTCCCGGACACGCCTCGCCTTGTGTGCGACCATCACGAACTCGTGCGTGACGGTCAAGAGGAATCCTTCGCCCACGTCAATCCGATGCTCGACGGCATCGAAGGCAACACGATCTCGGGCGCCGGCTGCTGCTACCTCGTTGCGGCCGCCTTCGATGCGCGGAACGCGGACCTGCTGCCTCTGGCCCTCGTCGGGGCAACCGGGGATCGGCAGGACCGCGTCTTGGCGGCCGGATTCTGCGGCACGAATGCACTCCTTCTTGCCGACGGCGTTGCCCACGTCCTCGTTGCGCAACGCACGGACCTTGCGTGGTTCGGCCCCGAGACGCGCCCCCTGCGCAAGTTCTTCCAGTTGTCGCGCGAACCGGCCGTTCCGACCATCTCTGGTGATTCACGATCGGCGGAACGCCTTTGCCTTGAACTTGGCATCGCCCTAGAAGTTGACGGCAAGGAGCGGACCTGGAGCGCGTTTTCGGACGACGAACGGCAGCGCATCCGGAGCCGACTTGTAGAAATCCTCCTTGATTGCGGACTGGCATCAGATGTCCCGCAATTATTTCGCCAGGTGGTCATGATCGCCACCGAAAAATCGGGAACACCGGTGCGGGAATTGCAGGAATTCTCCACGCTTCTCAACAGCACAGCGCGCTACGATCGCCCCGAAATCGGACTTGCCGTTTGCCGCGGCGACCGGGGCAAGGCCTACGAAGAAGCCCTCGATCTCCTTCTCGACCACCGCAAGCACCTCGTGGGCGCGCTCGACGCCCTCGCGCAAGCAGGCGTGACGCCTGCCCTTGCAATCCAGCATGTACACCTGCGCGACCGCGTCCGCGATACCGTGGTCGGCATCGTTTGCGGAATGGCTTTGGGCGGCGGCATGCAACTGGCACGCGACAAAGTTTTGGTCGGCCTAGCCTGGACACCTGATGGTCGGACAAAAATCTCCGGCCGGGCGCCGCACGAACTGCACGCCCGCGGCATCGACTTGTCGGTGGCCATGCGTGAAGCCGCTGCGGCGGTCGGCGGGCAGGGCGGGGGGCACAAGGGCGCGGCTGGCGCAACCATTCCCCGCGACCGCGAGGCCGAGTTCCTCGCTCTGCTTGATCAGGTTGCGGCGCAACAGCTAGGGGTGACGATTGCCCCGGCAGCACGGCCTGTCATGGAAACGCCTCCCGCGGGCGCCCCCTTGTTTGGCCCGAATCGCGGAACCTCACGGCAAGCGACGCTCCGATAGGCTGAACACCCCTGCATCAATGGTTGGGGCATGGATGTGGCAGAGTTTTTCGCCAAGTATGGCGATGACCTGGCGAAGCTGTTCGTCTACGGCGTGGGCATCGCTGCCTTCACCCTAATCGTCGCGATGCTCTACATGCCCATGTCGCATCGGTTGATGTTTGGGCGTCGCAAAGGCGAGAAAGATGTCTCGACAGAAGGCCGCAAACTGGTCTATGTCCTGCTGTTCCCGCTCGTCTCCTTCGCCTTCTTCCTCGTCATGGTCGGCGCCCTGTTGTTCCTTTCGGCGACTGCCAAGTCCAAACTCCCCGTCACCGATTTGCTCACAATCAGCATGGGCATTGTCCTTGCCATTCGAATCACGGCCTACTTCCACGAAAAGGCGGCCGAGGAACTTGGCAAGATTATGCCGCTCGGCCTGCTCGGCGTCTTCCTTGTGACCAATACGGGAGAGCTGAGTCTCAAGGATTCCTTCGCGGAGCTCGAGAAGATTCCAGATAACCTCGACCTGGTCGCGATTTTCTTCATCGTTATTGTGCTTGCTGAATTCCTGCTGCGCGGCATCTATGCGATATTCAATCGCACCCCCAAACGACCGGCACACAAGCCGACGCCGCCAAGTCGACCGAAATAGGCACAGCGATTTGCGGCGCGGGCATGCCCACACTGCCTCGCATTTATACGAGCGCTGACAATCCCGGAAACCGATGACAACCACCGTGGGCATCAAGACGCCCGAAGGCATCGTCATGGCGACCGACCGCCGTGCAACGGCTGGCTACTATGTGGCCGACAAGGACGTCGTCAAGATCGAGCCGCTCGACACCGATTCTGCCATCACGATTGCGGGTTCGGTTGCTCAAGCCCAAGCCTACGCCCACATGTTGCGGCTCAACCTCGAATACACCAAATCGCGTCGTGGCTGGCCCCTGTCGCCCAACGAACTTGCCAAACTCGCGGCCCACACAATCCAGCGCTCCGGCGGCATCTACGGCCAATTCATCCTTGCTACCCGCGGGAACGATGGCGTCCATCTTTGGGATGTTGGCGGCGACGGCTCGCTCATCCAGAAGAAGGATTTCACGGTCACAGGCTCCGGCACCGGCCCCGCCGTCGGCGTCCTGGAATCGGCCGAATGGTCCAAGGTCAAGACCATCGCCACGGCCGTCGAACTTGCCAAGCGCGCTGTTCGCGCAAGCACCCAACGCGACGTCGCCTCCGGGAACGGTCTCGTCATCTACACGCTGCCCAACTCGGGCGAGTACACGCTCAAGACGTTCACCTTCAGTCAAGAAATCACTGAGGACACGGCGGTGCCCCTGTGAAGCCAACCGTGGACACCGCGTATCTGCACTTCGACGAGACTGGCTCGATTCCGGCCATCAAGTATGCCCGCATCACCCTCGGCATGGGCCTGCCCATTATCGCGGCCCGCAGTGAGAAGGAGGTCATCGTCGCCACCGTCAACCGCGACAACAACCCGCTCTACACCGGCGCGGACAAGATAATCCGCGTAAGCCGCGACTGCGTCGTTCTTGTAACCGGCCATGGCGGCGACACCAACCAAGTCCGCCAATTGCTTCGCGACCTTGCCGTGAACCACAAGTTCGTCCTCGGCTCCGAGGTCTCACCCAAGGAAGTCAGCCTCGCCCTGTCGGACTACCTGCACCAACTCGGCATGAGCTACCGGCGCCCCCTCGGTGTCGGCATCATCGTGGCTGGCTTCGACAACCGTGGCCAAGTCCCAGCAATCTACCACTGCGACGTTGACGGCAACGCCACGGACCGCATGGGCATCGCTCTCGGCAAGGAGGCAAGTCAGGCGGAGCACGTTTTGTCAGAAGGCATGAAGGCCAAGGGCAAAAAGCTTGAGGAAGTGGTCCGGGCCGCCGCCGAAATGACGCTGAAAGGCATGAAGGAGTCGAACGTCGATCTTGCGGGCCAATCGTTCCGCATCGACGTCGAGGTCCTGAAGGCCCGCAAAGAATAGCCGCATGTCCCGGGGAAACCATGAAATCCCCCGCGCCAGTCAAGAACCGATGGCGCAGGCAAGCAAGGCGACCGCAAATCGCGGCAAACCGAAGAAGCGGGAATGCCCCGTTGACTGGACGACGCTCGTCGCCCGAAAAATCCCCGTCTTTGGCCCCGACATCGAAATCGATTGTTGCCCGAAGTGCCAGGGCATTTACCTAGACAAGGGCGAGATTCGCCGTTTGACCGGCAATCGCAACCTCAATGACTTGCTAACAAAGCACTTGGGCCTGGACGCGGATTCATCGTACGTTTGCCCGCGCTGCGGCGGCCTGATGGATGCCGAAATGGCGGGCTCGACGCGCGTCGACGTGTGCCTCACATGCAAGGGCGTCTGGGTAGACCACGGCGAACTCGAATCACTGCAGGCGGACAAGACGACTGACCACACGGCCTTCAGTTCCGAAAAGACGGCAGAACTTGGTCGAGCCAAATCTGCCGTCCGCCGCGACCGCAAGTCGTTCTGGCGGAGCGTCCTGGGCATGAAACAACGCTAGCCGCTGCCCGGAGCAAACACGGCCGCCCAGGATTCTGCCCCCGCCTGCGAAATCGGCACCTGGCACGCGGCCGCAACAGAAACGGAACCTTCATGCCGGGGTCCTCCCGATGGATGGTCCGGCCATGCATCTCCAGGAAGGCATCGGGCGCGGCGGCTACCGTTGGCTGGCGTCCGTCTTCGTGGCACTCGGCGTCCTCGGCCTCCTAACGACGCTGTACGCCTTCAAGGGCGGCAGCGGCCAAGAGCGCGGCGGATTCTTCGACTGGCTGGGTTTTGGACTCACCATGGTCGCCCTGGCGTTGCTCTACGGCATGGTGCTCCTCATTCTCCTTTCACGGGCCGTACGCAGTCCGCAAGCACCGGCCGCCCCCACGTTCACGCCAACGCCGCGGCAGATGGATTTCGAGGTCAAGATCGAGGACGCTGACGACGGGGGCGACCACGGGCCAGAAGTCGCAATCCCCATGCAGTTTGCCAAGCCGCAAGTCACTCTGCCGCCGAACCGAAACGTCGGACGCGACACGAAGGGCTGGCCGGAACGCCACGGCCCCTCAGGAATCACGCGTGGTCAACTAAAGGAAATGGAGGGAACGCCTTCCCCCCGTGCGCCACGCTCCATCAGCAAGAGCGCAGCCGCTCTGCTTGAACCAGTGCCGAGCGTCCCGGTCGTAATCGCGCGTGTCGGCGACGTAAAGGATGACCCCGACTGGACGCCGCAAGGCATGGCACGTGGCAAGTGCGGCGGCTGCGGCGCCATCCTGCTTGCGCCCCCAGAGCGGCCAATCCGGCTGCGCTGCCCGAAGTGCGACAAAGAGACGATGCTACGGTAGCACATCTGAATCCTTCGTGCGGCGCCCCAAGGCCGCTTCGAAAATCATCTGCTGGACGACGGACAGGGGCAATGCGGAAATGGTTCGGGCCTGGCCTCTCCGCCGGAGACGTCCGTGGACGGCCATGGACGTCCGCAAAAGACCAACCACTTTTCCCCAGGGCTAGCGAAACCACTTCCCCGCCAACCGCCTCGTCTAAACGCGGTGCCCGCTTGCGTGACCCGTGCCAGTCTCCGTGACCTTTGACGTGCGCCAACCTGCGACGCATCTTGTCGGCGTCGTCGTGCGGTACCCGGCGGCCAAGTCCGACCGGCGTTCGTTTCGCATGCCCGCTTGGGTTCCTGGTTCGTACAAGATCCGGGATTTCGGGCGCAATGTTCAGGACCTTTCAGCCAAAATCGGCGGCCACGTCGCCCAAGTCGAACAGATTGGCAAAGACGAATGGATTGTCATGGGCTGTTTGGGAAAAACGGTGGAACTCAACTACAAAGTCTATGCCCGCGACCTCAATGTCGGCGCGAGTCATGTCACGAACGACCACGCGCATCTCTTCGGCCCGACCCTCCTCCTCTACGATACGCACAGCCGCCGCCTCCCCCATCGTCTTGTGCTGCGCAAACCATCGGGGTGGTCGCATTGGACCGGGCTCGAGTCCAGCGGGCGCAACGGAAACCTCCAGCTGGCCGCCGATTACGACCACCTCATCGACTGCCCAATAGAGTGCGGACCCGCCGCCGATTATCACATCGGCCGGTTCGATGTGGCAGGTCGCCACCACCGCCTAGTCATCTGGAACCCGCCGGCGGGCGTGGATTGGCGACGCATCGAGCGCGACGTTGCCGCCGTATGCCGCACGACCGTCAAGGTTTGGGGCGAAGCGCCCTACGAACACTACACCTTCATCGGCCACGTCGCGGACGGACATGGTGGAGGCCTAGAGCACCGCAACAGCACGGTTCTCGGGCTCGATCCAAACTCGCTTGTGGCTGAAGAAAGAATCCAAGCCAACCTCCTGCCCCTCGTCGCCCACGAATTCTTCCACACTTGGAACGTCAAGCGCGTGCTTCCTGCCGCATTCCAGCCCTACGACTTGCAGCAGGAGAACTACACTGATTTGCTTTGGCTGTTTGAGGGCTTCACGAGCTACTACGAGCTTCCTATCCTGCACCGGGCCCGCGTCGTGGACGCCGAGGCGTGGGGCAAGCAGGCCGCCGAGATGGTGGAATTCTACGAGAAGGCCATCGGACGCAAGCGCATCAGTGTTGCCCAGGCCAGCCGCCTCACGTGGACGCTGCTGTACCAGCCGCACGAGCACAACATCAATCGTAACATCAGCTACTACACGAAGGGCCTCTTTGTGGGCCTCTGTCTCGACGCGCACCTGCGCACGCACGGCATTGCGAACGGCCTCGACCGCGTCATGCGACACATGTGGCGCAAGCACGGCCGCACCGGGATGGGGTTGACGGAGGATGCGTTTCCCGATGTTGTCGAGCAGGCAACCGGACTGGATGTGCGACGCATCCTTGGCGCCTGGGTAAACGGAACGGACGAATTGCCCATCGAGAAGGCCTTGCACGACCTCGGATGGAAAATGCAGCGCGGCTGGAAGGACCCGAAAAAGAAGCACGGCCTCGGGGTCCAGTTCAAGGCCGCGACGGCGCAAATTGAGCGCATCCCGGAAAACGTCCCGGCCTTCAACCTGCTACAGCCTGATGACGAAGTCGTGGCCACCGGCGGATACAAGTGGAAGGCCGAACGCTTCGCGGATTGGGCGGCCGCACGCAAGCCGGGTGACGAGGCCGAGGTGGCACTCTTTCGCGAAGGCCGACTAAGGACAGTGAAAGTCCCGCTCGTCGAATTGCCGAAGGACAAGATTTCAATCACGCAGCGCAAGGGAAACGCCGTCGCAACGCGCAGGCGCAAGGCGTGGCTGGGCGCCGGCAAGAAATCGCAGGCGAAAGGCGGGTCGTCGCCGGACAAGCCGCGGCGCAAGGTGCGGTACTGATTGGCTGGGTTGCAGAGCCACAACTCTGGTATGCACGTGGCTCCATGCAATGCGTGTCGACCTTCCAATCGGGGAGGTAGGTGAATGCCAGAAGGCCCGAAGGTTTCGCTTGCCTAGTCGACAACAAGGTGACCACCTACGTCGTGGAGCCGTCGAGCATACCAGCCAGACGGCTCCGCCCTTTCAACCCGCGCTACTGCCCTGCCGCCGCCCGGCCTACGCTGCCCCGGGTGCCAAGCTTAGCGCACCCGGAACTCGTCCAACCAACCATCGAAGCGTTTCAGGCTCGCCGCAAGTGCCCCCGCCGGGTCACCGGCCGCGGCGATGGGCGGCAGCGCTCCGGCATCCGGCTTGAGCGGGTGGCTCATTTCGTGCAACGTCGGTCGCGTCGCTTGGTAGAGGAGGCCCGTCGGGACCTTGCTGCGGTCGTTGGCGATTCGCATGGCGGCGTCCCAGTCCGATGTGTCGTGGGCGGCGACGGGGGCTAGGTTATCCTTGAACCATTCATAGGTGTTGACAAGGTTGTAGGTGACGCACGGGCTTTGCGCGTTGATGAACGAGAAGCCCTTGTGCCGAATCCCTTGCTCGATGAGAGACACAAGATCGGCCTGCTTTGCCGCGTAACCTTGGGCCACGAAGGTCGCACCGGCCGACAGTGCCAGGGCAAGCGGGTTCAAGGGCGAAGCAAGCGGACCTAGTGGACTTGCCTTCGTACTCATGTTGGTTGGTGCCGTCGACGACGTTTGACCTTTGGTAAGGCCGTAGACTTGGTTATCCATCACGAGATAGGTGATGTCGACGTTGCGGCGGGCTGCGTGCAGGAAATGTGACAATCCGATGCCGAAGCCGTCGCCGTCGCCGCCCGCCGCAATGACTGTCAGGTCCGGGTTTGCGATCTTCACGCCGGTTGCAAGCGGCAAGACGCGGCCGTGGATGCCGTGGATGCCGTAGGTGCGAAAGTAGGCGGTGATGTTTCCCGAACAACCGATGCCGGTGGCCAGGACCGTTCGGTCGGGATCGAGCGCGAGATTGGCCGCCGCTTTTTGCAGCGCCGTGAGAACGCCGAAGTCGCCGCATCCAGGGCACCAAATCGGGTCCTTGCCTTTGAAGTCCTTGAATGTGAGGCCGGCCGGCGCAGGCAGGGCCGTCATGGCGACTGGGGCTCCCCCACCACGGCGCGCAAACCGAACCAGGCGCCGACCAAGATTGTAACGAGCCCCAACACAACGGCCACGATCGCGGGCGCTACGTCGTGTTCGGGCCGCGTCATCCAACCGAGGCCACCAACGAAAAGTGCCAGCCCGACGGTCAAACAGATGACAAACACCCGTTTCTGCCGCGCTTGCCAAAGTTCCTTTTCGGTCGGGATGGGACGAGTTCCGTAGGCGATGGTTTCGAGGTCGGTCATACGATTTTCTCCAAGTGTGTCAGGATTGTGTCGCTTGTGATGGGCCGGCCGTCGTACTGCGTCACCGTCGTCAGGCGGTCGTGGACGGGTAATTCGGACTTGATGAGGCGGGCAAGTTGCGCCAAGGCGTTTGCCTCGACGACGACGATTGGCATCGTTCCAGCAAGGGCAGCGTCGACAATCTGCGTCGGGAACGGCCAGAGGAGCCGGATGGCCACGACGCGGACCTTGCACCCCCGCTGCTGCCAGCGCTGCGCCGCCTCGCGACAGGCTTCGACGCTGCTCCCCCACGAAACCAGAATGACTTGCGCACCCGGCCCGACTTCACCTTCCACCAAAATCGGTTGATGCGCCTCGCCGACAATCGTCCTCATCCGGCGCAGGCGGCGATCAACCATGGCAACCCGCAATTTCGGGTCTTCATTCGTAAATCCACTGGCCGCGTGCTCCGTTGAGTTGCTATAATGGCGACCGCCCGCTTCGCCGGGAATTGCGACGCGTACCGGATGTTCCGAACCGTCTCCGTAATACGGATTGTACGTCCGGTCCCAGGAATTCGAACCGGCCGGAAGCGTGTTCTTGCTGCGCACGCCGTGCCGCTTCGCCTCCGCGGCCACATCGAATGGCGCAACAGCCTGCTTGAACAGGCTTGCCTGCTGATCCAACGCAACAAACGCCGGGCAACGGAACCTCTCTGCCAAGCGAAACGCCTCCGACGTCGCATGGAATGCGTCAGCGACATCCGTCGGCGCGATTACGACGCGCACAAATTCACCATGGCCGCCGTGAATCAAATGCCACAAATCCTCCTGGCCGTGCTTCGTCGGCATCCCCGTCGAGGGCCCCGGCCGTTGGCAATCCACGATGACACACGGCGTTTCCGTGGAGCCTGCAAGACCAATTGCCTCCGTCATGAGCGACAAGCCAGGGCCAGAAGTGGCCGTAATCGACTTTGCGCCCGAGAATCCGGCGCCCACGAGAAGATTGACGGCTGCAAGTTCGTCCTCCATCTGCAATGCCGTGCCGCCGAGGGCCATGAGGCGGGGCGTCAGGTACTCGAGAATGTCGGAGGCCGGCGTAATCGGGTAGGCAGCGGCAATACGGCACCCCGCAGCAAGCGCACCAAGCGACGCGGCCTCGTTCCCCGACAAGAAAATGGTCGGCGACGGGCGCGGCGGAGGCGGAACGTAAAGCGGCCTATTGCCAAATCGCGCCACCGCTTCCTTGTGCCCGGCAGCAAGAGCGGCCCGGTTCAGAGCAACCACTTTCTCGCCCTTAGACTCAAACTGCTCGGCAACGGACCCATCAAGTGCAGCCAAGTCGACGCCAAGAAGAGCAGCCGAAATGCCTAGAGCCACCATGTTCTTCGCCTTCTCCAGGCCGACAGCGGTGGCAATAGCCGTGAACGGAAACGGCTTGATTGTTGCCCCGCTAGCCGCAACGTAGGCGGCAACCCCCTCATCGACCAGCATCAAGCCAGAGGCATCCATGCGCTCATCGATGCGCGGCAAAACCGTGTCATTGAACGCCAGCGCCAAATCAATGCGCGACGGCGGAACAAGCCGCCCCTCAGGAGTCAAACGAATCGTGAACGTCGTGTCGCCGCCCCGAATCCGACTGGGAAAATCCCGCTGCGTCGTCGGCCGATAACCCAGCCCCGCAAGCGCACGAGAGAACGTCTCGCCGCCAGCCTCCAAGCCCTCGCCAGCCGTGCCCGCAATGAGCCAAGCGACACCGTGCCGATCCTGCACACCCAACGCCACCCCCACGACGGCCATAAGCATAGGCATCGCCGGAAACCCGCCGACCAACCGGCGTCACCGTCGCCTTCTTAATACAGCGTCCTGTCGCCCGACTTGCACCAGCAGGGAAAAGTGCACCATTCCAGCGGGGTGGGGTAGCCAGGAAATCCCGACGGGCTCATAACCCGTAGACCAGTCGTTCAAATCGACTCCCCGCTATACATAGGGAACCGGCCGATTTCAACGAGTTCGCACGATTTGAACGAGTCGTGCTGGCCCGTTTCCAATCGGCCCGACATTGGGTCGCTTGTGGAAATCAGCGATTCCCCGCTATACAGAGAGTTCGGGAGGACTTGAACGAGTCCTGCCGATTTGAGCGAGGTCACGCGACCGACGGGTCGTGTGCCTTCGAGGCCGGGCGGGTTGCGTCCTGTAACTCCAGGCGGCTGAGCTCGTGCTCCCATTCCGCCTGGGAAATCTTCCCCTGCCGCAGTTGCATGGTAAGCTGCCCAATGCGGCCCTCCATGCCTGCCGGCGTTGTCGGAGTAGATCCCGGAATGATGTCGCGCTGCTCCAAGCGGTCCTTCAGCCTGGGCTGGTCGTAATGCCTGTCGAAGACTTCCTGCGTGATTCCCAACTGCTCGCGCGCGAGCTTGGGGTCCTTGCGCGCCATGTGTGTACCCGTGCTCTTTCGAATCACGTGCGTCGCCACGCGCTTGCGTAGCCTTGCAAGGGATGCCAAGTCCTTGAGCGCCTTCAGCAGCGACTGGTAGGTAAGGATCCCCCGCTCCGCCGTCATGATGGGCGTTTCGGGGCCCCCCCACTTGCCGCTGCGCCGGATTTCGCTTTCCCATGTCCGCAGCCTGTTCATCACGCGTTCCGTCAGTACGACCTGCAGGAACTCGCCTGTGTCCAGGTTCTTGACGTCCCTGAACGTGAATGTTCCTTGCTGCCAGTCGATGTCTCCAAAGGTCGCCATCGGGCTCAGGATGCTCTTGGAACGCCCAGCGGTCGCCATGCTCAGCTCGACATAGGTTTCGACCGCGCCGCGGTTGAGATCGCCCATCCAGCGACGGTTCGGGATTTCCCTTATCATCGCGTCGAAGTCCTCGACATCGAGAATCTCGACCTGCTTGGGAGTCTGCTTGAAGCCTGACTTCATCCTCAGGCCCTCTCCCGGCCTCTTCTTGTCCCCGAAGAGGATGCCCATCGTCGCATTCCATTCCTTGACCAGGTTGTACGCGTAGTTCTCCGTGATTTCGTTCCGCTCTACCTGGACCGCCAGGTAGTCGCGCAGCTCCCGGAGGGTCTCCTGCTCCACGCTGGAAAGATCCCTCCCCTTCTGGGCGAGATCTCCCAACATGCGGCTTAGGATGTACATCTTCTCTTTCCTTGTCGAGGCTCGGAGCGGCCGGCGGGCCGCGTAGTCGTCCATCGCCTTCTCCGCCGCCTCCCGCGGGGGCAAACCCGCGTAGGTCGTGCGGTCGACGATGTCCACCATGGCCGCCGGACGCGCTTGGAACACGCCGAAATTCGAGTTCCTCTTCGGTCTGGCCATTCCTCACACCACCCCCTGTGGTTGGCCTTGTTCGGTCCACGGCGAAGCGAAGGGCGTGACCGGGCTTAGTGCTTGCTTCGCTCGGTGAAAGTAACGGACGCCCAATCGCGGCCGAAGGCAAGCCGCACCCTGCCGGACTCGCGCCTCCACCTCTTCCGAGTAGGACTTTGAAACGGCATCAATCATGCCGGCAGCCGCGGCTACGAGAGCGTAGTGAATCGCGTCCAGGCCCTCCTCGGAGACCTGCGCCCCGGTCGCCTCCTGCAGGAGACGCCGCAGGTGGGTGCGGGAAACCAAGTGGGGCGCATGCCTCGGCGGCGCCATCGAAGATTCTGGGGGCCTACTGACGGTATAAGGGGGTTCCGTCGAACCCGACCGCGTGCGCGGGGAATCGTGGAGGACTCTGTCTGGAAACCAGGTTACGCGGTTGCCGAAGAGCAGGGGCCCGCATGTTTCTTGCCGCACTCCACACAGCGCGGCAGGTACGTGGCAAAGACGCGAGGGTCGGAGACTCCGAGATGGGCCGCGACGCCACTGACCTCTTGCGCCTTGCCCGATTTGCGCGGATTCGCGGTCTCCTTCTCGATTCGCTCCTGGTCGCCATGGAAAACGATGTGGTCCCCATTGGCCTCGTCGATGAGGAAGCTGAGGTCGCCTGGTTCGCCGCCGTCTGGGTCTGGCTTGACCGAGAATCCAATCATGCCAGAGTGTCGGAGCGGTTGGACGCTGTCATAATCAGGCTCGGCCACCTCGCAGTCCACGAAATTCACGGCCTCGTCCTTTGTGGCCGCGAACACAACGAACCAAGACTTGTGGTCGTGCAGGTAATGGCCCAGCCACGCCTTCATGTGCTCGACGACACCAATTCCGCCATAAAGCAACACCGCGGGGGGGAGCGAAACTGGGCCGATGCGGCCTATCCGTCCCGGGGATGGTCATGTCGGCCGGAGTTCAGCGCTGGGCATCGGCCGTAGCGTCTCGAACGAAGCGTCGAGGACGCCATTGCGGAACGTGGTGCGCAGAGTCTCGGCCTTGGCTCCGCCCGGCACGACGATGCGGTCGATGACCCGACCCGCGCGGTCGACGACCCCCAGGACCCCTCGTCCGCCGCGCTCCACGACCGCAGACAATGCGTCGTCGGGATAGCCCGGGATGGGGACCGTGACCGCCCACTCGTTGGGCTGCCCGGTAGGCACCAGGTCGAACGGCGGCTTTGCCATGACCTGACCACTTAGGCCGCCCGCCTTCATGCAGGTTGCTCCGGGGGCGGTGAATCCATGGAGAGCCGTAGTTGGGAGGTGGAACCGCCACTCCGGAGCTGCGTGTAGAGGATCTCCAGAAGATGGCCGATGTGCGGCTCTTGGTGCCACACGTGGAAGGCGCCTTGGTGGCTCCGGATTGCGGTGCGGAACCACGCGAGGTCGTCGAACCGGGCCTTGACGGCCATGCGGAGGGCCTCCGGGCGGTGGGGGATGCAGCGACGCGCGCCTCGGGCCCATGCTTGGCCCCCCGAGAGGTGTTCATAGCCGGCCTGGAACCTGGGGCCTCGATTGGCCTGGTAGGCGCCCTCCATTGTTCGAAACGTCCGGGGCCCGCAGTCGAACATCCCGTCGGACCAGGGGTGAAGCGGATGGCGCAACTGTTCTAGCGTCTGTGCTTGCATGGGAGATCACCCGGCCCGAGCCGGCGGTGTCTTGGCGGCGCGGGCCGGACCGGGCGGATGCAGACCACCGTTCGTTGAGAATCACAGTCTCCGGGCCGTACTTCCGTCGAAGGAGGCTGCAGACCGAGGGATCGTAGGGAAAGGGAAGGACAATGGGGACCATTCCTTTCTGGATGTGCGGTACGAGGAGCACCATCCGAGTGGGCGCCAACGCGCGCAGGGTCGCCATGGTGCGGTGGTCCTCGAACAGTCGAAGGGCAAATGCATCCTTGCACCACTCGTCGAACGAACAAGTTTCGTCGGCTTCCATCGGCAGGTTTTCGGCGTACCGGTCCAGCGCATCGGCATCATCGGTCGAATCGCCGAGGAACTGCCAAACCATGGGCCCGGCGTTTCCTTCGTCGACCACTCGGGCAATGGCACGGCCCTCATGCATGACCTGCGCCGTGAAGCCGATATGCTGTGGGCCTGGGAAGGTCGCGACGCCTGCCAGTCGGTAGGGATGGCGCAGCATGCGGAAGGCGGTGGGTCTTGGGGTGGTACTAGTACTACAGTGTCACAAAACGACACTACCGGGAGAATGGTGCGTCTTCATCGAGGACGGCGGCCTCGCGGGCCACAGGAGAAGGCCAGGCTCGTGACACAGTAGTACTAGAAGGTGAGCGCTACGGCCGGCGTGGTTCGGCGTATGCGACCCAACCCAGCTTGCAGAGGTCCATGGCCAAGCGGCTGGCGCCCTCCTGCGTGAAGTGGAGGGCGTCGGCGACGGGCCCTACCTCCTCGGGAAGCCCAACCACGTGAGTGAACGGACCTTTGACGTGGGTCACGCGGACGACCCATGTTGCTGCTCCGGGGGGATTATCGGGGCTGGACTGGGTTGGGGACATTGTGAATCTCCTGCGGTCGCGTCGTGGTGGAAACCGTCGCGAGTGCGGCTTTGAAATCGGCCATCTCAATGGTGCGAGGAGTTGCATTTCCTTCCCGGAAGATTGTGCGCTTCACGTCTTGGACCAGCGCTTTGAGATCGGCGGGACTCATCCCGTGCGTCTGCGCGACGAGCCACGTGGGGTCGAAGCCGGCGGCCAACCGGCTTCCCTTCAGCATCTGTCGTAGCATGCGTGCGCGGTCCTTGCCGTCGGGAAGGCCGACGAGGACCTTGCGGTCGAAGCGGCCGGGGCGAAGGATGGCTGGATCCAGGTCGTCGATGCGGTTCGTGGCGCCAATGACGATGGGAGCCTTGGGGTCCTTGCTGATGCCATCCATTTCGGTGAGAAGGGCATTGACTCGGCTAACCTCCCAGTCGTTGCGGGCAAGCGAACGGTCGCGCGCTAGGCCATCAATCTCGTCGACGAAGAGGATTGCGGGCCCGACGCGGCGCGCATAGGCAAACGCGGCGGCGATGTTTTTCTCCGTCTCGCCAACATATTGCGAGACCAGGTCGCTTGAGCGAACCTCGAGGAAGCGCTTGCCGAACTGGCCTGCCGTTGCCCTGGCAAAGTGCGTCTTGCCTGTCCCGGGCGGGCCATGAAGAAGCAGGCCGCGCACCGGCTCGATGCCGTGCACGACCGCGAGCTGGGGATTCTCCATGAGGCGGATGGCTTCGGTCACATCGCGTTTGGCGCCATCAAGGCCAATCACGTCATCGTAAGAAATTCCCGGTGACAACACCTCGCGAAGAAAGGGCGGCCGGTTTGAGGTTTCAATCGCGCGTGGGGCCTCGGTCTGGTTTACCCGCATCGCGACGGCTGCTTCTTGCGACTCGCGCAGAGTCCGTTGCCAAGGGTGGTCTTCGGACGTGGGCACAGGAAAGACGGAACGCAGCACGAAGGGAGCTGACGCAACGCCAAGCATCACCGCGCCCGCCCCGAGGTGGACGTTATTGGAACCGCCGACGAGTGCGAATAGAATTACGGCGGCCTCCCCCAGCAGCCCCATTCCGACGCAGATCTGAGGCAGGCCGCGCGTTGTGCCGACAACGTCGAGGGGCGACGTGGCAAGCCTCGCCCGCCTGGCCAAGACCATCATGTACACCGAGACGGCGAGGGCTACCGCGCCCGCCATGAGCAGTGATTGGGCAGGGAAGGTCGCGTTCGGATTCGCCTGGACGCCAAGCCAGACCACGTAGTGGCCGAGAACCAGCAAGATGCACGCGAGACCGGCCGTGCCGACGGTGCGGACCGCCGGAGCGGTGACGTTCGCCATCACAGGTTGCAATAACCCAGCAGGCAATACAGAAGGGTTGGGCCCTAGTGGGTGAAAGTAATCTAGCCGATTAGGGCGCCAGTTTCGAAGGTTGGCGGGGCGCCGCCGCGTCTGCCGTGCCAAGTGATGTGCACGTCGCGGTGGAGCACGAGCGTCTGGCAGGCAAGGCACCGAAACGCCGTGACCGCCGCCGCCGCGTGCAGGACAACGGATTCGTCACGGTGCCAAATGCGATGGCGCTCGGGCTCCTCGGTGGCGGTCCCGCATGTGCCGCATGACCAGAGGTGTGGCACGCTTCTCCATTGTCCGGAGCGAGATTAAGGCCATGCGGGGCGCGGTGAAAGGACCGGGGGACCTAGCACCCCGGGTCCACGCCCATGCGGCACAGGTCGTGTGGGCCCGAGAATGAACCGTCGGAAAGAATGCTGGGGAGTTGGATGCTGTACGTGATCCAGAGGGGCGTGCCCGTTGCAGGCACGGAGAGCACCGCGATGCCGTCGGCGTCGTTGGAGATGGTCGCCCACGACGCTACGTCAGCGGGTTTCGCGCCAGAGCCCGACACGAATGTCACCTTGCCCGCCACGGGGATACTGGATGCGCCCAGAACCATTGGCTGGAGGGTCACTTTGACGTCACCAGGAGCGGTCCCCGTGTTGACGGCTTTGAGGTAGGTCGTTCCGGAGCCGACGTTTCCGGGTGCCGCGTTCCAGTCGCCCCACGGCTTGGGCACTTGCGCCCCTTGCGCGTCGTAGATGCCGGAGACTGCGAGATTGGGGCCGTCGTTGTCCAGGATGGGAATCGTGATGGCGGAGGCGCTTGCGAACGTGCACTCAGTGCAGGTTGCTGGCGTGACGGTGATGGTCTCCGTCCCCTCACTCGTGCCGTCGTCAAGCACAGGGAAGTTCACGGTCTTGCTGTTTTCCCCCGAAACGAAATCGAGTGTCGTGGACGGGGCGGTGTAGTCCGCGGCAGGCGTGGCGGTGCCGCCAAGGGTGAAGGTCACGGTGATGGGTAGTTGGTTCTGGCCGGCCGGGCGTGCAACGGTGAGCACGCCGGCCGTTGACGGCTCGGCGCCATCGCTCTGCTTGGCCAGCGTCATGATTGGATCGTCGTTGTCCAAGAGCGTCAAGGTGATGGTGTCCGCCGTTGGACCGAAGTGGAAGATCCGGTCGCTGAAGCCACCGGCGTACAGGTCATTCGAATCCGCGCCTGCCACATCGTAGAGGACGGCGACGGGTGCCGTGCCTTCATTGTTCCAGGTGGCACCGTCCCAGTGAAACGTGCTGCCGCTGCCGCCGACAACCCACATGTCGTTGCCGGAGAATCCTTCGAGTTCGTAGCCGTCCACAGTTGTGCTGATGGTGGTGGCGGCACGCCACGTGGTGCCGTCCCACTTGTGGATGACGGCGTTAGACCCCGTTTGGCCTCCCAGGACCCAGACGTTGTTGGAGTCCACGCCCCAAATGTCGTCGAGGCCGGATGTGGAGCTGGGTAGCGTCGTGTGGAAATTCCATGTCGATCCTGTCCAGTGATAGAGGTCGCGTGTGGCCGTGGCGGCCCAGATGTCCGTCGGGCTGGCGCCCCAAAGTCCGAAAAATTGGCCGCCATTGCCGCCTGTGACGATGTGGGCGGTCCAGGATGCGCCGTCCCAGTGCCAGATCTTGTTCTGGCCGTTGGTGCTGGTTGCCCAGACGTCGGTGGTGGAGAACGCGTGAATGCTGGCAATCGATTGGCCGATGTTGCCGGTGCTTGTCCAGGTCAGTCCGTCGTAGCGGACGAGGTCTCCGCCGTCACGACCTACCCAGATGTTCGACGGCGAGGTGCCGTGGATGGCGCGTATGTTGTCGCTTCCAGGGATGTCAACGGGCGCGTCCCAGCTCTGCCCGTTGAAGTGGTGCATCTTGTAGACGAATGGGGATGTCCACTTCGAACTGCCCGCCCACACCTCCTCACTGTAACCCCAGACGGCCAAGATTGCATTCCCGCCGCCCAAAGGTGTTCCGCTGTCCCACGCCGAGTTGAGGTAGTAGTTTGGCGTGTCGGGGAGGATCTTCACCCGAATGGTCTCGGACCTCTCGTCAATTGTGTCGTGCAGGGGCGTCACAGGGAATGTGGCGCTTGCCTGGCCGGCGGGGATGGTGAGCAGCGTGGAGAGCGCTTCGTAGTCGACTCCTGGAGTTGCCGATCCAGAATAGGCAATCTTGACGTTCATGGCGGACGCGGTTGAGCCTGTTCGCGACAGCGTGAACGACGCCGCTACGTCAGGCAGGCCCGGCTCGCCAAAGGCGCCATCCGTCAGGACGAGACTGACCTTGGGGTCGGGCATGGCTTGCACCGTCGGGACGGCCGGGATGGCGGCGAAGGCCAGCATGGCGCCAATGAGCACCGTCAGGCTACGCGGCACGAGCCCATGTGGCGGGCGGGTCGGCACATAAGGGCATCGAGCCCCTATCGGCGAGTTGGCTGAAGGTCTTCAAGAGGGAGTTCGAGCACCAAGGATGCCAAGCGCCGCGCGTCGTCTCTGGTGTTGCCGAAGAAGCCGATATCGACGTCACGGAACCGGCGCGGACTGACGCGCTCCTGGAAGTGGTAGATTGGCATGTTGCCTCGTGAGGGGAAGTGGGCCGGGTGCATCCCGTCCCGGCCCAGGGGGCTTGCGCCCGTCATGGCTGCGCAAGCCACCTCACAGGTAGGCGTCGAGTGTACTTCCAGAACGGCAGCGGACTTGGAGTTTCACGGCGGCGGCAGGAGTTCCAATCGGTAGGTGGGCAATTGCGGCCATCATGGACCATGCAAGGGAGCGCGCTTCGTGGCCCTCGGGATCCAAGCCCGCCGCAGTCGTCCGGGTCTGAGCTTCTTCAAGGATGCGCGCCGTGTTCGCCAAGGATCCAAGGTAGCGCTCGAGCGCGTTGCGTTCCAGTTTGCTGGCGTCGCTGGGCAATGCGATGGAGAAGCCGGCGGGCGTCTCTTCGATGGTGCAGGCGTCCAGAATCCCGGACACTGGAAGTCGGACATTCTTGGTCCGCGCCTCCTTGATTTCGGAGCCCCAGGGCTTGCGGACCTCGGCGCCGCAATCCTTCAGCGCCTTGGCGACCTGGTGGGAGATGTCCTTGTATTCTGCCTGCGCAGCATCGTGGAGGTTGCGGGCTTTTCCTTCCTTGTCCGGCCCAAGTTCGGGTTCGGGGTCGCCGTAGTCGCCGGCGATGACGATGGGGTCGCCAGCCCAGCGACCGGCCAACTCCGGGTCTGTTCGGTCGCCCTTGGCGTCTTGGTAGGTAAAGTCGCCACCGCCCTTTCCGTTGTCAATCGCCAACAGCATGGCAAGGCCCGACATGGTTCCGTCCGACGAGCAGCCGAACTCCATCGCTTTGACGCCGTCGCCCAGGGCGTGTGGGTTGAGGTATTCCTTCTTCGCGCAATTCACGATGATATGGTATTGGCCCATGTAGCTCACCGCGGCAGGCCGCCGCACCCTGCTTGGCGGCCTCAGCGGCTGTAGGGGTCGACCGAGGAGAGACAGATGTGCTTGGCCAGGCTGGCTGCAAGTTGGATTCCGTGCCGGCCCAAGAGATCGCGACGGAGTTGGTACGTCTCGTCGAGTGTCGCTCCGCGCAGGCGCACATTGAGGAAGTCGAAGCGGCGCAGCCGAGATACCGTGAGGCTCGCCGCGCTCTGGCCGTAATCCTCCTTGGGAAGTTCGCCGAGGGCGTACGTGACCTCTAACGATTTGAGGGCGGCTTCGACGTCGGCGAGTTTGAGATCCGTGGCTTGGTGCGCGAACCCCATCGCCTTTGGGCGCCGGGTGGCCTCGGCGGGTTGGCTGCCCCAGCCTTGGATAACGGCGTCAACTAGTTGCGTGCAACCGAGCGGATAGTTGGCTGGGTCGTAGCTGGGGTACTCGATGTCGTCGTCCGACTCGCCTTCGACGCGGATGGTCTGCAGCACCGTATCTTGGCATGCACCCATGATGTCGAAGAGAAAGCCGATGTGTTGGTGTACGTTCTTCCAGTCCGTGAAGTCCACGTCGAGCGAACCGGCGTTGACCTCGGGGACCTGCGCCACGAGGGCGCACGCCAAGGTCAGATCCGCGCTGGCTTCGGTCAGGCGGATGGGGTCGGTGCTGTAGCGGTAGCCCATGATGCACCTCAGTTGTCGTACCAGAATACGAGCACACCGTTTGGTAGCTCGCGCATCGAAGCAAGTGCTGCGCGTGCGACCGGGCTCTTGCACTTGGCGCGACGCATCGCCTCTTCGAACTCCTCGGCGCTGACCCAGCTGTGGCTGTGCCAGTCTGGGTGCGTGATGCGGCTGCGCTTCGCATCCACCCATTGGGAGCTGCCGCCTTCGACCCACTGCTCGGCGCGGTCCTTAGGGGTGCATCCAGGCTCGTTCTTCTCGCTCTCGGAGACCAGAAGCGTGTTCTCCGCTTCCACCCAACTGCTAAGCGTTGCAGGAAGACCGCGAGGTTCGCAGACGGGTTCAATCTCGCCATCGTTGCGGGTGTCGGAGAGGGCCGCAAACAGATGGTAGTCGCGGTCGAGGTGGATGGCGCCGAAGAAGCCCACCCATTGTTTGGTGCCAAGTTCGCGTTCGACGGAGCTCGGCCCGTACTCGATGTAGGCGTGGATGTCGCAACCCATGGGAATCAGCCGGAAGGAGGCGCTCCGGCACCAGCCGACGGGCGCCTCCTACAGCAGGGCCACGAGATTGTACGTGGCGTGGGCGATGATCGATGCCCAAAGGCCCCATCGTTTTGCCGCCAGGCCGAGAGCCATCCCGAATGCCAGCACAAGGACGCCTTGCAGTGGCGTCACTCCGGCGACGTGCATGAGGGCGAAGGCGGTGCCCTGGGCCAGGATGCCGATGCGCGGCTGCAAGATTCCGCGAAACAGAATTTCCTCGCCAAGCGGTGCTATGACGCTGAAGAACAGCGCCGCTCGAATGAAAACGGCAACCGAAGGCAGCGGCCCCGGCGCGGCGCGCAACACCACCATGCCCACCACGGCCATCGCCAAGCCGAGGGCAACACCCCAGGGTGCGGCCTTGCGAAGATTTCGCAGCCTGAGGTAATCCAAGGTGCCGGCCAGAGGTCGCGCGCGCGTGCGGACCAACCAGAGGAATGGGATGCCGCCCGTGAGTAGGAAGGTGAGCGCCATGTCCCACATGGACGGCCAAGCCGACGCGTCGGGTCCTGTTCCATGCAGGGCCTGCCACGCCGAGATCGCGGCGCTTCCTGCAACAAGGGCAAGGCACGCCACCATCACATGGTCCGCGCGGGTCCACTTTGGCGTCCACCTGGCCGCTGCGGGCGTTGGCACGATGGCTGGTTCTAGGAACACGCCGACGAGTGGCGCTTGCTGGCCATCATAAGGTGAAGGGTGGGGTCCGCGTCCTGGCTGATGGAGGTCCAACTCGGACGCAGTTCGCTGGCAAGGTGGCGGGGAGCTCAAGCCCCGTTCGCCTTGCTTGCTACCCCGCGTCGATTGGCGCTTGGCACGATAGATAATGGTTGAGGAGAAATGGATGGGTTAGGAGGAAAAGGGGTGGAAAATGCGAGCAGGGTTCAGCGGGGTTGGGGCTGGGGGGTGTTCGCAGGGTGGGCGCAGGGACGGGGGGAACGGTTCAGGGTTGCTTGTGGGCTTCCGTGATGTTCTTGGGTGGCGTCAATTGCAGCAGTGGCCTGGAAAGGTCTTGCCGAAGCAGTTGTCGCAGTCTTCGAGATCGGATGTGTTGTAGCCGACCAAGTTGCTGCCGTCACTGGCCTTTACGATGATGAGCGCGGGCATGTTGGGCCTCCGAGCCGGGCGGGCCGAAAGGGCGGGATATGTAGGTGGCGTCACCAGACTGCCTGCAGAAGGACATCGAACGGAAGTTCCTGCACGATGGCCACTGGGATTTCGTCGCCGTAGCGGGAGCGGTTGGCAAGCGCGTAGTCCTGGACGTGGGCAAGGATTTCCTTGGCAAACTCCGGGCGCAACGCACAGACCCGTTCGAGGACCGTCCCCGGCGTGTCGCTCCACATGGACTGGAATTGGTCGCCTTGCAGCCCGGGAATGCCGAAGCTAGGATTCACGTGGTGCGCCCAGCACGGACGCAGGAAGCGCAGGCTCTCGCGATAGACGGATTCGTCTTCAGTGAATGGTAGGGTTTCATGGACGAAGACTGCAACGGCATCCACGAAGCTGGAGAGGGAGGCTTCCCGGTGTTCCTGTAGCCAGGGCGCCAACAATGCTTGGCCGAGGTCGAATACGCCGAATTTGTTGCCACGCAGCTCGATTACCGGGTTGGATTCCGATACCTGCCGGGCCAGGACGCGCTGGGCAACCGGCCCTGAAGGGTTGGCATGAGATTCTTGGAAGAAGACTTCCAGCAGGCGGCGCTGGACCCGTTCGTCGGCCACGTATTCGGGGTGGTCTGCGAGGATCTGGGTGATTGCTGGGCCGGACTTGGTGCGCAGGATAGCCATGTGGACCTCGGCGTGCTCGGTGCCACCACTGCTGCGCTTGCGGGCGGAGGCGGCAGATCTTACCTGTCCCGAGCGGTCCAATGTGAGACGCTCCACTTCCTCTGGCGGCGTGTAGGGGCAGACTGCCACCCCGGCACGTACCTCGGCGTGCGGATGGCGGGCCATCTCTGCCAGAAACGTTACATCGGTTGCCCGGGCGATCATGCCCGGGATGTCCGATGCCGTCACAAGGTGGTTGTCCACGATACGCCGGATGACGTCGTGCAGGAACTCCTTGGGGACGGCGCCTGCTCGAAGTAGGCCGGGCAGTCGTGCATCGGGAATTCCTCCGAGCCCGAATCGGAGTGGAAATTCGGCTTGCAAGCGTTTCAAGACGTTGGAACTGCAGCGCATCATGTCGCCCCTTGGGTCCGGCATGATGCGTCAGTTGGGCGGCCGGGGAGGATGGGAGGGGGCGCGGGCGTATCCGATAAGCAAGGCAATAGCGAACAGGCCGGCCCCGATTCCCATCAAGATCTGGTTGGCTTGGCGCAGACCCAAGAAGGCGAGTCCGAGCCCCAAGAAAAGGAGGAAGTAGGGCGGGCCTTTCACACGGCGACGAGCCCGCTTGGCCGGCTGTCGTTCATCCACACGACACTGGCGTCAAACGAGATATTAGAGGGTACCGCGCACGCGCCCACTCGTGATTTACGGCAAATCGTGAGTCCGTGATTTCCGGAACATCACGATCAGGATGTTCGGAAAATCGTGGAAGCGTTCATGCGCCACGTGAGTCGAGCGCCTTGTCCACTTCGGTCAGGGCCAGCGCCGCCGGACAGAGTAGCGTGACGGCAAGTGCCCCACCGGGTCCATCGCCTCGCAGCGGCTTGGTGTCCAGAAAACCACTGCGGGTCATCTGGTCGACGTACTTCAGGAACTGGACGTTCGCAAGGGGCTTCTCGTGGCGGGATTGCGCCTCGAGTTCGTACGCCTCGCGGAGCCGGCGGCTGCGAATGGGCGTCGATGGTGCGCATGCAGCGGCGCGCAGAATCATGAGGTGGTGGTCCGTAAGCGCGTCGAGTCGAACCCAGTTGAACCGTGAATGGATGAGGCGCAAGATGTGCACGGCGTCGAGCTTGTTGATGGAGGGTTTCGTCTGCAACATATCTCGGCACGCGCGCAGACCCAGGATGGCCGGCTTCATGCCCTGTTGGGAACCCACGGATGCGACCGCCTCAAGTGCTCCCCGGGAGAACACATGGCCAACGCCGCACTCAAGGGCCCGGAAGGAGATTACTTCCAGTGCCTCGCGGGACGTGTAGGGGGGCACATTCAGGATTGCGAAGGGGTGCGGTCCGGTTTGTGGTCGCTCGCCGACGGCGATGATGCTCAACCCGAGCTTGTGCTCTGTCCGCAGGGTGTCCAACGTCGCCATGAGCGCTGCGGCATCGCGCATGCAGTGCAGGTCATCCAAGGCAAGTACGAGGTGGGTGCCACGGGCCTTGACCAATTGCGCCAGATCCGCAAGAATGGTCTTCTCTGAGAACCCCTTGGTGGGATAGTGGGGGCAGAAGGTGCGCAACACGGATCCAACTGCGCCACTGATTCGCATTCCGGGCCTGCAGGTGATTCGCGTCACATCCAGCCGTCCGTCCTGCCAACCAAGCGCCATCTGAAGGCCAAGCAGGAACGTCCGCACGAGTGTTGACTTCCCTGTGCCGGTGGGCCCGACGACCTGCACATCTACGCTTGCGTGACCAGTAGCCAATGGCCGGAAGAATTCCCCCAGCTTGGCCAGGAGGTCCAGGCGGGCGGGGATGCGGGTGGGAAGCGTCTCTAGGTCAAGTGGGTCTTGCATGGTTGCACCGGGGCGAAGTCGCCTGCTCGTTGGCGACGAAGCCCTAGATGCCCCGCAGTCCAGCCCGGATGGCCGCTACGGCCTCGATGGAGGGCCGCGTCGAACTCGCCGCGCCTGTTGCTGAGGCAAGCGAGAAGTCCTTGGAATGAAGGGCGAAGAATGTCTGTTGGCGTCCCGTGCAGGCGATGATTCCGGCGGCTTGGCGGTTGACCTGGCCGTAGACGATGAGTGGAACTCCGTTGATTGTGATCATTGTGACACCTGGCCCAGACGGGCTCACGAGGGTGGACCGTCTGGGCCCGCATCGGCCGGCGGAGCAAAGGCGTCGGAGAGGCAGAAGGCGAGGTAGTGCGATTCGACGTCGCGCGGGTTCCGGCGACTGCATGCGACGAACGCCTGCCGTGCCTGCACGAGTAACTCGCTGATCCCTACGACCGGGGTTGTGAGGGCGCCGGGACCGGGCGGCAGGATGCGTGCCTCGACCATGGCTTGGCCCAACAGCGCCAAGCCGAGGACATGGAGCGCCTCGTCCAATTGGTGGCCGGCCTGCACGCTGCGCCGGGCTGCTTTGGCAGCTTCGTGGTAGTTGGCCGCGGCGAGTTGGAGGGTCGCCATGCGTAGGTGCCGCTTGGCCGTTAGGCCGTAGCGGTGCGCCTCGAGTCCCGTCTGGGCGATGCGCTGGAACAGTACTGCGTAATCGTCACCTGGCGGAAGTCCGCGCGGCCGGTGGTGCACGGCGGCAACGTTGGACGGCGGGTTATCACGCTTGGGAAGCGGTGGGTGAAAAGTCCCGGCGCAGCATCGCGACCATCCGGGAACTGTCCGCATTTCCCAGGACCAGACGGTCGAGGTAGTTGCACAGGGTCTCCGCATCGTCATCGTACGGGACCTGGTTGAGGTACTCACTCACGTGGCGATAGGATGCCAGAATCTCGGGGCCAGGGTTGCCCAGGGAGTTTCCGGGACCTCCTTCCATGATGCCGGCGCGAACCAGGGCCGCGTAGAACAAGGCGCGACCCCACACCAGTTGCGCCTCGATGAGTTTCGGTTGCCTCACCAGGGCATCCTCGGCTGCCCCGGCCGCCTGGGCGAAGTTCCCGACGTCAATCTCCAGGTAGGCCTTCCGCAAGAGCAGTTCCGCGGTAGGTCCGCGTCGGCGCATCTCAAGACAGATGGCACTCAGCTTACGGGAGGCTTCGACGTAGTCGCAGTCCTCGACCCGGCGCACATCGAGTTGCAGTTCGTGTCGCATCGGAATCACCAGAAACGCCATCTGCGTCCGGCTGCCAGCTCAGTATAATTGGGTTGGCGCGGCCGGGCTCGGCTCACCGTCTCCGGCCGCGCAAATCGTCTCGACCGCCTCGAACAGGCGGCGGCCGAAGTCCGTCAGGGTGGCGTACTTGCCGGAGGCGTCAACGATGCGGCCACGGATGAGGGCGTCCATGGAGAGGTCGAACATTCCTTCCCATTGGCCACACGCTTCCCGCAGAGCCTCGGTCTTCATGCGACCGCGGCGCGCCAACTCGTCGACGATAGCCAACCTCGAGGCTGAGGCAAAAGCATGCGAAGCCCAGATGATGCGATGGGAGAGTTCAAGCGGACGAGTGGCGGGAGCGACTGGCGCGGCAGCTGGCGGGGCCATCCTGGGCCGAACCGGTGTCTTGGGGGGCAGGGTCTGTTCAAGCCCGCCATCAGAGACCCGGCTGCAAACGTGGCAGATGGGGTGCCCCTCGGTTGGTTGCTCCCGCGTGAACGTTCCCACGGGCGCACGCGGCAATTGCAGGCAGGCCGATTCCAGATCTTCCGCCACGGGGACAAGGACGTGGATGGAATACGGGCCGCGTGAGTCTCGTCGGCGGCCTTTGCAGGGCCGTACGGGCATTGGATCATTCATGGGAACCTACTGGGCGCTTACGGGCACGCGCATGCCAAATCCATCCAGGAAATGGCAGAGCACCGTCGCCTGGCCGCGCTCGATGGTACTGTTTCCCCAGAGCGCGGCTGAGGGCGCCCGGCCGGCAGCTACGTCGTGGAGACTGCGAAGGAGACCTGCAGCACCCGGACCTTCCATCGGGAAGTGCTCGGAGGTGCTGCCGAAATGGAGGCAGACACCGCCTCGATGAACGGCGAGCCAGACCTCGAAGAGTCCGAGGTGCCTGCCGTGCGGGCCCTGTAGGCGGACTCGAGTCGGTTTGGGTCGCAGGTAGAGTTCGTGGTTGGCGGGAAGTCCGGTCGTGCAGAGCAGGCCGATGCGGCTCAGGACCTCGTCGACGATTGCGTGGCTGGCCATGCGGTAGCCGTGGTCGTCGTGCCGGCCCGCCAAACCAAGCACACGCAGGAACTCGCGGGGCGAGAGGTGGACGTTGCCGACTTGGGCCTCACCGTCCGGCCAGCGCGCCACGATGTCCACGTGGATCTCGCCGGAGCGGCCGATGAGGCCCTGGAGGGCTTGCGACTTGAGGCTGGATTTCTCGTGCATGATGACCACCTGTCCGTTGGACCGAACAGGCGCGAGGGCGCTAGGGTCGGTACTAGAGGCTTGCGCGGACGGGTGAATCAAAGGCGAACGAGAATCGGTACCGTTGGCTCGACTTTGCAGATGAGCGCTCGATCGGCGTTGAGGATCCACCACTTGTGGTCGGTCGTCTGTCCAACCTCGATGCGCCACGCTCCTTCCAGCCCCTTGGCGTACTGGGAACACAGGGATGCGAGGTCGGCCTGCTCGTCCCCCGTGAGGGTAAAGAGCTCCCGGACGTCGCGCTCCAGCCCAGCTGGAATCCCCGCGTTCCAGGCGGGATGAATGCACCTTGAGGCACCTGAATCGGCGTGGATGACGAACTCTCGGCTCACGAGCCGGCCCGCAGTCGTCTCGAACGGAGCGATGAGTGGGAGCAGTTTGCGCACGATGATGTGGCGCGACCGGGCGGCCCCTGGAACCGCCAAGGCGCAGCCCAGCGCCCGAGGGATGTCGTCAGGTTCCCGCGTGATGCAGAGTCGGGGATTGTCACCGGCGCAACTCTTGCCCTCGTGGCGGATGAATACCGGGTGCCCGATGCGGGCCGCAGCGAGTTCGACGCGCAGGCAGAGCTCCCGGTAGGCCTTGGCTCCACCCTGGCCCATGTCGCGGGCCACCTTGCGGCTGTTGTAGGCAACAAGAAGTGTTCGCGGGATGGGTGCCCCCTGTGCCAGAAGTGGCAGCCACTTGTGAGCGGGGACGCTTCGAGCCATCCGAGTGCATGGCGACAAGCGGGATATTTCAGGCTTTGTCGCAGAATTCCGGAACACCGCCCCCAGTTCCACCCCGTTAGGCCACGACGTAGGAGCGGCCGGGGTTCGATTGAGACTCGACGCCGTAGACGTTCGGCCCTGTGGGGCTTACGCTGTGGGAGGCAATAATGCGGAGGGCGACGGTCTTGGTCTGCTGCGGTGTCCAGGCTGCCTGTGCCATGTAGGGCCCTATCCAGTAGGGCCACATAATAGTTGTAGGGCCCTACAATACCCCACGTAGGGCCCAACAGATTGAAGTAGGGCCCTATGCTACGCGATGAGCGTTGAAACTCCGCCGCGAGCAGTCCCGCAAGGACAAGAAATCCGGGAGAGAGTATAGCAAATGGAGACTCACGCCTCCAGAGGAAATCATCAGGAATCTTGGGTGGGCCAACGGGGATGACCTGGAACCGACAATCGAAGGCGACGCCCTGGTGCTTCGTCGGAAAACGAGCGGCGACCGTCGGGATTAAGAGCCGTATGGCCCTACAAGATTCCAGCGTACGTGAGCAACCGGATGGGGGGTATGGGGCTCGGACCCATGCTGCCGAGGTAGGAACTCGGTTGACTACCGTCTATCAGAACCCCCCATTTGGAAGTGAATGTATGTGTCTCCTCACGGAGATGCCTGAGGAGGGAACTCATCGGCCCCGTTCAAAGCGCCGCGAGACTTCCCTCCTCAGGTCACCCACGCACTCGGCGTGGGGCCCTCCTTATGCTCTCCTAAGCATCAGCATCCTCCTTGCTCTTGGAGGAGCCCATCCCCTCCGACGTTCGCTTCTGGGAGCGGCCAGAGCCGCCATGAGAATCACTCTTGGAAGCCAATCGGAATCCGATCCGAGGTCCTTTTCCAACTGGCTCAAACAAAAGTCCCTTCTGTTCGCTTAACAGAGTTCGCGCCGTGCGGGCACAGTTTTGCCAGAGCGCGTAAACTGGGTTCTGTTTCATCGTTCCAGGTACCTTCGAGTTGAGCGGACGCCGGGCAAATTTCTCCGTGATAGTAGCCATTGTGTGGGCCTTGTCGCCGGGTAGCCCATCTATGAACTGAGCAACCTCCTCGGCCGTCGGTGGCTTCGGCCCCAAGGCAGCATCAAAATCGAAGGTGTTAGGCTGCTCACCTGGAGCATGTAGGTGGTAGGCCATTAGGCGGCCAATACGGAACTGCGTTTTTCCCAGTCCATGTTTCCGCCGGTATTCCTCGATTTCCCCCTTGACTATCCGAAGGGATTTGGGATAAATTGGATTCTGGTCTCCCGTTGGCAGTTCTGTGGGAATCGAGTCTGCCAACCATGCTTCCATTGCGTCAATAACGCGGAAACGCCTGTTGGCATCCAGATAAACTCGGAGCCGGTCCTTCGCTTGTCGTTTGAATGAGCCTGTGTCCAGCAGCGTCAGAGACAGGGCGGCATCACGCGGGCCCTTCAGGTGGACTTCCGAGGCAGGAGACTTCCGGTTTTCGGCAACCGCTTCTGCCTGGTGCTTCGGCTCAGAGGAAACCCCGTTTTCCTCCAAGAGGCGCGCTAGGTCTGCCACCGCTCGGGCATCATCGCCTTCGATGATGCGGCCGTCGCGGAGCACGAGGCGGACCTTGCTATTCACGGAACATCCAAGGATGGATTCATTCATTAGACTTCCTACGCATATGAAATGGCAGCTTTCCCTATGGGATGCGCACTAGAAATCTCAAATTTGCGGGCGGTGAGCCATGTATTTCATACCCGGTTCATGCCAGAACTGTCACTTTGGGAATCCGGGGATGCGCAGGAAATCAAGGAGTTTAGGGCAGAGGTAAGCAAACGTCAAAGGTGAGGGGCAGAGGAGGGTTTAGCGGCAAAGCCGGCGCTATGGCCCGTTTTTAGCCACAAGGTCCTTAGTGGAGGCGAGGGGAGTGCTGTATCGGAGCGGAGGTCGTTTTTCGGCAATGATCGAACAACTTACCAACGGGCCGCGGTCTCGATGGCATGAGGTACGGTCAGGCCCAGGGCACCAGCTGCGCGCGACGCCAGTCTCGCGTTGGCTCTGACGCGGTCCGCCGACTTGTGGATGAAGGCGTCCAGGTTCGGTCGGGTCCACTCCTCAATCTCGACGAATTCTTGCAACAGGCCGAACGACAGGCCCGATTCCGTCGGGGCGACCCAGTGGATAATCAAGTAGAGGTCGTCGCTCAAAACCTCCCGGTGCACGCTGACACTGGCATCCGCCCACGCGTCCGTATCATCGAGAATCGTGCGCAGGACGGCGTGCCCGACATGGTACAGAAGGTCGTGCAGGTCCTCGTCCCGGTGCTTGCGGAACGCGAAGCCGAAGTCGCGAATCAGTTTCGGAAGATGCGCCTCGACCTCCAAGACGTCCACGTCAACATCCTCGGCGAAGCCATCGTACACGAAGTCGGCGGCCTTTGCTCCCAGGGCCTGGCGAACGTGCGGCGTCATGAGGTCCCCTCGACATGGAATTTCGGGTTCCTGACGAGTCGGAGAATGTCCGCCTTGTCCTGGATGAGCCACACTCGGCGGCCGTCGATTCTCAAGTAGGTGGCTTCCGCGGTTGCCTCCGCCTCGTCCAGACCGAGGCGCAGCATGTCCTTCTTGCGGGTCTCGTCCAGCACTGAATCCAAACCGCATCGGGACGCCACATCGAGAACGCAGCTGCCGAGGAGTTTCTCCGTCGGCGTGCATCGGCAGGGGCAAGCCATGGCCACACCTCAGGCGGCCTTGGCTGCCTTCGGGTACTCGGCCCACTCGCCGATGTAGATCTCCTCGCCATAGTTGACGGGTTTCCGTCCGCCCGGGGTGAGGGCCCACAGGATCGGGCGGCCTGTGATGTTTTTCTCAGGCACGCCCGCCGCGCCGTCGGTGAGGATGATGAGTGCCTCGCAGTCCGCTAAGTTACCCTGTTTGGGGTGGATTTTCTCCTTGAGCCGGCCAGCCACGGCCTCGAATACTTGGGTGAAGACCGTGCCGCCGCCACCCTTGAACTTCGGGATTGGAGAGTTGCGCTTGAACTCGTAGACGTCCTGGATGGCCGCGTCGCATTCCACAGCAACCAACTGGACGCTTGCCGCGATGGCCTTCAGCTCCGCGAAGAACTGCGCCAGGTCCGCGGGCGAAATGGATCCGCTCGTGTCGATGAGGACGGCGACCTTGCCGGCGCGCTTCGGGCGCTTGCCGGGGAAGAACTCCCCGTACCGGCGGTGGGGACGGTAGCGGGTCGATCGGCGCCCCAGCTTGACTGCGCCGTGGCAGAAACGACGCAAGAGCGGCTTCCAGTCGTAGGGAGCCTTCAGGATCTCGGCAATCATCCGCTCCACGCCCGCCGGCAGCTTGCCTTGGCCCGGGCTCTGCTGGTAACGGCGGTTCGCCTTGCCGACTGCCTGCCGGACAATCTCCCGGCGCATCCCCTTCGGAATCGCCTGGCCTTGGTCCCAGGAGCCGTGGTCGTCGATGCCCCCGGTGCCACAGGATGGACATGCGTTCGACGGCGTGTCGTCCCCCGGCTCCCCAGGGGCTTGACCCTCCCCGCCAGCGCCCTGCTTCGGCGTCTTCTTGCCCTTGCCGCCCCCCTTGCACACCGGGCACTTGTCCGGTGCCTGCTGTTTCAGGGCGTCATAGTAGGCTTCGGCTGACCTTGCGTCCTCGAGTCCGTAGTCCTTCGGCCAAATCCCCGTCTTGGGCAGGCCGGAGATCATCGTGTTGATGGCGATGTCTGTTGCGATGTTGAACAGCTTGGGGTCACGCCACTCGCGGCGGGAGATGTGGTCGTGCACGACGTGGAGGCACTCGTGTTCCAGCACAGCAGCCACCTCGATGTCGGTCCAGGGGCGCATCGGCTTGGAGGGGTCCAGCACCCGTGAGCCATCGGCGGGGCAGACCATTCGTTCTTCGTTGATGTAGAGGACCAGGTCCCCCTTCGAGTCGATACCCACCGCCATCGGGGCGGGCAGCTGCTTCGTCCGCTCCCGACGGAACTGTGACAAGAGGTAGCCGTAGAACGGCTTGAAAATGATGAGCCGCCCAATGGCGCGAGTCACAGGGTCGGAGGAGAGGGTCAGGTCTGCCGGCATCGAACCAGTTGCCGGCAGGCCTGCGTGAGTTGCGGCCTCGGGGCAGCCTAGGTGGTTGCCTTCACAGCCCGCTTCGCCTCGGCAGTCGCCGCCAGAATCACAGTGTTGAACTCGTTGTCCGAGCCGTTCTCCTGCTGCAACGTCTGGAAATGCTTCGACAAGTTGCCTTCCCCAGAGGTCATCATGCTCTTGGCGAACTTGATGCACATCTCTGTCGAGAGGTCGCGCATGAACGCGACGTGCTCCTTGGTGTGGGCGCCGCCTCCGGCAGCACGGCTGCGGAATGCTCGGACACGCGCCCATGTTTCGACTATCCATTCACGCTGCAGCGCTCGGCCAGCGTCAACATCAACGCGACGCGCAGCGACCCTGCGCATGGCATCGCCGTGGAACTCCTAGCCGGCAGCGAGCAAGTCACCTTTGTCGCGACTGGCGTCAATGCGCCCCCGGTTGCCATCGAGGAGACGCTCGAACCAGGGGACTACATGGTGCGCGTCCATGCGTTCCGCATGGTCAACGGCCACTTCGTCCTCGATGTCACGTTCCACGTGCCGCCGCCTGCCGGCGCCCCCGACTTGGCCGATCCCCTGCTTGACCGGCAATGGGGCCTACCCATGGCTCGCGTGCCGGAGGCCTGGGCCTACGCCACGGGCAAGAACGTCACCATCGCCATCATCGACAGCGGCATCGACCTTGACCATCCCGACCTTAAGGACAAGCTCGTCCTCGTCGAGGGCGCTGCCATCGTCGGCGACTCCCTGCAGGACACGGATGGACACGGAAGCCACGTGGCCGGCATCGCGGCCGCCTCCACCAACAATGGCATCGGGATTGCCGGCGTCGCCCCTGACGCCCGGATCATGCCGATCCGTGTGCTGGATACTACGCTCGCGAATGACCCCTTGGTCGCCTCTGGGGTTGTGATGGAGAAAGGTCGCGACGACATCTCCAAGGCCATCCGGCTGGCCACCGACAATGGCGCCGACGTGATCAGCTTCTCCCTGGCCGCCCATTTCGTGGGCGGGGACACGATGGGACACCTTGCTCCCCAGGTCAAGGCCGCTCTCGAGTACGCCTGGTCGAAGGGCGTTGTCATGGTAGGAGCGGCCGGAAACCTCTACGCCTATCCGCTTTGCAGTGACATTGCGGCGCACGCCTACGTGATCTGCGTGGGCTCCGTGGGGCCGGACGGCGAGCGGGCCACATACAGCAACACGCCGGTCGACCCGGATTTCGTGGTTGCCCCAGGCGGCGAGGTCGAACGTGACCTGCGGGGCTGTGCCACGAGGATCCTGTCGACGGCGCCGCACGGCGACGGCCCCTGCTCGCAAGAAGTGGACGGGGCGTGGTACGCTGGCCTGGGCGGAACCTCGATGGCGGCCCCCTTCGTCGCAGGCGTCGCTGCTCTTCTTGTCGAGCAAGGCCTCACGAACGCCGAAATCCTGCAACGCATCAAGGACACTGCCGACCCGACCATTGGTTCAGAGGACGCATTGCCCGACCCCAACCCCCTCTACGGGCACGGCCTCGTCAACGCGTACTGCGCCGTCACGAATGGGGCTGGCGATGGCTGCCTGTGAGGTGCCGGGCGGGACGGATTCCTGGGAAGGGCGTGCAGCTGAGTCGAGGTGGCCATGTGGGGCTTCAACTCGGGAACTGGACAGGAGCGCTTCCGTGCTCCGGTCGTCAAAAAGCAAGGGAAAAGGGGAGAAGGGAAGGGCGCTGGTCACTTCGGGGACAATTTCGCACTTGACCCGCTCAACCCTGTACGCCGGGTCGAATCCAATTTTCGCCTCCAATTCGGGACGCTTGTGTAAATTGGATACTCCCCGCTATACAGAGGGAAACCGCCGATTTCAACGAGTCCGCACGATTTGGACGAGTTGAACCGGCCAAATCCGGTTCGCCCCCATTTCGGGGCGATCCTGGATTTCAGATATCCCCCGCTATACAGAGGGAAGCCGCCGATTTCAACGAGTGCGCACGATTTGAGCGAGTCGTTCCGGCCTGTCCGGAATCGCCCCCAAATTGTGCATATCCTGGATTTCAGCGACTCCCCGCTATTTTTCGCTCTCTCGCCGATTTCGAGAGGAGAGCCGTTCAAACCTGCTCCCCGCTTCACACGAGCCGCCTCTAGCAAAGGTTCATGGCTAGCCAAGCCCCGTCGGACAGGTGCGCGAGGTGGTGGCGGTCGCATTTCTGCTGGTCCCAGCGCTAGCTGGATGCTTCGGCGGCTCGAACAATTCACCTGACGGCGCCGCCAGGTCGCTACCCCTCATGGCGCACGACTCGTCCGGCGTCCTCAATGTCCCCGAGGGTTTCGATAATTGGGAATTCAGTATCCACCCGACCGGCCACCGGCGCTCGGAGCCCACGCTCGGCGTCGCCAATGACGGCACCATCTTCACGGTCGGCGAACGCTCCTCCGTGCTTCGCAGCCGCGACGGCGGAGCCTCCTGGCAGGTTCTGGAAGACGGATTTGCGAGACCACCGACGGACGTCGATCCCTTTCTCTGGGTCGACAACACGACCGGTCGATTGTTCAACGCTCGGCTCACCCTCGCATGCCAATACGACGGCGTAGAGCCCGTATGCGGCGGCAACGCATTGCCCTTCGGGCCTGGCGTCCTGCCTGCCACCAGTTGGCTTGCGTGGACGGACGACCAGGGACGGAAGTGGGAGTTCAATCCGTCCGTTGGCATTCCATTGGTCGACGGCGAGTCTTTCGTCACAGGACCGCCTCCTTCCGGCGTGGAGACGCAAGGTTACCCGAACCTGTTGTATTTCGCTTATTCGCAAGTAGGCGTTGGGGTGCGGGTGGCGGTGAGTTCCGACGGGGGACGCACGTTCACGCGCGACAATCTAGTTTGGCCGCCAGACGCTTGCCCTGGCGGCTCCCGCGTCACCGTCGCTCCTGACGGGACTGCGTTCATTTCAGATCACACGTGCGAGGGGGTCGCGATCGCGCGAAGCACTGACGGTGGCGCCACCTGGGAGCGAGTCGCGGATCTCAACGGGCACGGGGCAGGGACGGGTTGGCTGCTTCTATCATCCCTTGACGTCGATGACGCGGGAACGCCGTACATCGTCTGGGCCGGCGCTGAAGACGGGATGTGGCTCAGCCATTCGCCGGACGGGGGCGACAGCTGGTCGGAGCCCGTTCAGGCCAGTCACCCATCCATCACGAGCATCGTTTTCAACAACGTCGTGGCGGGCGCCGACGGGCGCATCGCGATCGCCTCGGTCGCCACGGCCTCGTCTCGCGAGAGCTGGCGGGAGGGCGGCGCAGCAACCAGCGACCCCTCGTTCGCTGGAGACGACGCCGTCTGGCACCTCTACGTCTCAACGATCCTCGACGCCACCGCCGACAACCCGATTTTCGTCACCGCACAGGTCACGCCCGACGACGACCCCGTTCAGCGAGGCTGCGTGTGGACGCGCGGCGGAGATAATCCCTGCCGCAACCTGCGCGACTACATGGACATGGTGGAGCACCAAGGCAGCGTCTACGTTGTGTATCCCGACGGATGCGATGCATGCGCCACCGCCGACAAAAGCCACGTGGAAGGCGAGGCGACGGTCGTCATCCAGCGAACCGGGCCGCTCCTGCGCGACATGCAGCCCTTGGCCAGCCCCCCTGCACCGCCCGTGGTGCCGACGGGCCTCGACGAGCCGGTCGAGTACGAGTTCACGGGCCGCCTCAACGTGCCCTACTGCGCCGGGCTGAACACCGACCCCGTCTGGGATGTCGTCCGCGATGAGTCGGTGGAAGAATTCGAGTTTGAGGTGCCCTCAGGGACGCGCTTCGTTAACGGGACCTTGTCCTGGGAGACGACCGGCCCCACCCCGGAGACGTCGGACCTGGACCTGTTCCTCTTCGACCCCGCGGGAAGCAAGTATGACGCAGCGTCGCTTGACGTACCCGAGACCTTTTCCTTCGAACTGCGCGGCGACAAACAAGGAACGTGGGAAGCCCAGGTAGAAAACTGCCAAAACCCGCCGACGGACTTCACGCTGAACTTGGAGTTGTCCTGAGACGCCGGCTCCTGCTTGCAATCATGCTGGTGGCGTCCGTCCTTGCGGGCTGCGTTGGCCAACATGCCCCAAAGTAGACCCGGTCACTTCCGTGCTGTAGGCGAATTGTAGGCGACGGCGATTCGACCCACTACAAAATCGCCTAATGGGAAAAGGTGGAAAATGGGTTGCTGGCAACCTTGCTTTCTGGGCTCCATTTCGAGGGGAGACCCGTACCAATCGACTCCCCGCTACTTCTATGCTCAATATGGGCGAACACGCTCCAAAAACGCGTACCGGCCTAGGCGTGGAACTGGGAACGCAGTTTCAGTCGCAAAGAGTTACACTCCCGCCTCTCACGCCGGCGGCCACGCAATCGGTTGGCTTGCCTCTTGCCCGCCCCCGCCGTGCGCCCTGAATTGCACGCGGTCGTCACTGTTGAGGTGTAGCGTTGAGGCCCAATCGCCCCAGGCTTGGCGCCGCATGGGAGTCCAAGGTCCGTCGTAGATGCGCACGTCGACGCCTTCCAGGTTGCACGTCGCGTAGACGTTCACCTGCTGGTAATCGGCGTTGCCCTTGACGTTGTGGAACGCCGCATCGAACGCGCTGCCGCAATTTCCGTATCCGGGGTACGAAGGCGTATTGTCAGGCCACGTGAACCCCTGAGCGTTGAACCCGAAAGCGCCATCCGTGCGGTGCGAGCGGAACTGCACCTGGTGGCCTGCGGGGATGTGGAAGCTGCCGGCCCAGGCGCCCCACTCCCGCAGGGTCAGGGCGTGCCATTCGCCCCCGTTGGCGCGGGCATCGACGCCTGGTACCGGGCCGTCGACGCAGGTTTTGGCTCAACCTCGAGCCGAACAATTGTCCGATGATTGCTTGGTTGTTGGTTTACCGCACCGGCGCGTCCGTCGCCAAGAGGTCGCCGCCGTAACCACCCGGGCCGTAGCGGTTCCAGTCAAGAACGAGGCCG
>CAZVJB010000002.1:0-197997 GCA_964627625.1 uncultured Halobacteriales archaeon
CGCCGCCCGCGCGCGGGCCGTCGCGGGGCGGGCCGCGGCCGTACGGCTTGCGGCCGGGCGTAAACGAGCGCACCTTGTTGGATGGCTTGCGCGTCGCGATGCGGGCTAGATCCTTGTCTAGCTGCGCCTTGAGAAACGCCTTGAGGTCGTTCTTGGTGAATGCGTCCGCCTTGGCGCCGGTTGCGGTGGCAAGGGCCAGGGCGCGCGCGATGACGCCGCGGTTCCACGGCAAAGCGGAGTGTACGAGCGGGTGCTGGAACAGGATGCCGTGCTTCGGCGGCTTGGTGCCCTCCTTGAGGTGACGAAAGAGCGCGGTCTCAGCCCCGAGAAGCTGAACGGTGCCTGCGGGCCAGGTGGCGAGGCGGTTGAGGCCGCCGGAGAGCGCGATGAGGCGAGCGCCGATCACGGGGCCGACGACGGAGGCGACGTTTGGGGCCACCTCGTCCATGAGTTCCGAGACACGCTTCTCCAGGGCGCGCCACGATTCGTGGACCCCTTGCAGGGCGGCTGCGAAACCCTGCAGCACAGCCATGTCTCGGTGGTCGAGATCCGTCCCAAGCGACGTGGTTGCCGTCTTGGCCTGATTGAGAGCGGTCATGACAAGGCCGCGTTCACCATGTTCGGCGACCAGGCGCGTCAGTTCCTCGGCGTCGGGAACCATGCGGGCCGCTTCCGGCGCGTGCAGAGCGTACCACTCGCGCAGACGTTCAACAAGCAGGTTTGCGGTGCGGACAAGATCGTCGATTGCCCGAACCTCTTGCGCTAGGATGCGGTCAGATTCCGCGTGCGAAATAGCAAGTTGCTGCCGAACCCGAAGCAAGGCGGCTTGGTGGAGAACGGTGAGGTCCGTCCCCGCCGGCACGGCGACCGGCTGGAAAACGAGCGGCGCCTGCGCAGTTTTGGCCGTGGCCTCGAGATGCACCAGCACGGCCGCAACATCAGGGGCCTTGTCCAGCCAAGTCGGTCGTGCCACGCGGTGGGGACGGTGGAAGTTCGTTTAAAGGGGGCGCCTGAGGGCGCCCGATTCCACAGATGGCCCGGATGCCACAGATTGAACGGATGCCACAGATTGAGAGGTCGGGCGAAGCAAGGACCTATCACCCATTCGTCAGCGGCCTCCGACGGCGGCGCCGCCGTGCTGAAGGAATGGCAAGAGTTGCGTTGGGGGCGCCCGGTCGGGGCGAGCACGGCAGCCGACGAGCCGAAGGCGAGACGGCATGGCGAGGCGAGGGCATGGCAAGCCGAGCGCAGCGATGGCAAGGGCCGCCGGGCGCAGGGCGAACAAAGCGAACCATGCATCAAGAGTGACCCGTCACGCCAGCGGCGGCCTCGCCCCGAAATCCCATCCGCCGTTCTCTTCCCAATAGTCAAGCATCGCCTCCACCAATTCGTGCATCGATTGGCGATGATGCTCCTTTGCCGCCACGAGGCGAGCATGCAGGATGCGCGGGACTTCGACGCAGGCGTAATCGATTCGGTTTGCCATAATGTTTCCTCGATGCCCGACGGGTGGCCTGGACAGCGGAATCCGGCCGTGGCCGGCCGAGGCCGTCCGCAGCCGTCCGTGGCCGGCCATGGCCGGGACAGGCCGGCGAGTCAGCCTCCACGCTTCTCCCTCGCGGTAGGATGACCGAAACCATTCGGCGGGGCTGGCTAGAAGGCTCGCCTGGCGCGCGACCCGTGGGTCAGTGGTTCGGCCGTCGTACCGGTTACATCGGTTCCATCCGTTGACCGTTTGGCCCCCTGCGAATCTGTGGCATCCCCGCCAAATCTGTGGAATCGGCGCATGAGCGCCTTCCGAAACCCTCAACAGCACGACCCCGTCGCCGCAGCCATGGCAACCCCACTCATCCAAGCCGATGGGCTGGGCAAGTCGTACGGCCCGAAGCATCTCTTCGATGACGCCACCTTCTACGTGGACGCCGGCCAGAAGGTCGCAATCGTCGGGCCCAACGGCGCGGGAAAGTCCACTCTTCTTCGCATCCTTGCTGGTCGCGAGCGCCCTGACCATGGCAGCCTGAAAATCCAGCCTGGAACCACGGTGCACTGGTTCGACCAGCACCCGGACATCCCCCCGGGCGCCACGGTCAAGGACCTCCTTGCCGCCCCGGCCGCGGCCCCGGCCCACTTGCAGGCTGAGTACGAGGAACTCGAAGCGCGCATCTCAGACCCGGCGCTCTACGAGAACCACGGCTACGAAGCGGTCCTCGAACGCTACGCGACGGTGCAGCAAGAGATTCGCGCCGCCACGCGTCCCGTGAACGACTCGTGGAACACGCCCATCGTGGCGCAGATGGGATTTACCCCCGGTGACCTTGAGCAGAAGGCCGAGAGTCTTTCCGGCGGGGAGAAGACGCGCCTCTTCCTGGCACGCTGCCTCGGCGCGGTGCGCCCGGGCGACATGGTCGTCCTCGACGAGCCGACGAACCACCTTGATGTCGATTCAATCGAGTGGCTGGAAGAGTGGCTTGACGCGTTCAACGGCACGGTACTCGTCGTCGCACACGACCGCGCTTTCCTGGACAACGTTGCCAACCGCGTCTTCGAAGTAAGCCAAGGCCGCATACGAACGTACGTCGGAAACTACGAAGACTACGTGCGCGCCCGCGACGAGGACCTGGAGCGCGTCAAGCGGGAGCACGAGAAGGCGCAGGAGCGCATGCAGCAGGCGAAGGAAGTCATCCTGCAGTTCCGCCAGCAGAAGCGCTTCGACGGGCAATACGCGAGTCGCATGAAGGCGCTTGCCAAGTACCAAGAAGCTCTCGACCGCACGCCGGACCCGGTCCTGGAAAAGCTCGGGTTCGGTTTGCAGTTCGACGCCGTCGAGAAATCCGGCCTGGAAGTGCTGCGCCTTACCGGCATCGAGAAGTCTTACGGTGATGACAAGGTGCTGAAGGGCGTTGACTTGGAGGTCACGAAGAAGGAACGCGTCGGCCTTGTTGGAGGCAACGGGCAAGGCAAGTCCACGTTGCTCAAGATTCTCGCGGGCCGCATGCAGAAGGACGCCGGCGAGTTGCGCGTGGCACCGGGCGCGAGGGCGATGTTCTTCAGCCAAGAGCACGACGACCTCGACGTCCGGCGCACGCTCAAGGAAGAAGTCCTGAACGCGCGGCCCGGCCTCGACGAGCCAGACATCAAGGCCCTCATCGGCCGGTTCCGCTTCAACCCGGACTCCGACCTCACAAGGACCGTCGGAACCCTCTCCGGTGGCGAACGGCAGCGCATGATGCTCCTGAAGTGCATCCTCAAACCGTCAAACCTCCTAATCCTCGACGAACCGACGAATCACCTGGACTTGTGGGCCCGCGACGTCGTCATCCACGCCTTGAACGCCTACCACGGCACCCTGCTCGTCGTGAGCCACGACCGCTTCCTGCTCGATTCCGTCACGGACAAGACCGCCGTTCTCGACGGGGGCAAGATTACGATGTTCCAGGGCAGCTTCACCGAGACAAGACACTTGCACAAACGCAACGCCGTCGCGGTCACCAAGGCCCGCTGGATTGTACGCAAGCGCTTCACCGACTGGGCCACGAACACGAAGTATCAAGCCGGCGACGACGCCGACTTCAGCGATGCACAGGTGCGCGACTCCGTTACGTTACGGAACGCGTTGCAGTTGGGATGGATAGAGAAGGCGTAGCCGGGCGTCGAAGGAACTGGGCCCACTGGTTATTACACATCGACCACGGCTTTTCGATCGGTCCGTATTATTGTGCAGATTATCCTGTCTTGTGGTCTCGAAGTAACCAGGAATGCAACGTCACGAGGCACCGCCAAGACTGGAATTAGCACAATTGAAGGCGACGCAAGCCACTGCGCAGGGGATTCCGCGGCATTGGTCGAAGACCGGCCGATGCGGCAGGCTAGTGTCGGGTGCGGCTTGGCGCGTGCGCGTCAGACCGAATCACATTCCGCGTCAAGCGCGGGTTTAGGGGACGGTTTCATGCGATGGGGCGTGAGGGAGTGGCTTGGCCCTACGGCGCCAATACACTAGAAGCGCGAAAAGAGCGACTAGCCCTAACGCCAGAACCCACCACAAGGCGAATCCACCCGCGCTTGCTTCCGCCGGCCCAGAGCCGTCGGATGGTGTGCCATCCACGATTACGGCGGTTGCGCCTGGCGGCACCAGGAACGAGACAATCGTTCCGCTGGCATCGGAGCGGGAATCTGATGGCACGAGTGCCCCATCAATCCATACTTCGAACGGCCCGCCAGCAACAGATGCCGGGACTTTGATTGACGCCGTGCCTGATCCCTGCACCACGAAGCCCAGGTTGCCAGTGGAGTTATCGTAAGCGTATGTTGTCGCTTGGACGCCATCAACTGTCACCGATGCGGTCGGCTGCGATGCAACGCCGGTTCGGATAACGAGCGTGCTGCCCGACGTCCCGGGGATCGCTTGCCCCTGTTCGGGTCGTGGAGGTGCTTGCCCCTGAGCAACAAGGACAACGGGCTCAATCGCAAGGCCAGCGACCGCGGTGCCGGTCATCGTCGATTCAAGTCCCGCGGAGCCATCGGTTCCGATGGAGTAGACTTCGATAGTGTAGGGGCCTTCGCCGGTTCCCACGCCAGTAATGTTGAGCATGGTGCGAGGGCCTGGCGCAAGGCGGATGACCTGTGGATGGGACCCGGGGCCGGAATCGGACGCAAAGAGTGGCCCGAAACTGTCGACGCCCATTTGCGTGGCCGTGTCAAAGCCAATCTTGCGCCCGGAGTCGTCCGTCACTAATACGGCAACTGGCGAATTCACGAGCACCCAGATTTCGCGCCCGTACCAGGCGTTTTTCGCCGGTGCCGGGACGGTCCCTTGCGTGAAATTCGACCGTTCTTCCCAGTGCGGGGGGTCGTTTGGCATGTAGGGCCGGACGAACCCATACATGGCGGCAGTGAAGTCCAGGTCGAAGGCCCCATTCCCCGAAAACGGGATATCGACGGCCCGTTGGTCGACGTGCGGGCAAGCCAGTAGGTCCGCCTTCTTGCAGACAAACGGGTTACGGACCTTGGCGCCTGCGACGGTCACGTCTTTCCCCGCAAGCTTGTGCTTGGTCGCCTCCGTGTACTGTGCGTTCGCAGCGGCCGCGATTTCGCTCTGGGCATTGCCCAGGTCGGTCCTTTTGGAAAGTCCGATGATTTTGTCAGCGCACTCGGCCAAGTCCCTAAAATGGGCTTGGTACAGTGGAGGCCTGTAGGCAGATGTGACTTCACCTGCGAACCCCCAGACAGCCATGTTGGCAACAAAGCCGTCCACGCGGCCATGGAAACCGTTGTGGTCTTGCTCAAATGTCCAGTGGACGGTTTTGCCGCCCTCGAATTGGTTTGCCAAGGCCAGCTCATCGGCATAGCCGGGCAATTCTCTGGCTAGTTCCTCCAAGGTCAAGGGGCGGCAGTCCAGTCTTGTCGCGGACATGGATTCCTTCGTCTTGTACTCCATCCTACATGTCCCCTTGTCGACCTTGCCCTCGTCGGTGTAGTTATAGATCCAGTGCTCACCGTCAGATGTCCCAATCATGCCATCGCGCGTAACAGTGACTTCGAAGGGAGTATCCCACATTTGGTCAAGCCCGCAATCCTTCACAAGCACGTGCTCCGGGTCGGAGCAGCCGGAAAGAGTTCCCGTGAGCTTGTTATCGGACAAACTACCCGTAATGTATTGGCTCCGCCCCGAACAGTACTCCACCTGCTTCAGGATTGTTGTCGATATCGAACCTCCAGAATCAGTGACTTTGACAATGTTGCTGCCAAAAGCCCAAATGCCGGTCAGATTCGGAGGTGGTTCCGCGGTCGCCGCGGGGACCAAGTTGGTTGCAATGAAGAGCAGGGCCACGGAGGCTGCAAGTCTTGGGCGTCCGTCGGTGCCGGCCATGCCCGTGGACCGATCTCCAAATAAATAGCAGCCGCCGCCGGTGCATGGGAGCTGGATTCCTGCCCGATAGATGCTAGTCCCGTCAGGCTTCCCCGCAAACGCGTCACAATCGGTCGCGGATTTAGTCAGGGTATCCTCAGACCCAGGCTGGAACATTTCCGACAATCGATAGAACCTATTCGCACGGCCCCGACAACCGCCATGCCACGCCTCGTCCTTACCGACCGCCGGCCCATCGCCGAATCCTATGCGCGCTGACCTTGCGCTCCAGGAATTCCCGTTTTCTCGGACACAACTCCTTTAACACCGTCCCAAGTCGCCGCCCCCAGGGCCGCTCGTATTCCTTAGGGGACGAGGGGTCCGTCGCAATCGGTGTTGTCATGCCTACGGTTCCGGTCCGCAGCCTCGGTCGCCCCCTTCATGTCGCTGTCTGCATGAAGATGACGCCAGATGCCACCGACCTGACGATTGATCCGGTGAAGAAGACGCTTGACCGCAGCAAGGTCAAGAACATCATCAATCCGCCTGATGAGAACGCGTTCGAGTTGGCGCTGCAATTCAAGGACCAGTTCGGCGCCCAGGTCTCCGTCGTGACCATGGGCCCGCCGTTCTTCGACGTGATGCTGCGCGAATGTGTTGCCCGCGGCGCCGATCGTGGTGTGCTGATTACGGACCGCGCCTTTGCGGGCGCCGATACGTGGCCGACTTCGATGACGCTTGCGGCGGGCATCAAGAAAATCAGCCATCTCTGGGGCGACGTGGACATCATCCTCTTCGGCGAGGAGACCACCGACGCCTCAACGGGCCAAGTGGGCCCCGGCGTCGCAGGGCAACTCGGCGTCGAGCAGGCCACCTACATTCATTCCCTCACGTTTGACCCGGCAACCGAGCTCCTTACGGCGACGCGGTCCATTGGCGGCGGCCACGAAGTCTTACGCATGCCACTCCCGGCAGCCGTCACGTGCGAACTCAAAATCAATCGCCCGCGCATCGCGACGCTGGCAGGGAAACTGCGGGGGGCCGCTGCGCAACTCGTGGTCTGGAGTCTTGCGGACCTCGCGGACATCAAGGACCCATCTTGGGTGGGCCTCAAGGGTTCCCCGACGATTGTCGGCAAGGTGGACATCTCAGCCGGCTTCGACCGCCACGTCAGGAAGTTTCCCGACGCCAAGGCCGCCGTCGATGAATTGTTTGCAAAAGGCGCGGTGGCGTAATGGCCGACATCAACCCCACCACCACGGCCCGCCGGACGACGCGCGGCAGCCGGTACGATTCCGTCACCTTCCGCGCCTGCGAACCCTGCAAGAACTTCGCCGACTGGAAAGGCGTCTGGGTCATCGCTGAGCACCGCGATGGAAAACTGCGCGACATCACGATTGAACTTCTTGGCGCCGCAAAACCGATGGCGAACAAACTCAAGCAGGAAATCACCGCAGTCATCCTGGGCAGCGCCGTGGGCGACATGCCGAAACAACTCATCGCCGCAGGTGCCGATAAGGTCCTCGTCTGCGACCATCCCATCCTCAAGACGCCGCTTGCCCGCCCAAGCACGGACGTCCTCAACAAACTCATTGAGGAACGCAAACCCAACATCGTCCTTATCGGCGCGACGCACACCGGACGCGACATCTCGAGCCGCGTTGCCGCCACGATTGACGCAGGCATGACGGCCGACTGCACGGAACTCGATGTCGATGCCGTGAACGGCGAATTGCTTGCACGGCGTCCGGCCTTCGGCGGCAAAATGCTGGCCACAATCCGCTGCGACCGTCATCGCCCCCAAATGGCAACCGCGCGCCCTGGCATCTTCAAGCCGCTTGCCACGGACCCGAAGCGCAAACTCGCAATCGAAGCCATCGACGTTTCCTGGCTGTCGGACCGAGCCTACCACGCCAAACTCATCGAGCACGTCGTGGACACCGTCTTTGACATCACGAAGGAACAGATTCTAGTCGCGGGTGGCATGGGGATTGGCGGGCCGGAAGGCTTCGTCAAACTCGAGGAACTCGCAAACGCCCTCGGTGGGCAAGTGGCCTGCTCGCGCCCTGTCGCGGACAAGGGTTGGCAGCCGCGCAGTCGCCAGGTTGGCCAGACCGGCGTCAGCGTGCGACCGAAATTGTACATCGCCGTCGGAATATCGGGCGCCATCCAGCACATCGAAGGCATGAAGGAATCAGGCACCATTATCGCCATCAACACGGACCCGAACGCGGCCATCTTCTCCTACGCCGACATCGGCCTCGTTGGCGACTGGAAAATGCACGTCGATGCCCTCATTGCGGAAGCCAAGAAGCGCAATCTTGCCAAGGCCAAGTGGATGGTTCCGACGAAGGACACGCTCGACGCAGACCGGCAGGCAGCCGCGGAACGTGCGGCGAAGGCCAAGGCCTCGCCGGCTGGTCCGCCGACCCCGCCGACCGCGCCGAACACCGCTCCCAAGGCCGAGTCTAAGCACGAGTCTCCGAAGGACTCACGGCCGCCGCGGCCCGCTACCGAGCCAAAGCTGGAAGCCAAAACCCCTGCGCCAGCCCCGCCGGCCGTGGCGGCGCCGTCGGCGAGCTCGGCGCGTTCGGCGGATGCGTCCGCCATACAGATTACGGCCCAGTCCGCTAACGCCGGCTATCCCGAGAAGTTCGCCGGCAACCCCAAGGACGTCGCAGCCGTAAAGGTCTACGCCACGTCCGTCCCCGAAGACAAGAAGGCCTGGGTCCTCGCCGTGGACTGCATCGTCTGCAACGCGTGCCAGGCGGCGTGCCCCACGGATGCCGCAATCGTGACTGACATGGCTCGCGTGGACCGCGACTTGTGCATCGCCGACGGTGCCTGCTTCGAGGCCTGCCCTACGGATGCCATCCGGCCCGGGCTTGAGGAGAAGCTGAAGAGCGGTGGCTGGCCGAAGGGGTCGAGGTTGGCGGGGCAGTTTGGCACGCCGGAAGCGTAGCGGCCTGGCGCGCGACACACGGACGCAGATGCGCCGCGCGGCAACGTCGCGGGGCCATGGCCGGCCATGGCCACACTGGGCGGCCCCAGGCCCGTGGGCAAAACCTAGATTGCCTTCGATGGGGTGGGTCAAACTGTGCCGGACCGCTACGCGCGCCAAATCGCCGCCGTCGGCCGGGCGGGGCAACGACGGCTGCGGGACGCCAAAGTCCTCGTGGTTGGACTCGGGGGGCTCGGCTGCCCGGCGGCATCGTACATGGCGGGGTCTGGCATCGGCACAATCGGCCTTTGCGACTTCGACAAGGTGGACCTCACAAACCTGCACCGCCAGACCCTGTACACGACCGCGGATGTGGGCCGCGCCAAAGTGGAGGTCGCCCTCGAGCGCCTGGAACAGTTGAACCCGGATTGTATCCTGCTTGCAATACCCGAGCGAGCGTGGGAGGAGAACGTGGCCAACATGGTGCGCGGCTTCGACCTTGTGCTCGACTGCACCGACTCCTTGGATGCGCGCTACGCCCTGTCCGATGCCTGCGCTGCGGCGTCCATCCCGCTGGTCCAAGCAGGCATCGCCGGCGGCGAGGGCGAGGTGGCCCTGCTGTGCGGCAAGGGCGGACCTTGCTATCGCTGCCTGCATCCCGCGGCCGATGCAGGGCCGACCTGCGCCGAGGAAGGGGTCCTTGGCCCGCTTGCCGGCATCGTGGGCTCCATTCAGGCACTATGGGCCGTGCAGATTCTGCTGGGCGAACCGGGCGCGGCACTTGGCCGAATGGTTCTCATCGATGCCGGCGGGGTCGCCGAAACCATTGCCCTCAAGAGGCGCCCCGGCTGTCAAGCCCACATGGAGGAGCCGAAGCCGGCAGCCGCTGTAGGTCCTGCCTGCCCCATGCCGTGGAATGCACCCAACACGGCAGACATCAGCGTGCAGGACTTTGCCGCACACCGCGCTGAGTTTTTCTTGCTCGACGTACGCGAGCCAGACGAGCACGAAGAGGCCGCCATCTCGCCGTCGACGTTGATTCCTCTGGGCACACTGCCGCGACGTGTGAGCGAACTCCCCAAGGATCGCGCCATCGTCTGCTACTGCGCAGTTGGTGGACGATCGGCCCACGCGGCTGCGATGCTGCGGCAACAAGGATTCGAGGCGCTGAATCTGCGCGGCGGAATTAGGGCGTGGATGATGGCAGGACTTGCTACCGCCTAATTTCGCACAGCTGCTTGGCCAAGTGCTACAGTGATAACATCGTTGCGACGGCGACGTGCTCCACGACCAATCGGTCGACGCCGTAGGAATGGCGGCTTGGGATTCCATGGATTTAGGCGATTTCGGGGACCGACAGGGGGTGTCCCCGAAATCCACGGAATCACTGTAATCCGAGGCCTCCCATGCTGAGCCATGCGCGACCGGGGGCTCGCTGCGCTCACCGGCGCTCCCGCGCCCTTGCGTCCTTTCCATTCCTGCAAGAAGTCACCGCCGCCGGAGGACGAAAGGAATGGGTCAATGGCCTTCATCAAGCAGGTTTTAGGTTCCGCGGTTTCCGCGCCATCCGCGGTTCGGTCGTCGTCGTATTCGGCGGGCTCAGCAGGCTCGGCGGATGGTTCGTATACGTCGCCAAGTGCGATTCATGATTGACAGGTTGTGCGGTGTCCCGCACGCTTCGTTCATGCCTCGCGAAGCCCGGTCACCAATCTTCCGATAATGAGCCTTTGAATCTGGTTCGTACCCTCATAGATGCCGAGGATCTTCGAGTCGCGCCAGTACCTTTCCACGGGGTAGGCGTCCGTGTATCCGTTGGCGCCGTGGACCTGGATGGCGTCCTCGCACACCTGGGTCGCCATTTCCGCAACGAAGAGTTTGCATCGGCTGACGGCAAGCGTCCACTCGTCGCGGGTGATTTCGCCGCGGTCGAAGGCCTCGCGGGCGCGGGCCGCTTGCCATACGAGAAGGCGACCGGCCATGATCTGGACATCCATGTCCGCAAGCATCGCTTGCACAAGTTGATAGTTGCCAATCGGCCGTCCGAAGGCTTGCCGTTCGACGGCGTACTTGAGGCTGGCCTCGTACGCGGCCTGGGCGATGCCGACACCGCCCGCCGCCACGCTGAGACGGCCGTGGTTGAGCACATGCATGGCGTTTTTCCAGCCCTCGCCCTCGGCGCCGATGAGGTTTTCTTGTGGGATGCGGCAGTCGGTAAACGCCAGACTTGCCGTCGGGCTTGAACGGAGGCCCAGTTTGTTGTTGGTCTCGATTCCGGTGACGTCGAACCCCTTCGTCCCCTTGTCAACCATGAAGCAAGAGATGCCCTTGTGTTTCATGGCGGCGTTCGTCTTGGCGTACACAATGACGTGGTCGGCAAGGGCACCATTCGAAATCCAGGCCTTGGAGCCGTTCAAGACGTAGTGCTTGCCGTCGCGGCGGGCCGTCGTCTGCATCCCAGCGGCATCCGATCCCGACCCCGCCTCCGTAAGGGCCCAGGCACCCAACCTCTTGCCGGTCGCCATGTCAGGAAGCCAGCGTTTCTTCTGCTCGGCGCTTGCGAAATACTTGAGGGTGGACCCGCACAGGCTGCCGTGGACGGAAATGGACGTGCGCAGGCTACTGCAACCGCGCGCCAATTCTTCGGTCAGAATGGCGTAACTTACGGCGTCGAGGCCGCTGCCGCCGTACTCTTGTGGGAACGGGGCGCCAAGCAGGCCCTGCTCGGCCATCTTGGTGTAGATGTCGTGCGGATGGTCGCCGGCCCGCTCCCAACCACGGACAATCTCCGGAGTAATGTGTTCGTTCACGAACGCTCGCGTCATGTCGCGAATCAGGCGCTGTTCGTCCGAAAGCGTGAACTCGATGACCACGCGGCGGCGAAGACGAGGCCTCTTAAGGCCAAGCCGACCCCGCCGCGGGGCATCATGGAGAGAAAGTGACCGGGGCGGGCCACCAGGGCAAGAGGCGCTGGCCCTGCAAGGGACCGACGCCAACCCCCCGGTCGCGTCGGCCCCCCGCAGGGCAGTTAGAAGATTCAGGCTTCGAGGTGAGACTGGAATTCGTGGACGTTATGCACGCCGTTGGCCACTTTCTGGCGACGCACGCGCTCGACCAAGCCGCCAAGGACGAAGGCGGTGGCTGCGGTGACGGCGACCGGGATTACGACGTACTTCATGACAAGTTTTCCCGAGACCCAAACAAGTCGGCCGATGACTTCTGGCAGCATAACCCATAATGCGCCCAGGACAGTATAAGAGCGGCTTGGCCAAACGCCATAAGGTAGCCGTTTGGGGGCCGCCGCCGCCAAGGGGCTCGCAAGGACAACCGCTTTGTACCCTCAAACAGTCAAACCGTTGTGCAAAAACGTACAATGGGCGGGCCTTGGTTGTGGCGCCTTCTTGGCCGCGGCAAGCCGGCGCCTACGGTTTCATCCGGCCGGTCCGCCGTGGGTTGTCCCCTCGGCTATGGCTCGGCGCGCCGGCCTTCGCTCCAAGCCACCGCCGCGTCTGCTGCGTCACCCTCACCCGCAGGACGTCCATCGTCCTTTCCTACGAGTCCGGGACACGGCGCACCCGGTGCACCCGGAACAGCGGGCGGCCCGCAGCCACTTCCGGGACCGAACACCGTGAGCGACTACGAGAAGTACATGCGCATCCCGGAACTCCTCCAGTTGCAGAAGCCAGAGGGACAGCGCGTCCACCACGACGAACTCATGTTCCAGGTCGTCCACCAATCCTTCGAATTGTGGTGCAAACTCATCCTCTTCGAGCTGCGGTCCATTGGCGAACTGCTTGACGAGGACAAAGTCGTGGAGACTTACCCGCTTATCGAGCGCTGCAGCGACGCCATCCGCCTCAACACGGACGCCATGCACACGCTCGAACGGATGCATCCATGGGATTTCCACGTCATCCGCGCCGCCTTGGGCCAGGGCTCCGGGGCCGAATCGCCCGGCTTCCGCAACATCCAGCAGCAGGCCCCCCGCCTTTGGCCACACGTCGATGCCCTTCTCAAGCGCCGCAAGACGGACCTGCTCACGATTTACACGAACCCCAACGGCAACACCGATGTGCTGCGGCTGTGTGAACACCTCACGGACTTTGACATGTTCTTCCACATCTGGCGCCTCAACCACCTCGCCATGGTGAAGCGTGTGATTGGCCGCGACGTCAAGAGCCTCAAGGGCTACGCCGTGCACCAACTCGAGACGGACGTTCAAATGGTCCTCTGGCCGGCACTGTGGAAGGTCCGCAACCAGATTACCGAGAAGGCCGGAACGAGCCCGCCCTAGTCCGGCATCAAGGCGCGCAGGCCCTGTTACGTCGCCAGAGGGCGAATGCGCCCGCCGTGCCGACGGCGACGACCCCCAGCGACCACAGAATAGCGCCGTTGTACGCCAACAAGGCGGCCGTAATCCCCGTCAAGGCGAAGCCGCCCACGCTGAGCAACAGCCCTAGACCGCACAATGGGCAGAGAAGGAGGGCAAGAAGCCACTTGGTGCGCCGCGGCAAGGCCACATCGGCGGCCGGATTCGCGTCCACGCAAAGCGATGGAGCCTGGTAGGTTTAGCGGTTGTCGTTGCAGCCTAGAGGCTGTTTCAGAACTTCCAGGAGGCCTGCGAGGGCCGGTTTGCAAGGAGGGCTAGGAGGGTTCGCCGACTGCGTGGCACAGCCACGCCGAGGTGAACCCCGACGACGCCATCCGCCGCAAAGCGGCGCGCCCTCCGGCTCGTTTTCCGGCCGCACAATCCCGACGAGGCCGGCCTTGGCGGGCCCCCGGCCCGCCGACGGCCGCCCCCGCCGGGACCTGTTGCCCGGAAAACGACGCAGGCACACTGGCAGTTGTGCAATGACCTCGGGGGGTCGCCACGTCGCCCGGGCAGGGTCACGACGCGAAGTTCGTGAAGCCCACCAGGAAGCTGCCGGGCCCGGCCGGCGGGCTCGGGAAGCAGCCGTCATGGCAGCTGGCCGGCTGCGCCTGCGGTTCCAGCGACGGAGGCTCGAGGGGGCCCTCGTAGCGCACCTCGATAAGCAGGCCAGCAAGCGCGCTGGTCACGGTGACTTCGCAGAAGTTGACGCCGCAGACCGGGTTGGCGTCGGGCTCGGGGGGCAGCGGGCAGGCATCGAACGCCACGCCGGGGCCGCGGAGCTGGAAAGCCGAGGCCACGCCGTCGAACTTTACGTTGCCGCCGCCGAATCCCAGGTTGACATTAAGGTCGCCCGTAAAGGCGCACAGCCGGGCCGACTGGCCGACGTCGATGGCGTGGTTGACGCCCGCGAAGGTCAGCGACTTGGGTGCGTTGATGACCCGGAAGTCCAGTGTGGAGAGCGCGGTCGGGCCCGTGTGGCTGGTCATGGTGACCCCGTCTACGGCCACGCTGTCGGAATTGATGGGCTGGAACGGCCGGACGCCCGAAAACACCTGACTCAGGTACGCGGCGCTGGCGGCGGCCTCCGCCGCGTCGACGACGGCGCCAAGCTCGTTGCAGTCCGCGTCGTACATGTGGGTTGAGAACTCGAACTCGACGACGTCGACGTCGAAGCGCACGCGGTCATGCAGGAAGGAACTAACCGGGGCTACGAAGAAATCCGTCACGTCATCCGGGGGAATCAGTAACCCCGAGGTGCGCTCCTCCGGATTCGTCGTGATGTTGTGGTAGGCTCCCTCGCACGTGTCGCTGGCGTCGCACTCCTCGCCGTCGGTTGTCGGCCCGTCGTTCTGGTAACACTCGAAGGCGTCTTCCACGCCGACCAGCGCGAATGCATCCTGGCCTGTGGTCTCCACCAAGCTTGCCTGGACGAGGGCCGCCGGGATGAAGGCGATTGACACGACAAGCACTGCGAGAATCTTTGTTTCCATACGAGCACCTGCCGGGCGATGGCAGGGACCGGAGGTTAAAGCTTGGCTTGGATGGAAAAAACCAGACTTGTCCATGCGCCATCCTGGGGCGGGGGGGCAAGAAAGGTCCAAGCCAGCCGCCGGCCTGCCCAGACCTATGGCCATGCCTGGAATGGACCCGAGAGCCATGGCGGCAGCCATGAAACGCATGGGCATTGACGTGCGCGACATCCCCAACGTCGAGGAAGTCGTCGTGCGCACGTCGGAAAAGGAGTACCGCTTCCGCAAACCGCAGGTCTCCGTCATGAAGGCGCAGGGGCAGGAAACGTGGACGGTCGTGGGGATGCCCCAGGAAACGCCCCGCACAATCCTGGCACAACCAGGCGGCCTTCCCGCCACGAACATCGGCAACCCCCTCCCCGGCATCGCACCCGAGGTGTCACCGCCGAGTTCCCAATCCGAGCCGACGGACGAGGACATCCGCACGGTCATGGATGCCGCCCACTGTGACGCCTCAGCGGCCCGCAACGCGCTTATGGAGACGGATGGGGACCTTGCGGAAGCGATCCTGAAGCTTACTTGAACCAGAAGGAGTCCGAGTTGGGCCACGCGGGGAACCTTCAGTCCAGTCCGGTACCCACCAAGTGGTCCTGTGGCGCGGCCGAATTTCCATCCGTCTGCAAGCGCTTTCTGGCCGCATCTTGCATTTCCTTGGAGCTCCTCCGGGTTCCTAGAGGCTCCTTCACGAGGCCATGGCCGGTAGCGGCCGGCCGGAAAAGTTGAAGCCCGTTCGCACTGGTAAAAGTAACGGTTTCTTGCCCTAGACATGCCGCGTTGGCGTCTCGGTTCGATGGCGGTCTGCGCCCGCTCTCACGTGCCGCGCCGATGCAGCGCCGCCGAAACTGGGCTGGGGCTTTGCCTGCGGCACGAACTGTCGTCGTATCGGTTAGATCGGTTAATCGGGCGGCGCGTCGGCGGCCCCGCCATCGCCTGCTTCGCGGCTTGGCTGCCAGACCCGCGCGCGGCATCGCTTCGCGTGCCTGCTTGGCCCCGACCGGGGGCCCTCGTGTTCCAACCGCAAGAACTGGGTTTTGAGGGCCTGCTCGTGGAAGTCGCCGTCGTCGGAGCGATTGAGGCCCTCCCGATGGACGTTGTACAACAGGTTACTTGGATTTCGTGCAGGTCGTGGTTCACCCGTCCCCGTAGCCGCCTTTATGACAAACCCACCCATCGCCGCGTGTGCCCATTGCCAAGTCCGTCCTCGACCTCGTAGGCAACACCCCGATGGTGTATCTCGACCGCCTGCGAGCGAACGTGAATGCCGGCAAAGGTGCCCGCGTCGCAGCGAAACTCGAGGCGTTCAACCCGGGCGGCTCCGTCAAGGACCGCATAGGCCTACCCATGATTCGCGCCGGCGAGAAGGCAGGCCTGCTGAAAAAAGGCGGCACAATCGTCGAGCCGACGTCGGGGAACACTGGGCTCGGTCTTGCCATTGCCGCGAGCCTTCTGGGCTACAAGATGGTCTGCGTCGTTCCCGACAAGGTCACGAGGGAAAAGATTGGCCTAATGCAGGCTTACGGTGCCGAAGTCGTCGTGTGTCCCACCAATGTCGAGGCCGACGACCCGCGTTCCTACTACAAAGTGGCCGAGAAGCTGCGCGACGAGGGCGCCTACCTTCCGTACCAGTATTACAACGAGGCCAACCCCGAGGCACACCTCAAGACGACCGGTCCCGAAATCTGGCGCAACACGAACGGGAAGGTCACCCACTTCGTCGCCGGCATGGGCACGGGGGGCACCATCTCGGGAACCGGCCGGTTTCTGCATCGCCAAGGGGAGGGCAAGAAGCGCGTCCAAGTCGTCGGCATCGACACGGTCGGCTCCGTCTACAAGAACTTCCATAAGACGGGCAAATTCCCGAAGGACATCCACCAGTACCTAATCGACGGCATCGGCGAGGACTTCATGCCGACGACCGTCTGGTGGGACGAGATTGACGACGTCGTGCAAGTGAGCGACGAGGACGCCTACCTCATGCAGGCCCGATTGGCGCGCGAGGAGGCCATCTTCTCCGGTTCCTCGGCCGGCGCCGCCGTGCATGGTGCGTTGCAAGTCGCGGCCAACCTGCCCCCATCCAGTCTCGTTGTCACCCTCGTGCCGGACACCGGTGAACGCTACCTTAGCAAGTTCAACGTGGAATGGATGGAGAAGAACGGGCTCAAGCGGGCGCCGAGCTACCTGCGCGCGGCCGCGGCCAAGCCAAAGCCCAAGTCGCCCACCCGCCATGCGCGGAGCGGGGTACGATGAGCACGCTCCTTTTGGCCCGTCTCATGCAAGTCGTGGGCTTGGCCGTGCTGGCCGCCGTCGCCTGGACCCTGTGGAGCAGGTGGCATGAGCCGTTCTCGATGATCCCAATCGTGATTGCGGGAGCGGTCTTTTGGCTGGCCAGCCAGAGCCAGGTACGCAAGATGCAGACGGACTTGCAGGCGGGGCCATAATGGTCGCCATCAAAGACAAGGATCATCTCGCAACGAAATGCGTCCACGCCGGCGTCCATCCGGATCCAGTGCACGGCGCCGTAAACCCCGCTATCCAACTTTCCACGACATTCCGCCAACCGGCTCCCGGCGAACCGCTCACCTTCGATTACTCGCGCGCCGGGAACCCGACGCGTGAAGCCCTAGAGGAAGCCGTCGCCATTCTGGAACAGGGTGCAACGGGACACGCATTCTCGTCCGGCCTCAGCGCGCTCGACGCCATCCTGCGTACGCTCAACCATGGCGACCACGTCGTTGCCGCCGAAGACGCGTACGGCGGCTCCATCCGATTACTCAACAAGGTGTGTGCCAGGCAAGGCATCAAGACGACCTTCGTGGACACGCGTGACCTCAAGGCGACCGCGAAGGCCATGACGAAGCAGACGAAAATGATCCTGCTTGAGACGCCGACGAACCCGCTGCTCCGGGTGAGCGACATCAAGGCCGTCGCGGAAATCGCTCACGACGGCGGAGCGCGCCTCGTTGTGGACAACACGTTCATGTCCCCCGCCCTCCAGAATCCAATTACCCTCGGCGCCGACGCCACGTTTCATAGTGCGACAAAATACATCGGCGGGCACAGCGACGTGCTGGCCGGCGTTGTTGCCTGCAAAGATGAGGAACTGGGGGAGGAACTGCGCTTCCTGCAACTCGCCGTGGGTGCGGTTTGCCAACCCTTCGACGCTTTCCTGCTCCTGCGTGGACTCAAAACGCTGCATCTGCGCATGGAGCGCCACTCGGAATCGGCCGCCGTCATCGCCCGCGAACTCGCCGAGCATAAGGCCGTGGGGAAGGTGTACTATCCTGGCCTCCCGACGCACGACGGGCACGCGGTCCATGCCAAGCAGGCGCGCTCCGGCGGCGGCATGCTTAGCTTCACTCTCAAGGACCTCCCGGCAGCCAAGCGCTGCGTTACCTCGACGCGAATCTGGCAACTTGCCGAATCCTTAGGTGCCGTCGAGTCCCTCATCCAACTTCCGGCGCTCATGACGCACGCCAGCGTTCCAGCCGAAATGCGGCGCAAGACCGGCCTGGTGGACGGCCTCATCAGGCTCAGTGTCGGGGTCGAGGACGCGGGCGACTTGTGGGATGACCTGGAGAAGGCCATCGGGGGAAAACCCAACTTGAAGCGAACCTAGAAGGCGGGCACCGGCTTCGTCGCACGATGCACGCCCTGCCGCCGTTGGGAGCCTTACTGGTACTGTTGTCCGGATGCAGTTCAGGCATCCAGCTGGTGGACGTCTGTCCCTCTACGGCCACGGGGTCCTCCGCTTGCGGCGTGGCGGATGACGGGTCCCCTGGCCCTTTTCTGGTCCTGAACGTGACGTACATTCGCGGCTCCGACAGCTATGGAAGCTTCGACGGCAATCACTGCGGCTACGCGAACGCCTACCATGGCCGCGTGAGCCTGGACCGAGACTACCAGGCGCGACTGGGGGAAGGGCCGACTCTCATCGTGCAGCCGCGGCTGGTGGGCGCTTGGTCGACGACCGGAACGGGGGGCTACCCGCTACGGCTTGATGCGGACGTGGCGACCCACGTGGAAGGCGACGCTGGGACATGGGCGCGCTTGGCGTGGGTCGATTACCCGCAGGTCGGCGTGGACGGCGTGGTGCACGCCCTGCCTTACAGTTGGGCGACGCAACGCGACGGCTACGAAATAGAGGCGACCATCTCGCTGGGCCCCGCGGCCTACGTTTGGGACCACGTGGAGATGTGCATCTAGGAACCTGGATCAGGCACTCAAGCGGTGACGGATACCGGCGTGGCCGGGCGTTTGGGCGACGCGGAGAAGATGAGGCGCAACAGGTCATGCCGTGACACGATGCCCACGGCGCGGCCGGCGTCAAGGACCGGCAGGGGGTTGACGTCATGCCGCACCATGAGGTCCATGGCCCTCTCCACTTGGTCGTCAGGAGACAGGCTGTGCACGATGGGGCGTATGCCTTTGCCCACCGTCATGCTGCGCGCGTCTTCGTAGATCTGGGCCAGGCCGTTCTGCCGCACGTTCTTGCCGAAAAGGCTCGGCGCCCGGTGCGGGTCGAAGGGGTTGCCAGCATCGCGCGCTGTAAAGTCTCGCTCGGTAAGGACCCCAGTGGCCTGGCCGTCGTCGTCCACGACGACCACGCAACCAATCCGGTTGGCCAGCATCGTCCGGGCGGCTTCGTCCAGGTAAGCCCGCTGCGGGACGGTCACAACTGGGGCACTCATGATGTCGTTGACGCGCATACGAATCCTGAGGGATATGGACGGCGAGGTATGCAAAGTGGTTGTGTCTCCGGCAATCAGCGGGCCTGCAACGCCAACGATGCCTGCCACACGGCGCCCTTCGTGTCGACGCGGCGAATACGAACCTTGCCCGTGCCCGGGTCGCGCATGTCTTCAAGCCGCAGCGGGGCAATCTTGCCGTCCTGGAGACTGATGACCGCGTTGCCTTTTCCCGTCGCAAGGAATTCCACGGCGCCGGTTCCCAAGGTCCGCGTGTACTGCACGTCGAATGCGATGGGGTCGCAGCAGCGCAACTCGTAGCCAATGATCTTAGTGATGAATCCGACATCGTTTTTCTTGGCCGCAAAACGCGGAACAAGGATGTCGCGAATCACGCGGCCAAGGTCGATTTCCGACATCCGTGGGTTGCCGTGTTCGTCGAGTTCCAGATTCCCGACCTTTGCGTTCAGCTCTTTCGGGTCGAGGCGGTCGAGGAGCCCCTCACCAAGGATCGCAAGGCCCCATTCGTGCCCCTCGCGCCGGCGCTTCACAATGGCGGCCTCAACGATGTCAGCAATGGCCGCGATTGTCACCGTTCCGGACGGGAATTCCTCGGGAATGATGGCCAGATGCGCACCAGAACCCACCGCGATACCTACCGTGAGGTGGCCCGCGCTCCGGCCCATCGCGGTCACAAGATACCATCGGCCAGTTGTCTTTGCATCGACACGGAGGCTTTTGCAGATTTCCGCGCCTACCTGCTTGGCGGTTTCAAACCCGAAGGTCGGCGCCTCGCCGGGCAATGGCAAATCATTGTCGATGGTTTTCGGAACGTGCGCGACGCGCAGCTTGCCCTTGGACGCGTCGGCCAGCTTGACGGCGGCGGATGCGGTGTCGTCGCCGCCGACCGTGACAAGATGCGTGATGCCGAGCTTGACGAGGGATGCGAGCACTTTCTCCAGGTCGCCGGGCTTCTTTGTCGGATTGGCCCGACTGGTGTAGAGGATGCTGCCGCCCTGCGTTTCGATGCCGGCGACGTCGGCGGGGGAAAGTTGCTTGCAGCGGTCAAGTTCGCCCTTCATGAGAAGCGCGTAGCCCTTGGGAATGCCGACGACAGACCAACCACGGCGCGCAGCAGCCAGGACGACGGCATTGATGACCCCGTTCAGGCCAGGGGCTGGGCCGCCGCCGTTCAGGATGCCGATACGAACAGACGGGCCTTGCTGCGCGGGCGCATTGGCCTTGCCGGGTTTGGGCACAGTTCGGGCAGCGGAAGTGGATAGAAAGAAGTGCCGTGGCGATGACGGGCCGGGGCTGCGGCGATTTCGGCCCTCGACCCATTCCCATAGTCCTCCGACGGCGCGCCATGGTCCTACGGATTGTCGCCGCGGCTAACCGTACCTGTAATTCACGCCGAAGCTGGCTCGCGGGTGGTTCCACTTCACCGAACCAGGCGTACAAACGATGTCACAAGTCCCGCACTCAACGCAATCCTCGTAAGTGAACTGCATGCGACCATTCACGAATTCAAAGCACTTTGCGGGGCAAGTGTTGATGCACATGGTATGCGGGCAGGTCTCGCAAATGTTTGGATCGACGGTGATGTGAGCGAACTCATGCGCGTCGGTTGCGAATTTAGTGGCTCCCAGACGGGCCTTGATGTCGACCTTGGGGAGCATCTTCAGGGGCGACTCCGGCAGGGGCACGACGCGGGGCTTGGTCGCTGTGGTGGGGCCCTCGATTAGCGGATCCGCATGGCTCGGGGCTTTCGCAGTGCCCGGGGCATGGGTAGGTGCGTGGGACATTCAATTCACCTGGCTGGAGGCTTTAGACGGAGGGCCCAGGGCGAGCGCAGCGATGCCTGGCCCGATGTTTGCGGGTGGCCGAAGGCCGCCCTCGGCGAAACGAGCCGAGCCGAAGGCGAGGCCGTTTCGCCGCATTAGAGGTTCATCCCCGCGTTGAGGCCGTCGGACAATAGGTCGCGCTTGGACAAGCCGGCTTCCTTCATGGCGGCAAAGACGTGGTGCTTCATCTTATGTTTCTCGCCTTCGGCCGCGAGCATGTTGCGGAAAACGCCCGCGAGGAAATCGGGGTACTTCTGGAACAAGCGCGGATTCCAGAGGAAATTTCCGACATTCTTGAAACGCTTGAAGTCCGCCATGATGCCGTCGGCCTCGAGGAGTTTCTCGTACTGCGACAATGTGACGGCGGAGAAGTCGCCCTTCTTGATCGCGTAAGCCACTGCGTCGGCGGCGCAGATACCGGATCGCACGGCGTAGTTCATGCCCTGGATGACGATGCCGTTGGAGAAGCAGAATCCTGCGGCGTCGCCGGCGACGAGGACACCGTCGGCCGCCAGTTCGGAGAGGGCTTGGTAGCCACCCTCGGGCACGATGTGGGCACCGTACTCCACCATCTCCGCGCCCTTGACCAGGCTCTGGATGTAGGGGTGGTTGCGGAACTGCTCAATCACGTCATGGCTCGTAAGTTCGCCCTGCCCCTTCATGGACGGGAGATTGATTACGACGCCGAGCGAAAGGGTGTCATTGTTGGTGTAGAGGAAGCCGCCAGCGAGCACTCCATCGGAGCGGCCAATAACGAATTCCGCGGCAACCCCGCCGTCGGTACCGCAGCCGAAGCGCTCCTCGATGACATTGCGGGGAAGTTTGAGGACTTCCTTGACGCCCAGGGCGTAGTGGTCCATGTCGAGTTTCTTGTCCCCGTGTCGCAAATCGCCCTGCAACGTGAGGCGAGAGTTGGCACCGTCCGCGATGATGACACAGTCTGCGTAGGTGACTTCGCCCGATTGGACGACGCCGACGACGCAACCGTTCTCCTTATGCAAGGCATCAACGTTGACGCCGGTCACAACCGTGACGCCGGCCTTCTTCGCCTCGGACAGGAGCCACTTGTCGGTCTTGCCACGAAGCACGGCGTATCCAACGGTTTGGGTCTTCAGGGCGGGATCAAAATATTCGATGACGAAGGCATGGCCCTTTTCGCCAAGGAACCCGACTTTCTTGTCCGTTACCGGCCGCTCGATTGGTGCCGCAATTTTCCAGTCCGGGAGAATCTTTGCAAGATCATTGCCCCATAGGATGCCGCCGGACAGGTTTTTGGCGCCGCCCTCATCACCGCGTTCGACGAGGAGGACCTTGATGCCTTTCTGGGCGAGGCGGATGGCGGCCGAGCAGCCGGCGAACCCGCCGCCGACAACGATGCACTGGAACTGGCTCTTGGACGCCATCACGGGACCTGTGGGCGCGCACAGGTAGGCGGTTTATGAGCGGTTCGGGGCCGCTCTCAGTCGCGGCGCGCCCTCATCAGCCCGAGGACCAGGCCCGTAAGTATGGAAATGCCGGCGGCTAGAGCGAACAACGCTTTCGCGGTCCGATCGCCATCGGCATTGCCGACGCACGTCGCCTTGCCCCCCTGTGCAATACAGCCAGTGACCGGCAGCTCCTGCAAGATGAGAACCACCAGGATGCCGAATCCAAACACGACCAATGCCCAGGGGAGCGGAATGGCCCCTCGCCGTGGCCTTCCCGAATCGTCCACGTCGGCGTTATTCCCCGCCAGCCCTTAAACCGCATCGTCGCCTCGCCCCCTCAACCCCATGCTCGACATCCGCATCCTGCGCGAGACTCCCGACGTCGTCAGAGCCGACCTCCAGAAGCGCGGCCGCGACCCCTCCGTCGTGGATTCCGTGCGGGAGCAGGACCGGCTGTGGCGCGAGGGGCTGCAGCGGATGGAAGTCCTGCGAGCCGAGCGCAACAAGTCTGGCAAGCTCATCTCGGAAGCGAAGAAGGCCGGCCAGGACGTCAAGGACGTGCTTGCCACGATGGCCGGCGTCGGCGAGGAACTCAAGAGACTCGAAGTGGCAGTGCCGACGGCGGAGAAGACGCGCGACGCGCTGCTGCGGGGCATACCAAATCTCATGCACGCCTCCGTGCCGGTCGGCAAGGACGACTCCGAGAACGTGGAGATTCGCGCCTGGGGGGGAAAGCCCATGCACTCTTTTGCGGCAAAGTCGCACGTCGACCTCCTCGAATCCCTCGACCTGGCCGACCTGGAACGCGCCGCGCGCGCCGCCGGCAGCCGCTTTTTCTACCTCAAGGGCGACCTAGTCATGCTCGGGCGTGCCTTGGAATTCTTCGCCTTGACAGAGCTCTCTAAGAAGGGTTTCATCCCAATCGAGCCGCCGTACCTGCTGCGGCGCGAGGCGTTGGAAGGCGCTATCGATCTTGCTGATTTCGAGTCGGTCATCTACAAGGTCGAGGCGGGCGTCAGCGACGATGGAAAAGGCAAGCAGCCGGACCTCTACCTCATCGCGACATCCGAGCACCCAATTGCCGCCATGCACATGGGCGAAATCCTCGAGGACGCCAAACTACCGCTGCGCTATGCCGGAGTCTCGCCCTGTTTCCGTAAAGAGGCGGGCGCCCACGGCAAGGACACGAAAGGCATCTTCCGCGTCCACCAATTTAGCAAGGTCGAGATGTTCGTGTACTGCAAACCCGAAGATTCCTGGAAAATCCACGACGAGTTGATTGCAAACGCCGAAGAGTTGTACCAGAAACTCAAGATTCCTTACCGCGTCGTCAACATTTGCACCGGCGACCTTGGTTCAATCGCGGCGAAGAAGTACGACATCGAGGCTTGGATGCCGGCCCAAGGCGCTTACCGCGAAGTCGTAAGCTGCAGTAACTGCACAGACTTCCAGGCGCGGCGTTACAACACCCGCAGCCGCAAGAACCCAGGCGACCCGACGGCAATCGTGCACACACTGAACTCGACCGCCATCGCCGTGCAGCGAACGCTGGTTGCGATTCTGGAGAATTGCCAACAGGCCGACGGCTCCGTGATGATTCCGGAAGTCCTGCGGCCGTACCTTGGCGGACGGGAAAGAATTGTCCCGCGCCCTGGATAGACCCCACGTGGCCACTTTCGCCGGCAATCGTGTGCTTCGGTGGCCAGCACTTCCCCGCCGCGGAGACACGGCACCCGGACAAGCGCTGAAAGCGCGCCGTCAGGCGCTAAACGATTTGCCGCATCCGCAGGAGGATTTGGCGTTGGGGTTGGCGATCTTGAAGCCGCCGCCCATGAGTTCGTCGACATAGTCAATCTGGACGCCGTTGAGGAGGGGGGCGTGCTCGGGGGAGAGGTACAGGGTGACGCCGTTGGAGACGAGTTTGACTTCGCCGGCTTCGGGCTGTTCGGCGAATTCCATGCCGTAGCTGGCACCGGAGCAGCCGCCTGCCTGGACCGAGATGCGCACGCCGACGGATTCCATACTACGCCCTGCGAGGAATTCCTGCAACTTGACGCGGGCCAAGTCCGTGACCGTCATGGAGAGGGTCTGCTGGAAGGTGACCGTGCCCTGGGGGGTATTGCTCGGGCTGGGCGGGGTCGTCGACTGCACGCTTTGACTCATGGTTTCAGGTTCAGTTCGAGGTCCTACATCAGGCTTCTCCAATCGGCGCCACCAGGATTGTCCCTCCTGGGCTCGGCCGCGTCAGTGGGAATTACCACGAGCGGCGCCGGGCGGTCCAGGCGCCCAGGGCGACGAAGGCCAAAATAATGGGCAGGGCGAGGCCTGGCGTACTCGGGCCGTCGCCGGCGCTTTCCGGCCGGGCGGCCGAAGGTAGGGGGCGACCGTTGGACAAGTCCTCGGCGGGCGGCAGCTCGTCGCCGCCGGGGCCCGTTCCGTCACCCGTCGACGGTTCCGCGCTCACAGGCGCCGCTTCTCCAGAGTCGGAGGCAAGGATGTACCAGGTGACGTTGCCGGGGCCCCCGGAAGTCGTGTAGGTAAAGCTGCCCACCTCATGGACCTCAGCCGGAGGAGTGGCCTCCTCGAGGCGTACCGCCAAGTCCGGCAGGCCGTCGCCGGTCACGTCACCAACGCCCCTTACAGTCAGGTTGAGGCCGCCTTCCACGCCCGCGGGGCCAGTGGGTTGGCGCAGAACCTGCCGGAACAGGGCGCCACCGTCCTCCGCCGCGAACGCCGTGAAGGCGACGGTCGCGCCGCGGAAGTCGTTGGGCATGGCTCCCGTCTGCTGCGATATGGCGATGTCGCCGGAACCGATTCCGGTGAGATCGGGAAGGACTGCGAGGTGGAGTGCATCCTCGTAATTTGCCTCCCAGGTGGTTTTTCCCGAGGCGCCGTCGAGCAGTTGCACGGCGTACGCGTAGGATGGATAGTTGCCGCCCCTCTCCGCAAGAGCCAGGTCAGGCAACGCATCGCCTGTCCAGTCATTAAAGCCGTTGAGTTCAAAGGACGAGAAATCAATGTTCAATGGTTCAGCCATCCCGATGTCGGCCGTCCAGCGGGGTTGCAGGTCCGCGCCGACCGGGGACACCCTGAAGCCGGCATCTGAGCCGCCCATAAACGCGCCCGCGAGGAGGAGCGCTTCTCCCTTGCCGTTCGCGCCGGGCCCGAAGGGCAACAGGAAAGATGCCGTATTGTCCTCCTCGAGGACAGAGAGCTCGGATCCGGTCGCGCCGGAGAGGACGACCAATCTGGCGTGGAAGTTGGAGGGGTCCGTCAACGACACGACCAGGTAGGCAATTTCCTGCTTCACGTCGCCATCGAGGTCCCCGATGGGGAGCGCGTACGTGTAGAGGTTGAGGGCAGGGTCGCCCACAATGCTCCACAACTCAGCGCCGTCGGTCCCAAAGAGGCTGATTGCCGCCTTCGATACCGGCACATCGTTGCCCTGCACGTAGACGCTGGGGGCTTGCAGTTCCGTGATGATGGCGTCAGGCAAGCCATCGGCCGTCACGTCGGCGACCAAGTAGGACTGCACGTTCGCAAGGTCATCGACGCGCTGGATGGTGCCTCGAGTGGCCCCCTTGTCGTCGATGAAGGTCACGGTGACGTCAGTATCGCGTTGGTTGGCATAGACGCACGCGAGGAGGGCGCAAGCCGTAGTGGATTTGTAATTGTCCGTCGGCGCGATTTGCGCGATTGTTTGGGTTCCGGCCACGGCGGCCCATACGTAGCTGAAGGTGTAGGCGCGGACACTGGCCAGCAGGAAAGCACCTGTCATGGCGAAGGCCGACTTACCCGTCGTCGTAACGATTTCCTCCCCCGTCATTCCGGAGAGGAAATGCGTTTCGTAGGTGTACTCGTAACCGCTACCAACTACGATGCCGCCCGCTCCCGCGCCGGTCGGCGTCGATTCGCCCCACTCGTTAAAGGCAACATCTCGGATGCCGTCGCCGTCGAGGTCGTCCGTTTGGTAGCCGTACGACTCGCCAATCTCAAGCGCCCAAAGCACCTGCGCAAGATCAGCGCCAGAACGGACCTCAATCGAGCCTACGTCTTTTGCGTCGCGCAAGGAATACAGAAGGTCGTCGTGCCCGTCGCCGTTCACGTCGCCAAGTACGCTGATGTAAAGGTAGGTGTCCTTCTCGACTGGCTCCGTCGCGTACGGGATGACGCCGTAACCGCCGCTTCGGGCCAGCCATGGACGCAGCGTTTCCTCGAAGGACGCGAGAGTGGGCATGCCCGGCGGGCCGGGCAAGTAGGAGGCGGACCCGCCTGGACCAACCGGCGATGAGCCTTGCGCGCTGACGACCGCCAAGGGGAGCACGAAGGTAAATGTCAGGACAACGACCATCACGGTTCGGGCATTCAAGCGGACCACAAACCCCGGAGGGGCACCCCGAGGTCTTAAGGAGATTGGACGATTGTATGAAGCGCGCGGCGCTGGCGCTAGAAGAGGGTCTTCTGCGCCTGCCTAGAGCGCGCACCAGCGAACTTCTCCAAGGCTTTGTCGACGCGTTCGCCGGAGAAGCCATGGCGTTCGACCATGAATCGCCGGACGGCGGCAGCGTCAGGAGGTGCCATGTCCAGGGCGGTCGCAGATACGTTTGCATGCTCTGGCTCAAGGAAAATGCGGCGCACTTGGGCGCGGGCGGCCAGGCTCTCATGCTGTTCCAAGATGGCGCGTTCCACGGCGGATGAGGCGGCGGAAGGTGCCGATGCAAGGCGTTCTAGAAGCGCCTCCAGTGAACCATCTTTCTGGATGAGGGCGATGGCTTTCTTGGCGCCAATCCCCTTCACCCCGGGGTGGAAATCGGTCCCGACCAAGAGTGCGGCATCGACGAGTTGTTCCCGTGTGAGGCCCATGCCGGTGAGGCTGGCGGCAAGCTGTATTTCCTCCGGCGTGATGTCGACCCACACCTGCTTGCCGGGCATTTTGCGCCGCCCTCCGGTCGCCAGGTGCCGCACGAGCACCGGCGTGCCAAAGAGCAGGCAATCAAAATCCTGGCTCACCGTGCCGGAAACGAGGCCGGTCGCGCACATCCAACTGGCCTGCGCCTCCCCTTCACTGGGCGCCTGGATGACTGGAATCCCGAGATGTCCAAGCAATTCGATTGCGCCTTCGACCATCGGAGGACTAAGGCGGCTCGTCTGCTGCGCCTTGGTGCGAGCCGTCTCGAGGTCGCCTTGCGCAATGGCACGGTCGTAGGCCTCTTGCGCCTCGGCCTTGCGCTCGGCGCGAGCGGCCAGCGTGTCCCCCTTGAGCCTGTGCGGTTTGCCGTCGAAGACAAAGACAGGCTTGATGCCGGCCTCCACGAGGGCGCCGGTACGGTAGAGGATGCCGGCAAGGTGGCTCGTAATCTGGCCGTCCCGGTCCATAAGTGGCGTGCCGTCGGGTTGCCGAATGGAAGAGACGAACTGGTACAGGATGTTCCACGCGTCGAAGGCGAGGCGCTTGCCCGCATAGTGCGCGAACGTCACGGGGTTGCGTACGACGACGTCGGCGAGGTCGATGCCCACAACGGGTCGATGCAAGCCGTTGTTAAGAAACTACTAATGGATGGGGGAAAGTGGAGCTTCTGTGAAGCTCGCCGCCTGCGCTGCCCTCCTGGTTCTTCTTGCAGCCGGCTGCGGGGCGCCTGGCGACCTGGAATCGTCGACCTCGTCGCCGACGACGGGGACAGAGACCGGCTCCGGCTTCGACGGCCAAGCCGCCTACGATACTACGGCCGCGTTTCTGCGAGCCGACGACGGCACATTCCGCTACCGCATTCCCGGAACCGCTTTGCACGCCCAGGCGGCGGCCTGGCTTGTGAGTGAGGTAAGCGGGCGGGGCTGGTACCCCCCATTCCCCTGCCCCGACGAGGCCGGGGGCGCGGTCCTTGACTGCTCAAGTTACGCTTTCAGCGTGACTGGTGCGCAGTACGAGGCGTTGCCGAAGGGCTCGGTCGCAAGCTATGCGGGGGCGCCACGCTGCAGCCAAGCCGACCAGGAAAGAGTCCGCGCCCTCACCTTCACGGACGTCGGCGCCATCCTGCCGAATGCCGCACCCACCTCCAACCATACGCTCATCCTCATGGCCCACTGGGACTCCAAACGTCTGGCCTCCGCCGACACTGCTCATCCGGAGAGCCCGATGCCTGGCGCCAACGATGGCGCTTCTGGCGTCGGCATCCTGCTGCAGTTCATGCGCGAGGTCGTGGCGCGCAATGTGACGTTCCCGTTCCAGGTCATGGTGCTCTTTGTCGATGGCGAGGACGGCTTCGAGGATTGCCATCCGCTGGCCGGTTCGATTGCGTTTGCCCGCACGTTCGGGATGAACCGGGACTACCGCGTTTTGCTTCTTGACATGGTTGGCGACCCCGCCGCGCGCTTCCCTCGCGAAAAGGCGTCACAGGCAAGCGACCCGAACGCCATGGACCTGCTGTGGAGCCACGCCGCCACGCTCGGCCTCGCCGAGAACTTTGCCAGCACCGCCGCATCCGTCCAGGACGACACGAGTCCGTTCTGGGACATGGGAATCCCCGCCGTCGACCTTATCGACGCGGGCCGGCCGACGTTCTTCCCGCCCTACTGGCACACGACGCGCGACACGATGGCGAACCTCAACGCCACGTTCATGGGCAAGATTGGCCAACTCCTCTTTGGCGTCTTGTTGGATCCCGCCTTTAGCGCGCCATGGCCGGCACGGCAGCCTGTAGCAGGCCCTTGAATCGTGTCACGAGTTCCTGCGCCTCGGCCGCCGTGCGCGCTTCGGCCTGCACCCGGAAAATCGGCTCCGTACCGCTGGGCCGCACGAGAACCCACCCGGATTCGACGTACACCTTGACGCCGTCGCGGGCGTCCACTGACTTGACGCCCTGTTCCTGTTCCACGGCCGCACGCAGGGCCGCGATGGTTGCCGCTTTGTCCTCGTCTGGGACGTGCATTTTGTCCTTCACCAGGGAATAAGTCGGAATCTCCGAGAGGAGCGCCGACAGGGGCTTGCCGGTTTTGGCCACGAGTTCCAGCATGAATGCCATCGCCATGAGGCCGTCGCGGCATATTTGGTGGCGCGCAAACATGAGGCCGCCGTTGTCTTCGCCACCGAATACCGCACCCAGCCGAATCATCTCGCGGGCGACTATGGGGCTGCCGACGACTGTCCACTCTAGCGTTGCGCCCGCCATGGCGGCCGCGTCGGCAACGCATGAACTTGACGAGAGCGCCGTGCAGACAATGGGCTTGCGACCGGACACGCCGTTGGCTCCGGAAGCGCCGCTCAGCCGTCGGAGTTCCCATAACGTCGCGAGGGCAAGGCTGCGGTCGCCCCAGACGTAATCGCCGCGCTCATCGACGAAGACCGCCCGGTCTGCATCGCCGTCCTGAAGGATGCCCATATTGGCGCGCGTCGTTATGACGGTCTGCATGCAACGTTTTGCGTTGGCTGGGCTGGGCTCGCTTGGCCGGTCCAAGAAAGCGCCATCCAGCGTGCAGGAGAGCGGGACGACCGCAACGCCAAGAGCAGCAAGAAGGCGGGGAGCGGTGACGCACCCGGCGCCGCCGCCGGGGTCCAGGACGGCCTTGAGTTTGGCACTTCGGATGGCTCGCACGTCCACTTGGCGCAGCACGGCCTCGATGTAGTGGTCGACGGCACCCGCGTCGAGGCTGTGCGTGCCGACTTCGTTCCACGGCACCAGGCGGAACAGCTGCGAGCGGTAGAGGGTCTCAACGGCGTCTTCCTCCACCTGGCTGGTCTCGGTGCCATCGGGGGCGACGAGTTTGATGCCGTTGTATTCCGGTGGATTGTGGCTTGCGGTCACAATGCCGCCGGCCGCAAACCGCTTGTCGCGTACGTACAATTGAATGCCCGGGCTAGGCAGGATGCCCAGGTCCACAGTACTCACGCCCGTGGCGTTCACGCCGGCGCAGAATGCGGCTTTGAGGTGCGGGCCGGAGTCACGTGCGTCGGAGCCGACTGCGACGCGGGCGCCTGCCAATAGCCAGGAGCCGACAGCGAGTCCGAGGCGCATGGCGATTTCCGGCGTCATGGTGCGGCCGACGATGCCGCGCACGCCATTTGTGCCAAACAGTCGCTGCATGCCAAGAGCCAGCCGAGCAGGACGGAAAAACGCGCGCCAAGCGGCACACTGGCCGCGCCCATCGGGCGCCGGACCGAAACCTATGTCCCCGATGGCCGACCTCGCGTGCCTGTGGCGGTGCCGAGCCGCATCTACTTCGTCATCACGCTCTTCGCGTTGATGGTGACGTTGGTCAGCGTGCCATACACCGCGGCCGTCTTGACCTGTGAACGGCGCGCTGATCCATCGCTTACCGGCTTGCCTTGTTCGCAATTCAGTCTCGGGGCGCGCATTTTTCTCATCATCGCAAGCCTGTTTACCGTGGCGTTTACCGTCATGTCTTGGCGCGCACTCAAGACGGGGGCAAGGCGCGACGCGGCGCTGCGCCGAGAACGCGCCCTAAGTGCCCAGGTGACCCAGGATGCCCCCAACCGCGCGTCGCTTCGCAGGCGGGAGCCGCCGGGGCCGCCGCCGGGATATCATTAGTAGAATTGGCGAACCACGGCCGGACTAGAACGCCCGGGGTCGCGAGGTTCGGACGGTAGAATCGGGATTATTCCGGCACGTTGCGGCGTTCCCACGCTTGTTCGCCAAGGCGGGCGTAAATCCGCTCTGCCGGGTCCGGTTTCGGGGCTTCTGTAGCCGGGCCCAAGTCGCCGTCATCCCGAATGCTCCAAAGGTAATGGCGCCGCGCTTGGCCGTCCTCGCGCAATTCGATGCGACGGACTTCGAGAATCTTGACATCCTGCAGGTCGTAGAAAACCTGACGCAGGTCCTTGTCGAGGAATTCATCGTCGAGTTCGGACTTGCCGGCGAAGGCGTCCTCGACGACTTGGGAGACGGCGACGGCGTCCTCGCGCATCATGCGCATCTTGTCGGACAAGACCCGCAGTAACGACCCCATGGTTTCCAGCAACTCTGTGGTGACAGATAATGTTTATGGACAGGTACGGCGCCCCGTTTCGCCGTTCTCCTGTTGGGATGGCAGGATTGGCTACGATTCCCGAAGCATGCGGAGGTTCGGCTGGTGGAGCGCCATGTGTCCCTTTTGAATCCCTTCGCCGGCCAGGGCCTTCAAGGCCGCGATGTTTTGCGCCAACCCGACGCTGACACAAATTGCCGCCAGGCGCCGGCTGTCGGGGTTGCCCAAGACCTTCAGGACCGCTTGCGCCGTCGGATGCAGGCGCGTGACGCCGCCGACGGTGCCGACCGCCATGGGCAGGGTCAATTCCGCCTCCAGCCCCCGCGGCGTGGAATGGTAGTTCGTGAGTGGCCCATACCGCCCCGACTGAGCCGCATAGGCGTGTGCCCCCGCCTCGACAGCGCGCCAGTCGTTCCCCGTCGCAACAAGGACGGGGTCAATGCCGTTCATGATGCCCTTGTTGTGGGTCGCCGCCCGATAAGGGTCGGCTTGCGCGAAATCGTTCGCCGCCACAATACCGCGCGCCACAGCTGGGCCGCCTAGAATGTCGAGCGGAATGGTGCAGCGCGCGGTGGCAAGCCGCTGGTCGGCCAAGTTGGACAGGATGCGCAAACCCAACGTCGCGCCCGTTGCATCGGCGGCCCAGGGCCCGAGTTCTTCGCACAGCGCGTTGACGGTGTTTGCCCCCATAGCATCGCGTGTGTCGACGTGCAGATGCAGGACAACCCGCCCGTTCCCGAGGGCGCGCGCCAGAATTGTCCGGACGCCCCCGCCGCGCTCGACCATGCGAGGAATTTGCGCGTTAAGCCGATCCATCCAGCCGGCCTGCTGCTTCGCGATCGTTCGCTTTGCCTTCGCGACGTCGCGGACGTTGCGCAGCTCGATTTGACCGATTGCGACCGGGTCCATGACCTCGGTGCGAAACCCGCCGCCCGCCGCCGCGAGCTTTGCGCCGTGGCTCGCTGCGGCCACGACCGAAGATTCTTCGCCGGCCATGGGCACGACGACGGACTCGCCGTCGACGACGAAGTGCACGGCGAGTCCAAGCGGCAGGGGGAAATTGCCGATGGCATTCTCGACGAAGCGTTCGGCAAGGTCGTGCGGGAGGGCCGATAAGCGCGTCAGGGTCGCAAGCTCCTGCTCGGTGAGATGCCCATGCTCGGCCACGCGCCGCCAACGCTCAAGGCGGCCTAGCCGATGGAAGCCGCTCCACTTGGGTTCCCCTGTCGCGGCGTCCGTCGCGGCCGGTTCCGTCACGGGCTAAGCAGCGTTCGCGCCGCATTTATAGCCGGAGTGCCGCGTGCGCTGCACCGCCGATGCCCGTTGTCACCTTTCAGGCGGCCGACCTATGCCGCGTCATCGGCAAGAAGGTCCCGACCGCGACGCTGGCCGAGCGCATGCCCATGATGGGCGGTGACCTCGACAAGGTGCAGGCCGACGCAATCACGATTGAATGGTTCCCCAACCGGCCGGACTTGCTCACACTCGAAGGAACGGGCCGGGCGTTGCGCGCCTTTCTCGATGTCAAGCCAGGTCTGCCCCACTACACGGTGGAGAAGGCGCGAACGGAACTGCGGGTGGACGCCTCCGTCGCGGCCGTGCGACCATTTGCGGCGCTGTGCTTCGTGCGGGGCGTTCCATTTGACCCGGCCTACGTCCAAGCGGTGATTGATGCGCAGGAAAAACTCACCTTTAGTCCGGGCCGCAAGCGCCGCAAGATCGCAATCGGGGTGCACGACGCGGCCGGCGTCTCGGGGCCATTTACGTACACGACCGTCGGACCGGAGGAAAAGCCGTTTATTCCACTGGGTTGGACGGAGCCGGCCTCGCCGAATGCCATCCTGACCCGCCACGTGAAAGGCCAGGAATTTGGCCACCTTATTCCCGCGCCTGGGCCGGCTGTCGATCGACGCTTTCCCGTCTTCCTGGATGGCAGCGGCCAGGTGCTATCGATGCCGCCAATCATCAATTCCCAGCACACGGCCGTCACGGCGAAGACCCGCGATTTGCTGTTGGACGTGACTGGAACTGACCTGCGGGCTGTGCGCCAGACTCTCGCCTTTCTCGCCACGTGTTTTGCCGAGCGCGGTGGCACAATCGAAGCCGTCACGGTGCATGACAAATCGGGAACTTGGACGGCGCCGGACCTGCGACCGACGGAACACATCCTGCACACCGACGACGTCCACGCCCTACTGGGACTCGACTGGACGGGGGCCGAAGTCGCCGCCTGCCTACGGCGCATGGGCCACGATGCTGACGCGTACGACAACAAGGTACACGTAAAGGTCGCCGCTTGGAGGCAGGACATCCTGCACCCGGTGGACCTCATGGAGGACGTCGGCATCGGCTACGGCTTCGACCGCTTTCCGGGCGACCTTCCAACCCGCGCGATCTTCGCAAGCAAGCTCGTGGTGCAGGACCTCGAGGACGCTTGCCGCGCCATTTTGGTCGGCCACGGCTGGTACGAGGCGCGCACTCTCACCCTCTTGGATCAACAAGCGCAGTGGACAAATTGGGGCGCCAAACCCCAGGCCGCCGTGACGATCCTAAACCCTGTCGTAGAGGACCAAACGCTGTTGCGCCAGAGCCTGACGCCGAGCCTGCTACAGGTTTTGGCAACGAATCGCCATCGCAGCCTGCCACAGCGCCTTTTCGAACTCGGCTACGTGGTCACCTCGGATGCGCAACACGCCCACGCATGGCGCAACCGGTTTCATGTCGCCGGCGTCGAGGTCGCCGCCAAGGCCGGCTTTTCGGAGGTCAAGGGCCTCGTGGAGGCGCTGGTACGCGACGCAGGCCTACAAGTCACGCTCGTGCCAGGAGAAAAAACCGGTCTTGTCAAGGGCCGCCAGGGCCGCATCATGCACGGCAGCAAGGAAGTTGGCTGGTTTGGTGAATTGCACCCCGACACGCTCATTGCCTTCGGCATCACGGCGCCCGCCACCGCCTTAGAAATTGACCTTACTGGTCTGGAAAAACCGGGGCGACGTTGACCGCGCTCCGGGGAAAGTGCGCGACGCCGGCAACGTAGGCAACGTACGTGACATCGGTGATTCTTGGTTCAAGGGTCCGCGGTTTGGGGCCCTTGCAGGATCGCGACGATCTCGCGCGCAATCGTCTGCGTGATGCCGCGCACCGTCACGAGGTCCTCGACATGCGCGGCGCGCAGGCCCTCGAGGCCGCCGAACATTTTCACCAACTCAGCGCGCCGTTTGGGCCCGACACCTACAACGTCGTCGAGCGGGCTTGATGTGACGGCTTGCACGCCCTTGCTACGGACCTGCTTGATGCCGAAGCGGTGCGCCTCGTCGCGCACGCGTTGCAGAAGTTGCAGGGCCGGGTCGTTGCGCTTGAGTCGCAGCGGGTTCAGTTTTCCCGGTTGGAAGATCAGCTCTTCCTCCTTGGCCAGGGAGCACAGCGGGACGTGCAGCAGGTCCAGGCTCCGCAGCGCTTCGCGCGCGGCGGCCAGCTGCCCAGAGCCACCGTCGATGACGACGAGGTCCGGCAGGGCGTCGCCTTCGCCCACGACGCGGGCGTACCGGCGCCGGACCGCTTCACCGATGGAGGCAAAATCGTCCACTTCGCGCCCGGTGCCCTTGCTTGCCGTCGTCGCAGTGCCCGCCGCTACCGCAGCCGCGCCGACGTCGCGCATGTTGAAGGTCCGGTAGCCCGACTTATCGGGGGCACCGTCCTGGAAGCGCACCAGGGCGGCGCGCGTGAATTGGCCCGCCAGGTGGCTGATGTCGAAGCCTTCGATGACGCGCGGCATCCGTTCGAGCCCGAGTGTGTCCCCCAGGAGCTCCAAGGCCCCGGACCCGCGCTTGGTGCGGCGGTGCAACTCTTCTTCGAGGCGCAGGCGGGCGTTCGTGGCGGCGACCTCGACCCATCGGCGCTTGTCACCTTTCTCTGGCGTCTCCACCGTGACGGCGCCGCCCCGCAGCAGGCGCAGGTCGGCCTCCAGAGGCGCGCCAAATTCGGCCGCCGCATCGAGCGTGACGTAGCGGGGAACGGGAAGGTCCTGGAAGTAGCCCCGCAGGAAGTCCGCCAGGGCACGGCCTTCTTCGCCGGGGGGGACGCCGGTCACGATGAACGGGCTTTGGCCCGTAATCTTGCCGTCGCGTTGGTGCAGGACGACGACGACCGCCATGTCGCCTCGTGCCGCGATGGCGGCGATGTCACGGTCCTCCAACTTGTCCTGCACCATGTGTTGGCGCTCCAAGATGCCGCGCAGTCCCGCGAGTTGGTCGCGCAGGCGAGCCGCTGCCTCGAATTGCTGCGCTGCGGCGGCGGCGTCCATGCGTTCGCGGACCCGTCCGAGCATGTGATCGGCACGGCCTTGCAAGAGTGCGCGGACTTCGGCGACCAGCAGGTCGTACTCCTGGTCCGTGCAGGCAGAGATGCAGGGGCCGGCGCATTTGCCGATGTCGAAGTAGAGGCACTTCTCTTTGGGAAGAATGCGGCAGCGGCGCAGCGGGACGAGGTCCTGCAACGCCTGCAAAACGTGCCAGGCGCCGGTGCCGTCGGGAAAGGGCCCGAAGTAGGTTGCCTTGTCGTCCTCGCGGCGGTGCACCTTCAGGAGACGCGGGTAGGGCTCCGCCGTGAGTTTGAGGTAGGGGTATTGCTTGTCGTCGTTGAGCCGCACGTTAAAGCGCGGGCGATGCAGTTTGATCTGCGTCTGCTCCAACAGGAGCGCTTCCTTTTCGGTCCGCACCGCAATGTAGTCGACCTCGACCGCCTCCGCCATAAGCGCCGTCGTCTTTGGCGAATCAGGGTCGAGGTAGGAGGAGACCCGGCTGCGCAGGTCCGTCGCCTTGCCGACGTAAAGGATGCGGCCGGCTGCGTCCTTCCAGTTGTAGACGCCTGGCGTGCGGGGGAGGCGCGACACGCGCTCGCGGATGGACGCAGGCCCCGACACAGACGCGCGTTAGCATGCCCTGCCGAAAACGGTTATGGACGGCGAACCGCGCCCGCGCCGTCACTACGGGCAGTACAGTTGGTCCTGAGGATTGTCACGGCAAAGGCCCGCGTACATCCAGGCAAAACCCCCAACGAGCACCACAATCGCCAAACTGGCTGCCACAAGGCCAGCGACCGCATAGCCGATTCCCGCGTAGCGCCGCGGGTCGCGCCGGACCTGCCGCAGGGCCCGGATGGACCAGACCAAGGCCACGATGTCGGTCGGTATGGCGAACAAGAGGGTCGAGAGAAAAATAACGCCGCTGCCGATGGACAATACGATCCCGAGCACGCCGAGGACGAGGGCGCCGAGCCCGACGCGCAGTCGCGCAGCCGGCGCCCGTGAGGGCTCCCTAATCTTCGCCGTCGGCTGCGGGCTCTTCACCGCGGCCAACCCCTTCGGGGGTACTTGGGCGTATCTGCCCCACGCAGGTCTGGTGGCGCAACGCCAAACGCCTTTGCCGTTGGCCGAAACCCGTTAAGCCAAGCAAGTCTTGACCCCGGCATGGACCTTGCGCCGCTGGCCGATTGGACGAAACCCGGATTCAGCGACGGCAACTATTGGGTGGACTTTCTCATCGTTCTGCTGGTAACCGCGCTGTTCGTCTACATCGCGGCCCGCATCGTTGCTGGTCGGGCCTCCTATCTCTCAGCCATCGGGACGGTCCTGGTTGGCAACTTCCTTGCCGGCCTCGTGCTGGTCCTGGTGGGCGGCATACTCGGATTGGTTCTTGCAATACTCGTGTGGGGGCTGATTGCGGCCGCCTTTTTCCGCACCCGTTGGTTGCAAGGCGCCGTCATCGGCGTCGTTGCCGCGCTGCTGTGGATTCTCGTGCGCTGGCTTCTTGCGGAGTTCGCCCACAAGGCCGGATAGCCCCTGAAACAAACCGGAATTCCTAAGGCGCGGCTCGCAAGATGGACGGCCGATGGGATTGGAGTCGTACGACCTGCCGTCACCCAACTACGACATGACGCGGGCCGGCGGTGTTGTCGCTCTGCTGATTGCAATGGTTCTTGTCGGACTTGCCACGTGGCTTGCTGCCAAGGCCGTCCTGCGCAAAGACGACCCATACAAGGCGATGACCGCAGGCACGATTGGGCTGTTGTGCGCGCACCTCGCGTTCATCCTGGCGGACAAAGTCCCAATCGTCGGCCTCCTCCTTGGACTCGGCGCGTTCTCACTTGTCACCGCCGCAATTTACCGCGCCAAGGCTGCGCAGGGCTTCGTCGTCGGCGCTGTCGCGTGGGTGCTGTGGATTCTGGCCGGAACCGTGGTGCGGTATTTGCAGGATCATTGGGCGCCGTAGCGCGACGAAACGAGTTCGGGCGCTTACGGTTTCAAGAGCTCGTCAATCTCTTTCTTGGCTTCGCGGGCCCGGGAAAGGTCGAATTGCAGTTCGATGCACAAGTGGTCGATGCCGTAGGTGCGTTCGATGTGGCGCAGCATGTGGGCGAGGGCTTCCATGTCGTCGTCGGCGCCTTCGCCTTGCGTGAAGATGTGTTCGTGGAAGTCGAGGCCGAGGACATCTTTGCCTTCGAGGGAGACCTGCGCGTGCTCGCAGAAGGCGTCCCGCATGCGCTCGGTGAGTCCGGTCACGTCGCCCGCGGGGACGGGCTGGCTGGTGGTAATCTCAATAAAGTAGCCGACACCGTCGATAAACGGGTTGCTGCGAACCACCTCCAGCATATCGTCTACGGTCGTCACCATGGCAGCCTTTGTAGGGTCACCGGCGGCATAAATCTTGAGGATATGGCCGCGCCCGGGTTTGCGCGAAAATTGCCGTGTTTCAGGGGCGTTTCGGCCTACGAGCTCGCGGGGGGAGCCGGTAGTTCCAATGCGAACGTAACCTTGAGTACAAACGTCTCGTCATAGGCCCTGTAGGCCGCGACCCGGAAGAAGTACTCGCCCGGTGTAAGTTTCTCGGCCTCGACGTGCGCCGAGGTCGCAGGTGCTGCCACGTCGACGACGGTGTGCTCAGCCAGGATTTCACCGGTTGCGTCGCGCAGTTGCAGCTGGAAACCGCTCTGCTCGCTGCCCCAGGAAAGGTCGCCAACCACGGTCAGATTCCCGGTGATGTTCCCGGTCCCCGCGGGTTCGGCCACGGTGAAATTGTATGTGAAGCACTGGACATTCGGGCGGGCGCAGAAATCGGGCTCCACCTGACCGAAGGGCGTACTCGTGAAGCTCAGGTCCACCGCCTGGGTGTAGTTGGCTGGGGCGGGGGCGACAAGAACGCGGCCTGCGGTCGCGAGATTTCCGTCATCGGACGGTTCGTTGTTGGGGCTGGTACAGCCGGCAAGTAGTGCGACGGCGAGGACCAGGATGGCAATGGGTGCAAAGGTGCGCATGGCTGCGGCGAGTCGTGGCCCCTAATAATCCAATGCTTTGGCCTGCCCAGACGAACGGCTGGGGATTTTCCAGCATCCGCCGCGTACCCCGCGCGTAGCTGAGCCGAAAAAGGAAATCTGCGCGCGCCCGCATGCAGCCTCAAAGTGCCGTTCTCCTCCTTTCTTGGCCCCCTCTTGTCGCCAGACTCCGCACCCGCATGTCCAGCCACATCCGCCGTTCTCCGCTGGAGTCAAATACGCCACCAATGTCGCCCGCTTTGTCGCCTCCTGCATGACGCAGGGGCGGCTTGCCCTGGCCGACGAATCGGTCTTGTGCGCCGCTGTAGCTCAGGGGTAGAGCACCTCCTTGGTAAGGAGGTGGTCGTGTGTTCAAATCACACCAGCGGCTCTCTTGCGACGGCCGTCGCTTCGCTCGGCCGGCCGCGCAAGGAGCCGCCGGGCACCGACGGAGCGGGGAGCTTCGCCCCCCGCACCCCCGGATTGAGAGGGTGGCCGCTCACGCGGCGCGTCTCATCGACGCGCCGTTCCTTCCGCTGCGGCGCTACCTGCGGGAGCGCACGCCCGCGGGCGCGAGCCCTGCTCGCGCGCGGCCACCCAGGCCGGCCGCGCAGGGTCCGCGTGACTCCAAGACGCTGGCGGGCGGTCAGAGCGGATTGGCCAGTTTGCTTCCGTAAACCGGGTGGTCCGCGCTCGGCACGAACGTATAGAGTCCCATGAAGACGTCCGCCAAGTAGAGAACTCCGTGCGGGCCGACGGACACGTCCATGTACATTGGTGCGTCGACGGTGACGCCGAGGCCACACAAATTGTTCTCGATGGTCTGTTCGACTGGGTCGCTGAGGGCGGGCGGGGGCCCATCTGCATACGCGCCAGCGGCGATGTACGACGGTTCGGTCCAGAACTCAGGGTGCCGCAGGTCGAATTGGAAGAAGCCGGCGTGGTAGCTGGAGATCGTCATCATGCCGTCGTCGTGCATGCGCTGGTTATGCAAGCTGAAGCGGATGTTTGCCGCCGTGTGGTTGTATGGGTTGTGCCACTCGCCCAGCGGAACGAGATCCACCGCGTCCGACTCAGAGCCGACGCCGGCAAGCGCGTTGCCGTCGAGCACCCAGAAGGGGCTGACGTGCGGGCCGAAATCTTCCGACGCAAGTACAACAATGACTTGGTCGTCAAGGAAGGCGACATCCGCTGTGTGGAAGTAGTGGCCCGGGTCCTCGTCGTCGGGCAGGTCCCATTGGCCAATCTGCATCGGACGGGTCGGGTCCGTGATGTTGTAGATAACGATGCCATGCTGGCCTTCGTTGGGGGTCCCGCCGTTTGCGACAAGCGCCCACGTCGTGTTCCACGGTGTCGTGCGCACGTACATGTCGTGGCCGACGTTGAAGGTTGAGACAAACGAAAGGGTTGCACTTGCAGCTTCGCCGCGGTTGATGCGGTAAATGTCGCCGAAAATGAAGGCGTAATCGACGCCGTCGATGGCGGCGACGAAGACGGAGTGCGTCGAGGTGCGGGGGTTGTTGGCCGTCGGGTCGCCGAGGCTGCCACCGGAAACGGTGATGACGTCGGCCACAACGGGCCGCGTTTTATCGCGGGCGTCGATGAGGTACGCGCTTGCCGCAGGCCCGGTCGGGTTGACATGCCCGAGGCAATCGACGGGCTCGGTTCCGATGACGACGAACTGGGCATCCGACGTGGCTCCGATGGAGCGGTCTCCGCCCACCGAGCCAGGGATGGTCCAGCGGCCAGTCTGCTGGGGGTGCGCCGGGTCGGTCTTGACGTCCCAGATTTGCACGCCACCGTCGACTTGGAACCCATGCGAGCCGTAGATGGCACCGAACAAGTAACCCTCCTGCAAATCCATTGCGTGCAAGCCCGCGATATCCGCCGCGTTTGACAGGAGTGGGTCGCGTGCGGTGAAGTTGTAATTCCAGAGGAATTGGTGCGCCGATTCGTCCGAGTGGTCGTGGCCGGCGCCTTCCGGCATGGTGTCAAAGGGCGGCGTGAACCGCTGCGGGGCGACCGGCGCCTCGGTCGTCGTGGTCGTGATTGCCGGGCCTTGCGAGCAGCCAGCCAACACCGTGGCGACGAGGAACGCCGCCAGGAGGAATGCCTTCATGGATTCAGGCGGAGCCGTACGCCATCAAGAGCATTGTGGCGGTTTCGCATTGCGCCCCCGGGCTTCCCTGAAGCCAGATTGGGCCAAAAATCAAGCCGACGGTGAGATTTGAACTCACGGCCTGCGGTTTACAAGACCGCTGCACTACCCCTGTGCTACGTCGGCGCAAGGCGGGCGACGTGGCCGCCTTTGAAAAGAAAGCGGAGGCTAGGCCCGAGCCGCGCCCGGCGGCGTGTCCGCCATGGCTTTCAAGTAAACGAGGCTCGGAAGGTCGTGCGCGTCTGCCTCGGTGGCACATTCGAGCCATTCCATGTCGGTCACCAGGCGCTGCTGCGCGCCGCGGCGGAGGGCGCGACAGGAATCTTCGTGGGAGTCACGGATGGCAAGCTGGCCCAGCGCTCCGACCGGACAGTGTCGCCTTGGGAAACGCGAGCCAAGGTCGTCGAGTCCTTTCTTCGTGACATTGGTTACGACGGCCCGCTTTCCATTCGCCCCCTTACGGATGCGCATGGGCCGGCCGCGACCGAGCCCTACGACCGCATCATCGTGTCCCCGGAGACTGCAGAGAACGCAATCGCCATCAATCTTGCTCGCAAGAAACGTGGCCTCAAGTTGCTCAAGGTCCGCGTGGTGCCGCACGCGTTGGGCCAAGACCTCCTGCCGGTCTCTGCAACGGCCGTCCACGCCGGCATCATCGACGCCGAAGGCAAGCGGCTGCAACCCATGCGCATTGCCGTCGGTTCGGGCAACGTCATCAAAGTCGATGCCGTGCGCCGCGAATTCCAGGATATCGTCAAGTTGCCCTATGAGGTGCGGGGATTTGCCGTCAAGAGCGGCGTTCCTGAACAGCCGAAGGGCCAGGAGACCATGCAGGGGGCCGTACGCCGTGCGCTTTTGGCGCAAAAAGAGTGGCCGGAATGCGACTACGCAGTCGGCATCGAAGCGGGCCTTGTCAAGATGCCCGGCACTGACGAGTACGTCGAGGCGCAGGCCTGCGTCGTCGTGGACCGCAACGCGTGGCAAACGCACGGTTGGGGGCCGGCCTTCCAGTACCCGGCGTGGATCACTGCCCGGGCGCTTGCCGGCGAAATGGTTTCAGACATTCTTGGGCCCGTGGCAAACGATCCCGCAATCGGCAGCACAACTGGGGCGATTGGCTACCTCACGGAAGGTCGCCTTGACCGCGTCGGGCTCAGCCGCACGGCTGTCCTTATGGCCTTCGTGCCGCGATTCAGGCGGGCAGCCTATCTCGTGCCGCCCGAGTAAACGATTGCCTGCTTGGCCAAGTCCTGAGGCGATTCCGGCGTTGCCCCGGCGGCGGCCTGTTGCATTACGAATCGGTCGTGGTCGACAGGCCGGCGGCCTGGGATTTCACGGAGTTTGCGGCGATTCTTGGGAGTTCCGAAAGTCCCGATCATCGCCATGCTATCCCTGAAATCCCCGGCCTCCCACATTGGGTCGACGGCAGCACGGGTTGCTCGCTCGGCTCGCCGGCGCGCTGACGCGCGCCCCCTTCCATCTTGCCATTCATCCAACAAGGCGGCGCCGTCGGAGGACTGCGGGAATAGGTCGATTGTCGTCTTAAGCAGGTTTTCGGGTAATTCGCGCCCCTCGCGGTTTCGTCGTCAGGTTGGGCGCATTCGGATGTTCATCCCTCAATCAAGGCCGTTGGGTTTGATGGAATCCGTGCCATGGCTGAAATCGCGGCGCGAGCGGCCGGTCGTCGCCGTTTTGTAGCAAACCCGCCTCGGCGCATTCATGGCCGAGACTATCCCAATTCCGATCCCAATGGTTGGCCCAGGCGCGCCGGCTGGCCAAATGGGCGGCCCCATCGACCCGCGGGCTGCGGAGCGCCTGAAGCGACGCCTGCGCATCATCAACAACATGAAGCGCATCAAGCACAAGTTCATCGTCGCTTCAGGGAAGGGTGGCGTGGGAAAGTCGACGGTCGCGACAAACCTCGCGTGCGCCCTCGCGGCGGCCGGCCACAAAGTCGGCATCCTTGACATGGACCTGACCGGCCCGAATGTCCCGCTCATGCTCGGCATCAAGGGCGGCGAGATGCATGAGAACGAGAAGGGCTTGACGCCCGTCCAGGTGACGCCGAACCTAATGTGCGTCAGCATGCAGTTTCTGCTCACCGACCCCGACCAGGCCGTCATCTGGCGTGGCCCCATCAAGATGCAGATTATTGGCCAGTTTTTGGGTGATGTAAACTGGGGCGACTTGGACTACCTTGTGATTGACCTTCCGCCAGGAACATCCGACGAGCCGCTCTCAGTCGCGCAGAACATCCCCGAAGCCGACGGCGTCATCCTTGTGACGACACCGCAAGAGGTTGCAGTAGGGGACGTGCGCAAGTCGGCCCAATTCGTGCAGAAACTGGACCTCCCGATTCTTGGCGTCATTGAGAACATGAGTGGCCTGACGCTGCGCGGCACAACGGCGCCCAACGCGTCGATTCGCCTCAACACCGGCCACGAGGAAATATTCGCCGAGGCCGACGCCAAAGGCGACTTCACCGTCATCGTCGATGTCTTCAAGCGCGGCGGCGGCAAAGTCATGGCCGAAAAACTCGGTGTCCCGTTCCTCGGCAGCGTGCCCCTGGACCTGAACGTCATGCACGGCGGCGACGACGGCAAACCCTTCGCGCTTGCCGACGTCGATTCTCCAAGCAAGGCGGCGTTTCGTGACATAATTTCAAAGTTGACGGTTGGGCATTAGAGGCTATTCACTACTGCCATTCTGCCTGCGTCGTTTTCCGGGCAACAGGTCCCGGCGAGGACGGCCGCCGGCGCACCATCCTAGCCCTCCTTGCAAACCGGCGCGCGCAGGCCTCCTGGAAGTTATGCAATGACCTCGCGGCGGCCAACGGAGGCCTGGCTCACGGGGAAGTCTTGAGCCCCGCCAATTCGGCGGGCGCAAGGCCGAGGCGGGCGGCCAGCGAAGCAAGCATGGCGTGCTCCTTGATGGACAGCGCGCCATCCTCCATCAGCAGGTCGTAGCGTTCCTGGTAGAATGCCTTGCGCTCCTCGCGCTTCATGTCGCCTACCTGCTTGGCCTTCGGCATGAGCCTGCCCGTCACGCGCCAGGCGAATTGCTGGATGGGCTTTCCGGCAAGCGCGACGAGCCCGGATGCCGAGAAGCCAACGACGGACCCCCAGGTTCTGCCTGCAAGGTCTGTAGCCAGTTGGGTGATGGTGAAAAACGCCACGCCGAAGCTGCCAACCACGGCGCCGTCGGCAAGGAGCGCGCGTGTGCGCAACTCGATGTTGAAGAGCCGGTAGCGCAGGAGAGCGAACGTGACCACGAGGGGAAGGACGAACCGCCAGGCGCCCCGGACCAGCGACTGTCCGTCGCGGGCCCAGCCGGCCTCTGCAACGTCAGCGCCGCCGACGAGGAACGCCGACGCCACGGGCAGACAAGCCCAAAGCAGGAGGACGCGTTCCGGAGGCAGTCGGGTCTTCGGTCCGGGGTGGCGTACCCCGGCCAGGACCCATAGGGCGGCCAGGGCGATCGGGAGGGTCAGGGCAGGGAGAAGGGCTCGCGCCCATCCCCACGGCCACCAGGGAAAAGCCTGCCCCGAATTGACAAGTTCGGCCAGCTCGAGCAGGCGCAGCGTTCCGTCGAACAGGGAATTCAGCAGGAAAGCCGCCATGATCAGGAAGAGCGAGCGCGTCGGGCGCTCCTCGGCGCGGTACTCCAGGGCCAGGACGAGGGCCACCGCTGCAAAGGAGGGAAAAAGGGCAGCGGCGGCAAGCTGCAGTGGCCCGTACGCCGTGTACGCCAACCCCCCGGCCGCCAGCGAGAAGGAAGGCGTCGTCGGCGTGGCCGGCTCCCAGGTGGCAAGCAGCGCGTGATCAAAGATGTAGGCCAGCTCGAGGAAGATCACCGTCGCAAGGACAATCCATCCGCCGTGCCGCCAGGCGCCAAGGAAACGACGCCGGGGGTACACGCAGGCAAAATACAGAAGCAGCGCGGCAACTGGGATCAGGAAATAGCCGAACATCGCCTGCAGCCATGGGGTGGCCTCCGCGCCAAGCACTCGGCGCAGGACCCCCAAGTCGCTCGTGGCGGCGCGGAAAACGAGCACCGCCGCGAAGGCGCGATGCGTTCGCGAGTTGACATCCAGGGCTAGGAGCCACACCGCAAGCCCAATCATCAGGGCGTCCGACAGGATGGAGGGGAGAACGGGCAGAACCCCTTCCGCCGTGAAGCCTGCCACGGTGGCTGCACCGGCCTACCGGGATTAAGAGGATGGGGGCCCGCCGCCGGCCCTGCCTTCCGCGGTCCGCGCGGCGTCGTCCGCGCACCCCGCGCGCGTTGCACATTCCTGCGCGCCGCAGACCCGAATGGGCGGACGCGTGGTCCGTCCCGGATGGGTTTGCCAAGCCTCAAGCCACCCCGTGCCCATGGCATCGCGTGGCTCTTCCTGGCCTTCCGCTTTCTCCACAGGACGTCCGCCGCCTCGACGGCAATTCCGAGGAGTTGGGCATCCCCGTCACGACACTCATGGCTAACGCTGGCCAAGCGCTTGCCGAAGCGGTCATGGACGACGTCAAGAGAGACGGCGCGGCCATGATCATGGTCGGCAAAGGCAACAACGGCGGCGACGGCCTTGCGGCTGCCGTGGAGTTGCAATCACGTGGACGAAAAGCCTGGGTCGTCCTGGCCGAACCGCCGGAGCGCTTGTCAAAACCCGCCCTCGTTTACTTTCGTCGCCTGCGCCCCAAGACATGGACCGTGTGGCGGGGTAAGCCGGAGCCGGCGTGGGGCAAGATTCCGGTCCTGGTCGATGCTCTCTTGGGCATGGGTTTGTCGGGTCCGCCGCGGCCGCCCTACGCTCAGATGATTGAGTGGCTTAACGAGCGGCGCCAAGCTGGCGCGCAGGTCATCGCGTGCGACGTGCCAAGCGGACTCGGCCACAAACCCGCCGTTCGTCCAACGCGCACCATCACGTTCCACGGCGTAAAGGAAGGTATGCACGACCGCAACTGCGGCACAATCGAAGTGGCCGAAATCGGCATACCGCCTGCCGCCGCAACCGACGTGGGACTCGGAGACCTCCTGGTCGGCTACCCGGTTCCCGCACTTGACAGCCACAAGGGGCAAAACGGCGTCGTCCTCATGGTCGCCGGCTCCATCCCCTATTCGGGCGCGCCCTACTACTCCGGCATGGCGGCCTACCGGACGGGCTGCGACATCGTGCACGCCGCCGCCGCAAGTGATGCCGCGCACGCCATTCGGGCCTACGGGCCCCACATCATTGTCCACGAAGTCTGCAAGGGCCCCCGCATCCAGGCCGATGCAATTCTCGCCATCCGGCGCCTGCTCCCCCGCGCCACCGCACTCCTAATCGGCCCCGGCCTCGGCGACGACGCCCGAACACGCAAGGCCACCGCGCAAATCCTCAAGGACGCTGCCCGACGCGACCTGCCAATCGTCGTCGACGCCGACGGCCTCGATGCCGTCACCCCCGCGCTTCTTGCAAGACACGGCCACAAGATGGTTCTCACACCGCACACGCGGGAGTTCGAGGACCTCGCGGGCAAGCCAGCCACCGACGGAAACGTCCAGGCGTACGCCGCCGCATCCGGCGTCACGGTCCTTTGCAAAGGCGCCGTGCGGCTCATCACCGATGGTGCCCGTACGCGCTGGTGCCGCCGTGGCCATCCCACCTTGACGGTCGGCGGCATCGGCGACGTCATCGCGGGCACCACCGCCGCCTTGCTGGCCAAGGGCGCGTCACCGTTCGACGCAGCGTGCGCCGCCTCGTACCTCGTCGGCTGCGCCGGCGAACAAGCCGCCGCAATGCTGAGCTACGGCGCCCTACCAACGGACGTCGCAAACGCCATCCCGGCCGTGCTGCGGCGGTTGCAGTAGCGGGCAGGAGGGCCCGCGCCATGGGGGTCTCGGATGAGCCCGATGCCGACGATGAACCCGATGTTGACGAACCATGCCACGCTACTGCAGCGTTCATCGGGTTCATGGGGCGGATTGGCTTCATGGAAAAGCCCCCGGCGGTAATCTCTCTCTGGTGTTACTAACTTTATTTTGGGCGGGGGAGGCGCGGAACTGGGCTTCGGGGGGTTTCGCTACCAGCCCTTTCCTATTGAGGGGCGCTTTCTCGCTGAAGTGAACTTGACGCGCTCGATGATGTTGTTCTTTGAGACTCCCATCTGCTTGCCCAGGTCCATCCAGTTCTCGGCGGTGACCTGTAGCTTCGTGAGCGTCACGCCCTCCGCCGTCGCCACCGCCGCGTACGTGACGGCAAAGCACGCCGCGAGTCCTGAGAGACAAACCTGGATTGGATCCGGGCTTGTTCCCCAGCCGCCCGCAAAGGACGGCAATTCAACGTTGATTGTCGCCTTTCCTTTCGGGAACCCCAATGGCGCAGAGAATTGGGGCTTGCCTTCCTCGAACGACCACGCGCCCGTGACGCGCTTGTTCTTCTTGCCAATCGACGGGTCCTTTTGTAGGGCGGCGACGAAATTCTGCATCTCCGCGGCATTGACGTTGTTCATGGGGCAGCCATGGGTATTCTCCGTTTGGAGCCGTCGCCGTTGCCCAAAAGGCATTCCTACCCCCTGCCCTCCCAACTTCCTGGAGGCACCATGCCAGTAGCAGAACCGAAGCCCGCCACGCATTCGCACGGCGCCGGCGAATCCTGTAGCCACTGCATGGTTGACCCGAAACGGAACCGCGCCAGTCTTGTTGCCTGGATTGTCGCCGCCGTCGCCGTGGTTTTCGCCATCATTGTGTGGTTCTCCAAGAGTGGCAGCTTCGGCAGCAATTTTGCCGGCTTCGGCAGCTTCGGACTCCTGGCCCTGCTCGTGTGCCCCCTGATGATGGGCGGCATGATGTGGATGATGACGCGCAAGGGGCACTGAACATGCGCGGCGCGGGACTCTTCGTTCTGGCCTTGTTGCTGGCAGGGTGCACAGGTCCCAGCAGTTCGGGTCCTCAGATTTCGCACGTTCACGGGTTGGCCTTTGATGCATACTCCGGCGACCTTTTCGTGGCTACCCACAACGGCCTCGTTCGCGGCGACATGAAGGACGGTGCTTGGGCCTGGTCCTACGTGGGCGAGAAACGCTACGACCTCATGGGGTTCAGCCAGGACGGCGTCGAGAGCACGACGTTCTACGCGGGTGGCCATCCAGGATTGCTTGGTTTGGCAAAGTCCAGCGATGCCGGGGTCACGTGGGCTTCGCAATCCTACGAGGGTAAGGCTGACATTCATGCACTAACAGGCGTACCGGGACAACGCGCAACCATCATTGCCTGGTGGGCCGGCATGCCCCTCGTTTCGTCAAGCGACGGGGGCCGGACGTGGACAAACCTTGCAACGCCGTCGGAGCCCGTTTTTTCCTTGGCCGCCTCCTCGGATGCACTATTTGTGGGCACGTCGACTGGAATCCGGGTCTCACGGGACTTGGGCCAGACGCTCCATCCGAATAATTCCCCAGCGCCCGGCGCTGTCACCTCCCTTGCCAGCAGCCGCGACGGTAAGCTACTGTTGGCTAGTGCTTCGGGCGGCACTGGCGCGGTCCAGACGTTCCGCAGTGCGGATTACGGGACTACGTGGTCCTCCCTGGCTTCATCGGGCATCCAGGACGTCCAGTACTCCGTCGTATACGCCGTCGATGCCGAAGATTCCAGCCACGCCTACGCGGCCACGTACAGCGGCCACATCGAGGAGACGCGGGATTCCGGCGCCACATGGACGAGCATTCGCGCGTGAGGGGACTTGGTGTATTGGCATGATGCAACTTCGCCCTTCGCTCTTGTCAAATAGGGCTTATTCACCGGCCCGGCTGATTAGCCCGCTAGGGAGTTCATGACGCGTAGATACTCATCGCAGCCCATCAAGGTGCGCGTGCGCCGGGACGTCAAGGGACTCGATTCACTGCTCCGTCCCGGTTCCTTGGCTTTCGTCTTTTGCCTGCTTGATGGCGATCCAATGACCCTAACGGCAGTCGGGCTTCGACTCGGCGTTACGAGAAACACGCTTCTGTACCATCTTCGCCACCTGGAAAAGGCGAGAGTCGTGGGGATCGAGCGGAAGCGGGAGATATTCGTTCACCTCCTGGATGCGGCGGTGGTCCTGGCGTGGATTTCGTCGCACCATCCAAAGGGATTCAGGAACGGCAAAGTCACACCCGCATTGTGGGCGCGAGTCACAGAACAACTCCACCGCAATCGACGCCAGGCTCGGCCGCCGCAGGACGATGAAGCCTAGATGAACAATCGAACGGTGCTGTAGATGGCCGGCCCCATGCCGACGTAGGCCATGACAAGATACAGCATGAACCGGTGAAACGGGTCGGCCAGGCGGTGACGCACCCCAGGGCCGTCGAGGATGCGAATGATGACGAGTGCGAGGGCCCACTTGGCAAGCACGTAGCCCGGCCCGGTCCATTCGATGAGGAAAGCGGACAGCGCAATCTGCTCATGGGAGGGCTGCGCCAACAGCGAAAATGGGTTCCCTACCGCAAGGTAGCTCACCGTACCATCGAGAAGTTGCGTCGCAGTCAGCAACAGCGCGGGCGGCGAAGCAAGCAGTCGCGCGTGCCGCCAGGAAAGAAAGCGATGAGCATTCGCTTGTATGGTGAGGCCGCCAAGTACGAATGACACGGTGAGTCCCAATGTCGCCCAGGCGCCTGCTTGCACATCCGCCGCGCCTCGTACCAAGACCGCGAACATCGCGCAGACCACAAGGCCGACGACCCACCCAACCGCTGTTGCACGCACGCGCCACCTACCATCATCCTTGGATTGTGCAGAGTAGAGGACGTACAGCAATGTGGAAATGGCTGCCAGAAGAACGACTGGAAAGGCGATGGTGTACCGGAGTCCCATTGGCAGGGCTATCCCATGTTGGCCGGCCAGGAATCGGGCCAGGGTGGGAAGCGCAAGCGCGGGGAGAACGGCCGCGAGGAATGCATTGTCAGGAACGAAGGCTTTCCATCGGCTCAAGACCCGGACAAGGCTGAGCAATCCCCACACTAGTGCCACGTCCAACAGGAGAATTCCCGCCGGCAAGGCGGCCACATAGGACAAGCCGACTATGGCGATTGCCACGGCAGCCGCCCCCATGATGACGCCGGCGCGCTCCGACTTTCTTGCGTCCTTATCGCGAAGGGCGGCTTCATCAATGGGGGGCACGGGCGGCTCATCCTGGAGACGGCGCAACTCTTGCTGTAGCTCCTCATCCTCAAGCAGAATCGCTTCCGGATCCGGGTGCGGCCGCGAGAGTCGCGCCGGTTCTTCGTTCGACGCAACGGGCGATACTGGAGGCAAATCTTGCTTCCGCCGAGGGGATGCGTGGCGCATGCCTCACTTCCGTCCTTGGCGCCGCTCGAGCATAAGCCATATGGAGGCAACGACGACCAGTGCGCCTGCGACGAGAACAGGTCTTGGCAGACCGGTCTCAAGCGGAGGTCCTTGGCTGACCTCAAAGCGTTGCGGCGGCATGTCACCCAACGCGAACTCACCGCTTGCCGCAAACAGGGACACGTGGTACATTCCCGCGGTGGCAAATGTGTGATCAAGTCGCCAAGTGCCATGGACCGTCTGAATCGCGGTGAGATTTTGGACTTCCAATATCTCGGACTCCCATTCGTTCCAGCGCTCCAACTGCACGCCGAGGCGTTCCGGCATGGTCGAACGGTTCCCGGACGCGTGCTGGTCACCAGTGAAAATCAGTGATGACGGAGCGCCAGAGATGGCTGGGGCAACATCGACCATAATCCGATAGCCTACGTCTGGGTACGTGTGCACCATCGTTGAGCCTTGTGCCCGCATGTTTTGTGCCGACACGTGCACTGTGACGTTCCAGTCGCCGGCGGCGGGGAGCATCCAATTGAATTCCCAGTGGGCGCCCGCACGAGGGCGCGCATCACTCATGACGGTGATGTTGCCTAAGGTTGCAGCGACCGTTACCGAATTTTCGTTTCCGCCATGGAACCCGCCATTCGGCCCCAGCACCAGCAGCAGGGTCCAGTCCTGGCGTTGGTTGGCAAGAGGAATATCGACGGAATCGAGGGAGGCGACGAACGGCCCAAACGAGAAGACTTGGCGCTGGGGCACATCCTCCACGTTCGCGCGAGCTTCGGGCAGAGCTGCCATGGCCAAAACCAGCAATGCCGCGACATTGAGCTTCATGGTTCTCCCTGGCTGGGCTCCAAGTCTACGCCGCCATAAAGTGTCCTTGACAGTCTTCGTGCAAACCCGAATATGGCGCGCCACGCAAGGAGAACGAGGATTGTCAAAGCCAAGTTTTTGCGCTGCGTACCTGTACAGCGTCCGTTGGACGACCCTCTGCCGCTTGCACCGGAAACAGGAAGGCGCATCGTCCTTGTCACAGGCCTCGCCTTAGCAGTCGTCGCACTTGCTCAACCGGCCCTTGCTTGGCTCGTCGAACCCGCTTGGGGATTTGGACTCGGGGCAACCATGGCCACGGAGCTGGTGACCGGGCGGGAGACCGCCATCCCATTGGCCTTGGACCAGGGAGTACCGCCAGCATGGATTGCGCTCACGAGCCTCCTGCAGAATCTTGCAATGGCCGCTCTCCTGGTTCCACTCGTCGTCGCCGCCATGCGGCAGGCTGAACACGGCCAGGGCCGGATGGCCTATTTGCTGCGCCGGATTCACCAGTCCGCCGAGGAGCAACGCCACAAAGCCGCAAGTGCTTGGGGGATTTTCTTGTTCATGCTCGTGCCATTCCTTGCCAACGGGCCCATCATTGCTGGCCTCATTGGGCGGCTAGTCGGCGTCGAGAGCCGTCGGCTCGTCGTGGCCATCGTGGCCGCGGTCATCATCACTGCGGCCGCGTGGTCCTTCGCCTACGCCGCCTTGACTCAGACCCTAGCCGCAGTCGACGCACGTCTGGCTCGGGTCCCGGCCATCTTGGCGCTCTGCATTGCAATCTTGGCCATCATTCGCCTGGCCTGGGCCATGCGCGTGCGACCGCCTGCCTAGTGGCCTAGGTGGCCATCGTCGCAAGTGCCACCGGCCTCCGTGAGGAGGTCGATGCTCTCGTAATAATCCACGAGTACATCAAGGTCGACGCTGGTCTGCAACACGCGCCCAGAGACGCGGAACGTGTACTCGCCCATGGGCAATTCTGCGCCCGCCTTGGGGTAGGTCTGGTTCCATGACGTAAAGGTCGCAGCCCCCACCGGTATCGTCGCGAGGGAAAATCCGTCGGGCTTGAGAATCTCGAACTTGAGGTCATTGAACGGCTGCAAGGCCGCCGATTCCGCCTTTGTCCGCAACGTCACATGCAGTTCGCGAACGGCGCAGCCCTCGATAGTGACCTTCCATTGCTGGCTTGCCGTCGTGGCCGGAGGCGTCGTGGTCATATCCGCGTGGAAGGCTCGCGACACGTCCGGCGGCAACTCGATGATGGCTTGATTCGGGCAGCCCGCGGGCAACTCGGCTTTGTATGTTCCCACTTTGTCCTCGAATCCCTCGTACAGAATCATCGTCTCCATCCCGCCGGGGGATGCTCCACAATTGGTCTCGTGGTCGCTCACGTGTGTGTGCAGAATCCAGACGCCTGGATTCTTCGCCGCAATGATGACGTCATATCGTTCAGCGGGACCGATGGTGAGTGTGTCGACCCAAAAGGGCGAATCCAGCGGCGTCCCATCGCGGTGGGTCACGAGCATGTCATGGCCGTGTGGGTGCATGGATTCGACCGTGTTGCCGGCATTCAAGAACCGCAAACGCACTCTCTCGCCTTCCCGTAATTTAATCATCGTAAGCGGATCTGCATCCGTTAGCGGCGCGCTCTTGCCGTTAATCATGAAGACGTCCGGCGTGATGTCGACTGCCGGGTTCTGGCAGCCCTGCTCGCCCGTGACGCCGCAGCCGCCTCCTGCCTTGTGCTGGGCATGCGGATCAACGGTCTCCCCCGGAGCGGGGGCGACGTACTCGACAAGGCTGCGCCTGGCGGTGCTAAGCACCAACAGGTAGTCCTGGTCAATGTCCTTCGGCTCGTTCTTCTTGTTCTGCGGCTCCACAATGAATCCGCCGTACAGGCCTTGCATGACGTGGAATTGTGTATCAACGTGGCAGTGGTACCAGAGTGTGCCCGCCTTCTTTGCGATGAATTCGTAGCGGTACGTGTCACCGGGCTTGACGGAATCTTGGTTCACGCCGGGAGCGCCATCGGACTCGTACGGGACGAATTGGCCGTGCCAGTGAATGACGTGGGCGTGGACGTGGGTGTTCTCAAAGTCAACGATGACCTTGTCGCCCTGTTGGACGCGAATGGTGGGGCCTGGGACGCTGCATTTGCCGGCCGATTCTTCGGAAACGATTCCGGATTGCTCCCGGTACTCGATTGCGTTGCGGCTGTACGCGTCATTGGGGTCAGCGGGCTCGGCACAGAAGGCCCAAAGGTTGGCTTTCAGGCCGGGATAGATGTCGGCTTGCTCAAGGTCAACGACCCACATCCTGAGGTGGACGGTTTTCCCCGTCTCGGTAAAGTCCTCGCCGGGTTCGAACGACGAATCGCTACCGCCCAGGCAGCCCGACAAGGACGCAACGGCCAGAACGGAAACAAAAGCAAAAGCTGCCCGCATGGACGAGCGGTTGGAACGTGCCTTGAATAGCGTTATTTGACGACGTTGGCGACCGCTTGAGAATTGCGGGCAGTTAAGGGCGGGCATTCGGCGTACCGAGATCAGTCGCAGTTGCTGTAAGTGTGCAGCGCATCATCGATGGCGTGCATCTCGAACTCCAAGGGCTTGGGGCACTTGGCGGGGTCAAGGGTTTTGGTGCCGACCGGGTTGCTGCCCTCGTAGACCTTCGCGGTGATGGGGCCTGCGGGCAACATTTTCGTGAACGCGACGACGGGCGTTTCCGGCGTTGCTTTTTTGACAGTGAAAGAGCCGCTTGCGACCGTGACGCCGCCTTGGATGAGATCGACCTTGAAGGTCCGTTCCTTAGTTTGTAAGGCGTGGCTTCCCAAGACCTTCACCTCGTACGACTGAGCGCTTGAGGGCGCAGTCGATGGCGCGGGACTGCTTCCGGAACATCCGGCGAGTGCCAGGAGTGTGAGCGACGCAATGGCGAGCAATGCAAGATTACGCATTGTAGCCCGGAAGTAGCCCCCCTAGAATGGGGTATGGTTGCGTGCGATGCTTTGACGCCAGTTGCTTTCCGATTTTGGAAACCGCAGGAATCTGCCCGTGGTGGGTGCCACGGAGGGTCGTGGATTACGCGTTCCGAACGGGATGCGGCTCATCGCGGGACCCCAAGGCCGCGGCGCGAAACGTGTCCCTGTTCCTCTGGGCCGATGGGTCTTCCAAAATCTAGCGGCGACGGTTTCGTTTCTCTCGCTGTCGGGCGTGCGAACTTAGGACGGGGCCGGCCGGGGTCGCGCTTGCGACACTTGGCGTGGGCGCCAAACCAGCACCAACGCTTGTAGGCGTGCTGGTGGCAGGTGATCCGGTTGAAGCCTTGCGGGTAGTCATCTGGCGACCCAGGAAGACGCCGCCCACCAACGCGAGCCCGACCCACATCCAGCCCTGAGGTGGCATTCCTAAGGCAAAGCCGGTGCCGTGGTCGGGTGCGGCGGCCACGGCGGCGACCGAGTGTTCTTCGTCTTGTGCAGCACCAGCCGTCCCGATGTGCTCAAGGTGCTCGGCCGTCGTTTGTTGAATGACGTGGGTCACGGTGCCCTTGTTGACCCATGTAACGGAATCGCCTGCCTCAATCTTCGTAACGGCGGGGCTGAAGGTCCAGTTCTCGAAGTCCTGGCCGACGGGTTCGAGAATCTCGATTGTGTGGTTGATGGGTGCCCGCCCCGTACTAGGTTCGACTTGAATTCCTGCTAGCATCCACGGGTGCGGGTGGCAGTGGTAGTCAAACTGGGCCGGTTCGGTAAACGTTTGGGACCAGGACTGGCCAGGAAGCAAGTCGGGCGAGCGCAGGCCAGGATCAACCTCGGCGCCGTCCTCCGAGTGGACAACAGTTGGTTCTGGCTCCGCGTGGCCGCCGCCTGCCAAGGCGCCGGGCACCAACGCGGCACCGATTGCCAGGAGGATTGCGAGGATGGTTGCGACTCGAACAGGGTTCATCGTGCCTCTCCAGGACGGACTGTTATTTAGGGCTCATTTGACAGGGTTGGCGCCGAACCCCGCTTCCAGTCCCCTTATGGGGCCGGAGGTCTGCTAGTTGTTTGGAAACATGTCGAACTTCACGACCCTCAGCAGCCTGGCGTTGGCCATCGTCGGCGCCGTAAGTTTGGCCCTGGCTATTGCGCTGTGGATTGCTAGCCCCCGCGTGGGTCAGATGCGTTTGCGCTTGGTCTCGGCGGGCTTTTTCGTGCTCTTCATCAAGAGCCTATTCATCATCATCACAATCCATTCCCTTGGGTTGGATCACGAGGCAGTTCAGACGCTTGATGCAGTCTTCGACCTGGCCGCGGTCCTGCTCGTGGCTTCGCCGTTCCTGATGCGCCGGTCATGATTGAACGTCAAGAGCTGCCCGAAGGCAGCGTGGAAATTCGCCGCCTCATCCTGGCGCTTGTCGAGAAGTATCCGGGCCTCCATCTCCGTGAGATTCAGCGGCGCGCCGAGACGAGTCCCATGCTTGCCGAGTACCACTTGAACATCCTAGAGAAAATGGGCCTTGTGACAAGCGAGGAGCACGTCGGCTACCGAAACTTCTTCCCAGCCCGGCGCGCGCCGATGCAACTTGACGCCACGGACAAACGCTGGCTAAGCTTGCTACGGCGGCCCCTTATCCTTGGAATGGCATTGAGCCTTCTCGAGACGGGGCCCACGCGCGCTGTCAAGTTGGCCCGGGCTACTGGAGTTCCCTCAAGCACCGCCCTGTATCAATTGAAGGCCATGCGAGATTCGGGCCTGATTGCCCAAGGGGACGAGTTGAGTCCCAATCGGATCCGGTTGGCGGATGGCGAGCGGGTGTTGGAGCTCTTGCGCACCTACCATCCGTTGCCCGATGCCCTCATGGAGTTCGCCGAAATGTGGGCTCGAGCAATTCGTGCCCTCCAGCCCCCGCCACCACCAAGCGAACCCTTGCCAGACTTGCCGGCCCAAATCAAATTACCTTCAAAAGTATTGGCAGCTCCCACCTCAGTGCAGGCAGTCTACGCTGCACTATTGGCCGGCCCCTTGACGGGAAAAGACATCGGCCTAGAGACGGGTTTGGCGCGCCGGACCGTTTACACCTCCATCCTGGCCTTGCGCGATTTGGGATTACTGCGCGAACAACCGAACCTATCCGACATGCGGCAACGCCGCTTCAGCCTAAAGCCCGATAACGGGTAGGTTAGGCGACTCGCAGCGTTCCCAGCATCATGCCGGAGTGAACCATGCACTGATACTCGTAGTCGCCAGCCTTGGCAAACGTGTGGACAAACTCCTGGCCTGCCCGCATCTTGCTTGGATACTGCGAATCGGAGGTGAATGATTCGGGCCCGCTCTTGGAAGTCACATCGTGGAAACCGTTGGGCCCCACGCGCCAGACAACGGTGGCGCCCACCGGGACCTTGGCAATTGCAGGTTGAATCTTGTTGGCGTCGGTCAATTCGATAATGTATCGTCCTTCGGCGTCGGTCGGGGGTGTTGTGAACCCGGCTGAATCGTCGGAGCCGGCACATCCCGCGAAGGCAAGGGCGACGAACAACAAGACGATGAGCAGGGGGCGCATTGCATCGGCGACCTACCATGGGCTCTTACCGTTTGGTCTGCGGGAGATGAATTGGACAGAACCTGCAGGCCTTAGGACAACTCCCGTCCGGCATCTCCCGTATGGGAACCCTGTTCATTGACGCCCGACGTGGGCAGCCTCGTGCGTATCTTCGTAATCTGTTTCCTGGCCTTGTTCTTGCTGATTCCCTTGACGACGGCGGACCCTCCGGATCCAGATTTGCGTGCCACATCGCCGACCCTCTCTCAAGCCATCGCTCCCGGGGGGAATGCGACCGCTTCCGTGTATATCGCGCTGGATTGCTTCACGGTCATCCGAACGGGTGGCGGCGAGGCCACGCTGGCCTTCGCAGGGTCCCCGGCCTGGGTGACTTTGACGGGCGCCTCGGTGGTTTTTGACGCCCAGGATTGCATTTCCGGCGTCACGGAATCGCTGAATCTGACGAGTGTTATCCAAGTTCGCGTTGACGATGCGGCGCCGGCCTTCTTGCCGGCTAGGTCGAATGTGACCGTCACGTACACGGGTGCTGTTGGTGACCCGATCACCACGACGGCCACTGTTTCGGGAATTACGGCGCAGTACGTCCCAGGCCACCGCACGACCCCGGAGGGAGACCAGACCTTCAACGTCAAGGGTAGCCAAGTGTTCTCGTTCGAAATGACCATCGAGATTACTGCGAATGGCCGAACGATGGTGATGTTCGAAGACAAGAAGGTCAGCGACCCCGACGCCATCCTAAACGGCCTGAAAGCCCAAATCTATGACGTACCGAACGGGGATACGGGCGAAACCCGCAAGGTCACCTTCACTCCCCCGCAAGACGCTTGGGAGAAAGTCACGGTGGATTTCCGCACCTACAGTCACTGCCTCGACGGGCCGGATTGCGACCCAGAACTCGAACGCACGGTGGCTTGGACCTTCGTCAACGAGCAGCCCGCCGTGTTGGAGTCGTCCGCGGCTTCCAAAGGGGCCCCGGCGCCGCAAGGCGTCCTCGTTGCCCTCGTTTTCGCCGCGTTGGCTGGCATCGTCAGGGCACGGAGGTGACCGCGTGGAACCCTCCGACGTAGCGGACAAGATGGCCTGGAGAAACCTAGGTCAGGTGCGTGGATGGTTCGCAACACCCAATCTGGAGCGAACCGAGCTTGGCTTTACCATGCGTGAGATTCCCCGCTGGAGCACCTGGTCAGCGGGACTCGTCGTGGTGGCGGGCATCCTGCACCTCGTCGTTCTTCCCATGCACCTGGCGGAAGCCCGCGGCAACGGATTCTACTTCTTCACGATTGGAGCAGCCCAAGTAGTCTGGGGTTTCCTGTTTCTGCTCAACCCGACGCCTGTGCTACGCCGCCTCGGGCTGGTTTTTCTAACGGTGGCCCCCGTCGTCCTTTGGATTCTGACCCGGACCGTCCGTTCCCCTTGGGGCACCGCTGCCGAGCCCATGGACTTCACGAGTTTCGCGACGCTTGCGCTGGAAATGGGGGCCGCGGTGGCCCTTGTCTTTAGCCACATCGCGGATGCCCATGCAACGGGAACTCCGCTGCGAAACCTACGCATCCTGGTGGCCGTCGGCGTCATCGTAGGTGCCGTGACCTACATCGGAGCCATTGGGGCCGAAGCCACGCTGCCCTGGCTTGGCGAACCGGAAGTAATGCATCACGGTGCGGAGGCCGAGCACCCGGTCGCTCAAGATTCCGGGACAATGCCCGCTGATCACGGCCATTCAGAGGAACCGATGCCCGCCGGCGGACATCCATCACAACAGCAGCTTTGACGGAGTTTGTGTTGAAGCGGGCGATCCGCAGGAATCGGCCCACTACCCTATTAGCAGCTATTCCGCACTCCTGGGCATGGTCATGGGACGGTTTCTGGCCCCGTTGGTCGTACTCGCGGCATGCTTCGTGGCCGCCTCCGCGCAGGCGGCGCATCACCGTGGCGACCATGACGATGACGGCGTCGCTGACGGCTCAGACAATTGCCCCTACCACGCCAACGGCAGCCAAGCGGATGCCGACGGGGATGGCCATGGCGATGCCTGCGACTCGGCGCCAACCGGTGCAGACGCTGATGGCGACGGCCATGGCGATGCCCGTGACGATACGCCCCACGGGCCCGACGCTGACGGCGACACCGTGACTGACGCCCACGTTGACGCGGTAGCCTCGTCTAATCGTCCGACGTCCGTTGCGCCTGTTTCTTCGCCCCGTAGTTTCGTCATGGTCGAATTGGGCAGCGTCGGTGGAATCGGTGGTTTCTGCGGCGTGGGCAACAAGCCGCGACGGACACAACAAGGCCCGTCCGACGCCGCTCTTCCCTGAGGGCGCCCCTTCGAGCGCATGCGCTTGCGGGTCCGGCCGCTCCTGTTGGCCGCAATCATAGAATTGGCAGCTCTCGGCTGGGTGGCGTATGGCACCGCGGTTCCGGATGTTACGCCAGGAATGGCGCAGGTTTACGAGGGGCAGGGCAACGTCAAGATTGCTGGGCTTGCGGCCAACATCCGCGCGGGGCCCGACGGCACGACAAACCTCGAATTGCGAGCAAACGGCAGCGGCGTCGCCGTCCGCGTTGCAGGGCTGGTGGCGGCAAGCGAGGGCACATGGCTCGTCGCGGAGGGTCGCGTTGGGCGCTATGCCGGGCGCCTTACGTTGTGGGTGAACTCGGAAAATGACGTGCAGGTCGAAGGTGGGCCGGAACCCGAGCAGCCATCGTGGACCCAACTGGCCGAAGACCCCGCGTCCTGGCATGACCGCCGGCTGCGCATCGCAGGAATTGTCGAGCGTGGCGCCATTCTCGACAAGGAAGGCCACCGTTTGGAACTTGGCGACGGGCCGTGGCCGAAGAACGGCGCCGTTTGGGCCATTGGGTTCCTGGAGTATCATCCGAGCTGCCTCTGCGAACGCTTCACCGCCTCCGAGGTCCATCTCGTCGGGGCTTCGTGATGGACCCGGCGTTCTGGCTCGTGTGCGTCGCGGCCGGGACGACCCTAGGACTCACCGCGCTCTTGCCCGGATTTCACGTCAACACGCTTGTGGCCCTCGCCTTTGCGGCGTCGTGGACCGGCCCGGGCACGGCGGTCATTTTCGTAAGTGCTGCAGTCGCGCACGCATTTTTTGGCGTTCTGCCGCAGACCTACGTCGGTGTCCCGGGCGACGATGCTGCACTCTCCGTCCTGCCCGCGCAGAGGATGGTGCGCGAAGGTCGTGGCCCGGAGGCCGTACAAATCGGCCTGGACGCAGTCCTCCTAGCCACCCTCGCCGTCGTGCCTTTGCTGCTGCCGGCAAAGTGGCTTCTTGCCGAACCGGGGCGTTTTGGGGAAGTCTTGGACCAAGGATTGCCGTGGATTCTTCTCGGGGCGATGATTTTCCTGGCACTCGGTGAACGCAAGAAAGGTTGGCGGCTGGTCGGCTGGGCAATCGTTGTCCAGGTGGCCGCCGGCGCAGTCGGCGCTTTTGCTTCCGCGATCCCAATGCAGGGAGCCGTGGCGCTCCCGGCCGCACAACTATTGCCACTTTTTGCTGGCCTGTTCGGTGTTGCTGGCCTGATTGCGAGCCTCCTTACGTCGCAAGCGATTCCTCAACAGGTTGCCCCACGCGGCGGGGCACGATTGCCTCGCGCCGTTTCGTTTGCCACCCTGCGGGGCGTCTTTGCCGCTCTGTGCACGGTCGCCGTTCCGGGCCTGACTCCTGGTGTGAGTGCAAGTCTCGCGTACGGTCGCGCAGGCGATGATCCGCGGCGCGCCATCGCGGCGTTGTCTGCAACAGGCGCCGCGCACCAACTCTTCGCCATTGGTCTGCTATTCGTGACGCTGCAATCGCGCACCGGACTTACGGCCGGCCTATCAGGCCTAGGCACAGTTTCGCAATGGCACGCCGGGCGCCCGCCGGCACAATTCGTCGACCTCATGTTGGCCGCCATTCTGGCGAGCCTAATCGCGTGGTACGCGACACGGCGACTCGACCGTCCCGCGACGCGGCTTCTTGCCAGGTTGCCCCACCGCGCGCCCGAATGGGTGGCACTCATGTTGGTGGTCGCCCTGGTTGCGACTCTCACCGGCGTCCCGGGGCTGGTCCTTCTAGGTGTTGCCGGCACCGTCGGTCTCGTTCCAATCGCCCTTGGCACGCGACGCGTCCACCTCGTCGCCTGCGTGGCCCTCCCACTTCTTGCCGCCCGCTGGGGCCTTACTCATTGATTGAGCCGGCTGCTGCGGCAACGTCAAGCCCATTATCGGCCGCAATCCACAGCAGTGCGGCGAAAGCCGAAAGGAGGCCGCCCATGCGCGCCTGCCGCTCGGCAACCTGGGTGAGAATCGCGGGACGGGCGAGCCCCGTCTGCGCGGCGACGCGCAGCAGCCAATCGGCGAACGCGTCGCCTTGCGAACTTGCCCTAGGCGGCGCCGCCGCGGACGGGTCCGGCCTGAATCCGAGCGGCACATCGACCGTCTCTGGCGCGAAGGTCACGCGCAACAGACCGTTGTCCTGCGCCAGAATCGAAGCCGCCTGGGCTCGACCAACAAACGCGCTCGCTTGACCCGGTGCCATCCAGCCGAGTCCCAAAGACAGGTGGTGGGCCCACTCGGCGGCCGGCATCGCCCGGCGGCCACTCCGGCGAGCAACAAAGGCCACCGCCATCTCGAGGTCCCCCACGGCCGGCGCCACAAGGGTTGCGTATGTAAGGGCCGCGGCACTCCAAGGCGCGCCGCGATGATGATGAACCCAGCGACCGAACTTTGACGAGAAGACGGGCGGGCTGAGCGGCGACCTGCAAACAGGTCGATCATTTGGGCGGCAGGGTCGCTGTTGCGACCCCGCGGACCTGCGGGGGGCGCTGCCCCCCGCGCCTTGCCCCCCGCGCGGGGGCGTTCCCGCCCCCGCGACCCCCGGAGGCCTCGCGCTGACGCGCTCGGCACGACCGCCTTGTTCCGGCCATTGAAAGCGGTGGCAGGTGTTGCAGGTTTCGCGGGCTTCACGGAACCAACAACAACCCTTATGCTAGGCACCCTCACACCAGCGGCCATGCGCACCATTCTCGCCATCAGCGCGGCAGCCTTCATGCTGCTTGCTGGCTGCTCCGGCAGCAACGACTCCGGCTCGAACACCGACACTCAAACAAGCGATCCCTCCAACACGGGCACGACCACGACTGACGGCACGACCGGCGGTTCTGGCGTCATGGTGTGGAAGGAAGTACCCGTCACCGGTTCGTTCCAGAGCGTCCCCGGCGGGGCGTCAGGTGCAACTGGCGCGGCCGTTACCCTGAATGTGCCGGAAAACGCCACCGAGGTTTGGTTCAATGTCACCATCGTTCCGACTGCCCCCTCCACGCCGGCCTCAGAATTCGGCCTTAGCTTCAATGATTCCGACCACCTCCAACCGACCGACGAGGCCCAGGAGACTGGTTCCACCTCGGCCGGCAAGTTCAGCGTCCTTGTCAGCGAACCCTTGACCGGCGAATGGCGCATGTACATCTTTTCAGAATTCGCGCCAAACGCCGGCTCGTACGAAGTCCGCGTCAACAGTTATCTGCCCGGCTAGTACGCCCGCGCGTCAGGCTCCCTTCCCCTTTTCCCCTCCAGCCCACCGGCGTCCTCTTATATCGACGGTTTTTGGGCCGAACAACGCGCCCGTAGTCTAGTGGTAGGACTGTACCTTGCCAAGGTACAAGCGTGGGTTCAAATCCCGCCGGGCGCACTAAACACCGCATCCGCGCCGCCTGCGGCGCGCGGCATGCGGTTCAGTTGCGACCGGCGGATTTGCCGAGCAGCTACGCTCCGAAGGTAGCGTGTTGCGATGGTATCCGGCCGGCCCGACTTGTTCGGGCCGGGCTGTCAAATCCAGCCGGGCGCACAGAAGGTTGGCGCTTGCGTCGCGTTTTCAACTGCGCCCGGACAGCTGTTCGCCAACAGTTTGAGCGCGGCCGGCCTGGATGAGCACCCTTGCTTGCAGTGCCGGCCGGAATGGCGACGTTCTGGTTTCCCCTGGAGAATGTGCCACAACAGGCCGCGGCCGAAGGTCTCATCCTTTCCCGATCCATGCGCCGTGCATGGCCGGGCTGAGGGAGTTGCGGACTGCATTTGGTTACGAGTTCAGGGACGATCTTCGAGTGCAGGAAGTCCTTACCCATTCCACGCTGCTGAACGAGCCCCCGGGCCAAGGTCGACGCGACAACACGCGCCTGGCGCATCTTGGCGATGCGGTCATCGGGCTGGCAGTCCGCTCCGCCCTGTTCCGCCGATTCCCAGATGCCGACAAGGGCACACTGACGAAAGCGGCGAGCAATCTCGTAAGTGACCCGGCGCTTGCCACGTTGGCAAAGAGGTTGAAAATTGGGAAACTTCTCATGGGTGGCCTGAGTCTTGACGAGTCACGTGACAAGGACACCGTTCTTGCCGAGTTGTTTGAAGCCGCCATCGGTGCCGTCTTCGTGGAGAGCGATTACGGGACGGCCGCGGAGGTCGTCATGATTCAGGTTGTTCTCCCCGAACGCTTGTAGCCGCACAACTCATGCGGTCAATACTTGCGTTCTCGCTTCAGCGCCCCATCCTTCGCGTAGAACTTCCAAACGCCAACGCGCTTGCCGTTCTCCCAGCGGCCGACGTCGCAGATCTGCCCTGTGCTGCCGTAGCAGCGTTTCCAGACGCCGTGCTGTTTGCCGTTCTTGAATGGGCCCCATTGCCGCAGGGTCCCGTTTTCTGCGTTCCATTTCCACATGCCTTCGCATTGGCCGTTGACGAGGCGGCCCCCGGCAGAAAGGCTCATCCTCGGCCTGCGAGTCTGAGGTGGTGGCCGAAGTGGCAGGTTTTGGCCGGTTGCCATGTTGAAGGGAAAGCGTCTGCGCATGGACTTGCAGGAGGCCGAGCAGCGCTTCCAGCTCCTCGCTGCGCATGCGCCGCTTGGCATCTTCCGTGCCGATGCGCACGGCAATCTCGTCGATGCGAACCAGCAATGGTACGACATATTGGGCATCGGTCCTTCTGAGTTGGCGAACTGGAGCGCCGGGATCCACTGGGTCGATGCTATCCCGTTCAAGGGCCGGTGGCGGGAAGGGTTGGCCGCGAGGCAGGGGATTGTAGTGGATTTTCGGTATGTGCGGCGCGACCGCGCTGAGGTCAATTGTTCGCTTCGCGCAGTCGCGATGCGGGACGGCCGCGGCAGCGTTACGGGGTGGATTGGCACGCTCCAGGACGTCTCCACGCGGCGCCGATCCGAGGGCCAGCTGGAGCGCGACGCTCTTTTCCGCGTCCTGGTGCAGGGGACGCGGACACATGCCATCGTTATGCTGGATGTCGAAGGCCGTGTCATGACGTGGGGCGCCGGGGCCGAGCGGGTCTTTGGGCACCGCGCCGTGGACGTCGTCGGCCAACCCAGTGTGTGCTTGTACGTCCCCGAAGATGCTGTAGCCGGCAAGCCGGCGCGGGTGCTCGCTCTGGCGGAGGCGACCGGGACGTACGAGGAGGGAGGCATGCTGCAGCGCAAGGATGCGTCGCGCTTCTTTGCCGGTACTGTCATCAATGCGCTGCGGGACCGCGATGGGCGACTGCAGGGGTTCTCCGTGGTGGTACGGGACGAGACGGAGCGTCAGGCGTTCCAGGAAGAGTTGGAGCGCAGCAACCGCGACCTCCGGGATTTTGCGGCCACGGTGAGCCACGACCTGAAGGCCCCGCTATCCACGGTGATGCTCAATGTGGCGGTTCTACGCGAACGGGAGGCCGAGCGGTTGGGCTCGGATGCCAAGGAACGCTTGGACCGGATGGAGAAGGCGGCTGCCCGCATGGCGGACTACATTCGCGCCATCCTGGAGTATTCGCGCATCGGGTTCCAGCAGGCGCCGATGGAGACCGTGGACATCAATGAGCTGCTGGCAGTAGTCCGGACGGACCTGGAGTCGCGGCTTGGCGAGGTCCACGGGCGCATCGAGCATGGAGCGCTACCGAGTGTCTGGGGCAACCGGGTGCAGTTGGCGCAACTGATGCAGAACTTGTTGGGAAACGCGGTCAAGTACCATCGGCCCGGCGTGCCCCCGGTCATCTCCGTCGCGGCCAGCTCGCTGGTGGACGACCTTGGTTCAGCATTCTGCAGGATTGTGGTCCAGGACAACGGCCGAGGGTTCGAGGCGGGAGAGTTCCACCGCATGGTCCGACCGTTTGGTCGCCGCGAACGAGGCGTCGAGGGCCATGGCTTGGGCCTGGCCACGTGCCTGAAGATTGTCGAGCGCCACCGGGGCCGTTTCTCAGCTGAGAGCCGACCCGGAGAGGGCTCGACGTTCTTCGTCGACCTTCCTGTGCGCTGATTGGTGGCCCCTCAGTCGGCCAGGCGGACGATGTTCCAGGAACCCGTCACGACCATGCGTCCCTCCTCCATGGAGTAGGCGACCCAGGGCGACGTCTGCGCCAGACCTAATCCCTGCAGGCGCACTTGCGTCTCGCCGCCCTGCTCCCGCATCTCGATGACGCCATCGACTTGCGTTTTCAGGCCCTGGGTGGCGGCTGCCATGTCTGGGGTTGCATTCGTGGTCAGAATCGCGGTCACGCCCGAGCGGCGAAGCGCGCCCACCAACTGCATAAACATGCGCAGCGAGGCCTCGTCCGCGTTCAGGGCAGCCCACGTGGAGAAGTTGGGCATAACGAGCCGGCGGATGGGCATGTCTCGGGCGGCTGCAATCTCGGTCTCGACAGCGGCGACTGCGCGGCTGCCCGTGACCGGCGGCGCCAGGTACGTCGTGAAGGGCTCGCTCGTCCGTTCATCCATCGAACCAAAGAGGTTGATGTAGTGCGCAATCCCGGCGCGTTCGAGGGCGGCATAGTTTGGGTTGAGAAGCTGCAGGCGCCGACGCCAGGTCCCCGTGTCGCCCCCGGTAAGGATAGTAATGAATGCGTCGGCCTCGGAAAGCCCTGACGCGAGGAATTGCGCGGCCAATGCGTCCTTGCCATCAAAAGGCGCTCCTATGGCGAGGACTATGGAACCGGCTGGAAGGCCGCCGCCCAGGTAGTCGTCGAGTTCGGCCACTCCAGTTGCGACCCGGAGGACATCGTCTCCGTCGCGACGGCTGACCCCCGGTGGGTCCCCGGCGGGGCTCCGTCGCCCAGCAATCGGTTGGTCGGTGAGACGGGCGACCTCCATCACAAATGAACCGGTATTGTTAGTATTTACATTTTGGGTGTGCAACTAGCATCCACTCATAGCTACCCGTCTGCCCCATGTTGCTTGGCCGCACCCTAGCACCTGTCTCGATTTGGCCACTTGTATTTCTAGCGCGGAATTCACAACGGGATATTCCCGTGCTTCCGCTTCGGCCCTTCTGCCCTCTTGTTCACCAACGTCTCCAACGCGCGAATCAATGCGGGCCGTGTCTCCTGCGGCTCGATGACGTCGTCGATGTAGCCTTTCCTTGCGGCGACGTACGGGCTTGCGAACTTGGCCCGGTAGTCCGCAACGAGTTGAGCGCGCTTCTTGGCCAATTCGGTGCCAGCGAGGCCCTTCAAGTCGTTCTTGAACACGATGTTGACGGCGCCTTCTGGCCCCATGACGGCAATCTCGGCGGTCGGCCAGGCCACATTGTAGTCGGCGCGCACATGCTTGGAACACATGACATCGTACGCGCCGCCATACGCTTTTCTGGTGATGACGGTCAACTTCGGCACGGTGGCCTCGGCGTAGGCGTAGAGGAGTTTGGCGCCGTGGCGGATGATGCCGCCCAATTCTTGCTGCACGCCCGGCAGGAATCCTGGGACATCGACGAACGTCACAAGCGGGATGTTGAAGGCGTCGCAGGTGCGCACGAAGCGGGCGGCCTTGACGGAGGCATTGATGTCGAGCACTCCGGCCAGGTGGTTGGGTTGGTTGGCGACGATACCGACGCTGTGGCCGTTGAGGCGGGCGAAGCCGACGACGATGTTCTTGGCAAATTCGGGGTGGATTTCGAGGAACTTGTTGTGGTCCACGACGGCGCGCACGACGTCAATGATGTCGTACGGCTTGTCGGGGGAGTCGGGAACGAGGCGCGGCAGGCGCTCGTCCATGCGGTTGGGCGAATCGCTTGCCTCCACGAGCGGCGGTTCCACGAGATTGTTGGAAGGCAGGTACGAGAGGAGATCACGAATGCCGCGCAGGCAGGACTCCTCGTCGTCGAACGTCAGGTGGGCAACACCCGAGGTGGCGGCGTGCGTGTGGGCGCCGCCAAGTTCGTCAAACGTGACCTCTTCGCCAGTCACGGTTTTGATGACTTCGGGGCCGGTGATGAACATGTGGCTTGTCCCTTCGACCATGCAGACGAAGTCCGTGATGGCAGGCGAATAGACCGCCCCGCCGGCACACGGCCCCAAAATCGCACTGATTTGTGGCACAACCCCTGAAGCGCGGGTGTTGCGCCAAAAAATTTCAGCATAACCCCCAAGTGCCACCACTCCTTCCTGGATGCGGGCGCCGCCGGAGTCGTTGAGGCCAATGACGGGGGCGCCGTTTTGCACGGCGAGGTCCATGACTTTGCAAATCTTTTCTGCGTACACGCCACCGAGGCTGCCGCCGAGCACGGTGAAATCCTGCGCAAAGACGTAGACCGTGCGCCCTTCGACGGAGCCCCAGCCGGTCACAACGCCGTCGCCAAGAAAGTGCTTCTTGTCCATGCCGAAGTCGTGGCTGTCGTGCTCCCGCAGCGCGTCTAACTCGACGAAGGAGCCGGGGTCCAGGAGGATTTCGATGCGTTCCCGCGCCGTGTACTTGCCCGCCTGGTGCTGTTTCTCCACACGCTCGGCGCCGCCGCCCGCCAGCGACTCCGCCTTGCGTGTGCGCAGGTGCGCGACCTTCTCCTCGACACTCACGGCCGGCCGACTGGGATGGACCTACTTAACGCGGCGGGCGGCGCGGGGTTGGCGGTTAGCCGCCTTCAGAAGTCGCGCGTCGCGAGGACGACGGTGGCATCGTCTGAACCGTCCGCGTCGTCGACCGCCCTAATCAGCGCAGCGACGGCGGCCGCCGGGGCTACGCGGGCGTCGAGGCCGCGCAGAAGCGCCGCCGCGCCAAGGACACCGTCCACGCCGTCCGTGCAGAGAAGGACGCGTCGCAGGTCGGGACCGAGGGCCGCCACGAGGTGCCCTTGCATGTCGGGTCGGCCAAGGCAGTCGAGGATGACGCCGTCCGGCCCACCATCCGACGGGGTCAGCCGCACAAGACGCCCATCGCCGTCGGCGGCGTACGCCGCGCTGTCGCCGACACTGCACAGCTGCGGCGGTCCCCCCGCTCCACCGGCCGGGCCTGCCGTGAGAACCACGGCCGTGCTGGAGCCGCCCGTCGCAAGGACCTCCCGGTTCAGCAAGGCTAGGACGGCCTCCGGGCCATGCCCCGCACCGAGGACGGCAGGAAGTGCCGCCGCCGCCGCGTGCGAGGCCTGGCGGCCGAACGGAGCGCCGCCGACGCCATCGAAGATGCCGGCGCCAAGAAATCGGCCCGAGGGCCCGATGGCGATGCTCCACGCGTCCTGGTTCTCGCGGCGCGCGGCGCCCTGCCGCGTGGCGGCCACCGCCACCCACGCATGCTGCTGCACCTCGCCGCGCCTTGCGAGAGCCGCCCGGGCTGCGTCCACCATGGCGCGACACCGTCTCGGCGCTTGATAGGGTTGCGCAACTTCTGGGTTGCACGGGCGCGGCAGGTCTTTCCGCGCGTCGTCGATGGACAACCGTGGCCGGCGGCGAATCGGGCGCAGCGCTCTCCGCGCGCGACTTGGCGAACCTGAGCACGTACTTCCAGGCGCTGGCCTTCCCGTCGCGCCTCCAGCTTCTCAGTCTCCTGCAGGTCCCGCGCACGGCCCAGGAGATCCGCCTTGCGCCGACGCGCGCCGACCGCACAACGCGCAGCGAGCGGCCCGTTTCACGGCAGGCCTTGTCAGGCCATCTCCGGCGGCTGCTGGCCATCGGCCTCGTTGAGGCTGCGCCAGGGCGCCGCGGCGGCCGCGTCGTGACCGAGTACACCGTCAGCCATGCCCGCCTGTTCGCCCTCGTCGAGGAGATGCGCCGCCTGGCGCTAATCCAGCCGCCGCCGGGGCCGACCGGGGTCACGGTCCTCCAGGACGATTCGGCGGCCCGCCCTGCGCCAAGCCAGGCTGGTGTCACGGCCACTTCGGAGGGCGCGGGCATCGCGTCGGGCCCCGCGCTCGTCATGGCCAACGGACCCTTGGAGGGTCGCGCCTACAGCCTTGCTGGCTCCGGCCCATGGACGGTCGGCCGCGTGGCGTCCTGCGAAGTCCACTTGCCGCACGACCCATTCGTCAGCAAGCGCAACACCGTTGTACGTGCGCCGGCGGCGACGGGTGTCGCGGGTGCGCTGTGGACCGTGGAAGCCCGGGCGGACGCGCGTAACGGGACCCTGCTGAATTGGCGGCCGATGGAGCCAGGCACAACCGCTCCGCTGCAGCCGGGCGACGTCCTGCGCGTCGGCCGGACGCTTCTTGTGATGCGCGGGGCTTAGGCGGGCATGGACGGCGGCACCGTGTTCAGTTGGGGCATCATGGCCCTGCTGAACCTCGCCGTCGCGTGGCTCATCTTCTGGTCCCGGCCCAAGGGCGCAGCAAATTGGATCGCAGCCATCCTGATTGGCACCAACACTTTGTTTGCTGTCAAGCAGATGCTTGTCATCGCCGGGAAGATGCAGGCAGGCGACGAGTTCGGGCAGGCCGTCGACGCCTTCCTGGCGCCGCCGCCGTTCGTGGCCTTCATGGTCTTCCCCTTCTTCTTCCCCCGGCGGCGGCTGTCGGCCCGGTGGGAGAAAATTGTGCTCGCGGGCGCCGCCGGCCTCATCCTCCTGAATTGGGCATGGCTCTTCGGCGGCTTCTGGCTCACGGGGCAGCTCACGCTCGCGAACGCCTACTACCGGCCACCCTTCGCCCTCACGCTGTACCTGCCTTTCTTCCTGGGACTTGCCGTCGGGACAATCCTCCTGTTCGACACGTATCTGTCCAGCCCGAGCCGTATCCAGCGCGACCAGGCCCGCTTCGTCCTGGCCGCCTACCTCCTCAAGGTCGGCACATTCATGTCGCTAATTGTCCCGAACGTGTTGGAGCGCTGGGACCACCGCTTTCCGCCCAGTCCCTACATCGGCTTGTACATCGCGGCCGCCGCCATCGTTTCAATCCCCATCATCACAATCGCGTACGCCCTCGTCCGCTCACGTCTGCGACAAGGTCCCGCCGGCGCCGAAGCCCGCACGTGGCGCGAGGACGCCTTCGTCGTGGCGGCCCTCGCCATCGGCCTCTCCTTGGCCTACTCCCCGGAAAGCACCCTGCTGGAACTCGAGTACATGCTGCTGCGCCCCCTGCTATTTGCCTACGCCATCCTGCAGTACCAGCTCCTCGACATCGACATCCGCCGCTTCCGGCTGACGGTCGGCACCATCGCCGTGACGGCCATCGCGGCCCTGTTCATCGACATCGTGCGCGAGTTCCGCGTCCTGCACGTCGACGCGGACGCCGCCCTCGGCATCTCGCTTGCCGCCACGCTGGCCCTGACCTGGCTCCTGCTGCAGCCCTTGCTCGTGCGGGCTACCCAACCATCCCCAGCCGGCGACCCGCGCGGCCGGTTGCTTTACCGCGCCGCCCTTGAGACGGCCCTGGGCGCCAAGCCCGAGCACCTCGAGTCGCAGGCGGCGCTGCTGCGCGCCATGCGGGGCCGGCTCGGCATCAGCGAACGCGAACACGCGGGCATCGAGGCGGCCGTGCGCGCCATCTTGGGTGCCCCCGTAGGCCGGCTCGAGCCTGGACAAATGTTCCTTGGCCATTACCGCATCGTGCGGCCGCTCGGCGAGGGCGGCTTCGGGGCAACCTTCCTGGCCCGCGATGAGACGATCGACCGCGACGTCGTCATCAAGGCCACGCGCGCGACCGACGCGGAGGCCGCGCGGCGGGCACTTCGCGAGGCGCGCGCCGTGGCGAAGCTGCGGCATCCCAACATCGTGACGTTGTACCACGTGGACGAGGTCGCAGGGCAAGTTTACCTCGTCATGGAGAACCTCGAACGCGGCTCGCTTGCCGATGCCTTGCAGAAGGGCCCGCTGGGCAGTGCCGCGTCCACTCCCATTTTCATCGACGTCCTGTCCGGACTGGAAGCCGCCCACAGGGCCGGGCTCGTGCACGGCGACGTCAAGCCCGCCAACATCCTGCTTGGGGCGGACGGCACGGCCAAGCTGGCGGATTTCGGCATCGCGCAGGCCCTGACGCCGGGGACCGCCACGGCCACCGCGTTGACCGTGCCCCGCGCCGCCGGGAGCCTGCACTACATGGCGCCCGAGCAGGTGCGGGGCCTCGGCGCCGACGCCCGCAGCGACCTGTACGCGTGGGCGGCCAGCTGGCAGGAGGCCATCACCGGCCGCCACTACTTGGACAAGCGCGCGGCGGGCGACTTCGACCTGCGCGTCGCCATCGTCGGACAAAAAGTGCGCGCCGCCGCCGTCCCCGCACCACTGCGGGACGTCCTTCTGGCATGCCTGGCCAAGGACCCTTCCGACAGGCCCGCCTCGGCGCACGCCGTTCGTGTCCGGCTGCAAGCAATCGGCCTCGTGGCATCGTGATGCAAGCCTAGTGTTGCCAACGCTTAACGCGGCCGGGACCGGTCTCCTCATGGTCCGCCATGACGCCGAACCACTCACGCAACTTCCTTTCCCTGCTGTTGGCCGTCTTGTTTGTGGTCGCGACGCTGTCCGGCTGCTTCTCCAAGGCACCGGCCGTCGACGCGACGCTAACCGGCACCGCCGCGACTGGCGCCCCGATGTCGAAGGCCACGGTCGTCGTGAAGGACCACCTCGGCCGGGCGGCCGTGGGAGCCACAGACGCCAACGGCAAGTTCGCTATCGACGTCAAGGCACTCGAGGCACCCTTCCTCCTGACCGCCGCCGCAGGAGGTCGCGTCGTCTACAGTGTCGGGACCCAGGCGGGCATCGTCAACATCGACCCGCTCACGGACCTCATCATCGGCACCTGGTACAACGTGCAGGGGCTGTCGGTAAGCGACGCCTTTGCCACCCTCGACGCCACGACGCCCATGCCGACGGCCGCCGAGGTACGGACAATTAGCGCCGTGGTCCGCCAAATCATGGCACCTTGGCTTACGGCGCAAGGCATCGATGCGGCCAACTTCGACCTCATCACATCGCCCTTCGACGCCAACGGTAAGGGGTTCGACGCATTGCTGGACGCCACGACTGTCACGAGCGACCGCAGCCGCGTGGACTTCCTCGACCCCAAGACGGGCGACCGACAGACCACGTCCTTCGGTTTTGAAGCGACGGGCCTGCGCGTCACGACCGATGTGACGCGCAACGGCGTCACCTCGTCGGAGTCCACGGTGGTGGGCATCCATGCCACCGTGCAGCCCGTCAGCCTCGGCGGCTACGACGGCATGTGGAGCATGAGTGGCACGCTGGTGGCGAAGGGCACCGGTCCCTGCGCAACGGGCCAGGAGCTCGGCACCAAGAATTCTGGCCTCGGCGTCGTCGTGAAGAACGGCCAGATCACGATTCAGCCTCCGCCCGGCGGCGACGTGCCGGCCGGAACGCCGCCCGTTGTCCTGGGCAGCATCTCGGCCACCGGCGCCGTGACGCTCATGGACAACACTCTGATGACAGGTTACTACGACGGTGTGACATGCCCGGGCGGCGCCGGCAATGGCAAGTGCACGACCACGACCCACTGCGAGGGCGAGATGCAGGACAAGTACGGCAACACGTTCACGTGGACGATGGACCTGGACAGTAAGTTGTATCCCATCGATCCGCAGATTTCACCGTACGCCGGCCTGTGGGCCCTCTACACAACCTCGACGAAGGCGTCCACGAACTGCCCCGACGACGAGGGCCGCCAATTTGGCGAAGAGCACAAGGAGGGCGAATTCCCCATCGATGCAACCGGGCGCTTCGCCTCGCCCGGCGACCCGCATGGTGTCGCCTTTGACCTCCAGATCGACGTCTCGGGCGACCTCACGATGCACTTCACGCCCAACGAACTGGCCGGCACATGCCCCCCCTCGACGGCCTATGGCTTCTGCCCCACCACGAGCTATTGCGAAGGCAGCGCCAAGATCGGCGACGGGGAAGGACGGCTCCGCCTCGAGCGCGTCGGCGGCACCGGCTCCCCCTACGCCGGTGCGTGGACGGGGCACTTCACACCCACCCAGACCGGACCTGGTGAGTGCGGAGCCAACCAGGCGGAACTTGGCATCGAAGGATCGTTCCCGTTCACGGTCGACGCCACGGGTAGGTTCACATGGCAGGGCGACAAGGACCAGGGCTTCGGGGGCCGCATGGCGGACAACGGCACCTGGGCGGCGTGGGATACGAGCCCGCATGGCTCCACCAGCTGCCCGCCCCAGAGCGCCTCCGGCACCTGCCCATCGACCACGCACTGCGAGGGCTCGGGCGGCCGCGGCGGCATCCAGCAAACGTATCGGTTGGAGAAGGGCGGCAGCACGCAATCCGCGTCACCGTACGCCGGGACCTGGAGCTTCGTCATCACCACGACTCGCGCCAGCGCTGCGCCCGAGTGCGGCGACCACCAAGGCCAGACCGTCGACAAAGGGCCAATCACGATTGACGAGAGCGGCACGTTCTCGTTCACCGGCGACGGCATCTCCGTCCAGGTCCACATCGCTTCCGACGGCACAATCGACCATACTGCGAGCGGGCACTCCAACGGCGTGACGTGCACGTCCACCGGCCAAGGCCACTGCGTCTCGACCAGCCACTGCGCCTTCACCAGGCAGTCGACCGGCGGCGGCGAGGCTGACATCGTCATGGACCGCGGCTCGAGTGCTCCGCCCCCGGGCGACGACGGGTTGGGCGGAGTCTGGCACATCGAGTTCGATCCGGCCATCGACGTGTCACTGTGCCACGGGTCGCCCCTGGTGTGGTCGGCGCACAACTTCAAAACGGGCGCCGACGGCCACTTCTCCGAGGTCTGGTCCCCAAGCGAGCCCAACACGCTCATCGTGGAAGGGGCCCTGCACGCCGACGGCACTTGGGACGCCACGACGCGCTGCGTGAACGGCGGTTCCCTCAACCCGACCGGCTCCATGTCCGGCGGCCGCTCGGGTGACGGCTTCGGCTACGTCGGCGGGTACAGCTTCTACGATGGCCCGCCCGGGACCGTGCAAATCACGCGTGAGGGCACGACGCAGCCTCCACCTCCCCCACCTCCCCCTCCGCCTCCGCCGCCCCCGGCGCCGTCGTGGACCACGCGCAGCCCCATGCCCACGGCCCGCGCCAGCATGGCTGCCGGAGTCGTCGGCGGGAAACTGTACGCCATCGGCGGCAACCCTGGCGGCGGCGCAACGAACGTCAACGAGGTGTACGACAGCGCCACCAACAGTTGGTCGAACGCGGCGTCCATGCCGACGGCGCGCGGGTTTGCGGGCACGAACGGCCCCGTCGTGGGTGGCATCGTGTACCTCGTCGGCAGCAATATCCCGGGCTACTGCACCAACGTCGTGGAAGCCTATGATCCTGCCAGCAACTCGTGGTCCACGAAGGCGCCTATGCCGACTCCCCGCTGCCACCTCGCCGTCGCTGCGTTGGACGGTATCATCTACGCCCTCGGTGGCACGCCAACGGACGGCAGCGTGAAGTACACGACGCTGGAGGCGTACAACCCCGCTACCAATTCCTGGAGCACGAAGGCACCCATGCCGACCGGACGGGAGTCCCTGGGCCTGGTCGCTTACGGCGGCAAATTGTACGCCGTGGGCGGCTGGACGCCGGCCGGCCAGTACAGCGCGCTGGAGGTCTACGACCCGGCCACCAATTCGTGGTCGACGAAGACGCCCATGCCCACGGCGCGCTCCGCGCTCGGCTTTGCCGAAGCAGGCGGCTTCCTGTACGCAGTGGCCGGCTTGACGGCAAGCGGATCCACGACCACCGTCGAGGCCTACGATGTGGCGCATGACACTTGGGTGTCCAAGCCGGCCCTGCCGGCGGCCCGGTCGTACACGACGACTAGCAACATCGGCGGCACACTGTACGTCGTGGGCGGCGACAATGGCGGCGTGACGATCTCCGACGTGTACGCCATGACGCCGTGATGCGCCGCACGGGAGCCGCGCGACACCGGCCACCGGGCCGAGCGTCCGGGCCCCCCTGAAGCCGGGATGCAACCTCTTGCTTGCCAAGTGTTAATCCCCTCCGGCCCGATGCTTCTTCGGTTGCACCCCATGACGACCCGTCCGACCTCCGCCATCCCCCGTTCCGCCGCTCCCGAAGCGCGCTTCTGCAGCCAGTGCGGCGGGGCGCTGCCATGGGCGGCAAGGTTCTGCGCGTCGTGCGGCGTTTCGGTCGCGGCTCCGCCTAGTGCCGCGAGCGCCGCGCCGGGCGGCGCCGATGCGGTCCCGGCCATGCCCGGCTCCTTCGGGGGTGCTTTCCCGCCAAGCCCTGCGCCAGCGGACTGGGCGCCGGCTCCTGAGGCCCCCCTCACGAAGGCTGGCCAGCGGGAATTCGAGCAACTGCAGGAACGGGAAAAGGGCCGACAGAGACGCGCCGTCCGCCAAGCGCAAGCCAAGAAGGACGCCGCGGGCACGCTGGTTGCCCTCCTGTTTGTGGTCTTCCTGGCTTGGACGGATTTCCGGGCGCATGTCAACACGGACATCCTGTTCGGTCCGCAGGCTGCCCAGTTTGCCGGCACGGATATCATGAACGACGCATTGCTCGATCTCGGCGTCTGGGTCGTCATCTGGATTGCCGTTCTCATCGTGCTTTCCAACCGCCGCGCTTTGGCCACGACGTTCGGCCTGGACCGCTTGGCCGCCCGCGCGCATCCCCTTGCCAAGGGGCTCATCATGACGATTCCCGCTCTCGCCTATCTCTGGCTGCGGGGCACGGGTACGGATGACGACAAAGTCTTCGCCACCACGGTCGTCCTGGGCGTCGTTCTCGCCGTCAGCCTGCTCGGGCGTCCCCTTGACGCTCTCCTGGGACCTTACTACCGCGGCCGCAATCGCGCTGTACCGCAAGCCATTCGGACCATGGTTGCGCCAATTGCGGGCCTGTGCCTTGCCGTGTACCTCACGCAGGGCGACGTCCGCGCGCTCGCGGGACTCTGGGGCGGTGAGGTGCCGGCAAGCGAGGCCCCGTTCGGCATCCGTGAAGGCATGGTGCTTGCCGCGGGCCTGGCGACGGTCCTGACGTTCCTGGTGCTGCGCGAGGTGGCCCCGCGGCCCGCCCGTTCCGGCCGCCCTGCACTTGCGTCGCTTCTGGTGCTAGGCGCCCTGTTCTTGATGCTGGCTGTCGCGCCGACGGCCAATGCGCAGTCGGCGTGCTCCGCCATGCCACCAGGAGCTCCTTCCGGGCTCGCTGCTACATGCCAGCGCATTGAGGCGACAGGATGCATCACGCAAGACGATGTCGATGTCCTGCGCCAGTACATGCTTGAGTTGCGCGCCGACATCGTGCGTACTGAGGCCGAAGCACGCGCGGCCGGAATCCCCTTCAGTGCGGCGGCATCGCTCCAGGCAATGGACCAAGCCATAGCGTCCCTGAATGGCATCGACGTTGGCTGCGGCGCGGGCCTTGCGAGCGCTGCCGGGACGACCGGTGCCGTGGCGACGGCCGGCGTGGCCGTCCTGGCGGTCGGGGTTGGGTCACCGCCCAACAACGGGTCCGGCGGGCCTCCGGGCGGTTCGGCCGGATTGTCCTCCGGTCGCACCGGTGAGGACTCCCCAGGCGGCAATCGCAGCCAGCCGCGGGCCGTCGTGTCTGGAAACCAGCCGCACGTGGCCAGAACCCCCTACCAGCCCACATCTTACGTCCCGACGTTTCCCCCGATGGCACCGCATACCGCGGGGATAGGCGCCGTCATCTCGAGCCTCCCGAGCATCACGGCCCAGGGTGACGAGCGCCTCTCCACGGACGAGGACAACGGCTTCCAGCCCATTACTGGGGATGAAGGGCAATCCATCGGCGGCGCCGGCGCGGGCTTCGAGCAGGTGTACGAGCAGAGTGTCGAGAACCTGCAAATGATGGCCCTCGGCGGGCAAGTTGAACTGCGCTGGGCGGTCCCGGACTACGACCCCTCCAAGCAAGAACTACTGGGCTACCGCGTGTACCGGTACGAGCAGCAGCCCAACTTCACTGGTCCACAAAAGGTGACGGTCATGGACATCCGGGACCCGGGTGCCACGGGGTGGAACGGCCAATACCAACAGACCAGCCGCTGGTCCACGGGCGGTGACATCAAGGGCTACGGCGTCGAGCCGATGTACCGCTTCACCCACCCGGACAACCCGCGCATCGCCCCGGGACCGGGCACGTGGCGCCCACTTTCCTGAGGCGAGACGCGAACGCTGAACTTGGTCTCACGACGCCTTCCGACAGGGGCGTGTTTGCGCGGCGGCCGCTTTGCGGGCAGCCGCAGATTTCGCAGATGACGCAGATTTTGCTCTGAAGGAATCTGTGAAATCTGCGTCATCTGCGGCTGCCGGCAAGAAAGCCGGCTCGCCCAGGGAGAGTTGCAATATGACCTCGAGTCGGCAATCGTGCTACCCGCTGAACGCCAACCGGAGAAGGATGGCGACCGACGCCGCCGAGTAGAGGCCCAGGCTTGAGGCCCTCGTCCAGGATTTCGCCCCACGGACGCCAAGGTGCGCCACGGTGGCAAGCGCGGCAAGGATGACAAGCGTGGCCACGCCTGGGATGGTCCGGATTCCGATCCACGATGCGACGCCAACCACGACGGTCGCGGCGAGCACGAGTTCGAGGCATGGCGCGCCGCGAGGCCCAAGGCGGACGGCAAGCGTGCGTTTTCCGCCCGCAGCGTCGTTTTCGCGCGATGCAACATTGTGGTGTTGCAGCACGACGACCGCCGCAAGGCCCGCAAGGAGGCCAGGCATGAGGGCGGTGGACTGCATAGTCCCGTCGACCAGCGCGGCCGTCGCCATGACTGGGATGGGTCCGAAGCCCAGGAAGGTCACGACTTCACCAAGCCCGTAGTGGCTCAGGCGCAGGGGTGGCCCGTGGTAGGCGTAGAGCATGAGAAGCCCGGCGGCGGCCAGCGCGGGGACCGTCCAAGTCGGGTGCCGCAGCCAGGGCACGAGGCCGCACGCGGCGGCGAGTAGGGCCAGCAGGGCGGCGGCCCAGAGCAAGCGCGCCGGCGCAGTAAGGCGAGCCATGCTGTGGCGCTTGACGCGGTCGGCCGGTGTTGCAGCGTCGAAGGCGTCATTTGCGACGTTTGTGGCGCCGTGCAACAGCAGAAACCCGGCGACGGGAAAGGCCCAGATCCAAAGGGGAGGAGGGGTCGAGGGAAGGGAGTTCGTGGCGGCTGCACCGATAAGGGGCGGGAACAAGCCGACGACGTAGATGGGGGGATCGATGGCGCGAAGCCACCGGCGCCCCCGCGACCCCTGTCCATCAACCGATTGAACCGATGAAACCGATACGACTGATATCCCTGATCCAGTCGGCGTCATCGGTTTCATCTGTTTCATCGGTTGATTGTCTGGGGCGGCGGCCCTACGCCACCATTGGGTCTTCCAACTGCAGCTTAGCGAGCGCCTCGGAGTACCAGGCGTGGTGCTGTGCTTCGGATTTCATGACGCGCTCGTACATGGCGGCAAGGCGGGTCTGGCCGGCGGCGTGGGCCGCGCGGGCGAACTCGGGGTACGTTTTGGTGGCCTCGATGTTCTCGACCGAGATGGCAACATGCAGCATGCGCTCTGCAACCTGGCGGCGCAGGGCGGGCTCGTTGTGGACGCGGGCGGAAACCTGCGCGACCAACTCCTCCTGTTCGGCAATCTGCGAGCGGATCTGCTTGGCGGCCTCGGACGGCGGCGCGTCGGCGGCAAACGCCTTGGCGGTGAGTTCGGGGTCGGCTTCGCGCATCCAGATGGCGTGCAGCTTCTCCTCGCCTGCGACCTTGATGAAGAGGTTCGCCAGGTCCTCGTAGCCGGCCGCGCGGGCGACTTTGCTAAAGCCCGAATAGAGGCTGTCGTTCTCGTATTCCTCCACTTCTACGCCGGCGCGGAAGTTGTCCGCGATGGTGATGCCGACTTCGGCCTCACGGAAGAAGCGCTCAATGGCATCTAGTTGTGCATCCCCAGTCGGTACGAAGTCGTCGTTGCTCATGGAGGGTGGCTCCAAGCAGTGTTTATCGGCCCGGGACTATAAGGAACGCCGAAGCAAACAACTTGCCAGAAGTTGTGTCACGGCGTGGCCGGTTTCTCGAGAACCAGCAGGAACATGCCTGTCCATTGGCCGTGGCGCAGCGACACTTGGTGGAATCCTGCGGCTGTGGCCATCTCCGACAAGCGCGACGGCTGCGGAAATGTCTTCAGGCTTCGGCTGAGGTAAGCGTAGGCGCGTCGTCGCCCGGTTGCAAGACCTCCAAGAAGTGGGACGAGGCCGTGGAAGTAGGATTTGAACAGGCCGCGCCGCAGCCGCCCCGATGGATACGCGATTTCCAGGACGACCAGGCGAGCGCCGGGCTTCAACACGCGGAATGCGGACGCGAAGAACGCGGGAAGATCGGACAGGTTGCGCAGGAGGAAACCCGTGACGGCGCCGTCGGCCGCGGCGGAGGCGATGGGAACGCGCTCGGCGTCGCCCCGAACAGCGTCGATGCGACCCTCATAATGGCCCGCGGCAAGCATCGGGGCGCTGAAGTCCACGGCCACGACGCGGCAGCCGCCCTGGACCGCGACCAGTCGCTTGGCCAGGTCCCCTGTGCCGGCCCCGACGTCAAGGTACAACCCGCGCCCATGCGCCTGCACGGCCTCGACGGCGCGCCGCTTCCACCGCATGTCCTGCCCCAGGCTGATGACGCGATTTCCCCGGTCGTACGTCGGCGCCAAGTGGTCGAAGAGGTCGCCGGCGGGGCCGTGCACGGCCGCCGCAGTCGCCCCCGGTTCATCAACTGCCTGCCGCGAGGTCATCGCTTTCGCGGCTTTTCCCGTGCGGGCCCATCGCCTGTTGCTGCCGCTGCGCGTGCAATCGCCCCGTCGAGCCACTTGGGAAAGCCCAGGAATGCCCGGAACAGCCATGCCTCTGCCCGCAGGACCCCTTCCACGGCCTCGGCGCGCCGGCGCAAGACCTCGACTTCCGCGCTCGTGCGCGCAAAGAGAAGCATGTCGAACTGCCCCAACTCTACCGAAGCGGGCACGTAGGCATAGACATGCTCGTCATGGAAGGCGGCGCGCAGCGCAGCCATGGGGCGAGGCCCCGAACCGTCGCGCAGGTAAACCAGAAGCTCGAAGATGAACAGCCCGTCAGCCTTGCTGGGGTCCACGATGGGCACGAGAAAGACGCTGCCCTCCGACGCCATCTGCGCTAGATGGCGCTTCACCGTGCGGGCGCTCACGCCGACGGCGGGCGCAAGCGCGGCCGGCAGGGCACGCGGGTCCGCACGGAGCGCCTGCAGGATGCGCCAGTCAAGGGGGGTCAGCGCCCGCGCGACGGGCGGCATCTCGCGGTAGTAGAAGCGGCGCGGCTGATGGTCACCGGACGACTGACCCAGCAGCGCAAGCGTGGCCTGCGTCTGCGCGTCATCTTGCAGGGCGAAGTCCGCGCAGGCACCCCGGCCCAGAAAATCATGAAATTCGAGGAGGCCCTCGAGCGCGAGGATGCGAGGCATGGCGGCGTCTTTGGCCGCATCGCTCGGGAAGCGGATGTGGTAGGCCTCGCCGCGCAATCCGAGATGCTGCAGATTGGGCACGGCGTGGTAGCCCGCGATGATGCCCCTTTCTGTCATGCGCGCAATGCGGTCCTTGACAGTGTTCACGCTGGCTCCCGTCAAGCGCGCGATGCGGGCTGGCTGGAGGGCGTCAAGGGGTTTGGGGACGCGCTCGTACGGCCGGACGCCCATGGCCCGGATGATTCCGATGTCGAGCGAGTCCATCATGGCCGGATGCCCGGCCGCGCGATAGGCCTTCCTACCGGGCAGTCCGCGCCGCGCACGAGGGCGGGGCCCACTTCCCGCCACGCAGGGCCTGCCTTCCAAAGCGGGCGTGACGCTTGCCTTGCGCCTGGTCAGCCTTGCGCGGGCACGACTTCGCAGCCTGCTTCCTTCCACGCCTTGAAGCCGCCGTCGAGGTGCGCAACGCGCGGGTAGCCCAGGCGGCGCAGCGTCGCGCCCGCGAGCGCCGAGCGGCCGCCCGAGGCGCAGTAGAGAAGGACGCGGCGGGAGGTGTCGAAGTCCTTCTTGTGGTACGGCGTTGCCGGATCTGCGTAGAACTCGAGCATCCCGCGTGGCGCGGCAAGTGCCCCGGGGATCGTGCCGTGCTCGGCGCGTTCGGCAGGCTCGCGCAGGTCCACGAGAAGGACGTCCGCTGCATGCAGGGCCCGTGCCATGTCGGCGGCGGGCAGGTTGTCAATCTTGGTGCGGGCTTCGGCGATGAGGTCTTTCACGGATTCTTTGGCTTGCATGGAGTTACCCAACCCTACCATGGTCGTCCCCCATACCAAGGTCCCGCCGGGCGGCCTGACGAAGTTGGACAGACGGCCGCTTCCAGGGCGCGGCGTCGGCATGCCGGGCGGCAAGGACTCGGGTTTCCCCAACGGGCCATCCCGGCGCTGCGGCAAGGCCTCAACCAACCGTTGGCCCGGCGCGACCCGCCCACCATTTCAAATACCCCCTTCCTGTCGGCCGATTCAGCAACTGGTGACCGTCCATGGCCTTCGCTGAAGCAGTAACCCGCCGCCTCAAGAAGAAAATCTGCATGCACTGCAACGTCACCAACGCGGCCAGCGCAGTTCGGTGCCGCAAGTGCCACCGCAAGGACCTGCGCTTGAAGGCGTTGGAACCGCGGGGCGCGTAGTTTCGCGACGCGGCGGGCGGCCTTCGTTCGCGGGCTCGACTCGAAATCCGTTTCGTCCAAGGTTTTCTTTGGCGACCCGCAGGCCCGGTTGCTGCCGCTTGCGTTGCGGGCTTGCCAAACCTCGCGCGACCATCGCATGCCCAAAGCGCACGCGCGCGCCCGGCGGCCCTAGCCCTTCGCGCTCGCCGAGGCTCGCGCGTTGGGCTTGCCAAACCCTCGCGTCTGCCTTCGCTTCGCTTGGCATTCCGCTCGCCCGCCGGGGAGAATCCTGGTTCGATTTGCACTCTTTCGATTCTGACATGCGAGTCGCCGCCGCCGGGGCAACGATAGGAATCGTTCAACAGTCTTCATACGCAGGTTTCCGTGCACCCGTTTTTTCCCCCGTGACCGCGCAGTCTCCGGTTCGGTCGTCGCGGGCGGCGTATCGGTTGTATCGGTTTCATCGGTTGACGCGTCCGGCTGAGTGGCTGCCGGCCGCTACATGAAATCGCTAAGCTTCGCCTTCTTGACTTTATCATTCGTGAAGAGCGACTCGACGGCCTGTTCGAGCAACAAGATCCGTTGATGCGTGTACGGGTCAATCTTGTACCGCAGCGCGATGGTCTTCGAGATTTCCAAATATTTGCGCACAGAGCCCTCATGCACGGTAAGCGTCAGGTTCAGGTTGCCGCAGGCGAGGCAGCAACCTTTGAGGGGCATGCGGCGGAACTTGGTGTTGCACTTGGGGCACCGGACGCTTTGCTTGCTGAATTTCTTCAAGTTGCCCATCAAATCTGGTAGGAAATGCGTGCCAATCACGGCAGCTCCTACGAGCGCTTCGTCCACCGCGCGAATCTTACGTGCGAGTTCCATCTGGGCCGTCATCTTGTCCATCATCGAGCCCAACGTCTTGTAGGCGGACGCGGCCGGACCGGCCGAGATGTCGGTTGTGTCGTGCGTGAAACCCCATCCTTCGTATTGCGCCGGCTTGCCGATGCGATCTCCAACGAGGCCCATTTTCTTTGCGACCTCCTTTGCCGAGGCGTGGCGTTGTGTCGCCTGGTAAAACTCGAGCGGATAACGGGGCAACGTGTCCACGTTGTGCGCCTCCTTATCCACCTCATTAGGGTCCAATCGCGTCGACAGCACGAGTGGCAAGTCCATGAGTCCGCCGCGCTTGTCTGGAACGTAGGCGCGACTGAAGTTCACAAGCCCGTCCATGAGCAACATCACGCCGTCCTCGTCGCCGTCGCAGTTGCGCCTTTTTGCTGCATGGAACACGGGATGCCCGAAGTGGCACTGCGCCGAAGTGTACCCGATTATCCGCGACAAGACACCGCCCGACGTATGGGGAGCCAAGGCAATCGTGAGATGGCCGACGAGGGCCCGTCGGCGCGCAACCAGGTCGCCCCCCTCCTGGCCGAACGCCTCCGACCGCGTCGACGGCAGGCCATAGAAGCGCGCAAGACCGTAGAATTTCTCCAATAGGTCGTCCATGTAGTCGGCCGCGCGGGCAAGATAGTCCCCGCATGATTCGGAGACGATGATGTCTTGCACGCGCAGTTCGAGGACTTGGTCTTCGCGTTGCAAAGGGTGTCCACTTGCGTCATGCGTGTAGCCCAACTCGACCAGGCGAGGTACGGTTGTGCCGACTTCGCGCGGCCTGAAGTGCGTGGTCGGAACGTCCGTCATGTCGAATCGCACTGTGCCGTCCTTGAACGTGAAGACGCGGTGCCGCGCCCGCAGCATGCCCTTTTCGATTGGCTCCGGCACTTTGGTCTGGCTTGTGAGGCCCTTTACGAGTTTGACTTGCTCCGGCACTGTGATGCCAAGGGCGGCGCGCGCACGATCGACTTCGGCCAGAAGAGGGATTGGGGTGAGGATTTCCTCCTGAAATTTCCCATCGCGGCGGGGCGCGGGCTTGGCGTCGGTGTGGCCGCCGCAGTCGCAAAACGTGCGCCACTGCGCCTTGCCGCAGCGGGTGCACGTGCGCTCGCCGACGCCGGCCTGAATGGTTCCGACCGCAAGCGCATCGGAAAGGAGGCGTTGCAATCCGCCGGCTTCGCCAAGCGGGAAGAGGCCGTGCACTGGCACTTTCATGAGGCGCACATCGGCCTTCTCGGGACGGCCCATGCGGGCGCCGATGCGGCACGGTGCTCGCGGCATGACTTTGTAGCCGGAAAGGCGCGACGCCAACTCGACGGTCGGATAGCGACCCGCGAGGTCGGGCTGGCACGGGTCGAACAGGATGGCGCGGCGCGGCGTATCGACGACGGGATTGCCACCTTCGGGGTCGTCGTCGCCAAGGTCGAGGCCGAGCCCGCGCAGTAGCGGAACGGCGAGGCGTTCTGGAATCAGGAGGCGCTCCTTCTCGACGGTGTGGAGGGCCAACAATTTGACGAGGACGGCCTTGGCGCTTGCGTCGTTTGGCACGTGCAGTGCGCCCGCCTCGAACCAACCGCTACGGCGGCAGAGGTCGCCAAGTTCGCGCATCTCAACGGCGGTTACATCGTGCCAGAGCAGCGTGCCGTCCGGATGCAGCGGGATGCCCGTTGTTTCGGCAAGCCGGACCATTTCGGCCCCACTTATGGTCCCGGTTTGGCCGCTGTCGTCGGATGATCCCGTTGCCGCCTGGTGTGATTGCACCCACCACTCCCAGACCCAGGAGGCATGCGGAAGAAGCGCGTTGTTCTCGGAGAATTCGCCAAACGGGATGAGCATCTCGCCGACATCGACGATTTCAGCGATTGCGGGTCGTAGTTCGACGGCTTGTGCCTGCGTCGCAATTCGCACCAGATCGCCGTTGCGCAATAGGACAGTTGGGCCTTCTATCGTGTCGCAGGGCGTGGCAACCGTTCCCTTGCCTGGCCGTTCCACTTTGAGTTGCGTCCCGACGGCGAGAAAATCATCGAGGACAGCCATGGTCGCGGGGTGCAAGGCCGTGGACGCAAGACCGCCCGTTCGGGCGCGGCCATAGCGCAGGCGGAAACCGCCGGGTCTCCCAGGCTGCGCAAATACTGGCCGGCCAGCGATGACCTCGGCCATGAATTTGGTGACGGGAGGAATCTCCGCAATGCCGTCGGCGCCAACTTCGGCCGCTTTCTCCTTCTTGATTAGGCCGGAAAGGAAATCCCACCCTTCGACCTTGAGCGCCTCGACATGTTTCAGAATCTTAGGCGCCTTCAAGATCATGCCTTCCGCCATGACGAGACAGGCGCCACCGCGCAATTGGTTGGTGGCGACGCGGGCCAAGTCGCGGTTGCCTGAGACCTCCTGTCGTTCTGTCCCTTCGCCGTTGATGCAGACCGGGCAGCGCCGCGCAATCAACTCAATTTCCTCGTTAGACGGCGAGTACTGGAGGTGCTGCGCCATCTTGTAGGCAGGAATCTCCTCCTTGTATCGATCGACCTCTTCCTCCGTGACTTGGAACTTGCCGATGCCCAGCGGGCGCCGCACCAGGTCTGCAATTAGGACTGACATGGCCTGCGCTGTGCCGCCTGCGGCGCGAATGGGGCCGGCAAAGTACAGGTCCACGTACTCGGACCCGTCCGAATTGGACCCAATCTTCACGGCCGCGATGCCTTCGAGCGGGGCAACAAGGACGCCTTCAGTCAGGATGGAGAGCCCAGTCCGAACGGCTTGGTCGAGCGTCTTTTCGCGCGACTCCCCGCGCTCCATCATCTCCTTGGCGATGTCCTGCGCCACGAGGAGCGAGACGACTTCGCGGTTACCGAGACGGGCCGTCGCTTCGCGCACACGCACCGCAACGCCCGGCGGGCCAACTTGGGCCTCAACGCGGGCCGCCAAGTCTTCTGCCGGAGGGATTTCTACTTCCATTGTTGGGTCTTTTCCCAGACGGCGTGCGCGCTTTGCGATGGCGTAGCAGCGCATGGCGTCGCCGTGCAATGCGTCGAAGTACGCCTTGTACATGGCAGAGCAGGCCGGGCCGGGTGGCCCCGTCGGCGTGCGCGGGGAGGCGGGCGACGTCGGCGCGGCCGCGGATTCGGAGGGCTTGGGCGGGTTCGCTGGCCCTGGCACCGTGGGCGCCTCGATGGCGTGCGCCGCCTCTGTTCCCATCCGAAAGTTCGCACGCGGGGCCGGCCGTTAAGGCTTGGGGACCTAACGGGGCCAAACTGCTGGTGCCAAGCGCTTTTTCAACCGGGCGGCCTCGGCACGCCACCGATGCCGGAACTGCCCGAGGTGGAGACCATTCGTCGCGGGCTGGAACGCCTGCTCCTACGGCGGCGCATCGACGGCGTGGATTTCCGCAGCGCAAAGCGGCTGCGCGCCGCAAGCCCCCGGCCAATCGAGGAATTAGAAGGCCAAGAGGTCACGGGTTTGCGCCGCCACGGCAAATTCCTGATGATTGGTTTGTCAGGCCGCGGGACATTGCTTATCCATCTCGGCATGACGGGAAAACTCTTGTTTGCCGAACCCGGCGAAGTCGAACGCCCCCACACGCACCTAGTGCTCGACCTCGACAACGGCACACAACTGCGCTACTCTGACCCCCGACGTTTCGGCGCCATCAAATTCCACGGACCTGGCCCCGTGCCAGACCTTGCGGCCTACGGCCTCGACGCGCTCGACCCAAAATTCACGCAGGACCATCTGGCACGCCTCCTCGTCGCATCGTCGGCTCCGCTGAAGGCGTTCCTCCTCGACCAAAGGAAAATCGCCGGCCTCGGCAACATCTACGTCGCAGAGGCACTTTGGCGCGCCGGCCTCAGCCCGCGGCGCAAGGCCCGCACAACGCCAAAAGCCAAGATTCCGCCCTTGCACGCAGCCATCGCCACCGTGCTCGATGATTCACTTGCCGCCGGCGGCACGTCGTTCAACGACTACGTGGACCACATCGGACAGCCCGGCAAATTCGTGGCGGACTTGGCGGTGTTTCAACGCGAAGGCGAGGCTTGTCCACGCTGTGCCGGCGCGATTCGACGCATCGTACAAAGCGGGCGTAGCACGTTCTATTGTCCGGCCTGTCAGAGGTAGTCGCAAGGTCGACGCCGTCGCCAATGAGCCGCCGACGACGGACGGTCCGCCGCGCCCGCCGACCTACGACCAAACCGCGAATTGCGCGAATGCCGCGAATTTGGGCAAACCTGCCTCTGAAGACCGATGCACGATTCGTCCCGTTGCCCCGGCGGCGGCTTCCACAACGGAATCGAATGATGCGAATCGGAGGGCGCGGAGGGCAAGCGGAGCGTGCCCAACGCGCCCGACAATCCACTGAGTGCACTGAACACAGTGAACCGCCCGCCGCCGGCCGAACCGCGGAACACGCGGAAACCGCGGAATCTTCCGGGAGCCGCCCCCGACTGGGTCGCGTTGGCAAGAACAGCTTGTCCTACGAGGGCTTGGCACGCCGCGGGCGAGGCGAAGTGAGCCCTGGCGGGGGTCGCCGCCAGGACTCCCCCGGCCAGGACCGGGAGGCCCGTCCGATACTGGCGCCGAATTCCCAATGTCCCCTAGGCCCGAGCCGCTTTTCTGGTCGCGCGGTGTCGCTACAGCGTGGCGCAGAGAAGGCATTTGTCCGCCGAGCCTTCGCGCAATAGCCGTTTCCATCCGGAAAACCGGTACCCAAACGCGCGGTGGCGGCCAATGACGCGATGGGAGCGCCGGACGGGCGTCATGGTTTGCCTCTTAGGATTCGTGGTTGCATCCGGACTCACGTACGATGCTGCCCGCCGATTCGTGGCCGAAGGCCAGGGGCGGGATTTGCACGACCTGACGCGCGGGCTTTGGTTTGCGACGTTTTTGATGGGAAGCGCCGCCTGGTTGGCATTGGGGGGGGCCGGACCGCCTAGCCGTTTGGATGGGACCTCCAGGAAAGGAGTTGCTTTGGCCTGAGCGTGCCTGGCTGGCCACTGTCTGCTCCGCAGTCGTTGCCGCGGTTTTGTTCTTGGCGTTTCCATGGGCCGGCGACCTGCGCCTTGCTATTGCTGTTGGCCAGGCGGACGTTGCGGCGTTGCTCGTTTCGGCGGTCCTGGCATCGCCTCGCCAACCCGGGGAAGGGCGGCGCCGGCCGCAGGCCATGCGGTAGGCTGCTACCGCAATCTGTTCCATCGGTTGACCATTCGTGACATCGGTTTCATCGCCGTCATTGGATCGATCCGGCGCCCCACAATCAGCCACGACCCGCCAATCAACGCGCGACGAGCCGCTCACCAAATGCCCGCAGCCGTTTCAACCCGTACACGTCCTCGCGTTCCAGCGGCACCATGACGCGTGGCACTTTGGGCAGGCGGCGTTCTAGCTCCGCGATGTGCTCCAAGTTCATCTTGCGCCGGACGCGGCCGAACTCGGTTGCGGCCACGAGTTCCTCGATGAAGCCTGGCTCATCCCCGGTTGCGCTGGCGGCGCTCTTTGCGAAGGCGGCCCGAGCGTCAGGATTTGTCGCGAGAGTCGCGAAGCGCTCCTGGTGCGCGGCGACGGGATCCGGCTGCACCTTGTTCACGACGACCAGGCGCACGTGCATGCCGAGCTTCGTCACGGCCTCGTGCAGGTCGCAGGTTTCCTCGACGGGCAGCTTTTCGGGCAAGCACACGAGGACAAGGGCTGACTGTTTGGGGTCGGTCAGGAACGCCCGGATGCGTTTTGCTTCGCCGGCGATGTCGCCGAAGACTTTCTCGAAATCGATGTCGGGCGGCGCCTCCTTCTTCGGCTCGTCGCGTCGCACCATTTTTTGCATCGTGCGAGCCGCCCCGGATAATTTCTGCCAGACGGCGTAGCCTTTTACGGCCCATTTCAGCAGGCTGCGATCGGAGACGAGTTCCTCGATTGCCGCGGGGGCGGACAGGAATGATAGTGCATGCCCCGTTGGAGCGGTATCGACAACGATGACGTCGTAGGCGTTGGCACGGCGCAAGTCATTGAGTTTCCCAATGGCCATGAGTTCGTTCAGACCAGGTAGCGCCCGCGTGGCCTGCTTGAAAAGAGGATGCTCCGTGACTTTGGCGTTTGGCAATTCGCGGGAAAAATGTTCCTGCACGACGGTTTCCGGATCCAACATCATTGCCGTCAAATTGGGCTGGATTGGCGTCTCCTTGAATCCAACCGGCACCCCAAGCGAATCTTGCAGCCGCTTTGCGGGGTCGACGGTGACTAGCATCGTCTTGCGTCCCTGTTTGGCAAACATGAGAGCCATGGCCGCCGAGCAGGTCGTCTTGCCAACACCACCCTTGCCGGCGACGATGACGAGGTTACGGTCGGCCAGATGCTGCACAGCGCGGGGATGACCAAAGATGGGATGAGTGTGACGGCCGCGACCAGGCCCCTCCGCCGGCAGGATTTGGTTCATGGTCTTCGATTGGGTTCATCGGGTTCCCAGTTGACCGGATCGCTGTGGCTCTCCTGGTTTCGCGCGACCACTAAGGGAGGACGATGGACCCGATGCCCGCCGCATGAACCAAATCGCCCGTCTCATGCCCGCAAGCAACTCCATCAACGCGCCATGATTCGCCACTGCATGCGCAACCAGCATGCCGTCTGGGAGCGCATCGCGGAGTCCTTCGACCGCAACCGGACGCGCACTTGGCCGCACGTCGAGGAATTTCTCCAGCGGCTCCCTCCGAACGCCCGCGTCTTGGACCTCATGGCTGGCAACGGCCGGCACACACGCTCCATTGTCGCAGGCGGCCACCAGGCGACCTGGTTTGACTGGAGCCGCCCGGCTGCGCGCATCGCCGCCAGGCGCTACCAAGACGCCGCGGTCGTCGTAGGCGACGCGACCCAACTGCCGTTTTGCGCGGGCGCCTTCGATGCGGCCATCTTCGTTGCGGGGCTGCACTCCATCCCAACGGCGCAAGGGCGGGCGGCATCTCTGCGGGAACTGCATCGCGTCCTGCGGCCCGGCGGCCTGGCCCAGGTGACGGTCTGGAGCCGCGACGCGCCGCGCTTTGCCGAGTTGGGGGAGCCGGGCAAGGAACTGGACGTGGAATTGCCGTGGCGCAGCGACGGCCACGATGAAGCACGTGCCTACCACCTATACACCGCCCCGGGCCTGCGCCGCGACTGCGAGGCGGCAAGCCTGCAGGTCGTGCACGCCGCCATGGTCGCCGTGGTGAGCAGAGAGGGCGCGGACAACTTGGTGGCGGAAGTTGTGCGCCCGGCAAACGGCTAGAGTGGGGTGCGGCGGCCGCAGATTGCGGTTGCACCGGAACCACGCAGACCAGGGCACGAGCAACACGTCCGCGGCGTCCTCCCGGCGAGGGGCCGAACGGCCGCACGCAGGCCGGCCATGTGAGTCGGGCGTGGCGGTAGCGGGCGACGCGTGCGCGAAGCGCCGCGAGGTTGCGTGGGCCGCCGGGAGGACGCCGTCGGCGGTTTTCCTGGTTCGACGGCGGGCGGAGTCGGGCGCCATCAGCGGCCCGCCGGTCAGCGTCGTATCGGTTTTATCGGTTTCATCGGTTGATGCCTGCGCGCGTCGGCGGCCCCCGGCGGCCCCGCCATCGCCTGCTTCGCGGCTCGGCTGCCAAACCCTCGCACCGCCGCGCTTCGCCAAGGCCGCACTCGCCTTCGGCTTTGTTGTCCACGCCGCCTCGCCCTACGGGCTCGTCGGCTGACGTGCTCGCCCCGACCGGGGGCATTCGTGTTCAACCCGCAAGAATTGCATCTCTTGGGCCTGGTCGTGGAAGTCGCCGCCGTCGGTTCTTGTGAGGCCAACTCGGAGGTCGGCACCAACAGGATGTCCTTGTGAACGCGACGCCCCAGCCCTTTTCTCATCCCTTTGGGTGCCAAAGCCGTGGCCTTCGTCATCGCCGGCTCCGCCTCCCACGCCTTCGCGGACCGCCTGGCACGGGACCTGGGGGCGTCACTTGCGCGCGCCGAAGCGAAGCGCTTCCCTGACGGTGAAGGCCATGTGCGTATCATCGACGACGCGCGCGGCAAGGACGTTGTCATTGTCCAGGCGACGGCGCCGGATACCAACCTCGTGGAACTTCTCCTCTGGCAGGATGCCGCCGCCGAAGCCGGCGCCGCAAGCATCACGACCGTGATTCCTTACTTTGGGTATGCTCGCCAAGACCGCGTTTTCCATGCGGGAGAGGCCATCTCAAGCCGGGCGGCGGCCCACGCCATCGCCGCGACCACCGACCGCGTCATCACCGTTGATCCGCACAAGGAGGACGTCCTGCGGTTCTTCAACAATAAGGCGCTCATGGTGTCCGCCATTCCGCAACTGGCGGCGGAGCTTTCCAAGTGGGGCGTCGACACGGTCCTTGCTCCGGACAAAGGCGCTCGCAGTCGGGCGGAGACGGCAGCAGGTCTCATGAACGCCCGCGTTGACCACCTCGAAAAGACGCGTCTGTCGGCCACCGAGGTCGTGATGGCCGCGAAGAACCTCGACGTACGTGGAGCCCGCGTCGCCATCGTGGACGACCTAATCGCCTCCGGAGCCACCATGGTCACGGCAGCCAGGCAACTCAAGGAGCAGGGGGCAACTGCTGTTTTTGCCGCCTGCACGCATGGGCTGTTTACTGGCAACGCCTTGCCGCGGCTCCTGTCGGGCGGCTTGGACCGCGTCCTTGCCACCGACACGTGCATTTCCGGACCGTGCAGCTGCGACATCGTAAGTGCCGCCCCCGCTGTCGCGGACCTCCTTCGCAAGCGCGTCCTGGCCTCGAGCTAAGCCCGCAATGGCGCCCCCGGAAGGTGTCGCCGCCCCTCCTGCACGCCCTGAAAGGGTTTTATGAGGGTCCAATGTCGCCCGACCCGCCCCCCGGGGTAGTTGACGCTCATGAAGCGAAGTTCCCGTGCCTGGAAGAAGCCAGGCAAGCAGCGCTGGAAATGGCGCAAGAAGAAGATGCGCCGCCGAAAGCGCGCGCAGAAACTGCGTAAGGCATGAGCTCCCGGCAGGCCTTCGGGCCACCGTTGGCACCGCATCACGCGACTTCACCTTCCTCCTCCGTTCTTCCCAACCATTAGGCTCTCAGGTGCGGCCTGGAGATGACGAGCATTCTTCGTCGAGACGGGAAACCCTGTCGATGACGAATCATTACGGCGCTGATCCAGACGGGCCAACCCCCTTGTCGCAACCTTGAAGGGCCCCACGAATTCCCCACCAGCAATCGGGAACTTAGGCTAACCTGGTAGACTGGCGGCCTCCAGAGCCGCTGATATGCGTTCAAATCGCATAGTTCCCACTTCTGCAAGCGGCGGCCCTCCCGGCCCCCAAGTTTCGTCGCGGCGCGCAAGTTACTGCGGCGTCGCTCGACGTAACGCGTCCAGCGTCAGAAGCGGCGCGTCGCCGGCTTTTGCCAGCGGCGCAAGGATGCCGCGAGCCTCCCCGGGACGGACGCGGCCCTCCTCGGCCGCGGCCAGAAGCCGTAGCGTGGCAACGCGCAGCTGGGCCGCTGGGTGACTGGCGAGCCGGCGCGCGCCGGGCACGGCGGCCGACTTGCGTAGATAGAGGAGCCGGTCCCACAGGCCGTCGCGGCGCGCGTAGGCGTCCAGGTCGCGCAAGCCGGCATGGCGCAGGCCAATTGGCACGGCGTCTAATACGGCGGCGCGGGCGGCGCGCCACGCATCCTGGGCCTCGCATTTGGGTGTCCCGGCCGGATCGATTTTGTAGCGATAGGCCCACTCCAACCAATCGCGGTGGGCCGCAAGGCTCGCAGGGGCCTGGCCGGCGGCCGTGAGTGCGGCATAGCGGCGCCACCTTTCGGTCTGGCTTGGCGCGAATGAGTCGATGGCAAGCAGGTTCGTATCGAGTGCCGCCATGAGGGCCTTACTGGCCTGGAGACGCACGTCGTACAGGCCTGCCGTGGACAGGAGGAGTCCCGCGGCGCGATTGGCAAGCAGGCGTAGGCCTTCCGCGGGGTCGAGGGCTGCCGCCGTTCGCATCGGAATACGGGCCAGCAGGGCCGATCCGTTGGGCCCCCACAGGACGCGGCCGCGCAAGGCGGTCTCGTACCAAAAAATCGAGTGCGATGCGAAAGGAAGACGCCATGCAGGCACCGGCGCCAGGTCGACGTGCATGGCCAGCCGCGTTTCCAATTGTTCGCGCATGGTCCCGTACGAAATGCGCGCCGGCCGCAGGCCACGAATCGCTACGAGGTCGTAGTCGTTTTGGGGCGCGCCATCCAGCATGGCCCCCTCGCCGCGCGCAAAGCCGCCGGTGAGAATCATGGCTTTGAGTCCGGGGTCGCCGGCACGAACGGTTTGCACGATGTCGGCCAAGTCGCGTTCGATGCGCGCCACGACCGTCGGTGAGTCGTAGGCCGTGTAGGGCATCGTGGCTTCGCTCATGGGTCGTTTGCTCCGCCATGCATGGGAGGCGCATCCTGGCGGTCGATGCCGGAAGTCGCGCCCGGCTTAGGCCGCCGCCTTGCCATGAGGCCCCACAAGTAGCAGACAAAGAAGGCCAGGTCGAAAGCGGGGGTTGCCGCGATGCCCAACGCGAGCCAACGGGTCGGCATCGCCCGGAAGCGGCGCAAGCCACGGCGCAAGGCGGGCGCAAAGAGCACCGCCGCAAGCAACAGGGCAGTGGCAGGATGGGGCCGCGCGACTGCCCAAGCGGTGGCAACGGCGGTGGCTGTTCCCCATGCCAGGACCGGCCATTGCACGCCAAGTTCCGCGACATACTCGCCACAGCCCTGTCCTTCACGTACGTTCTTGCGGAATTCCTGGCGCGTCGTTGCGACGTCGGAATGGCGCACCACCATGCCCGGGTTGTAGACGATGCGTGCTCCCTTGGCTGCCGCTCGGCGCGCAAAAAGGAGGTCCTCGGCCGCATTGGCCCACGCGTCGAAGGGGTCGGCCGTGAGGATTTCGCGGTGGTAGGCTGCTGCGACATTCGAGGCGTACCGGAACGGGTCGTCGGTGGAGTCGGCTGGAAAATGGTACCGCAGGCCGCGCACCGATGCGCCAAGAGTCCACTTGTGCGGCGCGTGGACCTGCATCCCGAAAACCATCTCATACGACTGTAACGACGCGAGCGCTTGGCTCGTCCATTGTAGATCCAGTTCGGCGTCGGCGCTCAGGAACGCCACGTATGGTGTCTCGGCGGTCGCAACGCCAAGGTTGCGCGCCGCACCGATTGGCAGGCGCTGGTCTGAGGCCAGGATCCGCATGGCAAACGGCAGGCTGGGCTGGAGGGCACGCACGATCTTCACCGTGTCGTCGGTGCTTGCGGCGTCGACTAGGATGACTTCGAAGTCGAGGTTGCGCTGCGCGGCAAGTGCTGCGAGGCAGAGGCCGATGTTGCGTGCCTCATTCAGGGTAAGGACCACGACGGACAGGCGAGGCAAGCAGCATCACCTCCGAAGGGGCGCTGGTGGCGGGCGCATCGGGCGCCAAATGCGTGGGCCGCAACGATTCGCGGGCGGCAGCGGCGGCATCATGTTCCTGCCAAAGCTTCCAGGCCGCGTAGAGGCCAAACGGAATGTTGGCCAGCAACCATGCGATTGCGACCCCAACCAGGCCGAAACGTGCGGCCAGGAGGGGAGCCAAGGCGGCCAGGGCCAGCATCATGGCAGCGGGGAAGACGAGAAGTGGAGCCCAACGGTCGCGGGCGCGCAAGACCGAAAGGTAGAGGTACGATGGTGCCACGAAGAGGACGCTAGCACAGAGAACCACGAGGACGGGGCCACCTGCCTGGGCGTAGCCTGGCCCGAAGACGCCCAGGGCAGGGCCCGCGATGGCCATGCCGACGAGCGCCGCGGGAACAACAATTACTAGGTGGTGCAGCGCGGCCCGTCGAATGGCCGAAGCTTGACCGCTGGGGCCGGCGCGCACCATCTCGGCAAGGGCGCTCCGGCTCATGGCGGCCGACGCGAGAAATAGTAGTGATGCAGCGGTCCAGGCGATAGCGAAATAGGCCGCGGCCTCGGCGCCATCGATTGCCAGCACGAGGGGGGCAAGGAGCAATCCGGGCAGGAACTCCGCGGCGCTGCCGGAGACGTTGCGCATGGCGCTTTGCAGGAAGGCGCGACGCGGGACCAACCGGCCAGAGCGCGCGGGAATCCGGCGAGCAAAACCGACCGCCGCCAGGGCAGAGCATAGAAGGGCAAGCGCCCAGGTGACGGCGACAGGGTAGGGCGACGCGAGAAGGACAATCGGCAGGGGGAGCAGCACGCGAGCCGCGGACAGGACGAGGTTGCGCTGGAAGCTGAATTTGGCGTCGCCTTCGGCAAGGAAGTACGCGTCCTGGAGCCAAGTGACGACGAGCAGGATTGCGATGGCCGCCACCATGAACCAGCCGAGGGGGGACAATTGCGCCATCGCATGGCCGCCGAATGCCGCAGCAGCGATGCCCGTTGTCAATGCCACGGAAACGGCGGCGCCGGCAAGCGCGGCAAAGCGTAGCAGGCGGCCAGCCTCCTCCCGGCTTGCACCTGGAACGCTGCGCAGGAGGGCAGTATCCAGGCCGCCCTTGGCCAGGACTCCGACAATGGTGCCAAGGGCCACGAGGGCCGCCCCAAGGCCAATCTCGACCGGCGGCAAGCCGGCTACGCGAGCGAGAATCAGCCAGAACAGAAGGCCTGCCGCGGCGCCGGTTGCCGTGTTGAGCATGAGGTAGTACGAATTGCGGTGCTGGACTTGGCCGAAGTGGGTCGTAGCGCGGCTGCGCCAAGTCGTCGTTCCTCTCGGCACGTCAGCGCCTCACGCGGTCGCCGAACCGGTCTCGTCTCGATCGGCATGGGAAGACGTGGTCGGGGAGGACGTGGTCGGCAAGTCGATGTTGCTCCTCGTTTGCTGACGCAGCAGGCGGCGGACGAAGTCATGATCAGATAGTCCGTAGTGGCAACCCAAGCCATCGCGCTTCCTGTGCAGGTCGCCCGACTCCAACATGCGCTTCAAGTGATAGCCAAGTGTCGAGTCCGCACAGCCTAGGCTACGGCGCAGCGCGGTCCGGTTCATGGGGCCCGCAAGCAGGAGTTGGCCGATGCGTCGGGGCACGAGCCGCGAGAATCGGGCCAGGCCCGGGCGCATCTCGGCGTCATGGTTGCTGGTGACGAAGAAGCGCTTGTAGCGGCCGTCGGACAATTCCACGACCAGGCCGTCGCGTTCGAGCCGATCGAGGTGGTGACGCAATTGTCCCGCGGATGTGAGGCGTGCCGCTCGGGCAAGGCCGCGAAAGTGCACGCCCGGTTGTTCCTGCACGATGGTAAACAGTGTTCGGCCGATGTCGCGGGCTGCGGCCTCAGGTGGAGAATCGGTCTCGAAGCCACGTGGCGCAGGCAGGTCAGGTTGTCGCCCCGGGCCGTTTGGGACCATTGCGTCACCGCGTGGCTCGTTGGGAGCGGCCGCAGCCTGGAGCATGGCAGGTCCCGCAAACCATTGGCCGGTGGCCGGCGCAACGGGCCCCGGTGGGTCATCGGGGTGCGGGGGTGGAACCGGCCTGTCGGGTTCTGGGGCAGGATTTGGATCCGGTCGCGGCTCTGGGGCTTCGCTCGGGTTCGCGACCATGTATCATCCGTTGGACCCCGGACCGGGATAAGCCATGCAGCCGCGGCAAGCGCGCCCTTGCGAATGCCCGCGGAAACCGCCGAAGCTGGGTCTGCGCGGCCCGGATGCCGCCCGCAACGGCCAAAAACCCCCCCTTCGTCGGCCAAGCCATGCGTACCGGCAAGATCGTGGCCCTCTGCAGCTTGGCCCTTGGCGTCCTCTTCTACCTCGCGGCGATTGCCGGCATCATGTGGCCGGCCACACCGCCTATGGACGTTGGCGTCATTTCGACGTCCGCGGTCTTCGTGCTCTTCGGGCTCCTGGGACTCATGTTGAAGGACACCAGCCCAACGAACCAGTAGAATAGTAGAAGAATAGTATGATCTGGCTCAAAAGACGCCGCTTGTGGCGGCAATGTAGATTGCGGCAAGCGCAAGCGCTGCGGCAAACAGCTGTGCCAATGGCCGTGCCTTGAGCCCGTGCGCGGCGCGGGTGCCAAACGTCGCAGCAGCCACGGCACCGATGGCGAGCGGCACGGCGGGCCTCCAGTCAAGCCCTGCGCTCAAGCTGACTGCCGACGCAATGGCCGCGTTGGTGAACACCGCAACGAGGCTTGACCCGACGGCCGTGTGCATCGAGACGCCCACGATGGCCAGGACGGGCACGGAAATGATGCCGCCACCAATTCCTAGTAACCGCGAGGCGGCCCCGGCCACGACGCCAAGGGCGACGACGAGTGGCGTTCCGGGTGTGCGTGCCTCGTCATGCGGCATGTGTGCGACGAGCCGCCAGGCCGCACCCAGCATGACGACGGCGAAAAGGAGTTTCAGGGATGGTACCGGGAGGTTTGGCGCAAGGACGATGCCGGCGGCGACGCCGACGAGGCCGCCCACGGCGAGAAGGGGTCCAAGGCGCCAGTCGACGGCGTCGCGGCGGGCGTGCTGCCACACGCCAAGCGGGGGGTGGGCCAACATTGCGGCAAGCGATATGGCGGTTGCGACGCGGAAGTCCACGCCGGCGACGTAGACCAATGCCGGCACGATGAGGACGCCGCCGCCGATGCCGAAAAGCGTCGAAAGGAACCCGGCGCCCATGCCGAGGCTGGCCAGTCCCGCGAAGGTCATGGGATCGGACGGGTCCACGCGTCACCCACGGCGTGGGTCGATTGAAGCCTTGTCACACGCGCCGCTTGCGACGCATCACTCACTCAAGATGGAAGGGGCGGCCCAAAAAGCGCCGCGTCACCAGGAGAAAGTGACAGCCTTGTGGGACCACCCACCGGGCGGTTCCGTCGGCATCCCCTTCCAGGGTACAGTCCTTTCGCTGACTTCATACGACTTGCGTTGGGGGCTATGCACCTGTTTACGGCTTGGCGGCGTCGGCGTCGTCATCGGCGGCGTTGGCTCGTTGGGCGTCCATCTTGCGGACAAATTTCCGGCCTTCGTTTACCGCCGTGTCCCAAAGCAGTTCTTCGGTGGCAATTGATTCCTCGTGCAACTTGCGGGCCATCATGCGGATGGCGAGTTCCCGGGCATTGCCTGGATAGCCCATGTCGATCAAGCGCACGATGGATTGGGCCCGGAGCGGCAACCCGGCAAGCACGACGAGGGCGGCAAGCGGAACCACGAGGAAGACGGTCGCAATCGCGTAGGCGATAGGGAAGTATTTCGGCCAGAACAGGCCGACCACGGCCGAGCCGAGGACGGCCAAGATGCCGACGACGAGAAGGAAACGCACGAAACGCAGCAGCCGGACAATGCGCCGCAACTTGTCCGACCACCGCCGCATCGAATCGTCCATCAGGTTCCACATGGCGCGGTACCAGGGCCTCGTATCCACGAGCAGCAACTCTCCGGGTCGGGGATGAACGTTCCGAAGGCGTCAGCCTTGCCCAATTGCGTCCCGGGCTGCCTGATCCGCGTCCGCATTCTCCAGGCGCGGCACCCAGTCGAACTGCACTTTGCGAAATTGCCCCACGAGTTTGTGCGCCTCGGCGTAAAGCGGCAGCAGATTCTCCGCCTTGACCTTGTACGTGCCGCCAAGTTGCCGAAGGATGAGTTGCGAATCGCCGCGGATTGTGACCTCATCGGCCCCCGCCGCCAGCGCGTGGCGCAGGCCCAGGATGACGCCGTGGTATTCCGCCTCATTGTTCGTGCCGCGCCCCATGTTCATCGACAAGGCTTGCCGGCGACCCCCGATGTCCAGGATGGCCCCCGCACCCATCGGCCCCGGGTTCCCGGAGCAAGCGCCATCGAACCAGACTGTAGCCTTCAACGTGGACGGGAAAGGGGCGCCGGTCTTGGGTCTGTCGTTCCTCGAAATCCCCGGCCTCCGGTTCTGGGCACGGCCGAACAAGGGAGGCCTGGGATTGCAGGGATGCCACGGCGATTTTGATGATTCGAGGTTAATCCCTAACGAAGCGGCTCTTTTTCCTTCCGCTTGCGCCGTCCCTTCTTGGGCGCATCGTCTTTCGCCGGCTCCGCGTGCGCCGCGTTTGCGTCGCCCCCGCCCTTTTCCAGCATCGCTCCCGACTTCTCAAAAATGCGCCGCGCGACCTGCATGGGCTTCTTCCGGGGGCCGACGCGTTCCTCGACGTCGTGCTCCGCCTGCGCGACGCGTTCCGGCTTGGCGTCTTTCGGCAATTGGCCCGACTTCAACTGCATGATTTCGTCGCGAAGCAGGGCGGCACGTTCGAAGTCCCATGCCTTGGCTGCCGATTGCATTTCCTGCTCGAGTGATTTGATGAGCTTGTCGAATCCAGTCTTGTCGAGCGTGGCGAGTTTCTCTTTGCTGACGAGGACCGGTTTCTCCCCGAGGCGACGGCCGTCGATTTCGATGCCCTTCATGGAGCGCACCGCGGAGACCGGCGTGATGCCGTGCTGCTTGTTGTACGCAATCTGTGTCGTCCGGCGTTGCGACGTGGCCGCAATCGCCTTCGCCATGGCATCACTCATGCGGTCAGCGTACATGATGACGCGGCCGTTGACGTTGCGTGACGCCCGGCCAATCGTCTGTACGAGGGCGGTTTCGCTGCGCAGGAAACCGATTTTGTCCGCATCGAAGATTGCCACCAGGCTCACTTCAGGCAGGTCGAGGCCTTCGCGCAGGAGGTTGATGCCAACCAGGACGTCGAATTCGCCTTTGCGGAGCTTTTCCAGGATGATTATGCGCTCCAACGTGTCGATATCGCTGTGCAGATAGGTGACTTTCAGGCCGAGGCCGGCATAGTATTTCGTGAGTTCCTCGGCCATCTTCTTCGTGAGCGTTGTGACAAGGATTCGCTCGCCGCGTTTTGCGGTCTTTGTGATTTCGCCGTAGAGGTCGTCCACCTGCCCTGCAATGGGGCGTACGATGACTTCGGGGTCGATGAGGCCTGTCGGGCGAACCACGGCTTGAACGCGCAATTCTTCATGCTCGGCCTCATACGGCCCGGGCGTCGCGCTGGTGAAGACGCATTGCTTGAACTTGCGCTCCCATTCGGGGAACTTGAGCGGCCGGTTGTCGAGCGCCGAAGGCAGGCGGAAGCCGTACTGGATGAGGGTTTCTTTGCGCATGCGGTCGCCATTGTACATGCCGCGCACCTGCGGAACACTCACGTGCGATTCGTCAACGATCAGGAGGTAGTCCTCCGGGAAGTAATCCATGAGACACGCGCCAGGGTCGCCGCGCGGACGGCCGGAGAGAGGTTGGCTGTAGTTCTCGATGCCGTTGCAGTAGCCGATTTCGCGCAGCATCTCGATGTCGAAGCGCGTGCGTTGCTCGAGCCGTGCCGCCTCCAGGATTTTTCCTTGCGTGCGCAATTCGGTGAGACGGTCCTTGAGTTGATCCTGGATGCGCAAGATGGCGGCCTCAAGTTGATCGGGAGGCAAGACGAAGTGCTTGGCGGGGAAGATGGTCATCGCCTGGTACGTCGCGATGCCGTCGGCCGTCAGGGAATGCACGCGCTTGACGGACTCGATTTCATCGCCCCACAAGGCCACGCGGATGGGATGCTCGTCCCCTGGCGGCAGGATGTCGATGGTGTCGCCGCGCACGCGGAAGGTTCCGGGTTTGAGTTCGGCGTCGTTGCGTTCGTAGTAGATGTCAACCAGGCGTCCCACCAGGGCGCGGCGTTCCATTTTCTGGCCGGCCTGCAGCAAGACGTTGGCGCTGCGGTAGTCGTCGGGCGAACCCAAGCCATAGATGCAGGAAACGGAAGCGACCACGACGACGTCCTTGCGCGTCATGAGTGCCTGTGTGGTCGCGTGGCGAAGTTTCTCGATCTCCTTGTTGACGTCGGATTCTTTGGCGATGTAGGTGTCCGATTGCGGGACGTACGCCTCTGGCTGGTAGTAGTCGTAGTAGGAGACGAAGTATTCGACGGCGTTCTTGGGAAAAAAGGCCCGCATTTCCTCGTACAATTGTGCCGCGAGAGTCTTGTTGTGCGAGATGATGAGCGTCGGCTTCTGCAACCGCGTAATGGCCTGTGCCATGATGTACGTCTTTCCGACCCCGGTTACGCCCTGGAGTGTCACGAAGCGCTTGCCATCTCGGACCGCTTGCACCACGGCGTCGATGGCGGGCCCCTGGTCGCCCGCGGGCTCGAACGGCGCCTCCAACTCGAACGGCACATCACTTGCAGGACCGAAGCGAACAAAAGCGAAGGGGTGGGGGCGGCGGAACTACCGGTCGGCGTATTGGGGTTACCGGCGCTTTGCGCGGCCCTTCTTGGCCGGCTTGGGCGTTTTTGGTTTCTTCGGAGCCTTCGCTTTCTTTGCCGCCTTGACGGTTGGCCTGCTTTTCTTCGCCGCGACCTTCTTGGTCTTCTTGGCAACCGGCTTTTTGGCGGGTCGCTCCAAGGCTTTCCTAGCCTTTTTGGCAACCGGCTTGCGCGGCACGGCGGGTTTGCGAGGCGACCGCTTTGCCACGGGAGGCAATGGCGGCCGCTCAGTCCATGGCGCGGCAGGAGCATTCGGCATCGGCTTGCGGCGGAAAAGGCGCAGCGCCATCAACCGGAACACGCGCAAAGCAAGATATCACCGCTTCGAAGAGGAAGCGCCGATTTCCGATGGAAAAAACGCCCTATTGTGGGCAAAAATACGGGATGGCGGACCGGAACAACTCGCGCCCCAAACCCTCGATGAGGGCCGGGGTGGGTGGTGGTCGGTGGTCGCAAGAAATCCGGCATAGCCGGAGCCCCGGACCGCCCGCACATGGTGCGGAGGCAATCGCGCCTCGTCTCCCAATCGTATTCGGGCGCAACCCGATATATACCTCGCCAATTGGGTCGCTTTGCGGCCCCTTTTCCGGGAGAAACCATGCCCCAGCAACCGGGCCGCCGGGGCCGGCCGATTTGGCCGCAAACCTGCCCCTCCAGGAGTCAGCTTAAAAGGTGCAGCCACAAAGCGTAAATCACTTCCACGACCCAATCCACCTCAACCATGAACGAACCAAACGTCCAACCGCACCCGGTCCCCGCCTCTGTGCAGGCCGTGCTGAACACTCTCAACCACCACAAACCCATGACGGGCAAGCAGTTGCGGGAAGCCACCGGCCTCCCCCGCCGCACCATCTACACGGCCCTGCGCCGGCTGCGCGAGATGGGCCTTCTTGAGGAACAAGCCAGCCTGCGCGATACGCGGCAGACCTACTTCTGGGTCCACGAAGCAAAACCCCAGCCAAACTGAAACGGACCCCATGCGGTTTTCTGCGGCCGCGAACTGTCGCCGCCTGGCGCGATGATCTAGCACATCGTCGGTGAATGATGATCGGATTGGACTTTGGTGAGCGCCGTCCCCTTGCGCATTCTGCGCGCGATTGACACAGCAAAACTACATCCGGAGAGCCGGCTAGGCAGCCTTCAGGCCTGGCCGTCTACCTGCCGTGTTGCCATTTCTTAGCCTGCTTGTTGTTGCTTCCCTCGCTGGATGCGCGACACCACAATCGTCTGCCGAGGGCGTGGACGACTCCTCTGACCAAGCCGCAACGAGCCGCCACGCCGCGCCTCGAGAAGTTCCTGTTGATGTCATGGTGCAGCAAACCATGACGCCAACACCGACGGTCTGCGACCCAGCCACTCCGAAGGAATGCGCCACCTACCATTACACTGGAACCATGTACTTCGCAGGCACTTGGAACGGTACAGCGCCGTACGTCGGGTACATCTTCTACAATGAAACCACGGCCCGCACGGACTTCGTGGACCAGCCCATCATGTTCACCGGCACGATGGCGGGGTGCGGCACAGGCTCGATTCACCTGAGCGCAATCGGCTACACGGACAACGTGCCAACCACCGAAGGCTTCCATCTGCACGGGAATCTCCGGGACCTCGCGGGGACCGCGTCGGTTGGAATGGGACACGTCGTCGACATCGACTTCCCGTTCGACGCATTCCTTGGCGCCTCGGGCTTCAATTTCCATCTGACTGGCACCATGCTGTGTATGTGACCTGGCCAATTGGCCTGGCTTGTACCTAGGACTTCTGCGGCGCCGGTGGCGACGGCCACTCCCTCCTGTTGAGCCGACAATTCGGCGTAGACTGTACAGAGCAAAGCTATTTTTATTTGCCATTCTCACCGCCGCTCATGTCGATTCGCTTGAAGCTTGTGCTACCCTGCGTAGGCGTCCTGCTCGTTGCCAGCCTTGCGGGTTGCGCGACCCCCAAATCAGCCGCTTCCGAAGGTACCGGGCCTGCGGTGGACATTCCGACGGTCAACGGCCAAATCCGGCCAGACCTCATCGGGACCTTGGCCATCCCCATCACCGGCGCATGGACCTCGGAAGGCGACTTGCGGGCGGATCAATTCACCTGCGCCCCGGAAAAGCCCGGCGGTTGCGAGTACTACTCGACGATTTTCCTCGACTTCACGGGCACGTTTACTGGCAGGATGACGGACATTTTCCACTTCCATTGGGCGGGGTCGGGCAGCACGGTCGATGCCCAGGCGCTGCGGCTCGTCACGGGATCGTTTGCCGGGTGTGGCTCGGGCACGATGAGTATGCGCATCGACGGCCCCGCCTCGATTGACCCGAATCCGGACAAGCCCGGCAGCGTCCACATGAAAGAACCCTTGATGTCGATGGTGCCGGGCTCGACGTCGACAGGACTCGCCGCCGTCGTAGACGCCCAGGTCACGCTCGAATTCAACCTGACTGGGGACTCCATCCATGATGGCACAATCAACGGGGCCATATGGTGCCGAATGGCCGCCGTGCCGGACACTAGCCCGAGCCACGAGGGTGCGGTGCCCATCGAGGTCAACGCCAAGTTCACGACAGATGGCATCCTGCTTCCTCATTCGGTTGCGTGCAATCCACCGACCAGTCCGCAAGAGTGCGAATTGTATGAGACCCAGTATGTGGACTACACTGGGACAATGAATGGCACCCTTACGGATCCGGCGCACGCCCACTCCAACGGCGATGGCACCCTCGAAGCCGATGTCCTGCGTCCCTTCACCGGCTCCATCGCTGGCTGCGGCTCGGGTACGCTGGTCCTCCACCTCAAGGGAACAACGGGAAAACTCGAACCCAATCTGAGCGCGCCCGGCACGTTGCACCTCGTGGAACCAAAAATGACGCTGTTCCCCGGTTCGACTACGGCCGGCTTTGCGGGCGTCGTGGACGCTAATTTGACGAACGACTTCATCATCACTGGCCCAGCGTCTGGCTACGGGACCATCTCCGGGACCATCTGGTGCAAGACCGCCGCCGTAAACGAAACGCCGGCCGATGCCGCCGCAGCTCGAATCATCCCTGTTGCAACCAAGTTTGAAACAGATGGCTACGCCGTCCTCAGCTCCATCGCTTGCGCTCCCACCAATCCTGGCGGATGCGAATTTTCCGGCACCGAAATGTGGTGGGTCGTGACTGGCACCTTCAACGGCACGGTCTTCGACCGCTTCCACGCCCACGGCCAGCCGGACGGAACGTTTACTGGCCCAGCTGAGCGGACGTTCACCGGCTCCATCGCGGGTTGTGGTTCGGGAACGCTGACGCTGACCGGCACACTCGTGGTCAACTTTGGCGAACCGGACACCACATATCCAGGCTACGTAACGACGCACGAAATCTTGTCGCTCGTACCAGGCTCGGGGACGGCCGGCTTTGCGGATTTGGTCGATGCCCAGATTACCGCCGACTACGCAGTGTCGGGGACTGGCAACGGGTCGACCAAGGGCGCAACCATGGCCGGAACGGTCACGTGCCGCTGAGGGCGCTGGCGGACAGCAAGAGCGGCTAGGTTTTGCTCGGAGCCGCCGGCGCCGGCGGCTTCCACGGCTTCGACTTCACCGGCGATCCGCAGACGATGCATTCGTCGCGCTTCGGCATGGTCTCGTACCAGCGGCCGCAACCCATGCAACGCGGGCGGAAATCCAACTGGGTAGAGATTCCCGTCGTGTTCACCGTCTGAGTTGGCACGCGCAGGCGATTGGCCACGTCGAGGAGAGTGTAGTCGTCGGTAATCAGCGTCGCAGACAGGTCGAGTGCGAGGGCCGCGAGGCTAATGTCGGCAACACTCAAGCGACCGAGATTGCCGGCAGCCATGGCGGTGGTCTCGACGCGGTCGACGGAATCCTGGTTGGCGCTGCGGACTTGCAGGCCGAGGGTGATCCAGCCTTCGTAGCGGCGGGCATCCTTGCCGCCAGGCGAGACCTCCGCGGCAGCCTCGGGCGTCGTGGCCCAGGAGGACGAGCGCGGTGGCTCCTTGCCGCCCAGGAGTAGGGAAGTGTCGAGGACCAGCCAGGCCACGGCATCGCAAAGTGGCCAAGGCCCTAAGCCTTGTGGGCGGAAACAGCCCGGCCTCGCGTACGCCGGCGGGGCGGCGTCACGGCCTCGGTGGGCCACGTTCGGATGGGTGCGCCTGCCCGGCGGCCGCCCCACAACTTTTCAAGCGTGGGGCGGTCGCCGCCCCATGACCAAAGTCGGCTTCGTCGGCGCCGGGACGATTGGCGCGAACTCCATCTTTGCCACGCTGGCCTTGACGGACCGCATCGACGAGATTGCCGTCGTTGACATTGCTGAGCCGGCCGCCGTTGGCCGTGCCATGGACCTCAACACCGCAAGCGTTGCCTTCGGCCGCCGCACCCGCGTCCACGGGGGAACTGATTACGCGCTCCTGAAGGGCAGTCACATTGTTGTCGTCTCAGCGGGTATGCCGCGCAAGCCCGGAATGACCCGCGCCGATCTGCTCGGAATCAACATCAAGATTCTCAAAACCGTCTGCGCCCAAGTCAAACAGCACGCCCCCGGCTGCATCTTTCTACTCGTCACCAACCCGGTCGACATACTGCAATTCATTTGCTGGAAAGAACTCGGGTTTGCCCGCGAGAAGGTCATCGGCATGACAAGCCTCCACGACTCGGCCCGCTTCACGGACATCGTTCGCGACGCAACCGGCGACCGTACAGTCCGCGCGACTATCCTCGGAGAACACGGGGAAACAATGTTCGTGGCGCCCACGTTGTCCAGCTCCCAATTGAAGGGCGGCGACTGGGACGCGTGGGAAAAGACGACGCGCGGCCGCGCCATGGAGATCATCGAACGCGTCGGCGCAACGGCCTACGCACCCGGAGCCTGCACTGGACGCATGGTAAAGGCCATCGTCGAGGATACGCACGAGGAAATTCCAACCGGCTGCATCCTAAACGGTGAGTACGGGCAGAAGGATGTCGCAGTCGGCGTCCCTGCCGTTCTGGGCCGCGGCGGCCTGGTGCGCGTTGTGCAATACGAACTGACGGCCGCCGAGAAGGCCAAAATGGAGATTACCGTGAAGGCCGTCAAAGAGAAGATTGCGGAAGGGTTGCAAATCTTGGCAAGCCCTCCGGCCGCGACGGCGTCGCCGTCCAAAGCAATGTAACGCACCCGCCCCGTTACATTCGGCCCAATACATCGCGCTTTTTCGCTTCGAATTCTGCTGGCGTCACGAGCCCAGCGTCGAGCAGTCCCTTTAGCTTCTGCAGCGTCGCCATGGGGTCCTCACGGACGGGCGTGCTTGGTGCCTGCGCAATAATTACGGGGGGCGCAGGGGGAGCACCGCCAACGAAGACGCCGCCCGCGGTGGCGCGCCGTTCTTCTAAATTGAGCTGCCGGCGGTCCTCGCTAGCCTTGTCTGCCATGTCGCGCATGATGCGATAGACCTTCCGCGCCTGGACCTTGTTGAGTCCGGACAGGTCGTAGCCCGCGGATCCGTTGGGCGTCACGGATACGGTGGAGCCCACCATGTTTTCTTTCAGCTTCACGTCCCGCAGGTCCCGCCAGTTGCCGTCGACAAAGGAAAAGCGGCCGAGGACCTTTGGAACGCAGCGGACGAAGCGCCGGGTGGTCACGACGAGAGCCTCGGGAGTCGATAGCGTTGTCAAGCTCGCGAGGCGGCCCTGCTGGGCGATGTACAGAATTTGTTCGCCCTGGAGGAGAATCGGCGATATCCTGGCCAAGAGCTTTGCAACTTCCGCAGGATCTTGCCCATCCTGGCTGTAGTCGCCCTCCGGCATCAGGTTGTTGGCGGCCCCTTGAGCCCGAGTCATGTCTTGCGCGTCGTCGGCCATCATTTGTCGCCCATTTTCCCATGACCCTTGGACCGAATAAGCGTTGTCCCGCCAGGAGCGCCAACCCGGCGCCGTTGGCCGCCACGAAGGAGAGGCCGCCGCCCCAGCCGTTCAATGGGCTGCGCGGCCGGCCTCGGGGGCTGCTCGCGCAGCAGCCGGCGCCGAGCGACGCGATGCGCTCGCAAGGCACGAGAGGAGCCGAGCCCGCTCAGCGAGCGAAGCGACGATGTCGGGCGATGGCGAGCAGCCCCCAGTTCCTCCGAGGGGTCTGGGGCCTGGAAGGCCCCAGAGGGGGGCGCCCTTGCAACCGACGAAACGGGTTCCGAGCGCAGCGATGGAATCCCGTTTCGTCGCGTTAGATGAACGTCTGCGGCGAAGCCGGGGCCTGAATTGCCGCCGTACGGCTTTGGGCCTCCCGGATTTCCTTTTCGAGCGCCATGGCCTCTTTCATGAGCGGCTTGGCGTCGACGACGACGTCGGGCAACATCTTGGCCACCGCCTCAATCAGGGCTGCTGCCGCGCGGCCGTCGGGATGGTCGCGACTTGCCTCTACAAGCAGGCCGCCCGCCTTGACGCCGCGCACCGGCGCCTCGAGCAGAATCTGCGCCGTGATGCCAGCAATCAAAGCCCGCTCCATCGCGGGAATGCCGGCCTTGACGAGCGTCTTCAAGACCTTACTGTCAGCCGCGGCGCAATACACGTCGGGTACATCGTCCCCCTCCGCGCGGCCGACGCCCTCGAGGACCAAGAGCATGTGTGCTTCGCCGCGGGCCGCCCAATGCATGACAGCCTCCGCGAGATGGTTCAAGACCGGTGGTGGCAGCGGGAGCTCCGTTGTGACGATGTAAACGGACGGACAATCCTTACCAATTCTGCAGACCACCTCGCCACCGAAAATGCGCACCGCCGACGTTACAATGCCGTCCTGAATCGAAATGAGCCCGCTCAGGTCGGGCAGCCGGAAGTGGCCAACCAACGGGAGCGACAGGTTGCGGATGAGATACTGCGCCGCGATGCTGCCCGCCGACCCCGTCGTCGGGAACGCGACGATTACGACCGAGTCCTTCAAATTCACTTTGCCGAAGGTCTCAACCGGGGATTCGGTGGGCATTGCCAAGGGGAGGACAGGGGTGTTTTTCAGGGTGGCGGCAACGGCTTTACCCGACGGAACCACAGATTTTACTGAATCACGGCACGATTTCTGGGTGACCTGGGCCGGGCCCCTGCGTTCCCGCCGCATCGGCTTCGTACCGACTGGCCGCTTCGGCTAAGCCCCGTTGCGCCGGCGCACCGCAACCAACGCGATGAGGGCGCCCACGAGCGCAACCAGGGGCACGCCCGGCGAAGGCGAACTTGGGCCGGAGGTCGAACTGGACGTCGACGAGGGCACGCTCCCAGTGACGGTCAACGTCGCTGTATCGGTGACGCCGCCCGCAACGGCCGAAATCTTGTAGGTTCCAGGCGCCGTTGGCGTGCACGTCAAGGCGACGCACGAGGCATTGGGCGTGCTGGACAGAATGACCCCAAGAGTTGCCGCGCCAAGCGGGTTCCCGGCGGCGTCGGCACCCGTGACCGTGAACGTCTGGGGCAGCCCAAGGCCAATCGTCGCAACGGCCGGAGTCAACTGCAGGCTGGCGACCGGGCCTGCAAAGGTCGTCACCTCGAAGCTGGCGGCCGCGGACAAGCCGGCAACCGACGCCTTCGCGGTGCTCGTGCCCAGGGTTGACCTGGTGAAGGTCGCAGAGGCCGTGCCCGTGGCGTCCGTTAGGCTCTCGGTCGTCAAGATGGCCCCGCCGCCAGTGACGGTCCAGGAGACCTTGGCACCTACGATGCCCTTCCCTGAGGAGTCTTTGACGATGGCGGCGAGCACAAGCGGTACGCCGGCGGGGTGCCGAGGCGCGCCGCTACTTACCGACGTGATGGAGGCCGCGGCAGCGGTTGGAACATTGAAGGTCAAGGGGCTGCCCGCAAGGCCGGTCGCCGTTGCCGTGGCAGTGTTCGCGCCGGCCGTCGGCCCGGTCGTCAACGTGGCCGAGGCCGTGCCGGTGGTGCCGGTCAGCGTCGGTGTCGGGCTGATTGTGCCGCCTCCTGCAGTGACAGCCCACGCGATGGACACGCCCGCGACGCCATTGCCGAATTGGTCCTCCGCCGTGACCTGCAAGGCCTGCGCCGTCCCGGGGCCGATGGTGCCGACCGCCAACGCAGATTGCGTGATTGCCTTGGGCGCGCCGGGCGTCACGGTGACGGCCTTCTTGCCGATGACGCCTTGGTAGTTGCCCGTCACGTCATGGTTACCGGCTTTCGTGAGCCCGGTGCACACCTTGCCGGTGCAAGTGCCGCCGTTGGCGACCGTGAAGAAGGTGGTGTCCGAGAAGTCACCCATGAGTTGGCCTGCGGCGTTGTAGCCCAGGGCCGTTGCCGTCACTTGGCCCGTATCGGCGCTCACGGTGGTCGCAGAAAGCGTGACGTCGAGGCGGTCGGCGACTGGGCATCCTTGGCACGAGGTTCCGGGCGCGTTGATCTTGAACGTGAGGGGGCTACCGGTCAACCCGGCGGCCGTTGCCGTAATGGTCATGGCACCCGCGGTGGCACTCGTCTTGATTTCCGCCGTGGCAGCGCCCGAGTCGTCCGTCGTGGAACTTGCCGTGTTCAACGTGCCGTCACCGGTCTTGGCCCAGGAAATCGGAACGCCCGCCACGCCGTTTTGGAAGAGGTCGCGTGCCTGGATTACGAGGATGAGGGTCCGGCCTCCGGCCACGTTGCTGAAGTGGGCGTTTGGAGTTACAATTTCAACGGCGGGTTTGGAAATGAAGATGGTTCCGGAGTGTTGCTCGAGGACGGCGCCGGCATTTGTTTGGAGTTGGACGTCGAACGTCGAGTAGCGGCCCCTGGTCGTGGGGTTTGTGACACCGTCAAAGGTGATGGTGATGGACCCCGGTGGGCATGGAGAGCCTCCGGTGCGGGTCAGGGTTACCACTTGACCCAAGAAGCCCGAAGTCAGTGTACCATCACAGCCCGACAGGGTCACCGATGTGGGTGTTGGTGCCCCGACGATGAAATCCGTGGGGAAGGTGATTTCCAGGTTTCCGTCTGCCGGCCAGGACGTTGTAGTCGCCATGAAGAATGTGTACGTGGTCGGCGCGTCTGGCGACGGGTCGGCCGCTCCGACGATGACTGGCGTCACCGGACCGGTGGACAATAGGACGCTTGCCGTGTCAATGGCCGCCGGCGCGGCGGTCTGGGTCTGGAAGGCGATGAGGTTGTTCGACGCACCCAGCGGATTGGTGATTCCGTTCAGGCCGATGATGACGACGGTGTTCGCCGCACACGACGTTCCGGGGATGCGCGTCAACGTGTACGTCTGGCCGGAGACGTCCGGAGGAGCCCAGGTCCCGTCACATCCGGTCGGCGCAGGATTCGGAGTCACGGCGAGGGTGAAGCCGGCGGGGAACGTCGCAACAAAAGATCCGTCGGCCGGCCAGGGGTTCGTGGTGGTGAACTGGAACGTGTAGCTCGTTGTTTCGCCGGCTTCCACCGATCCAGGGGTGATGGATGCTGCCGCCAGGGTGCCTGGCGTCAGCGTGACGGATGGAAGGGTCGCCGCGTCGATGATCACCGCAGCGTTGCCGCCCGCCGTCGAGGTCTCTGTGCGCACGGTGCCGGTTCCGGTCGCGCCGGATGCCTGGACGTTGCGGATCCCGGAAACGGTGACCTTCGCGAGCGTGCCTGCAGGGCAAACCGTGCCGCCGGAACGCGTCACCAGGACCGTGTTGGCGCTTGGGTTCGTGGCGGTGAGCGTGCCGCCCGTGCAGCCGGTCGACGTCGCAGTCGCAACGAGTCCCGTGTAGCCGTAGCCGGTGGGGAAGATTAGGCGGACGGCGCCATCTGCGGGCCACGCATTGGCCAGAGTGAATCCTGCCGTGTGAGACGTGACGGCGCCGGCCGTCGTGCTGGCGGCCTCCAGCGTCGGCGTCGTCAGCGCGGCCGCCGTGAAGGTCAGCGCCTGGGGGCCGGGGGGCGCGGTGGGGAAAGCGGGCACGTCGGCCGTCGCGTCGATGGCCGCGCCGGCGGAAGTGGAGGTCCTCCAGGAGACGCCATAGGGAATGGCCGCCGTGGGGGCGGGCACAGCTGGCACCGACGGGTTGCGCATGTTGGCAAGCGAGAGAACGATTCCAGTCGTGCCTGCAGGGCAGTCGGAGCCGCCGAGGCGAGTGATGGTGACGTCCTGCGTGGTGCCCACGCGGGCCGCGGTGAACGTGCCGGTGCTGCACGCGCCCGAGGAAGCGACGCTGGCACCGACGGTCGAGACGCCCACGCCGGCCGGGAAATTGATGGTCAACATGCCGTTGAATGGCCAGGCATTCGTGATGCCGAACGTGAAGGTGTGCGACGCGGTCGAGCCAGCCGCGGCCGGGACCGCCGCCACAGAGGTCGGTGTGATGGCGCCCGGAGTCAGCGTGACCGAGCCGGACCCGGTGTCAATGGTCGGGTTGCCGGCGGCATTCGTGGCCGTCCTGAACGAGATCGTCCCGGACGCACCCGCGAAGGCGGGGTTGCGGATGCCGCTGAGCGTGATCGTCGCGGCGCTGCCGCCGAAGCACGTGCTGGGAGTGCCCGTGCGTGAAACGGTGACCGTCTGGCCCGAGGCCGTTGCGCCAAAGGTGCCGCTCGTGCAGCCGGTTGCGGGGGGAGTCGCGCCGACGCCGGAAACGACGTAGCCCGTCGGGAAGGTCACCATAAACAGGTCGGGCCCTTGCCAGTCATTGGCGAACGTGTAGGCGAACGTGTACGACGTCGTAGCGCCCGCAACCAGCGATGTAGCCGTGATGGCCGTGCTGGTGAGCGTCCCCGGGTTGATTGTGACGCTGGCGGTGCCGAAATCAATGTCCGCGCCGCCAGGCGCCGAGGTGCGGATGTCGCCCACCGTTGCAAACGATTGCAGCCCTGCATAGCGCGGGTTTCGGATGCCGCCGAGTGTCACGGAGACCGTCCCGGCGGGGCAGGTGGCGCCCGCGCCATCACGCTGGATGGTCACGAGCTGACCGGCGCGCGAGACGATGAATGTCCCGCCCGTGCAGCCCGTCATGGTCGCCGGCGAAGTGACTCCCGACACGTCGACGTCGGCCGGGAAGCTGATTCGAATGGCACCATTTGCAGGAATGGCGTTGGCCGTCGTGAAAGTGAATTTCCAGTCGGCGATGGTGCCGGCAATCGCCGTGGTCGGCGTGAGCGCGATGCTGGTCGACGTGAGCGCACCCTCCATGACGAATGGCGGCTTGACGAGGTCGATAACGGCGGCTGCCACCGGGCCAGGCGTTCCAGCCTGCGACAAGTCGGCGCTCGCCGGCGCCGCGCCAACGATTGAGACGAGGGCGGCGCCCCAGGGAATGCCGGGTCCGGTAATCGTGCGCCCCAGGTCGGCCACGGTAAAGGCCGCGCCGGCAGGACTCGCAACGAGCGTATCCTCCGGGCTAGCCCCGACGGGCGCCGCGTCCGTGATGGAACCATCGGTGAAGAACCGAATGGGGGTAGAGTCGATGAGCCCCGTGGCGACCGTGACGTGGATGCCCGCCGCGGGGACCGCAAGGACGGAGGCCTGCGACACGGTGACGCTCGTTGCGGTGCCAAAGGCCGTGATGGTTGTGCCCGCGGGGAGGATGCCTGGAGCGATGACAAGGCGGCCGACGTCGGCGGCGGTGAATGCCGCGCCAGTTGCACTCGTCAGGGTCGAGCTGGCTGCAGCAATGGCACCATCGACGAAGGAGCGCTGGCTGCCGCCACTTGTGAAGGTTGTTGCGACAATGCTACCGGGGGCGCCCACGACGCCCGGGTTCTTGACACCCGTCACGGTGACCTTCAACGTTTGTCCGGGCACGCACGCGGCACCGCCCGACCTGGTGAGCGTGAGCGTGGGCGTGGCGACGGTGCCGACGGGTGACGCGCCCGGTGCGAGGGTCGTCTTGGCCACGGCGACGGCGCCACTTACGCAGTCAGCCCCGGTGCCGGTCAAGGAGACGCTCGTGACGCTGAAGGGCTGCGGCGCGTAACTGGTCGGGAATTCGATGACCATATTGCCGTCGGCAGGCCAGGTGCCTTGGCCAGCAAACGAAAAGCTGTACGAGGTCGACGCGCCGGCCACCGGCGTGGCGGGCGTGGTCGTCAACACACCGCCCGATAAGGCCCCGACCAGGACGATGTTTTGCGTGACGGAGTCGATAGTCGCCGAGCCGAAGTTGCGGGTGCGGATGTCGATGGTGTGGCGGCCGGAGGCGGCTGGATTGTCGAGGCCGTTGATCGTGAACGACACGATGATTCCCGCGCCGCAAATACCGCGCGTCCCGTCACGCGTGAGAATCACACGACCGGCCGCGGAAAGGTCAATGCTACCGATTCCCTCCGGTCCTGGGGCGCTGCATGCAGTTCCGGTGAGTGCGAAGCCGGTTACCGAGGCCGCGGTGTCGGTCCAGGCGGCCGGGAATTGGACCACAAGGTTTCCGTCCGCGGGCCATCCCCCGTCCGCGGTGGGAGTTGCCAGTACGAACGTGACCTTGTGGGAGGTGGCCGCGTTGCTCACTGCCAAGTTGGAAGGGACGTCGAAAGGCTGGGTTCCATCAGCCGTAAGCACCGAGGCCTGGGTGCCCGGGATCAGAAGTAGCAGGAATGCGCAGGCTGCCACGGCCGCCAGTCCCACCAGGACGAAGGGGCTAGCGCCGCGTTCATTCGACATGCCCTGGGGGAACGACCCGGACCGCATGGGCCAAACGACTCCCGCGCCCCTACTTAAGCCCTTATGGCGGGTTCGGTAGCGGCCAGGGCGAATTTTATCCCTGTTGCGCGACGGGTCAGAAACGTGCCGGATTCGCCGCAGCGGACTGCGGGGCCAGCGTCGCTGCCGTTAAGCGCCGCGGCGCCTCGCCGCAGCCTGTGCCCAACTGCTCGAAGTGCCGGAACCCTTCCGTCATCTTCCTGCGCTACGCTGGCAACCACCTGTGCCGCAGCCATTTCCTGGAGTTCTTCGAGAAGCGTGCGAAACTCGAAATTGGCCGGCAAGGCCGCCTTCCAGAGGGCACAATCGCGGTCGCGCTTTCTGGCGGCAAGGATTCGGTCTCCGTCCTGCACTTTTTGTCCAACCTGGTGGCGGACCACCCGCATATCCGGCTCGTGGCCGTGACGGTCGATGAAGGCATTTCCGGTTATCGACAATCAGCGCTTGACATCTGCCGCGAAGTCACGACGTGCCTCGGCGTCCCCTGGACGCTGGTTAAGACCGAGACGCTCGCCGGCTACACCATCGACCAATACGCGGCCGGGACACATGGCCCCGCCGCCGAGAATCATCCAAACCATCCCCGCGCCGCCTGCGGCCCATGCGGCGTTTTCCGTCGCGTCGGCATGAACCGCCTTGCTCGCGAAGCCGGAGCATCCGCCATCGTGACCGGTCATAACCTGGACGACCAGGCCCAAACGATCCTCATGAACCACCTAAAAGGCGACCTTGATAGGGCTGCGAGAATGGCCCCTCACGATACAGCGGCACCGCACGAAGGTCTGGTTCCGCGCCTCATGCCTTTCCGCACGATTCCGGAGAAGGAAGTCCTCCTGTACGCCCTCCTGAACGATTTGCCCATACACGACGAAGCCGAGTGCCCGTACGCGGTGCGCAGCCACCGCTTCGCCATGCGCGATGTCCTCGTGGGCCTGGAGCAGCAAACACCCGGAACGCGCCACGCCCTCGTGCGCGGGCAGGACAAGTTGCAACCAATCCTGCAAGCGGCGTTACCCAAGACGCCGTTGGCGCGGTGTACCGATTGCGGCGAAGCGACGAGCGGGACGCGCTGCGTGACGTGTGGACTCAGGGCGTAGCTGCGCCGACGGTTCCCGTGCAAGGATTCAGGTGGTGCCCCGCATTCTGGCCGGGAAGTACGCAGCCGCTTGGCAAATCGATGTCGATGGAGTGGTACCCGATGCCTTCGGTAAGGACGATGCCGGGACCGTTGGCTGCGTGTTCAAGCGTCCACGTTCCTGTTGGGTCGCCGGTGCCGTAGAATTCCAGTTTCAGGCCGGTGTCGGTCGGGCCGGATGCGAGCTCGTAAATGGTCCCGTTGGGCGACATGACTTTTTCTGAGTACGTTCCCGCGCCGGGGACGGGCGGCAGTCCATCTACCAGAAGATTTGCGACCGGACCAACGATGATTGTGAAGGCTAGGCGGTCGTAACCGGCCTTGACGTCGACGGTCTCCGTTGCGGGCGCTGGCTCGGGGTTCTGCGTGATGTGCGCCTGGATATCCCAAGGGCCGAGGCGACCGTTCATGAAGACGAGGTCATGGGCGTGTGGCACGCGGACGGCGCCAACGTGGTTGTAGCCGTGCTCCGTGAGTTCAATCGTGGCATAGTTTGGATCAGAGAGGCGGACGATGTCGCCGGCGACTGCGTCGTAGGTGGCGGTCCAGTTGAAGTTCTGGCCATCCGTGATGCGAATCGTTGCCTGCTCCGAAGTGGCAGAGACAATTGTGGCGGTTCCAGGAAGACCTTCCCAGGCCGTGTCCCACTTCTTGCCGACCGTCAGAGGAAAGTCGAGCATCTTGAAGTCCACGTCGTGCGTCTCGAACGACAGGTCCGCCTGGTCGATGTCGCCGTAGCCGGGGACATGCATGACTAGGGCGTCATTGCTGAACGCGTCAATCGGGAAGCCGACGAGATACTGCGTGCCGAACGTGCCGGCAACAACGCGCTTGATGGTGATTTGCTTGCCCGCAAAATGGTCCGTAACCTTGTACTCCCACCACTCGCCAAGCCGCCACTGGGGCGCGGCCGCCAGCGTGCGTTCGCCGGGGGCAGGCGGAGTGGCGTCCAGGATGGGAAGATCCACCTTGTTGGCACCGCCGTCATCGTACTGGATGCCGGAGACGACCTCGCCGCCGTCGTTGGCTGCGGGGGAGGAGCAGCCGGCGAGGGCGAGCAGGAGAACGGCGGCAACGAGGCGGCGCATCGACGGCGCAGGCATGGGGGGGTTTGGTAAGCGTTGCGGCATTGCGATTCCGCCTTTGGCGCCGGAGGGAACCACCGAGGGAACCGAACGGATGATGACGGTCCGCCGAACGCGCCGAAAACGCCGAACCGACGACCGCATTGTAATGCGCGGGACGCGGACGCAACGGGAGCGCAATTACGCCCTCGCCCCCGGCGCGGGCCGAACAGCCGCCGTGCGGGCAGCGCGTGAGAGGTTGTGGCGAGGCGCGGCGCCCGAGCAGCAGCGAGAGCACGCGGGCTTGGGCCGGCGGAGGCAAAGACGGCATGTCACTGCATGTGACGGTAGGCGCCTATAGGTCCCAACATGTGCCAACATGCCGTACACCGAAAACGTCGCGAGGCGTTCGGTGCCATCGGTGATGTCGGTGGTTCCATTGGCCGGCGCCGGCCGGACCAAACCACGGATGGCACCGATTACCGGTACGATGAAGCCGCCGGTGACGCGCGGTCGGCGTAGGCCTGAACAACGGCGGCAAACGTCTCGACCTTTGTGGTCGACATGTTGTCAAACGTGTGCAACCTGACCTTGCCACCCCGGCGCAGCTCAATTTTCAGCGGCATTGTGCCAGCTCCGAAAACCGACTGAATTTTCATGATCTCGTCGATTTCCAGAAACGTGGACGTGAAAACCCCGCGGTGAGTTAGCCGGCGGCCATCAAAGGCGGTCCGGACCCGGAGAAAGACCGCAGCGCACCACGCTGACATGAAACCGAATAAAATTTGAAGGAACCATGCCGGGCCCATTGAGCCCCGGTATCGGATTGTCTGGGCCGGGTCCCCCCACTTGCCACCATTGCCATGACAGCCATGAATGCCGCTACCCCGGCCGCTAACAGCATGTTGTTTGGCCGCATTGGCTTCGGGACGTGCGGTAGCCGCCGGAGCGGCGCAAAGGGAGTCATCGTTGTGCGTTTCTCGGGCGCACGATGCGCTTTCCAAGCGGCCTTGGGTCGGGGCGGCTGTCGGCCTTCCCCGGAGAACACGACGCCTGCACGGAGCGCCAAGATACAAAGCTTCCAGTGGGGCAGGGTTCGCATCAAAAGAAAAGGTTGCAATCCCCGCCCCCGCCGTTGGGAGGAGCCGATGACTGTGGGAGGACAGCCATCAACGCGGCGGGGGCGGGTGGTGCGGAAGGAGGGGGAAGGAGAGGAAAAGGGAGGCATCACTTTACTGAAGATTCGCGTCTATTGCACGAAGTCGATGCCGCCGGGGCCCGGTTGGGCTTGGCCGCGGCCGCTGCGTGTCCCGACGCTGGTCGGGCGGTCGAACTTGAAGCCGGTTTCCTGGCGTTCTTGCCGGGCCGGTCCGCCGCTCGGGGTGCGCGTCGGGGCTGCGTGGTTGCGCGCTCCGCCGGCGTTGGGCGTCTGGACCGTTTGGACTTGGGCCTGGTGTTGGCCGTTGCCCTGGGGCATCGGGTTCATCGCTTCGACGGTGCTGATTCCAGTCATGATCGCCATGACCCTGCAGCGGCCTTCGAATTGGGGCAGCACGCGGGCGCCCCAGATGACGTTGGCGTGGGAGTCGAGTTCGTAGGTGAGTCCCTCGGCGACTTCCTCAGCGTGCTTCAAGGTGAGGTCGGGGCCGCCGGTGATGTGGATGAGGGCGCCGGTCGCGCCGCGGTAGTCCACGTCGAGGAGCGGGTGGTTGAGGGCCTCGGAGACGACCGATGAGGGGCCGTCGGAGACCTTGGCCTCGCCCCAGAGCATGACGGCGACGCCGCCTTCGCCCATGATGGCTTTCACGTCAGCGTAGTCGAGGTTGATCAAGGACGGCTGGGTGATGGTCTCGCTGATGCCCTTGACGGTCTCGGCGATGAGTTGGTCCATGACCGAGAAGGCCTGGTCAATCGGGAGGTTGGGGACGTAGTTCAGCAGGCGGTTGTTGTCAAGGACAATGACCGAGTCGGCGCGGGAGCGCAGCTTCTGCAGGCCTTCGTCGCCGCGGATGATGCGGGCGCGCTCGACGTTGAACGGTGTTGAGACCATGCCGACGACGATGGCGCCCATTTTCTTCGCCACGTCTGCGACGACTGGGGCGGTCCCCGTGCCGGTGCCGCCGCCCATGCCGGCCGTGATGAAGACCAGGTCGGCGCCCTTCAGCATCTCTTCGAGCTTGCCGCGGGCCTGCTCGGCGCAGCGTTCGGCAACCTCGGGGTAGCCGCCGGCGCCTAGGCCGCGGGTGATGGTCTTGCCGACCAGGAGTTTCTTGTCAGCCTCAACGAGGTCAAGCGCTTGCTTGTCCGTGTTGATGGCGATGGTCTCGGCGCCCTTGACGCCGACCTTGTGCAGGCGGTTGATCGTGTTGCCGCCTGCGCCGCCGCAGCCGACAATGACAATCTTGGGCTCGCCAAAGTTCTCGTATTCTTTGAGTTCCTGCTCTTGGGCGTACCCAACAGCGACTCCAATCAGGCTTTGCATGGTGTGTTCAGCTCCTCCACTTTTTTTCTGACGACGATATGCTGGGAGGTGACGGGGGTCGTCGTCGGCCCCCGCCACCTTTGTGCATCCCATCCCAGCCTGGTGAGGCAAGGACTGTTACGGTTACTGCAGCTTGTTCAGAAGGTCGGTGACCTGCTTCTTCAGGGCGTCCTTCTCCGCGGCCATGCGGCGGAGTTCTTCCAGGCCCCATTCGGCCTCCAGGACCTGTTTGGCGCCACTGCCTTGCGCTTCAAGGAAGACCTTGAGGGCTTGGTAGATGACGTCGGTCGTGTTGCGGAAACGCTCGGCGCTGACCAACGAGGCGATGGCTTGGATCTGGTGCACCGGGAGGCGCACCGTCACACGGTCGGTCGGTTGCTTAGCGATTTTTGCGGCCATGGTCTGGACTCCTAGGGCCACGTTTGTCAGACAAACGAGGCATTCAAGTGGCAACGCGCAGCCCTGTTACGGGCTGTTTGTTGTCATTTGTCTGACAGTCACATTGGGGGTGACCTATTTAGGAGTTTGGGAAAAAATCGACCGCGCAAAGGACCGCCACATCTGTTGAGTCACCAATGCACCGGCGGACATGAACCTTCGTTTCCGATGCACTCCATCGGAAATGGTGGTCAGGCCGAGTGTTTTCCGGCCCGGCCGTGATGAAGGAAACCGGCCCCGGCCATCCCGAGTGGGAGGCGGGAGGGGGAGCTACAATTGGCCGGGGCCAGCTTCCAGTATCAGCAACAAGGCGCCTGCGGTGGGAAAGGTTGTTCGGGGGGTGGGTGAAACCTAGATGGGGGGTTGTCCTGAAAATGGCCGCCCGCTGCGATACCAAACCGCGGAGCGCGCGGAACACGCGGAAACTGTTCCGCGGTCTCCGCGATTTCCGCGGTTCGTCGGTGGCATCCGTGGCCCAACCGGAATTCTAGGACACTCCCCCTAGATGGCGGCCATCACCGGAGCCGGCGCCCCGGAGCGAAGCCACTCTCCAAACTCGGCCCAATGGCGCAAGTAGTCGTCATGCCATTTCTGTCGATAGATGACGGCGGCTGGGTGCAGGCTGACAAAAATCGGGATGCCGCCTGGCCCCTCAACGAATGTGCCGGCCAGGGAAGCGAAATCAGAAGGAACGTGACCGATGAGGCCGGACAGGCCATGCCTTCCCAGCGCGACGAGCACCCGCGGCCGTAACGCCTCAATCTGCTCCAACAGGTAGGGACGGCATGCCGCCTTCTCGTCGTCAGTCGGATCACGATTCGCCGGCGGCCGACACTTAACGATGCTCGTGACAAAACAGTCGGCGCGCTCAAGCCCGGCGGCGGCGAAAGCGAGGTCCAGGTTCTTTCCAGCCGCGCCACAAAACGGCCGCCCCGTCTCATCCTCGTTGCGGCCGGGCGCCTCGCCCACAAGCATGACGCCGCCTGCGCCCGTTCCCTCTCCCGGTACCGCGTTCGTCCGGGTTTCGCACAGGCGGCAGAGCTCGCAGACGCGCACGCGCGTGGCGATGCCTTCCATCGCAGTAATCTCGGGCACGGCCGACGGCATCGTGCGGGCCAGCGGCCAGCCAGCAAAGGGCTTTTGGCGTCCTGCCTGCCATCCCGAAGCGATGCGTCGCCGTCGGATCGATTGGGCAATGGCCGGCCGTGTGGTGTCGGTTGCAGCACCGCTGATTGCGTACCCCGTCGCGCTGGCATCCTTTTCACAAGGCTTTGGGCGCTCCTTTCAACCACTCACCATTCAACCCGCTATGGCGTTTTTAGCGATCATTTTGCTGACCGGGCTTTACGGCTTCTACGCCTTGAAGTTGGTCGGCGAGGGCATTTCCGAAAGAAGACGCGACGTTTGGCCGGGGGGTGCCGTCATCGTGTTCGGCATCATCTATGGGCCGCCTATCGTGTGGCTCGCGCTACAAACGGCTGCATGGACCGCAGTTGTTCCCCTCGTCCATGTCGTCGTGGCCGGCCGTGGCCACCGTCTCTGGGCATTCCTGCAGCACGGGGTGACGTGCTTTGCCGTCGCCGTCTTCCTGGTCTCGTTCGGCACCAACCCTCCCCTTGGCTGGCCCCTCGCGGTGGCGATGATGCAGGCGGCGTTCTTGTGCCTCATCGAATGGAAAGTCCGCCCGACGTTCGTGACGAATCCGCCGCTTCGCGTAGCTGCATGAGGCTCATGCGCCGCGCCAAATCACGGTACGCAGCCCCCACCCGTTCCACTTAAGTGGGACACCCCCGTCGCCAAAATCCCGCCACCGCACTGCGATGGCGGCCCGGCGTAAGGCGGGGACTAGGTTGAGGGAATAGGCACCCCTACCAGGCGCAAGTCTACATGGCGCGACCGAACCCCTGTCGTGGCGCTCGGGGTCCGCTGCAAGCCCTCGTCTTACGGTGAAACCTCGTCCCCCGAGGTCGGCGGTGGCGGGAAACTTTCCGGAAGGGAAGCCGAACGCCTTCGCTGCGGGGACCGGGTCAGGCCCGGAAGGGAGCAGCCTTACCGCAAACGACCGACGTTTGGGGGGGCGCGGGGTGGAGAACAACGAGGGATTCATCTTGCACGGGTCTCGGGTTGCCGCGGCAGGAGTGTCCCCGCCCGCTAAAGGCTACGGCCTTCTGGCCGTGATTCCACGGACGAAGGATTCCGCTGATTCTGACGTAGGGCCGGGGCGGGGGCCGTCATCGAATTGCGCTAGCGGCAATGTAAACCGTGTTCCGGCACCTTAACATGTTCGAGTCGTGGTGAATCGGCGACGGTGGACAGTCCGGCCCCACGCCGGAATGCTTTTGATACTGACGGGACTAAAGTCAACTCCTTACTGGCGATTTCCATGGTACTGCTACGCTGTTCGAAATGTGGCTCCGACGCCGGCTTCATGATTGACACGGCGGATCGCAAAACCCTCGAGGTCAAGGGCAAGATTCCTATCGAGCGCATTCTCAAGTCGGTCCTCGTTACGTGCGTTTACTGCAACAACCGCTGGGACCACGTCCCGGTCATTCTCACGGACTCGTCGATTGACGAGAAAGTCACCGCGAGCCGAGACCGCGAACTTACGCACTGACGTTTTTCGCCAGGGGCGTAGCGCCCGCACCAACAGCGCTGCCTTGGTTAGCCGATTACCATGGGATCCGCGACGACCGCGCCGCGCTCAAACCGTTCCAACGCCCACGGACGCAAGTCCAATTCGGGCTTCTGCCCCGCGATTAACTGGGCCGTGAGCACGCCGACCATCGGAGAAATCATCATGCCGTGGCCCGAGAAGCCGTTCGCTTGGACGAGGTTCTGTGGCCCCGTTTCCGCTATTCCGAGAATGGGTTTAGCATCCGGCGTCTTGTCGTAGGAGCCCGCCCATTGCCGCAGGACGCGCACGGGTCCAAGCCGCGGTAAGAGGCGCACAGTTTCCTTGGCAAATGCTCGCATGAACTCGAGACTGCTTGCCCAATCCATGGATTCCTCCGTGTGCGTGCCGAGGCCGCCGACGAGTTCGCCCCGCATGTCCTGGTTGATGTAATAGCCCGTCGACAGGTCCACAAGCATGGGATTAAGGAAGGCCTTGAGGGGCTCGGTGACGAGGATTTCGTGGCGCTCTGCCTTGATGGGAAGTGTCACGCCGACCCACTTCGAGATTGCCGGACTCCACGCGCCGGCAGCGTTTACGACCCAATCACATCCGATGCGGCCCCGATTCGTCTGCACGGCGACGACCTTGCCCGCGCCGACTTCGAGGCCCTCGACCGCCGTGAAGGTGGCGACTTCGACGCCCCGTTTTTCAGCCGCCTCCTTGAAACCCCAAACGAGCGGCCATGGGAACAGCACGGCGTCGTCGGGATTGAAGGTCGCGCCAATGCACCCGTCGGTGCGCAGACCTGGGACGATGCGCCGCGCCCGCTCGAGGGAGATGACCTTGGTCCGCACGCCATGCTTGTTCTGAAACGCCGCGGCGTCCTTTAAGGCCGAAAGCTGCGCCTCGGAACGCGTCAGGAACAGATACCCGCCCTGCCGAAAGAAGGAGTTGTGACCGGTCTCCTGTGCGAAATGTTTGAAGGCCTCGATTGAACGCTTGGCAAGCAGAATGTTCTCGACGGAGGTCCACTGCGCCCGCACGCCGCCGCCGTTGCGCCCAGTTGCACCCTTCACGAGCGAGTCTTTGTCGACGACGAGGACGTCGGTAACTCCGAGTTTGGCCAAGTGGTGCGCAATGGACAAGCCGATAGCGCCGCCACCAAGGATGACGACGTGGTAGTGGCTTTTGCGCGGACCCGAGAGCGGCGGGGCGATGCGCGGCACCGCGACCGCGCTCAATCTTGTTCCTCCGACGCTGCTGTTGTAGCATCGGGCGCGGCCAGCGTCGCAAAACTGACCGGGCGAACCGGCGGTCGAAACGTCATGACGTCCACATCATCGACCGGAATGCCGCGTGCGTCGGCGACAAGGTGCATCGCTGCCTGCACGCAGGATTTGCCCTGGCAGGGGCCGGTTCCGACGCCCAGAAAGCGCTTCAGGTCCTCGAAGCACGCGTACCCTTCCGCCATGGCGGCATGGCAATCGTCTAGCGTGATGTCCTCGCAGCGGCACAGAAACGTCTTCTCCGTCACCATCATTGCACGCCCGCATAGATTCCGTGCACCGTCGTTGCGCCGCCCGCCTCGGTCTCTGCGGCAAGGACACCTTCGGGGAAGCCAAGTTCGCAACCGGCCTGCTGGAACAATTCGACGCGCGGTGTTCCGGGTAGATTGCAGATGATGGTGTCGCACTCGACCCAGGCTCCGTTTACCTTGGCCGCAGTCACATCGGTGGCACCCCTTGCCTCAGTGACGTCGCCGTGCGCAACGATGTGGCCGCCTGCGGTCTCCAATTGTATCACGAAGGTCTTGGGCAGGGCGGCGCCATGCACCGCGATGCGACGGCCGGGCAGGACGCCGTGTTCAAGCAGGAGGCGGCGGGCTCCGCGGTGGCTCAATATGCCGGGCAGATCGTTGTTGGCAAAGACGGGCCACGCGTCGTGGTCGCCGACACAGATGGTGATGCGCGCCGCCGTGACTTCCCATAAGTCATCGCCATGGCCACCGGGACGTTGGACTGCGGCCAGATGCCCGTCGCCTGGGACGTCGTGCCGGTAGATGCCAAAGCACACGGCTCGGGTCCAGACCGTAAGGCCAGGAAGGCTCCCGACTTGCGCCGCGAGCGCCTTCGTTTCGGTTTCGAGCGCATCCCAGCGGGCCGTGCCCCCTAGTCCCTCCAGTTCGTCGATGAGAAGGATGCGCTTGCCTTCGCCCGCGGCCGCATGGGCTCGGCGCAGTCCTGCGGCGCCGGCGCCGACGATGAGCTCGTCGACTTGCAGCGCATGACGCAGTGGGCCTTCGAGATGCGTATCCGGCGAGGGCGGACGACCGACGCCGCTCATGAAGCGCACGCCCTTCAGGAACATCTCGTTGACAATGCGCGGTTTGGTGAAGGCGTTGTGCGGGTCGAAGCCCCGCCGATAGACCTTGTCCACTACGCCCAATAAGTCATGCTTGGCGGAGCCCATCCGGTTTTGACTGAGGACGTCCATTCCGGCTGCGGCGCGGGCCATGCATGCGGGAACATTGGGGACGCCGTCGACGCCGACGAAGCACGAGGCGCAAGACCCCATGCAGCAGTACAATCCGCGGGGTCGATGGTACTTGAGGCTGCGCGAAATGACCTTGATGCCGGCACGATGCAAGGCCGAGCCGATCGTGTCGCCGGGTTCGATGGGAACCGGCTTGCCGTCGAAGGTGAACGCGGCCAACGGAGGCGGCCAGCCTGACGCAAGGGATGAACGTTGCCGGGGGCCGACGTTGCAGGAATGCTGTGGCCCCGTCACGCGATTTGGCGCCCGCTTCGCCTTGCCTTGCGCCGCCGCGCTGCATTCGTCGGCTCGCCGTCCGGCGGCCCTTCCGGGCCGCCATCAGCGCCGTCTCGCTCTTCGAGCTCGACGGCTCGGCCGGGGGTTTCCGTGGATTCTTGTTCCACCGGGACTCTGGCGCGCCACCAGCCGGAGCACGCGTCCATTTCTGGTCGCGCCTCACATCGGGTTCATGGTCCGCCATCGGGTTCATGCGTGTTCCCCCACCGCCGGGGCGCGCCCCAGGCGGCCACGCCATCGCCTGCGTCGAGGCTCGCCCGACCCCGCCCCGTTAGCCCATCTCTGACAAGTCGGCGGCGTCCTGTCGGCGAGGGGCCGAACGCGGCCGCGAAGCGCCGCCTGTCGACTTTTGCCTTGGCTGGCTTGGGGCCGAAGGCTTGGAAAGCCGCTGGCCCCAACCGTGATGATCGACCTTTCTGAAGGTCGCGGGCGTGGCGGTAGCGGGCGGCGCGTGCGCGCAGCGCCGCGTGGTTGCGTGGGCCGGCGGGAGGACGCCGTCCGACCTTTTCCTAGTTTGACTGTTTCATCGGTTGGTCGAGCGGCGCGTTGGCGGCCCCCGGCGGCCCTGGCCCCCACGCTCGCCTTCGGCTCGCAAATCGGCCTGCCAAACCCTCGCACCGCCTCGCCCTCCGGGCTCGTCGGCTCGCCCCGACCGGGGGCAATTCATCGTTCCATTCCTTCAACAAGGCGACGACGCCGTCGGAGGACTACGAGAATGGGTCGATGGTCTTCATCAAGCAGGTTTTCGGTTCCGTGATTTCCGTGAATTCCGTGGTTCGGTCGATGGCCCGCGGACAAGTTTCACGCAATGGATGCAATTCGCCGTTGCCTTGCTGCGCGGGGCGTCAAGGAACGAACTACAACAGCCCTGCCTTCTGCAGCGTAAGCAAGTCCTCGGTGGAGAGTTTTTCGCCGGCCTTGAACTTCTGGAACACTGCCTCTGCTGCCGCTTCGGAGCGCGCCTGGCTCGCTTCTGAGCGGCTGGAGCCCGGCGGTGCACCCGACGTGGCCTGCTGGTCTTCGATGTCGTGGATTGCGTTCACGAATTCGATGTACGTCTTGTGAATCTTGTCGGCTTCCATCTTGGAGATGACGAAGCGCTCTTGCAGTTTGTCTGCGGTCTTGCGCAGTTTGTCCGACTGCTTGTAGAGCTTGATCATGGCGTCGTGCTCGCCTTGTGCCTTCTCGGCCATCTCGCCGACCTTGGCGTGCGACTTCTCGGCCTTCTCCTTCAGTTCGTCGGCCTTCTCGAGTGCCGCCTTGAGTTCCGGGTCGGCGCGCAGGCTCTTCTCCTTCTCGCGGATCTGTTTGCCGATCTCCTTGAGGCGCTCCATGAGGGCCTTCTCCTTGGAAACGGTGAGGACGGACGTCATCTGCTGGAACTCAAGCTGCTTGGCTTCCTTCTTGAGTTTGGCGACGGTGAGGGTGGCGTCGCCTTCAGGCATGCGTTCGCGGCGCAACGTATCGGCTGCCTTGCCGGAGTCGTCGGCCGTTCGGTTAGCCTCATCGCGACCTTCTTTGGCGCGCTTCACGCCCTCATTTAATTCATCGCGGCGCTTTTTGTGTTCGTTGGCCTCGTTGACAAGGCCGCGGACCTGGGCGTTGAAGCCGTCGCGTTCCTCGGCGTGCTTGCGGGCCTCGTCGTTGAGGTGGTCGCGTTCGCGGCGCAGGAGGTTTGCACGGTTCTGCAAGTCCTCCTTCTTCATGCCCGGTTTGGGGCCGTTCGGGTTTGGCACAACCGGGGCGGCCGGGGTAGCCGGCGCGGGCGTTTCGGAAGGCTCGGACGTCGCGGGCGCATCGGCTGCGGCGTCTTCGGGGGTCGAGTCGGCCGGCGGCGCCTGCGTGTCGTCAAGCAAGTCGGCGTTCAGGGGGCTCGGGACGGGCTCGGGGGGCGCACTCTCGTGCGCGACCGAGGCCACTGTAGTGGGCTCGCTCATGATCCAGTCACCAGGATGTTTCGCGCGAGACCCATCCCCTACATAACGAATATGGGCGCGGCGGCCTTGCACCGTGGCCTGCGTCGCCCGGTCAGCAATCGGGCTACAATGGTTAAGTGCCTCGAGGTCATTACTGGGGATGGCCTGCGGGCCGTGGAGGTCATGTGGACCCATGCTGATGCGCCGGTCGTCGCTCTTCGCGGGATTGGTGGTACTCGTCGCTTGCGCCCTCGCGACACCGGCCTGGGGGGCCATCGACTCCGCAACGTACGGCACGAAGGTCATGACCTGGGAGGCCCTTTGCAATCCCGCGGCGCCCGAGGTCGCGCCGGGGACCTTGCCGGCGTGCCCCGGCCCGTCCATCACCATCACGCTGCCCACGGACCTCATGGCGACGACGGCCTTCTGGGAAGGCAACGCCGCCTATGTGCTGGGCGGCGTGAACGAGTGGCACTCACCGACGGTGCCGACCGAGACCGATGCGGTGCTCAAGTTCACGCGCGGCATGCAGGTCGGCGTGTTGCCCGTCTACGAGCCCAACCAGCCGGGCGGCCTCGTCGTCGGTGCCGGCGCCCTGCCGGCCCCAGCCGCCAACCAGGCATTGGCCTACGACGCCACGGGCAAGGTTGCCTACCTCTTCGGCTCCAGCAACGAGGGCCGCTTGTCGGATGCGATTTACAGCTACTCGCCCCTCACACAGACGTCGGCGACGATGCCCTGCGTCCTTCCCCGCAAGTTCGACCTCATGGCCGGCGCGTGGGCGAGCGGCAAGGCGTACCTCTTCGGCGGCCGCTATCTGGAGGGCAACGGCGACACGGTGGCCTTCAGCCTGCACAACTCCAACGAAATCTACCGCTTCGACCCCGCGACCTGCGCCTTCAATCTGAACCCGTACCCACTCGCGACCGTCGCGGGCGCGAGCGGGACTGCCGAGGGCAAGCGCTTCGGGATGACGGCCGTCACCGTTGGCGCGGAAGTCTTCCTCTTCGGCGGCACGTTCATGGACGATGTCGCCGGGACGACGCCCGCCGAGGTCGGGGGAGGCGCCTACGCGTACAATCCCGTGTGCCCGACTGGGGCGCCGCCCTACGCGCCATGCCCGGTAGCCCAGTGCTCCATCCTGAAGTTTATTCCAGCCACGGGCGCGACCACCGTCCTGCTCTCCTCCTCCGCGCTCTGCGGCCCCCTCGCTGCCGTGTACGATGGGCAGTTCATCTACGCCTTCACAGGGAGCTCGGCCTACCGGTACAATCCTGCCACGCCCAGCTCGCCCCCCGTCTACGTCGCCGCGCTGGCCACCGGTGTCGGGCGCGGCGGCCTGTCCGCGACGTCCGCGGTGAGCACCGGCTGCAGTGCGTACATCTTCGGTGGCCTAATCCGGCCCCCGCCGTTCCTGCCGGACCCCGCCGCCCTCATGGGCGACCCCTACGACCGGGCGCTCATCTCCGACAAGATCCAGTGGTTCGGCAAGTGCCGCCCGCAAGCCGTCATCGCGCCCACCTACGGCTACACATGCCCCAACTACCCCATCTGGTTCGACGCCAAGTTATCCACCGTGGGCGAGGGCGACATCATGCAGGCGGCGTGGACGTTCGGCGACGGCACGTCCATCCCGTACTCGTGGTGGTTCGCGCATCCCCCTGACTGGTACCCGCAGGCCGCGTTCGTGTCCCACACCTACACGAAGGAAGGCAACTTCCCAGTCACGCTCTCGATTCGCGACGCCAACGGCCTCGTCTCCACCGCGTCCGTCGTCGTCCCGGTGCGCCAGGACCCCGTGTGCACGACCTTCGGCGGGACACCCCATGTCGCCCGGGCACTGCGATATCCTGAGGGCGTGGCACTTGACAGCGACCTCGACGGCATCCCCGACGGCGGCGACAACTGCCCCGGCATCGCCAACAACGCGCAGGGCGACCGCGACGGCAACGGCGTCGGCGACGACTGCGACGAGACTGCGATGCAAGGCGACGGAGGCCCGCCCGCCGCGCCTTCGTCCACTCCTGCTGCGCCTGATCGTGACCGCGACGGCGTGCCCGACGCCGCGGACAACTGCGCCGCCGTCCCCAACCACGACCAGGCGGACGCCGACATCGACCGCAACGGCGACGTCTGCGACGCCGACATCGATGGCGACGGCGTCTCCAACGCCGGCCCGCCGGGCGCGTTCCTCGACAACTGCCCATGGTACGCCAACGTGGATCAGGCGGACCAGGACCTCGATGGCGCCGGCGACGAGTGCTCGTTCGGCGCGATGCCAGCCCTCGCTCGGGATGCCGGCGAAGTGCACGCAAGCGCGGCACGCACGTCTGGGTCGCCACCTTGGCTTGCGGCCTTCACGGTGGCCGCCGTTGCCACGCTCGGCTGCGCGGCGCTGCTTGGCCTCGCGCTGCGCCGACCCGGTGGCCGCCGGCCATAGCCGCGTCACGAAATCCGCCGGCGCCCCGACTTGCACTCAGGAGACGGGCCAGAAACCGTAAATATGCCCGACGGTGCTGTCAGAAGTGGCACAGCGTGCCTCTGGAGTCGCGTCGTCACATGTCTTTCCGTATCGTGTCCCTATGTCTTGCCGTCGCCCTGCTTGGGGCCCTCGTGTCGCCGGCGGAGTCCGCGGTAATCCCGGGAATCGACATAATCGATTCGTGCACGTATTCCAATTCGGGTTGCCCGACACCGCCACTGCCTATCCTTCCGGCGCCGCCCATCGGGAACGGGTTCCCAATCAACGACGTGTGGAGCCCGTATTGGAACACCGCCTCGGCTTATGGTCCGCAGCTTGTCACGCATACCGACTTGTGCAATACGGCCCCCGAGCCAATCACCGTCATCGTGGGCCAGAACCTGGTCACATGCGTCAACGCACAAGGCCCGCCGAGCCCGGGGTGTCCCTGCCCGCCGACACCGGAGCCCATCCCGATTCCGCTACCCTCCCAATTGTGGTACTCCACGGCCTTCTGGGATGGTAGCGACGGCTACATTCTCGGCGGGGCCATCGACCTTGACGGCTCCGAAACGAGCGCGGTGACGAAGTTCAGTCGCGGCATGCCGCAGGGCCCGCTCTACGATCCTCCGTACGAGCCCATCCAGCCGGGGGGGGTATTGCAGTCGGCAGGCTCGCTGCCAACTGCGCGCTCGAACCAAGGGCTTGCGTACGATACAGCTGGCAACATGGCATACCTGTTTGCCGGCACGAACGGCGGCGAGCTGGACAACAGCATCTACAGCTACACGCCCGTGACCCAGAGCTCCGGCACGGCGCCGTGCGTCCTGCCCCGCAACTTCGACAAGATGGCGGGCGCGTGGGCGGAGGGCGCCGCCTACGCGTTCGGAGGGCGCTACCTCGAGGGCAACGGCGACACGGTCGCCTTCAGCCTGCATACCTCCAATGAAATCTACAAGTTCGACCCGTCCACCTGCACGGTCACACTGAATCCGTTCAATCTCCCCCCGAACGGGGCCGCCAATCCCTACACGCCGGACGGCAAGCGGTTCGGCATGACGGCCGTGACGGTCGGCACCGAGGTCTTCCTGTTTGGCGGGTTCTTCATGGATGATGTCGCCGGGACCACGCCGACGGAGGTCAACAGCGGTGCCTACGCGTACAACCCGTTGTGCGGCGTTGCCCCACCACAGCCACCGTACCTTCCGTGCACGGTGCCACAGTGCTCCATTCTCAAGTTCACGCCGGCCACGGGCATCGTGACGACCATCAATCCGTCGTTTGCGAGCTTGTGCGGGAACATGTCCGCCGTCTACGACGGCAAGTACATTTTCCTGTTCAAGGGCGGCAGCGCTTACCGGTACGACCCTGCCACGCCAACCATCATGCCCACCTTTGCAGCCAGTCTGCCGGTCGGCATTGGCCAACCGCTCAAGGCCAACGACTACAGTCGGGGCGGCACCGAAGGGACCTCGGCCATCGCGACGGGATGCAGCGCCTACATTTTCGGGGGCAAGGTGGATTTCGCCGTTCCTCCTGTCACGACTGCACCCGATGGCCCCATCTCGGACAAGATTACCTGGTTCGGCAAGTGCCGGCCAACCGCGGTCTTGGCGCCGACCTACGGCTACACCTGCCCGTTCTACCCTATCTGGTTTGACGCCCGCTTCTCGATTGTGGCGGAAGGCGACTTCAAGAAGGTCACGTGGAACTGGGGCGATGGCACACCGTCGCAGACGGGCTGGTATTTCCCGCACTCCCCTGACTGGTACGACCAGTACGCCTTCCTGCCGCACACCTTCACGAACGAAGGCAATTTCGTGGTCACGATGACAGTGGAGGACTTCAACGGCTTCAAGTCGAGCGCACAGACAACGGTCCCGATTCGAACCGATGCCGTCTGCACGATGTATGGCGGCACACCGCACACGGGGGCGACGACAATCACGTATCCGGACTCCGAGTCCTTGGACAGCGATCTTGACGGCATCCCCGACGTTTCGGACAACTGTGCGGGCGTTGCGAACAACGACCAAGTTGACGAAGACGCCGATGGCGTGGGCGACGAATGCACGACCGCGCCTGTCGACGAGGAAAAACCGGTGATTCAGCCAGCCCCACCCGAGGTCGTCATGCCCGACAAGGATCGCGACGGCATTCCGGACGTTCGCGATAACTGCAGGGCTTTGCCCAATCATGACCAGTCTGACTTGGACACCGATTTGGCTGGCGACGTCTGCGACGTGGACATCGATGGCGATGGCGTTTCGAATTCAGGCCCGCCCGGCGCGTTCTTGGACAATTGTCCGTGGTACGCCAACCCGGACCAGTTGGACTCGAACGGCGACGGCGCCGGCGACGAATGCGCCTTCATGGAGGGCGCGTTTGCCAAGCCGAAGGCGGCTGGCCCGGCGGCGGCAGGCGATGTCGCGAAGCCGTCTTCGCTGCCGTGGGCCGCCGCAACCGGGATGGCCATCGCGGCCGCGCTCGGCACAGTCTTCCTACTCATGGTCCTGCTACGCCGGACCCGGCGCCCCGAGTAGCGGCGTCAGCCATGCGCAAGCCTGCCGCAAGGACAGCCGGCGCTGCCACCGGCGCAAGCCTTAGTTTTTGGCCACGGATGTCCGTTTCTTGGGGGCAGGCCCGGTCAAGGCGTCCCATAAAGGCTATGTTGCTTGCCGATGCTCCAAGAGCGGGTATGTTGGGTCACGCAGTTCGCGCCGCCGGGCAGGATGCCGCTCCGCCGCCGCAGGCAATTCCGCGTTCGACGGTCGGGGGGCAGACGACCTTCGCCGGCCGATACCTGATTCTCGTTGCAGCGGCCATCGCGCTTTGCCTGCTCATTTTCCTCCCAAATACGGCAGACGCACAATGTGCTCCTGGTCCGCCTCCGAACGACTGTTTTGCCAGCGCCAAGACCGGTTCGGGCGAGTATTCGAATACCCAAAGCACCATCGGTGCCACGAACGAGGTCAGCGAACAGGTACCCATGACTGCGGCCGACGCAGTGGGCGCCACGATTTGGTACAGTTGGACTGCCCCGTACGCCGGCACGGCAAGCGTGAGCCTGTGCGGCTCCGACTACAACTCGGTGCTTGCAGTCTGGACGGGTTCGGCCATCGGGTCATTGTTCCTGGTGACCTACAACGACGATGGGTGCGGCGGCATCGGTGTTCCAAGCCAGCTGAGTTTCACCTGCGCGGCCAACACCGTCTACCGGATTCAGGTCGCCGGTTGGTCGCAATCGGTTGGCAATGCGAGACTCACAATCACGGGTTGCACGACCCCGCCTCCCTCGCGGACTGATTCCGACCAGGATGGCGTCGAAAACGATGCCGACAACTGTCCTGCCATCAACAACAACCAGGACGACCTCGACCGTGACGGCGAGGGCGACCCCTGCGACGCCGACCGCGATGGTGACGAGATTGCCAATGGGGTCGACAATTGCCCGGATCTTGCCAACCCAAATCAGACGGACGAGGATGAGAACGGCATAGGAGATGTCTGCGAGGGCGCGGATGGCAGCGGCACGGTGGAGACACCACCGTCGCAGGAAGTTGACTCGGATCTCGACAGCGTCCCCGACAATGCGGACAACTGTCCAGCCGCAGCCAATCGCTATCAAGACGACCTCGATGACGATAACATCGGCGACTTGTGCGATTCTGACCTGGACGGCGACGGGGTGTCCAACGAGGCCATTGCCGACGATGGCATTGTCGCCACGTTCACGGACAACTGCCCGCAAGTACCCAATCCGGACCAGTTGGACAGCGACGGCGACGGCAAGGGTGATGCGTGTCAATTCCTGGCTGGCTGGACCCCGCAGAAAGGCGGCTTGCCGGCGCCCGGAAGTTCGGCCGAGCGTGCAGAGTCGAAAACGATGTGGTTCATGGCCGCAATCACGGTGGGCGGCGCCGTTCTCGTGGCCGCCCTAGTCGGCCTTGTCGTCGCGATGATACGCCGCAAATCGTAGGGCTGCGCCATTGGCGCGCCGGCGCTAGGATTGTGGCGCGCAGCACGCGCGCAGAAGCGCGCCGCGCCGGCGCCCGCGGCCCGACCCGCGCGCGTCCCGGCCATTTGGGGGCCTTCCGTTCGACCCGCTTCTTGGACATAAATGTTAAGCCTTGAACAGGGTCGTGCCGCCTATGCGCTGGCTGGTTCTAGCCGCTTTATTGATGGTTGCGTTGCCGGTTTCAGCTGTCGCTCCGTTGTCGCTTGACCTGGGCCAATTCACCCCCCCTGGCGCGGCGCCGGCCGCGGACAACAAGCACGATGATTCGGCAACCGACCCGTGGGCCTGGCTTCCTCGCGCTCATGCGGATGCGCATTTCGAAGCGGTCCTCGGCAATTCACCCGGCATCCTGGGCCTCGACGCCCTTGCCACCGAAACAGAGGGTTCACCCACTACCTCGCCCCCCGTCATCCCAACCGGTGACTACCCGGTGGGTTGGGTCACCGCGTTCCTCGGCAGCCCGCGCATCCTGCGCATGGCGGACCTCGACGGCGACGGAGGGCGCGACGTTGTCGCCGGCACGGACCTTGGTGTGGTCGCCGTTGATGGAAATACCGCGCAAGTTCGTTGGTTCCGGCCGATTGGCAACGGCGTGCGCGGCCTCGAGATTGGTCAGTACGACGGCGGCAAAGGCCAGGACGTCGCGTACGCGACAGGCTGGGGCGCACGGGACCCCTTGGCTGCGGTTGTCTCGGGCGTCACGGGCAGCGTCCTTTGGCAAGTGGACCTGCCTTCTCCGGCGTTGACAATCGCCTTGGTCCCAGGCGACAAACCGGACATGCTGGTCGCAACGATGGCCGGAACGCACGTTCGGCTTGCCGGCGCTGACGGCGCGACCGTCTGGTCGACCGACTCGAACCTGCTCCCTAGCACTGGCGCCGTCGTTGCCGGTTACTTCAACCTCGGCCACTACCTTGCATCCGCCGGCGACGTCAACGGCGACGGCACACCAGATCTGGTGAGCGCGGCCCTCGTCTACTACTACGCCTCCGCCCCGCTGGCCGTCTGGTCCTTCAATGAGTTCACCATGCTGAGCGCCGTTGACGGTGCCACGGGCAACATGCTTTGGCACCACCCGATTGGCGCCGAGCCGACCGCGGACTTCTCCTTCACCGTCCTCTCGGACTTGGACGCCCTCGACACGAAGGGCGACGGCTCGCTGGATATCGCGTACACGGGTGCCACCATGCGATTCGACGCGGCGATTGTGTCCTACCGTCCATTCCTGCGTGTCGTCGATGGCGCAAGTGCAGTCGTCGGGACCCTCCTTGGAACGCGCGAGACCGCCTCTTCCCAGGTCCGCCTGGAATTGTTCGTCGCGCTCGACCATACCGATGTCAACGGGGATGGCCGCGACGAAGCCGTGGTGCTGCGTGAGTCCATCGTGCAATCGCTGACGGTCGGAGGCAGCCTGTTCTTGGAGCGCTTCGCCTTTGCCTCGGACCCCACCACGGCCGGCCTCATGCTCGTCCTTTCCGACATTTCGTTGCCCTTTTCGTACGGCGCGTGGCTTGCACCAACAAGTGCTGCGCCCGGGGCCCGCGACGTAGCAGTCCTGATGCCTTGGGCCGATGGCTCCGTGGAGCGCATCGACGCAGCCGGAAAATCCGTTGGCGTGCGTGAGTTTGCGTCGCAAGGCGCCATGTCTATCCTCGACATGGAAGGCGTGACGGTCGTCGGTACGGAGGCGGGTCTTGAGTTCAGCGACCACACCTTCGCCAAGATCGGCGCGCAGACCCTCTTCTTCGGCCGCCCCTTGCAAATTGAGGTTGTCCCCGCGTCGGGTGCCCCCGTCATCGCGGTGCGCTCCTCGGACCACGCAATTCACGTGCTCGACCCCGTAACCGGACAACGCATGCTCCGGACCGTCGTCCCGGGCCTGAATTCCCTGCATGCGGATACGCACGCCGACACGGGTCTGCTGTTCGTCGGCTCCTACGTTCAGGGTGACTTTGACTCAAGTCGCCTGATGGAGGCTTGGCACATGCCTGAGGCCACCGTTGTGTGGTCGCAAAAGTACGGCGGCTACAGTTATGGCGTCCCCGGGGGCGTCCATTGGTTCGATGGCAATGGTGATGGCATCGACGACGCCTTGGTCCAAGCGGGCTATGCAGGAAGCGGCAAGTACTCCATCAAGGCCGTAAGCGGGTCAGACGGCTCGACTCTGTTCGACGCTGCCCTACCCGCGGGCGCATTCTCATACTACTTCTATCAGGCGGCCACGGTTCGCTTCGGCGGCCACGCGGGCGACGATTTCGTTCTTGCGGACTGGCGGTACACCTGGGCCTTCGAGGGCTCCACCGGGAAAAACCTGTGGAAACTTGAACTCGATTACGAACCCGACTGCATGACGGCGGCGGACTTCGACGCCGACGGCGCAGAGGCGCTGCATTACATGCGGTACGATTGGCGCTCGCGCGATGTGGTCATCGGCCAAGTTGGCTTGGATGGCAAGGCGCAAGAAACCGCGCTGCCAGGCGACGACAATTTCTGGATCAATTGCTGGTACGCTCAAGGCCCAAGCAAAACGGTGCTGGTCGCCTTCGCAAGTTATTATGGCGGCGGCAAATCGCTGGCGGGAGCCATCGCCTTCGACGCCTCTGGAATCCGCTGGAGCACGCTTGTGGACGTCCGCGAGGAGGACGCCACGGCCTTCACGCCCTTGGCCGTCGATGCGACTGCGTACGGTGGCGGTCGCGTGTACGGCGGTTTCGGCGCTGCGCTGCGCGTTGCGAACTTGGACGACGGCGCGACGGTGACCGACGTGTCGCTAGACGTTCGGCCAAGCAGCATCAAGGTTCTCGACTTGGATCACGTCGGAGACCTGGACTTCATCCTGTCTACGCCCGATGGGCTTCTTCGCGGCATGGGCGCCGACCTCAAACTGGTCGTTCCAGGTGAGGGACCGGGCGACGGGACCGATCCGGGGGCCCGCATCGATGACGGCGTTCTGCCGGGCGATGCAGTCGAGGGGGGCGAGCCCGGCGACGGTGGCGCGGCACGGCCGATTGAGGCGGACGGGGACGGCGGCAAGACCAGCCCCGACCTGCCCACGACAATCGTCGTGGCGGCCCTGTTGGGCCTTGTCATACGCAAGCGTCGCCGCAGCGCCTAGACGTCATTTCATGCCCTCCTGCGGGCCGAATCTGTTTTCCCGTGGCCTCAGGCACGGCGGCCGCAGATGACGCAGATTGCACAGATTTCCCCGCAGGGAATCTGCGAAATCTGCGGCTGCCGGCCGGGGGCTCGGCCTGGAAAAACGGGGCCAACCCGAAGGAGTTCTGAAACAGCCTCTAATGCCACGGCCACTCCGGTCATGCCCTTGCGCCTTGGGCGGACAAAGAATAAGCTCAAATGGGTCAACGGCTCGGGCCTTCTGTCGGGTGGGGGCCTCGTGGCTGCCTTTCCGATTGTTGGCACCTGATGCTGGACGACCAAACCGTCCGCGGCCTTTTGCAGGCCTACCACGATTCCACGCAGGGCGAGGATGGGGTTCCTACACCGCTCATGATTCTCCACGGCCTGCGGGAGGAGGTCACGATCCGCCCGCACATCGAATTACCGTCGGCGTACCACATGGCCCACTACCTCGACGAATTCGTGACGGAACGCACGATAGGCATCACCGTGTGTGGTCGCTTCTTCAAACAGATTGGCGAGAAGGTCTTCCAGGGCACGCTCCTGTACCACGTCGACCGCATCGGCAGCCACCTGATTCGCGGCATCAACGCGCAGACCGGCCTCTACACCGTCCTCGACGATTCGCCGTACTGGAACAAGTTCCCCTACGACTTTGACCAGGGACCGCAAGACCCAGACTTGCCCATCGGCTACCACCCGGGGCCAGAACTTGAAGAGGGCGAAGGTGCAGCCGATGATGACAAGACAGCAAACGCGGCCGCCGGCGACGACGACAGCGAACCCTGACGACCGCAGGCTTAACGACGCGTCGCCCGTCGCCGCCATCGTGCACCGGAGTGACGCATGAGCCAGCCACTCGTGAAGGCCGACGACCTGCACGTTAGCTTCGGCCCGACGCACGTGCTTCGCGGCGCGGGCTTCATCATCCATCCGGGCGACAAGATTGCGCTTGTCGGGCCCAACGGCGCAGGCAAGACGACACTTTTCAAGATACTCTCGGGTCAGATTCGGCCTGATCTTGGCGAACTTGCGATGGATCCGGACCTGCGCATCGCCTACATGCCGCAAGTCCCGGATATTCCGGCGGCCACTCCGGTGCAGGACCTGCTTGCGGCGCCGTCTGCCAACGCGCGTCGCATCGAGCAGGAGATTGGCGGCCTCGAAGCGTGGATGGCAGACCCCGCCTCGTTCGAAGGGCCCGACGTCAACGAGAAGATGGCGCGGTACTCGGAGTTGCAGTCCCGTCTGCAGGAGGAGCGCAGCAAGGGCCGCGCCACGGATTCGCCGCTACTCAACGACCTCGGCCTGCCGGAGGAGACGCTGGAGGCGAATTTCGGCAGCCTGTCCGGCGGCGAACGCAGCAAAGTGCTTCTGGCCAAGGCGCTCGCTGCGGCCAAGGAAACCGACTTATTGCTGCTTGACGAACCGACGAACCACATGGACATCCCGACGGTGGAGTTCATCGAGCAGTACCTCATGGACTTGAAGGGCTCCGTCATCGTTTCCGCGCATGACAAGTACCTTCTGGACAACGTGGCCGACCGGGTCTTCGAGGTTGACCACCGCAAAGTCGCGTCGTACACGGGAAATTACTCCAGCTACCAGGCACAACGGCGGGCTCTGCAAGCCGCGATTGCCGCGCGCAAGGCCCGCAACGAGAACGAGGTCAAACGGCAACTCAAGATCATCGAGGAACTGAAGGTGCGTAACAAGTTCGACGCCCAGGTGCGCAGCCGCAAAACACGCATGAAGCACCTCGAGCAACCGCGCGAGGAGGCGCCAACGACGCGCAAGGCCTTCCGCATGCTCTTTGACACCGACACGCCGCCGCGCGAATCCATTCAGATTGACGACGTTTCCAAGACCTTTGGCGAGCGCGTGCTGTTCTCGCATGTGACATTAGAGGTTGAGGGTGGCGACAAGATTGGCCTCATCGGTCCGAACGGCTGTGGCAAGTCGACTCTCATCAAGCTCATCACTGGCAAGATGCAGCCGAACGGTGGCACCATCAAGCGCGCGCCCGCCGTAAGCATCGGCTACTTCGACCAACATCACGAGGGCCTGCACCCCGAACGCACCCTGCTTGAGGAGGCGCAGAGCCTGCGTGACCCGCCTCCTCCCGACGAATGGAGCCGCGGCCTGTTGGGTCGTTTCCACTTCAGCGGCGACGAGGTCTACAAGAAAGTCAAGGAACTCTCGGGCGGTGAACGTGCGCGCCTCGCCTTGGCGAAATTCATCGTCGGACGGCACAACACCCTCATCCTGGACGAGCCGACAAACCACCTCGACATCGAATCGCAGGAGATTGTTGCGGCGGCCCTGCGCGAATACGAGGGCACCGTCATTGTCGTCTCGCACAATCGCAGTTTCCTCGATGAGGTCTCCAACAAAATCGCCATCATTGCGCATCGGCGTGTCGGGCTCTTCCCAGGGAATTTCAGTTCGGCGTGGGCCTCGAAGCGCATGTCCGAGTTTGCCGCCACCGGCGCCAAGGGGCGCTACAAGGTCCTGCGCGCGTTCAAGGATTGGGAAAGGGACGCGAAGTTCCACTCGGGCGACATGATTACGATTACCGGCCTTGAGACCCAGGGTTTCCGACGCCTTCTGCGTTGGGCCGAGTCTGAAGGACGCATCGAAGAGATGACGTGAGTCGCTCAGCCATTCCAGCATCTGCCTGTCGGGCAGACAACCCCTTTAAGCCGCTCCAGACGTAAGAGGTCGGAGCCGAGATGGCGCAAGTCGACCACACGATTGCCAATCTGTTGGGTGGACTCTCCATCGGGTGCAGTCGCCACGCCAAGGCCGTCGTCACCGCCGTGCTGCTCATCACGGTCGTTTTCGGGTACGGCGTCTCCACCATTACGACGAACGTCGACGTTGCCGATGTTTTGCCCCGTGGGAACTACAACACCGAGGCGGCGCACCAGCTGACGGAGAAGTTCCGTTCCACGTTTACTCAGCAGGTGACGCTGCAATTGCACATCGACGAAGGCGGGACACGATGGGCAACGGACAACGCGCAGCTCGTCTATCGTAACGCAGGCGCCGGCCAGGCGGAACCAGGCGACGCCTTCGGTCCCGGCCAGACGGCGCCGTCGCCGTACAACATCACCGACGAGGTCTATGTCCGCGCGACGGCAGAACTCGTCGACTTCATGCAGACCCGCACCTCCTTCAGTCGCGCCATTTCCATTTCCAACATCTATTCGCTCCTCAATTGGACGGTTGCTGGCGGCGACGGTTCTGGTGCATTGCCGGCTGCAGCGGAATCAGCCTTCGCCCTCCCCGGTTACCTGACGCAGACAGAGGCGGCGCGGTATCAACTCGTCGACCAAACGGTCAAGGCCGCCGTCTTGGACACCGTGGATGCCATCTCGAGCCCGTCGTGGGACCATGCTGCCGCTCTTTTCATGCCCGCGTCAGACAACGATATTCCAAGCAGGGAACTTGGCGAGCAGATGCTGGCGGCGCGGGACGCCTTCGTCGAAGCGGTTCGCACCGGCAAGACGGAGTTCACGGTCTTCGGGCCGGACAATCCGCCGCTGTTTACCGTCGATTTGCCGATTGCCAACGCCCACTCCAGCGCATTGGTGCGCGAGGACACCCTCCGCCTCATGCCTCTGATTGCGGCCTTCATCATAGCCTGCCTCTACGTCGCCTTCCGCAACGTGCGCGCCATTACGGTCAGTTTTACGACCCTCGTCCTCGGCGTCGTCTGGAGTTACGGCACGATGGGCTTCATGGGAATCCCCCTCAACACGCTCAACATGACGATTGTGCCGCTTGTTATGGGCATCGGCATCGACTACTCAATCCACATCATCAACGAATTCGTCGAGCACAAGTCAAAGGGCCACAGCGACATCGAGGCGTTTCGCCAGGCCGGTCGCCGCAGCGGTGTTGCCATGCTGATTGCTACCGCCACGACGATTGGGGGTTTAGTGGTCCTAATCTTCAGCCCGAGCCTTCTGATCGCAGAACTTGGCGTCATCGCCGTCGTCGCCCTCTCCGTCCTCTACCTCTTGGCCATTACGTTCATCCCGGCTGCTATCACGGTGCTAGGAGGATCGGAGCGCATGGGAGCCAAGTTCACGCGCAGCCGCTTAATGCCCGCGGCGGCCAGGGCGGTCTACCGGTCGCGCTGGTTCCTTGTAGTGCCCTTGATTATCATCGTGAGCGCGGTAGCCTATCCGCTTGCCAATTCGGTTGGCAACGAGGCTTTCGGCGACCCCGGACGCAATTACCCGGCAAACGACCCGATTCGGCGCGAACATGAACAGGGTTTGCGCTGGTTTTACGGCACCCCGGATTCGGACGAGAAGGCCAACATCCTCGCCTTCAGCGGGAAAGACATCCTGACACCCGAAGCCATTGCCTACTACCGCGCTGTGGAGGCGAACCTCAAGCAGGAGCGGCGCGTCATTCCCGACACGCTGCGAACCGTGCCTTTCTTCATTGAAACTTGGCTCACGGTCAAAGGCGGTCCAACGGGCGCCTTGCAGACGGTCGTCATCGAGGAGGTCCTGGGCATCCCTTTCCCGATTCCCGTGCCAGCCCGCCAAACCGTTGACCCGTTCCCGGACACCGAGGAGGAGATCGTGCGGGAGGTCAATGCGATGTTTGCCAGCCCGATGCGCGAACTTTCATCCATCATCCTGAATCACCCGACGAACGACATGGCCGCCATGACGTTTAGCGTGCGGGCGGCAAGTTATGACGAGGCCGAGCAAGTCTGGAACCAGGTCTGGAATGCAGTCGGGAAGGCCAATGCGACCTTTGGCGGAAAGCCGCCGGGGGACCTCCGTGTCGCGTTCATCGGAAACACGGCAACGAACTACCTCTTCATCGCCGAGGAATTACCCTGGCTGACCTACATGGCAATTGTCAATAACATCACGCTGGCTGTTCTCGTGCTTGTGATGACGCGCAGCATCAAGATGACCCTCGTCGTCTCGCTCCTCTCGGTCCTAACGACGCTTTGGTGGCTGGCACTTCTGCCGAGTTTCGGCATCGGCATGGCAATCACTCTCACGCTGCCGTTTGCGTTCATTGTCGCAATCGGTACCGACTACGGCGTGCATTTTATGTGGAATATTCGGCAGACCGGCGATGCTCGGGAGGTTTTCGGCAGCACGGGCAAAGCGGTGCTCTTCTCCGCTATCACGACGACGGGGGCCTTCACGTTCTTCATCTTCGTGCAAAACGTAGCGGTCAGTCGGACGATGCTCGCAACCACGCTGGCCTTCATCGTGATCTTCATCGTGACCCTGCTTACTGTTCCCGTATTCTTTCGCGTTGGGCCCCGCAAGCGCGGCGCGATTGACGGTTCTGGCGCGAGGCCGTTCCAGGTGCGCGCCGGCCCAGAATCCCCGGGATGGCCGGCAAAGTCAACCCGCGGCAAGGAAACGCCGTCGCCGCGTCCAAGGAGCCGCGCAAAACCCCCCAAATGACGGGTTGCCGCAAAAAGAAGGGGCTTGTAGCGGATGCCATTGCGTGCGCCAATGCTTGGCGTCGAAGCGGCGGATTTCGATTGCGCACGCTGCGGCGCGACATGGACGGCCGCCGCCGCGATTCGACCTGGCGGGCACGCACTAGTCGACATGGCCTGCCCGTCGTGCGGCCTTATCCTTGGAGGCGTGCGTTGTGACGACGGCGTCCCGACCATGGAACGCCGAGCCCCCAACGCAGAAAACCTCGGAATCCTTCGCGTCTACGCCGGCGACAAAGGCCTGGCGATGCTTGGCCGACCGCGATGAAGCCGGTTCGGCCCCCCTTGATGCGCCCGGAAGGGCCCGGCCCCGCCTGGCCCACCCGGGCATCGGCGAATCCGACCGGTCTGACCTCGCACAGGGCTTCGCCCGTGCATCAGTAGCCACGGTCGGATTCGACCCAGCGGCCGGGCAAGCCCAGCCGCTGGGATTCCTCGGCTTCGCCATCGGCGAACCCGCCCGGGTCTGGACTGGCCGCGGGCGCTGCGCGACCCGACGGAGTAGCCCCGGTCGGATTCGACCGCCCGGCCTTGCAGGCATGCTCGACGGCAGGTTGGCGGCCGCGCCGTTTTCAGGGGCGGTGGAACCATTTGTCCCTTTCATCCGTGATGACTATGATGGCATGCGACCTGTTGGCCAAAGGCCGCGGCCGGCGGGGTGTTGTGTGCAGGACACGTCTCACCCTCCACTGGATTCCTTGTCAGCCACGGGTCAACGATGGCTTCCCCGTAAATGCTGCTGCCCGGTCCATCGTCCGACCCCCACCAATTCCAGCGCGCATCGACGGGAATCGTTGCAGCCGTGGGATTCCAATTGAATTGTGCCTGGTCAGTATTTACTAGGCCGTAGCGCGCATTGTCGACGAAGGTGTTGTTCCGGAAGACCGGCTTCTCTTGGCCGACCACGAAGGCGCCATCGACGAGGTTTCCCTCAAACGAGTTGCCCGACACCTCGGAGGTTCCAAGCGGACGACTGGAAAGTTGGCGCAGGATTGCGCCCTCCTCGTTGCCAACGAAGCGATTGTTGCGTATTCGAATCGGGTCTCCTTGTTGGTACAGACCGAACGAGGTCTGGCCTACAATCTCGTTTCCTTCAATCAAGACGGGAGCGTCCGTCGTCCAGATGCCGGCCGTGTTGTTCGCGATGAGGTTACCAAGGATATCGGCCTTGACGCCAGGCCCGCAATAGGGGTCGCCGCCATCGACCATGATTGCCATGCCAAATGGAGCGGCCCCGTTGTTCCCAACGATTTGGTTTTCCTGGATGAGTACGTACGTTTCGGGACCACAGGCAAACCAACCTGCGGCGTTGTCCTCAACGATGTTCGCGTGAAACGTGGCCTGGCTTCCAGCCCAGGCCAGGAATGCAAAGTAGTTGCCGGACAGCGTGTTCCCTTCGAAGGCGGCCTGCGAATTGTGGAGTTTGGCGCCGAACGTGAAGCCGTGCAAAACGTTGCTCGCGAAGCTAAGTGCCTGGCTGTCGCGGACGATAACTGCCGCATCATCATCTATCGGAATCACGGATTTCTGCAGCGGACAGTTGACAAGGCCATCGCACGTGGTGTCCCGTAGGTCACGCAACATCGGGGAACGACTGGCGTTGACGAGCTCGTCACGAACCGCGTAACCCAAACGCGACGGAGGAGAAACGACATTAGAGGTAAGGTCTATGGCGGTAGACGTCTCGACGACGACACCATAGGGATACCCATCCACACTGTTCGACTCGAAGTGCACGTTGGCGGCGTTCCACGTTCGCAGCCCAACCCATCCGGGGGGCATGACGAATGGGGCGCCGGGCTCGAGCCAATTGTAGGAATCGTCCGCTGTGGTGCCGACGTGGGTGCATATCCCCCAGGTGGGGAAGTTACAGATCACGAAGGGCGGCAAGTAAGCAGGCTGGAGCAACTCGTTGCCGCGCACCACGACATGGGCGTCCGTGTTGGCGATGAATATGCCGGCGGCTGCACCCCCCACGATGGCCCAGTTCTGGATGATGTAGGGGTCAGTGGGCGTCCCAGTTCCGGACAGGACGCCGTTGGCCGCATTGAAATCCATGTTGGACAGGATTGTGATGGGAGCGCGCGGCGTCTTGGAAGGCACATCGGGCAAGATGGGTGCTTCATCGTCCGGGAGCGGAAGCTGCCCAACGGCGGGCCCGGAGACGACGGTGGCCATGATTGCCAAGCCTGCCAGGATAGATGCGCGAATTTGAATCGTCATTACGGTGGACTCCTGTTGTACGCCATGGGCCGACGGGAAATCCGGCGACTTGGCGGGCAGGTGTCATCGCCGCTGTTTCGAGTTAAGGATTTGCCGGCGTCCTTGAGGTGATTTCATAACTTCCAGACAGATGTGCTGGAGTGAATGTATTACCCAATGACTATTAGAACTCGAATCTGGTGTTTTGAGTGCCGGCGGGTCCGGGGTGGTCGCATCGGGGAATTGCATGCATCGTGCCAGAGAGGCCGATGCTGGGCAGGGCGTTCCATGGCTACACCATCAACGGGCGCGCTAAGGGCGGTTTCCGGAGACTCCTGTTGACCATGCGTCTGGGGATGGGAATCGCGATTGCCGGGCTCCTTGGAACCCTTCTAATCCCAATCGGCGAGGCAGCAATCTCATCGGATGCCCGCGTATCAACCGACGGCTACCTCCCAAGCGGGCGTCATGGGGCGGGCGCGGTGTGGGATTCCGTGCGGCATGTCGTCTACATATTCGGCGGCTTCGACGAGAAGCTCCAAACGGACACTGCCGAAATCCTGGAGTTTGACCCGGCATCCTCGGCACGCAACGCGACACTAATCGGCCATCTTCCAGGACCCATGTCGGGCCTTGTCGCCGTCTGGACGGGCGAGGTTGCGTACATCGTCGGAGGCGACTCGGATGCAATCATGCAATTCGATCCCGCCACCGCCACGCTCACGGTCCTATCGGTCCGCTTACCCCATACCGTGGACTCCCCCGCCGCGGTCTGGACGGGCCGAGCGATGTATCTTTTCGGCGGCACCTCCGATTCCTCCACGCCCGTCGGCACCATCATGCGCTTCGAGCCCGACGAGATGACTGCCAGCACCCTTGAGGAGACTCTACCTCGCGCTGGGCACTACGCAGCCGTCTGGTCCGGCGATGGCACCGCATACATCCTCGGCGGAGGCGGAAACGAGATTTACGCATTTACTCCCAACCACGCGCCCTCCCTGGTTCAGCTGAATGTCACCTTGCCGCTGGCCATCGATGCAGCCGGCGCCGTTTGGGACGGTACAGCCGTGCTCGTCTTCGGTGGTCGGGAGGCTGACGGCAGCCCCAATGGAGGGACGGCTCTCGACACAGTAATACGGTTTGATCCACAAGCGCCTCCGTCACAGAGTGTGTCGTATTGGCCGAACCTGCCCGTTCCTGGCACCGAACTTCGAGGCGTCCCCCGCCCCTGCGACAGCGCGTTTCTTTTGGGTGGCAAATGGCAGACCGCCTCTCTCTATGACGCCATATCGAGGTACGGCCCGCCGCAGTCGACTCCCGGGGATTGCCTCGGGCCCAAGAAATCAGACCCGCAATCAGACCCGCAATCCGCGTCCGCAAAGGTATTGCAAGCGGATTTCACGTGGCATTCCAAACCGGTCAAGTGCGGTCCTCGCTCCGTATCGTTTACTGACACATCAACCCCCGGCGATGCCCCAATCGTCTCATGGGGGTGGGACTTTGGTGACGGCTCGCAATCCGCCGAACAAAACCCCCAACACACCTACGCCAATTCGGGAACCTACACCGTCCGCGAAACCGTCACGGATTCCGCGGGAAGCACATCGACGTACGAGACGACGGTCTACGCGCCTGCAAACAAGGAATGCATTGAGAAAACTTCACCCTCGTCGACGCAGCATGGGGCGCGGCCGCCGCGCGATGGCAACGGCGAAGCTTCGGGAGACGCCGATGGGGACGGTATCTCAGATTCGGATGATGATTGCCCCTTCACTGCCGACCCCGAACAGTTAGACGCTGATGGCGATGGCATCGGAGACGTATGCGACGACGACGCGGACAACGACGGCATCCGCAACGTGGTCGACAATTGTCCAGTGGTTCCCAACCGGGCCCAAACCGATTTTGATGCCGACGGCTTGGGGGATGTCTGCGACCCCGACGCTGATGGCGATACCGTCGCTAATGAAGTGGATAATTGCCTCCAGATGGCCAACGCGGACCAACTGGACAGCGATGCGAACGGTATCGGCGATTCCTGTGATTTCAAGCAGTCCAACCTATCAAACGAAGCAAGCCAACCTCGCCCAATTTCGAGGGCACGGGGGGTAGCGTCTGTCGGTCGCGAAACGTCCGCGAACGGAGCCATTCCCCTGGCAATCGGCATCGCCATCCTCTTGGCCATTATCGTTGCCGCCACCTGTTGGCGAATCGCGCAAGCCAACGCCAGGGGGCCAACAGTCTCCAAGACGAAGACGCCTCCCGTGGTGTTGCTCTTTAGCCGCATTGGCGACGCCGACCTTCTCAAGCACCCAATTCGCAAACACCTCGTCCAAATCATCCATGAAAAGCCAGGCATCACGTTCATCGAACTGGTTGCGGCCTCGGGCAAGGGCCGCGGCACAATCGAGCACCACTTGGCGACCCTACAGGCCGGCAGAATCATTCAAGCTGAACGATCCGGTCGATTCCTGTGTTACTATGCGCGGCCATTGAAGCCGCACGACGCCGAGCGAACCGTGGCGCTACGGTCGGCGTTGGCGCAAGCCGTGGCTCGTCTGGCCATCCGGCGTCCTGGGACGACGATGTACGAAGCATCCCGCCAACTCGGCGCGGACTACACGGCCATCAAGTACCACGCACGGCGCCTGGCCGCGGCGGGAATCATCTCGGTAACGCCCGACAATCGCCTGCACGGCGGAGCATGGCACATTCACAACGACACCCGAACGTAGTACCCAATCGCCTTTAGATACCCCTCCCGGTGGAGTATTTTGGTTGGCGTACGCCGACCGGTGTTCATCGTGGGAAACCCAACGCAATCGTCGCCAGCCTACACGCAATACTCGCTCGCCGTCGTCGCGGCCTTCGTGGGCGTCGCTGCCATCGCGCTTGTCCTGTCGCACAACGCCTCGGCCGGCGGGACCGGGTACCAGATTGCAACGGATTTGACAAACGATCACACCGACAGCATGCAGAACGCCGAGCTGATTCGTCTCGGCGCGTCGTCAGACGCAACAAACATTTACTTCTGGCTCAAAGTCGGTGCCGACTCACCCACTTATGACCCAACGCCCTCCGGCCCCAAAGATTTGATGCTATCCGTGGACATGGTCACGCCAGCGAATGTGCCGCAATATGTCAGGGAAATGTATACGATCTGGGGCTCATGGTTCCAGACCTATACCGGCTTGGCAGTCGGCAGTAGCTGGGAGTACGGGAATAGTAATCAATACCAAAACACCCAAGTCAGCTGGGTCTGCAACGAAGCGAAATTCACGATTGCTCGCAACCAGTTCACGGGCAGCCCGCCAGCAGATGGCACCGTCTTCACGCGCCTGATGGCAACGGCCCAACCAGGCTTCACAACGCCCGCCGTCGTGCTAGACACCATGGGCAGCAGGCCACCCCCCGCACCCCAACCCGCACCTCCCCCCCGGAACCGGCACGTGGGAGGTCGGGCAGAACGGCCAGATGTGGCAGAATGCGCCCGTGATAGGCACCGCCACTGCAATCGGAGACAACATGGTCCGAATCACTTGGACTGCCACGGACAATGGGGCGCAGCCAACGACCGTGTACAGGATTTATCGCAGCGTAGCCGGCGGCGCCTTCTCGCTGTTTACGACGGTGGGCGCGGCAGCCACGTCCTACGACGACGTGAACCTGGCCTCAGGCACCTCGTATGCGTACAAGGTCGCGGCCGTCAATTGCCCACAACTGCCCGCACAGGCGTCGGCCCCGCCAGCAGGCGAGCCCGCCTACGTGGGTGGGGAGAGCCTGCGCAGCGCCGCCGTGTCCGTCACCCCGGACTTCAATCCGATGGCCCCGACAAGTTTTGCCGTTGGTGAGCCCACAGCAACAACGCTGACACTAACGTGGACCGCAGCCAGCGCGGATTGCCCGGCCGCCACATGCACGCCAGCCGGAACTGGCGCCAGCGGAGTGCAGGGCTACGCCATGTACCGCGGCGCCAGCGGAGCCGAAACGTTCGTCGCCAACCTGCCCAGCAGCTCCGCCTGCAGCACGACGCCCTGCACCTACACGGACATCGACCTAACCCTCGGCGCGACCTACTGCTACTACCTCAAGGCCTACGACGGCTACGCTAGCGGGCCGAATACGAGTCCCGCCACATCCGAATCGTGCGGCGTTCCAGCAACTGCCCCAGCCGCCGTTACCGACACGTTCGTCGTGGACGAAGATATATTGTTCTCCAGTTCCGCTTGCGCCGCTGGCATGCCAGCCGCGACGGGCGGACCCTACAAAGGCGTCCTATGCAACGACCAGGACATGGCCAACGACGCAATCGAAGGCATCCTCATCACAAGCCCGGCCCAAACAAGTCCCGGCGGCTCATTTGCATGGGACGCGGACAACAAAGGCGGCTTTACGTACAGGGCTAAAACGGACTACTGCGGTGGCACCGGAGACAGCTTCCAGTACCAACTCAAGGACGTAACCACCAACACTCTGCTGAATACGGTCACCGTCCAACTCAACATCGCCTGCACCCCGGTTGCCGTAGCGGATCTATTTGCGGCCACCATCAATACGGAGTTTTCGTCGCCGCCATGCCCGGCCAACACGCCCTCCGCGACAGGCGGCACCTACAAGGGTGTTCTGTGCAATGACCAAGATACCGCCAACCACGCGATTCTGGCCCTCCTGGTATCCTCTCCGGTAAACACGAGTCCTGGCGGTTCATTCGCGTGGAACGCCGACAACAAGGGCGGCTTTACGTACCAAGCCGCAACCGACTACTGCGGCGTTGCCGGAGACAGTTTCCAGTACCGATTGAAGGACGTAACCGCGAACGCCTTCCTGAATACCGTCACCGTGCAAATCGACATCAGCTGCACCCCCAACTTGCCACCAGTTGCCGCCTGCAGCATCGTAACGGCGGCACCCTACTGGCCAGACGAAGTCGTGGCTTTCAGCTCCACGGGTTCATCTGACTCTGATGGCACAATCACTGCTTGGGCCTGGACGTTCACGGGTGGCTCGTCGCCGGACACGACCATCGCGTCCCCGACGGCCAGTTGGTCCTCGTCGGGCCCGTTCGCGGTCACGCTAACCGTGACGGACGACGACGATGCACCGAGTGCACCGGCATCATGCGGCATCACGATCACGAATACCGCCCCGACGGGGAATCCGAATGAGTACGTCGCCATCAAGGATGGCTTGTTGGACACCCTCAATCAAGGCCGTCCCAGCGTCTTGGCCAATGACGTGGATACGGAAGGCAACCTCAACGCCGTGCAGTTCCCCCTCTGCGCGCCGCTGCCTGCCGGGACGGGAACCATTGACGACTTCACGTACGTGGGGCCGCAGGCGGGCCACTTCGTCTACACTCCCCCTGCTGGCTTCGTTGGGGACACATCGTTTGGCTACAAGCCGAAGGACGCCTTGGGCCTGGTTGGCGCGTCCTGCGTCACGGTGAATATCCACGTGCAAGTCAACCGCTCCCCCGTATCGGCGTTCTCCGCAGACCGGTCCACGACGCGGGTTGGCGAGCCCGTCGTCTTCGGTGACGCTTCCAGCGATCCCGACGAGGGCGATGCCGTCGTGGCTTGGGCCTGGAGCTTCGGCGACGGCGGATCCGGCACGACGTCGAGTCCCATCCACATCTTTGGCACCACCGGCTCCTTCCAGGCATGCTTGACGGCCACGGACACGTGGGGCAAGATTGGGCCGAAGGCCTGCCGCACCATCACCGTGATTGCGGCGACTGCAGGCACATCCGCACCACCCGCGCCCCCGAGCCAGCCGCCGAGCGACCCGGCCGACCCGGATGCATCCAAGCCGCCGCTCGGCGTGGACGCGGGAGCTGACCAAACCGTAACCGAATCGGCGATCACCAAGCTGCAAGCAACCGTCACGGGCGGGTCGCAAACAGTGGCGTGGGTGCAAACGTATGGGCCGCGCGTGGACTTGACGCAAACAGGCACGTCGGCGTCGTTCGTCGCCCCCGCTTTAACGGGATCGCGCATCGTCTTGTACTTCGAACTTCACGCCCAAGACGGCGAACGCGTCGGCGCGGATGGCGTCATGATTGAAGTCGAATCCAATGAGCCAACGCCGGCCGCACAAGTCGCGGGCGACGCAACGGTGGCGCCTGGCGCCGTGGCCATGCTGGATGGTACGTCATCCTCTGGCGGAAACGGCAACTCCTTGACGTACAAGTGGACGCAATGGGAAGGCCCAGCCGTCACGCTCGTCGGTGCCGACACGCCGATGGCCACCTTCACCGCGCCCGACGAAGCGGCCACGCTGCGCTTCGCCCTGGAAGTAAGTGACGGCCACTCATCGAGCCTCGCCATCCAGACCATCGTGGTCGATGCCTCGGCGGCACTCGGCGGCGAACCGGAGCCGCTTCCATCCGCCTCCGTCCCGACCGTGGATCCCGATGGCTCGCCGGCCACGGCGACGCAGGCGCCAAGCGGATCCAACGTGGCCGCTATCGCCGCCGCGGCCGTAGTCGCGTTGCTAGGCGTCGGGGGGGCTTTCATCGGCCTGCGCCATCTCCGGGCAAGGCCGGAACGTACCTAACCCTCGCCGGACCGGGCCGTCCAGGAAATGACCCGCCGCTAGACCCAATCCGCCCCCGGGGGGATGCGTTATTCCGACCAACCCACCGACCGACCACCCCCGGGGGACCCCAGCGCCGGCAGGGAATACCCCAATATTTTCTGAGAGGGCAACTAGAGGTTTTTGGCAAGAGTTACAAGCCTGAGTAGACGTGAGCGGCGTATCCCGCAGTTCGGGCTGCCTTTGGCCTTCCGAGCCAAGGGTGCTGCTCGCGGGGCGGCCAGGAATGTGACCAAAAATGCAACGCTATCTTGACCAAAGAGGGAGCAAACTAGCGGGGCGCGTACCAGTGCGATGTGACGTGATTTTTCATAAACCCGCATTCGTGATTTTCTGCAAATCGTGAATCGTGTCGCTTGCGCCTTGGCGCACGTGAAACCCATGAAAACCACACTTGCAATCGGACTCGTACTGACCGCCACCCTCCTGATGACTGCCCCTGTTGCGTCCGCCGATGGTGACGACTTGCCCACGGTTGATAGCGTCACCGCGTGGGCAAGCACCTGCGTGGGCATCTGGCCGGGCCACTTCCCCCCGGTCTTCGTGGATGTTGGCTCCTGTCTTGATGTAACGTAGTTCCTTATCCGGAATACGCCTCCCGTCCAATCGGGCCTTGCCCTCTCTTCCATGAAGCCCCTGCCCTTGCTCTTGGCCGTTCTGCTTTTCATGGCTGCAAGTGCAGCCGCCGCAAGCGATTTCACGTTCGATTCTGCCGCAGGGCACGGCCCGCTCCAATTGACACCGCAGGGTTTCGCGCTGCTGCATACGACGGCCAGCGTCGATTGGACCCTGACGGCCACTTCGATGCGAATCAAGGTCGTGGATGACCGCGAAGACAACGCCATCCCGGACCCAGCCAATCCGGACGACAGCCTGGTTTCGGTGTTCAACCGGACGACGACGTACCACGATTTCGCGGCGGCGACGCTGCATTGGGTTTCCCTTTCGAATCCGGTCTCAATCATCCAGGGTCCCGGCATCCTTGCCGAAAACGTCAGCGGTCAACTTGCCCTGACCACGGTGTCGCCAAGCAGCATCGAACAGTCGCACTACGTTATGGCCACTCCAGTCGGTGCTCCCGAACTGCAATACGATGTGCTCGTACCCGCGTCGCTGCGAGTCAAAGCGACCGCCGTGGCGGACATCCTTGGCAACGTCACTCTGTACTCGTGGAGCAACGACATCCAAGTGCGGCATTCCGGCGGAGCCTTCGAGCTGCGCACCGGCAAGTACACCGACATGCCGGTCACGCAAGGAAGCCTGCGATCGCGGCACTACGTGCACGCGTTTCTTGAACTGCGCACCGCCAGGGCCAACCTCGCCATTCCGGCGGCGGCCTTCTACGCCGAAGGCCTGCAAGTCGAAAGCCATGGTATCCTGCAATTCTCCAACCTGACCGGAGAACTCCCCGGCCCTACGGGTTTGGCGACGGCCACAGGGGGAATCGTGACCGCCTCGGCGGGGACGTTTGCCCTGTCACCGACTGGAACCGGCATCGGCGGCACTGTACTCATTGCACCTGAAGCCGTCGCTGGCACAACTGCGCGGCTTCCAGGCACCGCGCTTCCTGGCGGGGTATGGCTTGCGTTGAGCGGCATGCTGTTTGTTGGCGTGGTCGCCGCGCCAAGCGTCCATGGTCGCCGGGTCCGCCAACGGGAGGCCGCCACATGGCTTGGGTTTAGGGACGACCGGGCAACAGCGTATAGCAATTGGGCCGCACGCGCCGACAACCAGGGCTGGAACCACGCCGCAGCCCTGCTGTTCTGGCGGGCTACTCGAAACAGCCCCACGAGTCCGGAGTTGCGATGCGAGTACGGCGTCCTCCTGCGGCAAAGCGGCCGTCCCAAACGGGCCTTGCGCCAGCACGTCCTCGTCGGGGAAGTCCTGGCGCGTTCGTTTGATCCAGGCTGCGGCGCCCTCAATGCCTACAGCGCTAGCCTGTGTTGCGCCGCCCTTGGGAAGGATGGGGCGGCGCTTGAGTGGCTGCAAGCCGCAATCGAGGCTGATCCGGGTTTCACTGAAACGGCCCTTAAGGAGCCCCGACTGCGACGCCTCAGAGCACACCCCGATTATCCCGCCATCGTCGGGGCCATCGCATGACGTCGCGGTCGCGTGACGGCGATGAGGCGCGCGACTTGTTTGCAGTTCCAACCCGGCCCCGCGCCGCGCACAGAATCGTTGGCGTCGATGGCCTTACTGAAATCCAGCGGCAGGCCTATGATTTCGTCGTGCTCAATCCCGGCGTGACCATCCAGGAAACGGCCGTTCACATGCGAAGCAGCCACTCCACGGCCACGTACCACTTGTTGGCCTTGACGCGCCTCGGACTCGTGGAGGCCGTCCGGGCGGGACGCCAGCTTCGCCACTTTCCCTTGCCCCGCGGCTACTCACGTGAACTCTACCTGAAAGTCTTGAACCGCGATCCCAAGCGGGCCGCCTTGGTGCATTTCCTGCGCGACGCGCCCGTGGCGGGCATGACCATCAACCACATTGCCGGGAAAACGGGGCTCCCTTTCGGCTTCGTGAAGCGCACGCTTGAGCAATTGGAACGAATGCACTTCGTCCATCTACGGCGACGCCACTACCGGTACCGCGTCGAGGTGACGCGCGAATTGCTTGCCGGTCGCGCCGACGACCTTTTTCCCGCGTAGGTTTCATCCTATCGCATGCAAGATGCTCGCACGATTTTGCATAAGGCGCCAGGCCGAGCGGCACATGGGGCCTTGCGCGGGCACCGTGTTCACGTGAAGTGCCACGGCACCAAGATGCCCCCGCAGTTTTCCGTGGCAAAGCACCGCATGTCGGTGCATTCGGCACGCAGTTCCACGTATAACTCGCTCCATTCCTGCACCAAGACGCGACGTTCGCCACACAGGGTGCATTGCACGGCAATCGGCGGCTGGTCGTTTGATTCGCCAGCCTCACTTGCCGTGGTCACGGACCACGGTTTTTCCTTGACTGAAACAATGTCGTACGCCACAATGTTAACTATCTTGTGCCGGCAATGTAAGCCGGGCTGCGGCTTTCTGAAAAACACGGACCAGCCTCCAGGACGAAAGCCGGCCCCGCGCGGTACCCCCCACAAATTCCTGTCGCGCGGGCGTGGCCGACGTCGGATGGCATCTGCCGCTGCGAAGGACCGGTCCCCTGGGCTGATTCTGACCAGGATTCCTTCGCCTTGTTTCCTCCGTTGCGTATCCCGCCGCGCCGTTTCGTCCTGGTCGGCCGTCGTGCCGGGCCCGCCGCACTTGACTCCTCGGGGCCCGCGTAGTCCCGCCTGCATCGTGCGTCGCGTCCACCGGCCTTATATGGAAATCTGGAGTCGGCGCCGCCAACGCTAGGCTTGGCATCGATTCGAAGTCCCGTATCCACAAGCAATGGTTTGTGCACCAAAGAGTGATACTTAGCCCCGTATTCCTCTTAGTGCTAAACAAAATATTTTGGGTGGGGGAGGTTCGGAACAGGGCTTCGGGGGGTTCCGCTTTTTTCTTGCGGACTAGACGTAGCGGACGGCTGTGAGGCCCCACTAGTGTGGGGCCATACGGACGTACGCGAAGGTATAGGCCAGCAAGGGAAAGAGAGTGGAAACACGCGTGTGCGCGGGTTTCAGAAACTTCACAAACAAAAGGAATCTTGTTTACGCAGTCGAAGACCACGGAATCATTGGCCAAACCAATTTCTTTCTCCAGTTGGACGGGGGTGATTCTCATAGTAGCCTCCTTTGGACCAGTAGTGGTTCGGGTGGCATAGGTGTTTCCACTTCCTTCCGTGGATCCGGGAAGGCCGGGTCCAGTCGGTCGGGTCGTCCGTCCCAGCGTACGGGTATGAATCGGTTGTCGATGTGTCGCAGCTGCGTCGGTTTCGACCAGCCGGGCACCCAGCAGGCCATCATGTAGCCCGCGCCGTCGGTTTGCCCGTTGGCTGTGAAGCCCGGACGAGCCGGGAGGGGGTAAGCGGCGGCGGCAGGGAAAATGCGCCAGAACCGCTCGTAACGCGTCTGACCCTCAAAGAAGTTCAACCGCAAGAGAAACGCCAGGAACCATCCAGGGTTGGCTTGGCATTTGATTCTGGTCTGGACGAGTCGCGGCGACGAGTTGCGGTAAGCTGCTGGGAGGTGTGCCATAGTCCGCCCTCCATGGCCCGCCCCCCATACGCCGCCATCAGGAGACACGGCCCGATGGGGCGGGCTGATGGCACGGACTATTGGCATGGCTGCGCCAATGACTTGGCCATCGACGTGGCCAACGAGTTGCGGTAGTCCGTTGGCAGCCGTTATGCGGCATTTGGGCAGGTGTGCCATAGGCCGCCCTCCATGGCCCGCCCCCCATACGCCGCCATCAGGAGAAACCACTGTTGGGCGCGCAAGGGTGGCGGCCATCATTCCCACCACCTGGCCAGCGGAACGGTCAGGGCCGCAAGAACTTCCTCGGCGAAGGCTTGCATGTAGGAGACGGGCATGTAGTGCGCCTCTTCGTGGTCCAACAAGTAGTCCGTCGCGTACATGCGCACGAGGCCGGGCTCGTGCGGGCCAGGGCCGTGCTTTGCGGCGAAGGCGTTTGCGACCAACTTCGGGTTCGGCCTCACGCCGATACCTCCGCGGCTAAAACGGCCGCAATCGTGGGAGCGACGTCCCGTACCGACCAGGCCGGGCGAGGCGTCACGTGGTAGACCACGCGGGGGCCGAAGGTGCGGCGCGTCACTAGGCCGACGGCCGTCAAGCGGCCCAAGGCGTGCTGGGACGATGAACGCGGCAAAGCAAGCGCATCAAGAACGGCGCTTTGGAAGACCGGCGCAAGCCGCTCCACCACACGCAGCACGCCGTACTGTTTCGGCGTCAGATTAGCCATGGCGGCCAGTCGGTTTGCAATCTCAGGCGGCGGCCGAGAACCCGCAAAGTGCAACAACCGAACGTCCTGGCGCGCCGTCCAGGCCAAGCCAAACCGCGCAAGCAGCCGGACATGATGCGCCAAGCAACCGGTCGAAATATTCGTTGCCGCCGCCAAGCGACGAAACCCCAGACCCGGCTGGGCAGCCAACGTGTCCAATATCAATTGTCGACGCGGATGTGCCGCCACGTTGCCGGCGCGGACGCGTTCCATCAGAACACCGCCCGACCCGGGCAAGCCGGATGCGGGCAATCACTCGTGCTCGCCGTCGGCCGGCCGCAATGCGGACAGTGGCCGTCACTTTCGGCGGGCATCAAGCCACCACGGCGAGGTCCTGGGCGGCTGCTTCTAGGGCCGCGCGGGCGGCGGCCTTCACGTCGGCGCGAACCTGCGCAACGAGCGGCGCCGGCTTAATCGGCGGCCATTCGCCGGCCTCAGCTAGGTCGAGCAGGGTCCGTAGATCCTGCACGGCGGCGGCGCCGAGTTCGATGTTGATGTAGCCCATGGCGCGGCTTTTCTTGTCCCAGCCTTTCAAGCCGAGGTAGACGCGGCCCACAAGGTCGCGGCTTACGCAGGCGGATTCGAAGCGCTGGGTTCCGGGCACCCACTTGTAGTTGCTGAAGTCCGGGGCGGTCGTAGTACTGGCGTTCGGGGTGTTGTTCGAGGGCATTGTAGGCCTCGAAAGCGACTCGGCCCGAGGGGACCATCTCACTGGCGTGTGCCGCAGGCGAGAAGCCTCACCATGACTGGCCGTTGCCGACTCGTGGCAGAATCCGGGAGGCCTGACTTGCCCAGACGTATCTGAAAGGGAAGTTACTGGGCATATTCAGGCCATCCACGGTTTGCCATGGGAGGCTTAGGCCGGGAATGAGTGATGCTTCATCGCCGTAGGCACCGCCAGGGAGAATGAGTCCCCGTAGGGCCAAGCTTTGAGGCCGATTGCCCCCGACAATCACCCCACACGCCAGCACGACCGCAACGGACAAGCAACCAAGGGGTGCCAAACCCAGCGCGCAACCAGAATCCGCCGCAGGCCGCGACCATAGGACGCGTCCTCGGCGGGCTGGGACATTGCCGCGCCAATCTGTCAGCATCGACGAGAGCCAAGCCGTGCCGAACCCTGCCATTGCACCTTGCCGTGCGAATGGCTGGCCGGCGCCGGCCGGTAGGCCAGGGCGCAAGTAGTGGGCCGGAGCCGGCGCAGGTGGCCGGCTCCGCTCGACAACCCACACCAACTCTTCTCGTCGGCGGGGGTGCAGGGGGAAGCCGCCCCCTGCCGGATACGCCGTCAGGGACGCGCGCCGCCGTCAGCCCCGTCAAGTTGATGGCGAACCTCCTTGACGAAGGATGCCTCGAGTCGCTTTCCCCTGAGGCGCGCAAGCCACGTCGTCCTCGTCCGTCGATTGTAAAGCTGGTTCCAATCGACACGACTGGCAAGCTGCAAGCGCAGGAGGCGCTCGGGCCCATAGTAGAAGCCGTCGAGGTCAGGATGCTGGTGACGCATCGTGTCCATGAAGGCCATCAGCTTCACCATGGCATTTCTAGGCTCGCCGGGCGTGTAGAGGCCTAGCAGGACTTGGCAGTCGCCCCTGGACCACTCGTCGCAGTTTCGCGACACGATTGCCAGCACCTTGGCAGCCAGGGGTTCCGCATCAGGCAGAATTCGGGGGTCCTGTGGTGATGTTGGCGCGTCCACGTCCGACGAGCGGCGCGGAGCTATTAGGATGCCAGGTCCCCCGGCCCGGCTTGCGTTTCAGTGCAAGAAAGGCAGGGGGTTGCCACCGGTCGATGTCGGCACAAAAGGTGTGTTGTGCACCCTAGACCAGCTGCGCCCTGCACGCTTCGGTGCTCCTACAAGTTGCGGCGGGAGGCCAGTTATGCTCTCAAGATGGAGAACGTCATGGGGCTCGAAGGGAATGCAACAAAGGAGGGTGCGACGCTCCTCAGAACTGTCGGGGCGCAAGAAGCCGTGGCATCAGCGAATGCAGTGGCAACGCCGCTCAAGTCGGCTCAATGGTCGAAGGGCATGGCGGGCATCTTCATTGCTGACGGCAACTACCGCACGGCTTGCGAGAAGCACGGAACCCAGACCACGAGGGTCGGCCGGGTTCCCCTCTACCTCGTCACGGCAACGGGACTGACGACGGCCCAAGCGCTCGAAGTCGTGGCCAGCATGGAAGCCAGCCAATACTACGAGGTCCCGGCAGAAGAACTAGCAAGGCTCGGATTGCCACCCTAGGGGAAGATAGGCTGGCTGAGCCGGGTCGCGGGTCCCCCCAACCTGCTTGTACGCAGCTAAGCGCCAGCACGCGCATGAATGCCGCCTTGGATTTCCTTCTGCGAGCCCGCCCGGAACTGCGCCCCCTCGTCCGCGAGGGACGCCTTGCCTCATTTGCGCATGAACTCGAACGCCTCGTCACGGACGCCGTCTGTGATAACGCGTCAGTACAACGGCGTGCCCTCGCATTGTGCCGCGGCCTGGCCGCGCCTACAGACTGGCTTCTTGGGCCCTCACTTATTTCTCAAGCGGCGGCCGAAGACGATGGCGACGGCCACAATCGCCGCCGCGCCGAAAATGACCAGGACTGCAATGAGCCAGCCTGGGAAGCCGCCACCTTCGGTGTCGGGCGTTGTGGGCGCCGATGATGTGCCTGGCCCCGTCGACGGTGGGGCGGTACCTGTGCCTGTCCCGGTGTCAGTCGGCAGGGGAGCTGAAGTTCCATCCGTTGGATTCTGCGTGACGGTGGTCGAAGTCGTGCTCGGCGTACCTGTCGTGGCACCCGTCGTGGTGCTGGCCCCTCCGCCGCCGCCACCGCCGCCACCGGCAACGGCGCCGTGGCCTGCGAAGGCGCTGAAGGCAGTGATGCGGAATGTATACTGGTTGCTTGTGCCGACGAGGGTCGGTCCAGCCGTCCGTGCGGGCTGGGGGGACTCCAGCGTGCCATCGTCCTTGAAACCCTTGAGGCTGAAGAGGGCCTGCGATGTCCCCGTTGCGGCGAAGTATGCCTGTGGGACGCCGAAGATGATGTCAAGGCTAACAACGCCGCTCGTGCTGGCAATGGGCAGGCCTGGGCGGGCCAGGTGGATCTGGAAGAAATTGGAAGGCAGGATGTTCCCTGTTTGCACAGCAAGAAGCGTCGGGTTGATGTTGAATGGTGGCGCTGTCAGGGACTGGGTGGTCCCGTCGTCCTGGAAGCTGAACAGGATCTGCGTGCCGGCTGGGAGCTGCTGTGTCGCCGTGAGTTGGAACGATATGGCTTGGTGCGGCCCCAAGTTCAAAGGGAACGCAATGACCGGAAAAATGGTGCCGGCTGCCACCGGTTCGAAAGGTGTGCCGTCGCCGTCGGTGTCCATGACGACCCAGGAGAAGCTCTCCACGCCGCCTGAGGCGCTGCTGGGGCCTGGTTGGGGCGTGGTGCCCCCGGCTGCGTTGGGCGTGGTGGTCGCGACGAAGTTGGGGTCAAAGAGGAGGGCATGCACCGGGGCGCTGGGATGGGTCTGCCCGGCGCTGCCGCCGACGAAGACTTGTACGCGGAAATCGACGAGGGGATTCGCGCCCGTGAAGGCGAACGGCGCCGCGGAGCCGACGGGGCCGATGCAGCCGGTGACGCGCAAGGTGACGGTGACCGTCACGCCACTGGTATACCCATAACCGTAGCCGACACCGGAGGCGGAACCGTGGGTGGCGACCCAATCAACTTGGGTCTTGCCAGTGAAGTCGTACCCATAGCCGTTCCCGTTCACCGCCATCGTGTAGCCGTAGCCGAAGAAGGTTGCTGTCGCAGGTGATGCCCCCGCAATAGAGACGATGCTCACCCCGACTCCCGCCGTACCGGTCCCGCTCGTGTTCTGGTCGCAGAGGGTCGGCGACAAGGCGCCACCGACGAAGCCTGCCGTTGATGCGCCGACGAGGACTCGTGCGTAATTGAGCGGGATATGCTCGCCGGCAGCAATGTGGACGGGAACCGTGACATCGAAGGAATACGCGTCACTTACCACGCCGGGGTTATCGGTTCGAATCACGAGAGGGGCGACGTCCCCAGTCTGCAATCGGACCTCCGTGGCGGCTACGTTCGTCGGAATTAGAACGAGGAAACCGACGACAAGGAGGCCGACGGCCACCAGGGCAAACGCGGCGTTGCGGAAGACAGACATGAAATAGTAACCGCGGTCGGGCAGGCTACCCCATTAGAAATACTGCACGGCCGCTGCCGACTCGGCTGGAAGCAATCGGTAGACTCCAGGTGCGAGGCGTTGGTGCGGCGCATTCGGGGGCTGCTCGCTTACCACGTAGTCGATGTCCCGCTCCTGGAGCCATGTTGCATTTGCGCCCCCGCTCTCCATGTAGTAGACGTAGTCTTCACCTCGCACGGGGGGTGCACCTGGCAACAGCACGGCATAAGGGCGAGCTCCCGTAACGGAGTTGTACACGGGCGCCTGCCACGGATGGCTGAGGAAAAGATCCTCACTGCCCGCGCCCGTTTGGGCGAAGGCGCCGGCGGCTTCCCACGCGGCGGGGCTAAAGACACCGTAGTACTGCTCGTCGATGTGGGCCTGCAGGGGGTGGGCCAGGGCCAGGAGGACGGTAGCCCCGACAGCGGCTCCAGCCGCGAGCGGCCGCCAGCGCGGCCGCGCCAGGCGCGAGACCAGGAGACGAAGCGGTGCGGCGGCGCCGAGCCCGGCCAGCGCGGCGAGGCAGAGGAAGAAGAAGTGCACGAGCCGGCTGTAGGTGGCGTCGTTGCTGTGCCCGGCCTGGATCGAGGTGGCCAGGGAGGCCATGAGGGCCAAGGCGAGCACCGCGAGCACGCGGTGCGGCAGCGTGGCCGGGTCGAACCGGCCGCGCATCCGGTACCAGGCGGCGAAGGCGCCGACGGTGGCCAATCCCAGCACGAGCAGGCCCGGCGTGAGGAAGTAATGCCGGTCGAAGGGCAGGGTGCTCGTGGTGGACACGGCCGCCACGATGTCATTGCCAGCGGACGGCCACACCCAGAGCAAGGGGAGCAACACGGTGCCGGCCAGGGCCAGCCGCTGCAGCACGGGTAGGTTCAATAGCAGGGCAGTCGCCAGGCCGACGGCCAAGGCCAGAACACCGTCCACGAGGTGCATGAAGAAGGCCGCGGTGATGAGGAGGCTCAGGCCGGCCAGCCGGGCGGGGCCCTGCCCCTTGGCCGCGACGACGAGCACGCCGAGCAGCCAGGGCAGGCCGAAAGCGCTGGGGATGAGGAAGGCGGGTCCCATGAAACGGAGCGTCGTGTGGAGGATGGCGACGAAGGCGGCGGCGGCGAGGGCTCCCGGGGCCGGCCGGAGCGCCAGGAAGAGGGCGAGGGCGAGGTAGGCGGACCAGAAGGCGGGCAGGAAGTGGAACAGGGTGGGCAGCGAAGCGCCGGTGAGGAGGTGCAGCTGCGCGATGCCGAGCTGGAAGCCGCGCTCGCCCCGCATGCCGGCCACGGTCAGGAGCTCTCCCGGCTCGGGTTCGCCCGTGTACGGGTCGTCGCTGAGGACCGTCCCTTGCCGGACCATGCCGGCGATGCGGGCCATGTGGATGTGCTCGTCGACGTGGATGGGGTAGGGGTAGTCGCTGCCCTGGGCGGCGTCCCAGGCGCGCCAGGCGAGGCCGCCGTACGGGTGGGCGGGCTCATTGGCCTGCCCCGGCATGTGCGGGATGTAGGCCACAAGGGCCACGAGGGTCAGGACGCCCGCGAGTGCCCCTGCCTGCAGCAGTTGGCGCTTCGTGGGGGCGACGCGCCGTGGACGCGCGCCCCGCCGCAGCGCCCGCACGGCCTGCGCGACGCGCCGCCTTCCGATCCAGAGGGCGAGCAGGAGCGCCAAGGCGATGGTCGCCGCCTCGGTGACGGGAAAGCCGAACGCGTAGTCGAGGAGGATGCCGGTGAGCACCAGGAGCGTGAAGGACCAGAGCGGGCTCCACAGCCAGCGGTGGCGGCCCGGCATCCAGCGGTCCGCGGCGGCAAGCCCTGGGAGGAGGAAGAGGATGGTGCCGAGGGTGAAGTGGACCCACTCGCCGGCGCCGTCCAGGGTGAGGGCCGTGGGGGCGCTCAACCGCGGGCCTCCAGGCAGCCGTCATCGATGCGGGCGAGCCGCCCGACGCGGTGCAAGAGTTCGTCGTGCGTCGCCACGAGGACGGCGGCGCCCGCCTTGGCGGCCTGGCGGAGGGCCTCGGCGACCTGCAGGGCGTTGGCGGAATCGAGGTTGCTCGTCGGCTCGTCGACGAGGAGCAGGCTGGGACGGACGGCGAGGGCACGGGCGATGGCGACGCGCTGCTGCTCACCCCCCGAGAGGCTCGTCGGGTGCCGCGGCGCGCAGGAGGCGAGGCCGAAGAGGGAGAGGAGCTCGCGCGCACGCACGCGGGCCTCGGCGCGCGGCGTGCGGCGCAGCCGCAGGGGGAGTTCGACGTTCTCCTCCACGGTGAGCTCGGACAGCAGGTGCAGGTGCTGGAAGACGAGGCCCACATGGCGGGCGCGCAGGCGGGCGGCAGACTCGGGGTCGCGGGCGTCCATGCGCTCGCCCATGACCTCGACGGTGCCCGCCGTGGGTGCCAGGAGGCCGGCAGCCACGGAGAGGAGCGTGGACTTGCCCGAACCGCTGCGGCCTTCGACGACGACGGCTTCGCCGGGGCTGACCGTCAGGAAGACGCCGCGCAGGACCCCGGGCCGTCCCGGATGGTCCAAGCCGACGTCGGCCAAGCGTAGGGCCTCCACGTTTTGGCGACGCGCCCCCGCATGATAACGTTCGCCCGTCCCAACCTTCTTCCGCCAAGCAAGCGTCGGCCGCGTGTGAGCCTGGCGCGCCTGGCTTGGAAACCCGACGGGCGGCTTGCCGCGGGCGCCTTGGGCATGGCGGCCGCGATGCTGCTTCCGCTCGCGGCCACGCTGGTCGTCTCGGGCCTGCAGCCGCAGCTCGATGCGTCGCAGGGGTGGATTGTGTACCGGACCGACGGGGGGCCGCTCGATCTATCCAGAATCGCCGCACCCCGGGCGGCCGTGGCGGAGTGGGTCGTGGACGGGCAGATTTGGGCCGCCTTCGTGGCCGGGCCAGCACGCGTCGAGCCGGGCCACGCCCGCGCCTGGGGCCCCGCAACGCTGGGCGGGCAGGCCTTGGTCGTGGACGGGCCACCGGAGGATTGGCCCCTGCTTGCTCCAGGGCGGCTGCTTGCCCACCCCGCCGACCTTCCTGGCGCCGTTGCCGTGGCGGCCATCGTCGACCAGGCGCCCAGCGACGCAGCCCTCACGGCTCTGCCGGCGCGCGGCGCCGACGCCTTCGAGGCCGCCACGACGGAGGAGCTGCGTGGCGCCACCGGGTTCGTCATCCTGGCCTCGCTGCCAGCCGTGGGCCTGGTCGCCATGGTCTTCGCGCGCCTCGAGGTGCAGGAGCGGCTCCACACCTCGGCAGTCCTCGCCTCCCTGGGCGGCATGCGGCAGTCCCGACTGCTCCTGGCGACGCGCATCCTCCTGGTAACCGCGGCCGGCGCGGCGCTGGCCCTCGCGGTGGCGTTCGCCTTGTGGGCGCGGGGGGGATCCCTGTTCCACCCGGTGCCGTTCCCGCGCCTGGGGATGGTGCTGGCGGCCCTGGTGCCTGCTGCGGCCGCGCTCGTGGCCGGCCTCGCCGCCGTGGCCGGGTTCTCGCGCCGCATCGACGCCGCGCTCCGCAAGGCGCCAGGCCCGGACCTCGGGCGGCACCTCCGCCTGCCGCTCATGGCCCGCCCCCTCGTGCTGGGGACGCGCCTCGCGCCCATCCTGCTCGTCTGCGCCGCCCTCTTCGCCGTGGACGTCGGCTTCCCCCTCGCCGCCGGGCAGGTGCCCGCCACCATGGTGGGGGGCCCCGGCGAGTGGGTCGTGGGGGCGGAGAGGGGTCTTGAGGTCGGCGGAGGCGTTTCCGCGGCGCCCGCGCAGGTCCTCGGCCACGACCCCGCCGTCGAGGCCATCGTCGCGGAGACCCTGGCGCCCACAATCCTCGACGGCGAGCCGGTGGTGCTGCGCTGCGGGGAGTGGGACGCCCTGTCCGGCTACCACGGGCTCTCCCTCGTTGCAGGGCAGGCGCCGACGGGCTCATCCATCGTCCTGGCGCAGCGCCTGGCCACCCGGCACGGCTGGCAGGTCGGCGACCGCCTCGCGCTGCAGGGCGCCCACCGGCCCTTCGTGGTGCAGGCCGATGTGGCCGGCATAGCGCAGGGGTCCGGCATCGTGGCGGACGAGGCCTTCTGCGCCACGGGCCTCGGCCAGGCCTTGGCGGGCATCCCGGCCGGCCAGGCGACCCTGGTGCGCTTGCGCCCCAAGAGTGACGAGGCGAAGGCGGCCCTGCTGCGCGAGGAAGGCCGCATCGAGGTGGTCGGTCTCTCGGTCTTCCCCGAGCGGCCGGTCACCGGGCAGGTCGCGGAGGCGCGCATCGAGGGCGTCAACCTCGGCCCCCGCACCGCGTCCCGTGTCCTGGCCGTGCGCGTCAACGGCGAAGGTATCGGGCACGCGACCCTCACCATCGGACCCTACGGGAAGGCCGCCGCCGCGGTCCCCTTCTTGGTGCCGGAGGGCGAGATGCGCCTGCAGGTGAACCCGGAGGTCGCCCTCGCCACCGCGGCCTCCGACCTGGCGCTCTCGGCGCCAGCGCTCTCCTTCGCCGACCGCCCCCTGACCGTGACGCTGGAGCGCGACGGGCAGCCCGTGGCCGGCGTGGCCATCGGCCTCTATGCGACCCCTGGGCGCGCCGCCAACCGGAGCGACCCCCTGGCGACGGCGAGCACGGACGGCACCGGCCAGGCCATCTTCGCGGCTCCAGGGCAGGACGCCGTGGCCGCCACGGCGGAGGGACCGTTTGCGGCGGCCCGCATCCACGCCGGAACCGACTCCGATGCCGCCAACCTCACCGTCGAGGAGGCCTGGATCCTCCCCGCCGACCTGCGGCCCGGCCAGTCGGGGCGCCTGTTTGCCACCGTGCTCAACCGCGGCGGCGCCGCAGGCGCCGAAGCCATCGAGGTGCGGCGGGGCCAGGCCATCCTCCAGTTCGTGCACGCCGAGCTGCAGAGCGGCGAGTCCCGCACCTACGAGGTCGCCTTCGCACTGGACAAGCCAGCGGATGAGCTGCTGGTCGGCGGGTCCCTGCTGCGCCTGGCCTCGCAGTCCGGTCCGGCCCCGCCGGGCCCGGAGACCCCTGCGGCGACACCCATCCCCCGCGCCGGGGAGGCCGTGCAGGCGGAGCTTGCCGACCGCGCCCTGGGCGACGCTCGCGCCGTCCTCCTCGCCCTGGCCGCCGTGAGCCTCGGCACGACGCTGGCCGTGGTGGTGCTGGGGACGCGGCGGGCGCTGCGATCGAGGACGCACGTCGTGGGGGTGCTCTCGGCCCTCGGGCAGGACGAGACGGCGGTGCGGTCCCGGGCCGCCTGGGAGGCGGGGGTCATGGCCGGCTTGGCCATGCTTACGGTCCTGCCGCTGGCCAAGCTGACGTTTAATGCACTTGCCGCGCCGTGGGGACCCACGGCGTTCGGCCATGCCCTGCCGGACCCGGTCGGGTGGATGTTCGCCCTGCAGGCGGTCGCGGCCTTTGCGGCCCTGGCGGCGCTGGCGGCGTACAATGTGGCGGGGCGTGTGGTGCGGCCCCTGTAAAAACAAATAGGCGGACCGGGTGCGCGACCCCGTGAGGCCGCTCGACGTCTCCTGGGGCAGCCTCGACTCCTGGGCGCTGCACGCCGTCAGCCTCGCCTCGGCATGCCTTGTGACCCTCCTGCTTGCGCCAGTGGCCATCCGGAAACTCAGGGGTGCCGGCATGGTCGGCCGCGACCGGCACAAGGCGGGGGAACCGGAGGTCGCCGAAATGGGCGGGCTGGTCGTCTTCGCCGGGTTCATGGTGGGGGCCTTCGCGGCGGTCATGCTGGCCTGGCTCGACGCGGCGCAAGAGACACTGGTTCTGGCGGCCCTCATCACCGTCAGCGGCGCCGGCATGACCGGCATCCTCGACGACTTCGTCGGCCTGCGCCAGCGCTTCAAGGCCGTGCTGCCGCTGGGCTTCGCCATCCCGCTGGCGCTGTTCGTCGCGGACACACGGGTTGCCGTCCCCGGCCTCGGCTCCTTGGACTTCGGCCTGGCCTACGCGCTGGTCCTGGTGCCCCTGGCCATCACCTGCGCCGCCAACGGCTTCAACATGCTCGAGGGGTTCAACGGCCTCGGCGCCGGGCTGGGCATCATCCTCGCGGCCGCCCTCTCCATCCTCTGCCTTTGGGTCGGCGACCCGCTCGGCCTCGTCATCCTGGTCCCGCTGGCGGGGGCCCTGCTCGCCTTCCTCAACAGCAACTGGTACCCGGCCAAGGTGTTCCCCGGCGACACCATGACCCTCCTCGTCGGCGCCTGCCTGGCGGCGGGGGCCATCCTGGGCAAAGTGGAGTTCTGGGGTGCCCTCCTCTTCGTGCCCTACGTCGCCGAGTTCGCCCTCAAGGCCAAGGGCCGCTTCAGCGTGCAAAGCTTCGCGAGCCGGATTGAGGAGGGACGCCTCACCCATGAAGGCCCGGTGCGCAGCCTCACCCACGTCGCGATGGGGAGGCGGGGGGCCAGCGAGCAGCAGGTGACGGTGCGGCTGTGGGCGTTGCAGGGTGCGTGGTCCGGAGCGGTGCTCGCGCTCGCCGCCTTGGCTTAACGGTCAAATAAGTGGTAAGGCTGGACCACGTAGTGGCCCGTCGTGGAGATTGGCATCTTTAGCACCCGTGGCATCCCGCCCCGGCATGGCGCTTTCGAGACGACGGCATGGGAACTGGCGTCCTACCTGGCGCGCAAAGGCCACCACGTGCTCGTGCAAAGCATGACGGGAATCCAACCCACGGCCGATGAGCGGGTTCCCCAGGGCGTTGAGGCATTGCCGTTCACACGGGGCAACAGTTTCCGTGGCGACCTCCGATACGACCACACCGCCTACAAGGCCCTGGCTCCGAAGGTCGATGTGGCCGTCATCTTCGGTTACTCGTCCTCGTTCCTCTGGGGGCCCCTCAAGGCACGCAGCGTACCAATCGTACTGAACCCCGACGGCATGGAGTGGAAACGGCCGAAATTCCCCTGGCATCTGCGCATGGGGCTCCGGCTCCTGCAGTCGCGCGGCGTGCGGAGCGCCAACGCAGTCGTGGCGGACTCGCCAGCCATCAAGGAGTACCTCGACGAAACCTATGGCATCGACTGCCATTTCGCCGCCTACGGAGCCGATGAGTTCGAGGTCACCCCAGTTGACATGCCGTTCCGGGACCGCGTGGGGCCGGAGGATTACATCCTGGTGCTGGGCCGTCTCGAACCTAGCTGCCTCACCGAGTACATCGTCCGCGAGTACGTTGAGAGCGGCCGGCGCGAAAAACTGCTCGTGGTGGGGCCAGGGGCCCCAAAGTACCGGCGCGCCCTGGAACGAATCGCCGACGACCGAGTCGTATTCACGGGAGGGCTCTATGGTGACAGACGCGGGCTCTTTGCTTTGCGCCGGTATTGCCGGGCCTACATCGACGGCCATCACACCGGAGGCATCAATCCGTCCACGATTGAGGCCATGCTGGCCGGACGCCATATCGTGGCCCATGACAACCCACATATCAGGGCCGCGCTGGGCGACTGCGAGGCGACATTGTACGATTACCGACCAGGCGACCTAGCGGCTCGGCTGAACGCGCTGCCCGAGAAGCGCCTTGGATTCCAGGACCCGGCTTACCAGAACCGGGCACGAACCGTGTTCTCTTGGGACTCGATTTGCAGGGTCTATGAGCGGGCCATTGCCCAGGCCATGGAGGGCAGAGCGCGTTGAGGCGTGTCCTTCTCACCGGCGGCGCCGGGTTCATCGGTGCGCATGTGGCGCGCGAACTACGGCGCCATGGTCTCGAACCCGTCTCGTTCGACCTGCGCGCCGCCGAAGGGATGCAGTCGATCGTCGGGAACGTGCTGGACGCGCCGGCGGTCGCGACGGCCATGGCAGAGGTCGATGCCGTCGTCCACCTCGCCTCGATGCTCAGCGTCGAGGCCACCGAGCGGGATCCACGCGGCACGCTGGACGTGGCGCTGCTAGGGACGCGCAACGTCTGCGCAGCGGTCCTAGCCCGCCAGAGAGTGGTTTTCGCGTCGACATCGGAGGTCTATGGCGATGCGGCTGTCGTGCCTACCCCCGAATCCTGCGCGCCGTCGCCCAAAAGCGTGTATGGCGTGGCCAAATTGGCGGCGGAGGCCTACGTCCGGACCCTGGGCGACTCCACCATCCTTCGCTACTTCAGCGTGTATGGCCCGGCCCAGAGGCCCAGCTTTGTGATCCCTCGGTTCGTCCAGCAGGCCCTCGAGGGACGGCCGCTCACGGTCTACGGCGATGGCGCGCAGGTCCGGGCCTTCTGCCACGTGGAGGACGTCGCGCGGGCCACCGTCGCGGCCCTTCTTGTACCCCATGCCAGGGGACGGACCTATAACGTGGGGAATCCTGACGAGCCAATCCGCATGGTTGACCTGGCTCGGCGGGTGATCCAGGTCACAGGCTCCACCTCGTCGGTGGAGCAAGTGCCTTTCTCCGACTCGGACCGCAGCGCCGAGCGAGAGATCTACCGCCGCGTCCCCGATGTGACCGCCGCTGCAAAGGGTCTCGGTTATGAACCTACAATTGGACTCGACGAAGGAATTGCCAGTGTCAGCCACCACGCGAGGGGCCGGTCTCATGTCCTTTCATGAACGCCTGGCCGCGGGACAGCTCCACGTGGGCGTCGTTGGCTTGGGGACCATCGGCCTCCCCCTTGCCACCTTCTGCGCCGCACGCGGCTTCCAGGTGACCGGCCTCGACCTGGACCCTGTCCGCGTCCGCGACGTCAACGGGCGCCATGTCGCCTTCGAGTACGAGGACGTTCTGCGGGACATTCCGCTGGAACGGCTTGGGGCCGGACTGGATGCATCCTCGCTGGCATCCTGCGACGTCGTCCTCTATTGCGTGCCGACACCCGTGGACGAGGCCGGCTTCATCCGCCTGGAGTTCCTTGCCGCTGCGGCGCGATCGACGGCGCCGCATCTCAAGGATGGTGCCCTCGTTGTGCTGGAGAGCTCGGTCGAAGTCGGCACGACGCGGTGGTTCAAGGCCCGACTGGAGGAGGCCGCCGGCCGGCAGCTCGACGCACGGGTCGCTTATTGCCCGGAACGATACAACCCCGGCCTGCCCAAGGAGGAGCACGCGCAAATCATCTATGGCCGGAAGGTCCGGTTGGCGGGCCCCCTCTCGTACCACAAGGTTCCCCGGGTCGTGGGGGCCCTGGACGCAAGCGCACGCGACGATGCCGTCGCCTTCTACGCCTTCGTCCTCGATGCAACAGTCACGCCCGTCTCGTCCCCCGAGGTCGCGGAGGCCGCCAAGCTCATGGAGAACATCTACAGGGACGTGAACATCGGGCTTGCCAACGAATTCGCCCGCGCCCTGTCAGCCCTGGGCGTGGATGCGTACGAGGTGATTCAGGCGGCGTCCACGAAGCCCTTCGCATTCATGGCGCATTGGCCAGGCATGGTGGGCGGCGACTGCATCCCCGTCGACACATGGTACCTGATCCGCCAAGCCGAACGGCAAGGGACCGCATGCCCCCTCATGCGCGCCGCCAGGGCCGCCAACGATGGCGTGGTCACGGATGTCGGCACGCAGGTGCGCCGGATGCTGGCGGAGGCCGGCGTGGCCGATCAGCCCAAGGTCGCGATTCTTGGGACCGCCTACAAGGCCAACGTCTATGACGACCGCATGAGTCCTGCCAAGGCCCTGGCCGCGGACCTAGCCGCGCAGGGCATACAAGTGGCTCTCTGCGATCCGGTTGTGCAAGCACACAACCACCGGACGAAGGGCCCCCTCGTCCCGCTGGATGAGGCACTCCGCGGCGCCGACCTGGTCGTCCTTGCCACCGACCATGACGTGTTCCGCAGACTCGACCCCACAGCCTTGGCGGTCGGCATGCGGCGGCGGCTCGCGGTGGACGTGCGCAATGCCTGGGACCGCACCCGGATGGAACGCGCCGGGTTCAGGGTGTACACTTGGGGCCGTCCATGACAGGCATCCTCGTTCTCGGGGGGACCGGACGGCTTGGCAGGGAACTCGTGCCTCTCCTGCCCGGCTGTGCCGCGCCCAGCCACACTGAATGCGACGTCACGGATCCAGGCAGCGTGGCCGCGGCTTTAGCGCGGCACGATCCCGAAATCGTCGTGCACGCTGCGGGATGGGTTGACGTGCGTGGCTGTGAACGCGACCGGGCTCGCGCCTGGGCCAACAATGTCGAAGGAACCCATAACGTCGTGAAGGCCTTGCGCAACAGAGGCTCCACACGCCTCGTTTACATCTCCACGGCCTGTGTTTTCGCCGGCGACCGCGGCGACTACACCGAGGAGGACATCCCGGCACCGGTGAACTTTTATGGCCTGACGAAATTGGTTGGGGAGCAGTTGGCGCGCACCGTCGCCCGCCACCTTGTCGTCCGCACGGATTTCGTGGCCCGGGCACCCTGGCCGCACCCCGGAGCCTTCACGGACCGTTTCTCCACAAGCGTCTTCGCCGACCGCCTGGCTCCGGAGCTGTCCCGCAGGATCCTCGCCGGGGAGGAGGGCCTCCTGCACCTATGTGGCAGCGAGAAGGTGTCCCACTACGACTTGGCCAGGCGCGTCTCCCCCGATGTGAAGCCCGTATCCCTCTCCAGCGTGAGGGACCTGCCTCTTCCCCGGGACCAAAGCCTTCGAAGCGTGCGCGGAGGCGAAGTCCTCGAGCTCGCCTGAGCCGGGGCTTCGTGCTGCGATGGGGCTGCTTGGTTTTTGGCGGGTCTTGCGGGCCCGAGTCGCCCAAATGGGGACCCCCGCAAGCTTCGTCGCAGGAACGGTTTTGCACGCGCTCAGCCTTGGTGCGCTGGCGCGCCTCGTCGCTCCGGACGACTTCGGCGTGTTCGTGTACGCGATGCGGGTTGCGGTGTTGGCTACCCTCCTCGGCAGCCTTGGGACCGAATGGCTGGTCGGTCGCGAGGTGGCGCGGCAGGGCGGGGCTGGCTTGCGCGCAGCGGTCGGGCAGGCGCTCCGGATCGTCGCCGTCTCATGGGCGGCGCTTCTCCTCGTGGTGGCCGTGGCGAGGGAAGGCTTGGCCACGCTGTTCTTCGGCCCCCACGCCGCCGGCGACGTGCTGGTCATTGCCGTGCTCGCAGGAGTCGGAGGCACGGCGGTCAACATCTCCAGCTACTCCCTCCGAAGCCTTGGCAAGGTTCGCCGCGCAAACCTCCTTCACCTGTCCTATTTCGTCATCTTCGGCTCCTTGGTAGGGCTCCTTGCAGTCCTCGAAGCCATCGGACGGCCCCTGGAGGATCGACTGGCCATCCTGGTCCTCATCGCCGTGCCGGCGGTTCTTCTCGTGGGGACCTCGACTGCCGCCCTCTGGCCGGAATGGTTGAGGCACCGGGGCGGCGGTCCACGCCCCGCTCGCGGCCAAGGCCTCCGCTACTCCATGGCTCGCACCATGTCCCAACTGGCCTTCGCCTCCATCTTCATGGTGCCACTGGCCATGGCTGCGCATCGACCCGATGAGGCCGCTTTCGTCGCGATGGCGGCCTTCATCAGCCTCATCCGGCTTGTCGAGCCGCTGGGAAACGGGATCGGGGTCGCAATCTTCCCTTCGGCCAGCCGGCGCAGACCAGACGAGCATCCAGTGTGGGCGCAAGGGATCACGAGCGGTGCCTTGTTCCTTGCATCCGTTGTCGGGACCGCATTGCTCGTCTCAGGGCCATGGGCTGCACGATTGTGGTTCGGGTTCGGGATGGATCTGGTCGGACCGGCGCAGTTGGCGCTCCTGGCGGCCGGGGCCTACGCGGCGACGCTCGTCATCGCCGCAGTGCTGTCCGGTACGGGGGATGAGCGATGGGTGGCCGGGTCCGCCATAATGGGGTTGGCCAGTGCCATGCTTGCGGCCTCCGCTGGGCTGGCGCCACCCTGGGTGTTGGGTTTGGGCCTCGTGCTCCCGTTCATCGTCCTGCTTGCGCGCTGGACCACGCGGACCGGCCGGGTCCATGGCGGGATGTGGCGGGAGGCGGCACCGCTTGCCATCTTGGTGTTCTTCGCTACCGCTGCGGTCCTGGCCTTTGATGCGCAGGCCATCCACGTCCGCCTCGCCATCGGCCTTGCGGCCGCGACGGCGGCCGGCGTGGCGTGGCTGGCACTGGGCCACCGGCCTCCGGGATGGCTGATGGACGGTCCGCCGCCCGCCTCGGAGGCGTCGCCGTGACGGCGCGATGGCATCTCGTCTCCACATGGCTGCGGGGACATCCCCTGTTGTCGCTGTTCCTCCTTGCAGCCGTCATGCGGTTGGGTGCCGCGATGGTTCTTTGGGCCGTCCGGGGCAGCGAAATCTTCCATCCCGACTCAGCCTTCTATCTCTCTGCGGCCGAGCAGATGGTTGCATCGTGGCGTGAAGGCACAGGTGGCTTGCCCCCCTATCCGCGTTTCGCCGTCGTCGTTGCTGTTCCCGAGCTCCTCACCGGCCGCGGCTATGGTGTCGGGGTCGTTCTTACGGGACTGGTCGGCGCGCTGGGAGCCCCATTGGCATTCACAATCGTTTCCCGTTTTGCGTCAGCCAAAGCCGCTGGCATCGCGGGATGCCTTCTGGCGTTGGATCCTGCCCAGGTGTATTTCGCGACCCAGCTACTCCGGGATGCATGGTTCACTACGGCGGCGCTTGCAATGGTGTGGGCACTCGCGGACCGCACCCGCTGGTGGGCCTTCCTTGCCGGATGGGCCCTCTTCGCAGCCTTCGACAGGCCTTCGGAGGGGTTGGTGTTGGCCGCAGCCCTTCCGCCTGGCATCTGGATCATGAAGAGGGCCTTCGTCTGGTCGGCGAAGATGCGCGTGTCCATCATCCTCATGGGCATCATTTTGGTGCTGGTGTCCTGCTTCGCCTTCGGGTTGGCCGACCGTGTGGCACAGGAGCGCTTCGAAGGCGATTCTGACAGCCACGTGCGGTTCTACCCGGAGTCCATGCCCGACCTCCCCCTCCAAAACTGCGCAGGGCTGTTGCTCTCAATTGTGATTGCCCCATTCCTTGCCATGCTGTTCCCGCTTCCCTTGGGCGCCATGACGTCTTCTGAGATTGCCTTCGGCTTCGCCACCGTCTGGACCTGGGCGGTCCTCCTGGTCGCCGCCGTCGGCAGTCCAACGGCCTATCGTCAAAGTGGAATCCGTCAACTATGGGCCTTGACGTTGCCTGCGGCAGCCGTGCTTCTCATGCTGCTGGGGCTGGTCGTCTCCGACGCGGGACCGCTTGTCAGGTGGCGCCTGCAGGCAATGGCGCTGGTCCTTCTCGCTTGCGCGCCCGCACTCGTGCCAGTCCTGGACAAGGCCCGTGGCAGGTTCGCGGGTCCCGTTAGGCGCTCCCAGGGCTGACTCGCGGCCACAATCCCACCTGCTTCGTCAACCGACCGAGGGTTCGCGCCCCCGTGGCCGAGATTAGCGCCCTTGATCTCCTACTGGGGCTGCTGCAAGGTGTCACGGAATGGCTGCCGGTCAGCAACTCTGCGCACCTCGTAATCGCGCAGGATGCGTTTTTGGGTCGATGCCCCTGTGGCCTTCGATCCCCTCCTGCACCTCGGGACATTTGCTGCCGTGATGGTGGCGTACCGGAGACAGCTGGCGTCGATGGCGGTGGCCGTGTGGACCTTGCCGCGTGAGGCGGCCGCCGCCGGTGGTTGGCGGACGGCATGGACGGCTAACGAGGACAGGCGGTTGGCAGGGTACGTCGTCGCGGCGGCCGTACGGGTCTCGGTCCTTGGTTTGGTGTGGCGCCGCCACGTGGAGGCCTCCTTGCTCGTCGGGCGTTCGGGCTCCTGGGCGCCGGCTCCTGCTGCGGTCGACCAAGTTCGCGCGGCCGCGTCCCGGCAGGGACCTTCGGTTCTCCGACGCCACGGTCATCGGGCTGGCCCATTGCCTCTCACTCTTCCGCGGCAGGCCGCGCAGCGGGACGACGATCAGCGCCGGGCGGCGTGGACGCAAGGCGGCGGATTTCTCATGCCGCCTCTCCATCCCAAGTGCTTCACCTTCGAGCGACGCAGATTTGCATTGACGTGTCAGAGCAGAAAGCTTGCCACTTCGTATTCGCCCATTTGACCCGTACCAGGAAGGGGCCTGGTGACTCTCGCCCACAATCTGCGCGACGTCTTGGGCATGCGGCCCGGGAAATAGGTCAAGGAGTGGCTTGTGCATCCGGGCGAACCCGTCGAGGCGACCGGGCATCCTCGTCACGTTGTAGCGGACCGGCTTCGCCCAATTCCGCGGCGTACTCGGCAATGGACGTGCGGGGAGAACCCGACGAGCACGCGATCCCCCGGATTCGGCCAACTCTTCGTCGCGGATGCCGGCAAGGATGCGTGCTGGCCAGTCCCATTTCAGGATTAGGGGGTTTGGCCTGGCATCCAACGCCTTTATGTCTCCTCCATCGTGGGCAATCCCAGAATGCAGGCCATCCTCCTCGCCGCCGGCCAGGGGACCCGCCTGCGTCCCCTCACCCACGACCGGCCGAAGTCGATGCTCAACGCAGCCGGGAGACCCCTCATCGAGCATCTTCTCCGGAACCTCGCGAGCCTCGGCCTCAAGGACGTCACCATCGTCAGCGGCCACGGCCACGACATCTTACACTCGTTCGTCGGCGATGGCGCCCGCTTCGGCGTCAAGGTGCGCTACGCCATGCAGGACCGCCAACTCGGTCCCGGCCACGCACTCCAGCACGCCCGCTCCTTCGTCAGCGACGGCGACTTCCTCCTCCTCCCGGCCGACATGTGGCTCCACCCCGACCTCGTCGGCCGCCTCATGCGCCACAAGGGCCCCGCCCTCGTCGAGGTCCCTGACGCCCGCTCCGGCCGCCACGGCGTCCCAGTCGTCAAGGCCGACAAGGTCATCGCCCTGGCCGAGGAGTCCGAGGTGCACGAGCCGGCCGCCTTCCTGGCCGGCGCCTACCGCATGCCGGCCGGCGTCTTCGACGCCCTCGAGCAGACGCAGGGCCGCCTGCGCGACGCCATCCGCCTCCTCCTGCGCGACGACGGGCCGTGGGGAATCGAGCGCGCCAAGCCCGGCGAGGCGGTGGACGTCATGGACGTCGAGGACCTCCTCCTCCTGCACCTCATGCTCATGGCCAGCCAGCAGCGCGAGATACAGGGCCGCGTCGAACCCGGCGCCACCCTCGAGGGGGCTGTACACCTCGGAAAGGGCTCCGTGGTGCGCGCTGGCAGCGTGGTGCAGGGCCCCGCCTTCATCGGCGACAACTGCGACATCGGCCCCTGCGCCGCCGTCCTCTCCGGCGCCTCCCTGCGCAACCAGGTCCGCCTCGGCCCATTTTCCTTGGTCGCCGACTGCACCATCGGCTCCAACGTCACCGTCGCCAGCCACGTCCGCATCCGCAAGGCCGTCCTCGACAACGGCGTCGAGGTCGGCGCCGGCGCGGTCCTCGAAGGGGGCGCCGGACTCGTCGTGGGCGCCGACGCCCGCATCGGCGCCGACGCCCGCATCCTGGCGGGAGGACGGATCGGCCGCGGCGCCCAGGTCGCCGCTGGCCGCCAGGTCCAGTCCGTCCCGGACGGGGGCGTGGCTGTCTAATGTGCGGCATCTTCGGCGTCTGCGGCCTCGAGCAGGCCCCCCGCCACGTCCGTGACGCCCTGGAGCGCCTGGAGTACCGAGGCTACGATTCGGCCGGGATCGCCTGGCACGACCCAAGCGTAGGCATCGCGGTCGTGAAGCAGACGGGCCGTGTGGCCGGTCTCCCCCAACTTGCGGGCGAGGCATCCGTGCTGGCCATCGGCCACACGCGCTGGGCCACGCACGGCGGTGTGACGCAGGCCAACGCGCACCCCCACGTCGACGGCACGGGGCGCTTCGCCATCGTCCACAACGGCACGCTGGAGGCGCACCGCCGCCTGCGCGCCGGCCTCGAGGCCGACGGCCACGCCTTCATCAGCGAGACCGACTCCGAGGCGATCGCGCACCTCTACGAGCGCCACCGCCGCACGCTCGATCCCCTCTCCGCCCTGCGAGCTACGCTCAGCGGACTGCACGGCTCGTGGGCCCTGTTGGTCATGGACCCCGAGGCGAGGGCCATCGCCTTCGCCCGCAACCGGACGCCGCTCTTGGCCGGCCTGGCCGCGGGGGCGACCCTGTTTGCCAGCGACCTGGCGGCCCTCGTCCCCCACACGCGCCGCGTGGTCGCCCTCGAGGATGGAGACCACGGCCTCGCCACGCCTGCAGGCATCCAACTCTACGATGCCCAGGGCCGCGCCAAGCCCCTGCAGCCCTTCACCGTGGACTGGGACGTCTCCGAGGCGCAGCGCGGCGGCTACCAGTACTTCATGCTCAAGGAGATGCACGAGACCCCAGCCGCCATCAACCAGTGCTTGGGCGACCGCATCCGCCGCAACCCTCTCGCCGTGGACCTCGACCAGGACCTTTCCCTCTGGCAGGGCGTCCGGGCCGTCCGCCTTGTGGCCTGCGGGACGAGCTTCCACGCCGCCCGCCTCGGCGCCTGGATGCTCGAATCCTGGGCCGGCATCCCCAGCCAGGCCGTCGTCGCCTCCGAGCTGCGCGACCGCCCCCTCGTGGTCGAGGACGGGGTTCTCCACGTCGGTGTAAGCCAGAGCGGCGAGACCCTCGACACCATCGAGGCGCTCCGCCCCGTGGTCTCCCGAGGCCATGGTCTGCTGGCCGTCTGCAACGTGCAGGGCAGCGCCCTCTCCCGCATGGCCGACGGCACCCTGCTCACCCGCGTGGGGCCCGAGGTCGGGGTCGCCGCCACCAAGACCTTCGCCGGCCAGGTCGCAACCCTCGCCCTGCTCGCCCTCGAGCGCGGCCTGGCGCTGCGCCGAATCACTCCCACCAAGGCCCACCTCGTGGCGGAAGGGCTACAGCGCATGCCCCGCACCCTTGACGCCGTCATCCGCCTCGAGCCGGAGCTGGCCGCCCTTGGCCGCAGGCTCGCCGAGAGCCAGGACCTCTTCTTCCTCGGCCACGGCGCCCATGTGGCCACCGCCAACGAGGCCGCCCTCAAGTTCAAGGAAATCACGTATCGCCACGCCGAGGGCTTCGGCTCCGCCGAACTCAAGCACGGCCCCTTCGCACTCCTTGACGAGGCGACGCCCTGCGTCTTCTTCCTCTCCGATGACGAGGCCCGCCCGCGTGTGCTGGGCAACATCCAGGAGGTCGCCGCCCGCGGCGCTCCCGTGCATGTCCTCGCCCAAGGGGACACCGGCGAGCTCGCCGGCGTGGCCGCCAGCATCGTCCGCCTCCCCCCCACGGACCCGCTCCTCGCGGCCCTCCCCTTCGCCCTGGCCGGCCAGTTCCTGGCCTACCACGCCGCCTCAAGCCTAGGCCGCGACATCGACAAGCCGCGCAACCTGGCCAAGTCCGTCACCGTGGAGTGACGGGAATCCGTCGCCAACCTCTTCACGCCCGCTCGCAGTGCCCAGGCGTGGACGCAATCCTCCTCGCCGCCGGCAAGGGCACCCGCATGGCACCCCTCTCCCCCGAGGTCGCCAAGCCCCTCCTGCCCGTGGCGGGCCGCAGCCTGCTGCACCGTATGCTGGACGGGCTAGCCGCGGCCGGCGCCGTCCGGACATGGGTAGTCGTGCACCACCAGGCGGAGCAGGTGCGCAAGGAGGCGCGCGCCTGGAAGGGACGAATGCGCGTCTTGACCGTCAATCAGGACCAGCCGCGCGGCACGGGCCACGCGGTTGCCGCCGCCGCGCGCCGCGTCAAGGGGGATGCCCTCGTGGTGATGGGGGACGCCATCCTTGACCCCGCGACGTTGGCGGATCTCGCCAGCGCCAAGGGCTTCGTCCTGGCGGCAGCACGAGTCGAGGACGCCACCCGCTACGGTGCCCTCAAGGTGGCGGGCCGCCGCGTCGTCCGCCTGGCAGAGAAGTCGTCCCGCCCGCCCTCGCGTCTCGTCAACACGGGCATGTACCGTGTCCCCGCGGAGGTCCTCGAAGAAACGCAGGGCCTGCGTCCGTCTCCACGCGGCGAACTGGAGTTCACGGACCTGGTGAACCGCCGGGCCCGCCGTGGCGAAGTGCGATGGCTGCCGGCCAAAGGCTGGATGGACATTGGTGCCCCTTGGGACCTCCTCGACGCGCAGGCGGCCCTCACGGCGCCCACCCTCACAGCCCTCCTCGGCCAACAGTTGGCAGGGGGACCCGGCACCATCGAGGAGGGAGTGCACGTTCGCGGCCGCCTCTACGCCTGCGCCGGCGCTCTCGTGCGCTCCGGCACGTACGTCGAGGGGGACGTCTGGGTCGGCCCCGGTGCGCTTGTTGGCCCCAATGCTTACCTGCGCGGCCCCACCTGCATCGGTCCCGGTTGCCACGTTGGCGCCGCCACGGAAGTCAAGGCCAGCCTCCTCATGGACGGGGCCAACGCGCCGCACCTGAACTATATCGGCGACTCCATCCTCGGGCCCGATGTCAATCTGGGCGCCGGGACGAAGGTTGCCAACCTCAAGGTGACGCCCGGCACGATCCGCGCCTGGGGGCCCGACGGCCCCATGGATACGGGCCGGCGCAAGTTCGGCGTCTGCATCGGGCCCCGCGCCAAGGTGGGCATCAACTGCAGCATGAACCCCGGAACGATGGTGGGGGCGGGCAGCTTGGTGGGCGCCCAGCTCGCCCTGTCGGGTTGGCTTCCTCCGGACACGCGGCGGCTGTCCCCATGAGGCCGTCCCTGCTGGTCGCCAGCATCTTGGCGCTGGCCGCGGCGGCAATGCTGCCCGCCTTCGAGGCCTGGGGCATCGAGCCCGCCGTGGAGGCCGCGGCTTCCGGGGCGCCCGCGGCCGCCATTGGTGCCGCGTGGGTACTGCACGAGGCCGGCGAGCCGCATTGGGCGGTCCTGCTGGCGGCGCTGGCCGGTATCCTTCTCTGGTGGCGCGGGCACGGCGCGGAGGCGGTGGCCGTCCTCGTCACGGTCGCCGCCACCCTCGGCACGGTGCAGGCCCTCAAGGGGCTCGTCGAGCGGGCGCGACCACCGGGCGCCGCGGTCCCCGGCACGGACGCCTTCCCCTCGGGCCATGCGGCCGCGGCCGCGGTCCTGGCCGTGGTGGCCGTGGTGGTCGCCCGGCGCCTGGCCTGCCGCCGTCCGGTGACTCTTGCCGTTGGCCTCGTTGCCGGCGTCTGGACCGCGGCCATGGGCTGGAGCCGCCTGGTGCTGCAGTTCCACCAGTTGGGGGACGTGCTGGCTGGCCTAGCCCTCGGCGCCTGCTTCGGCCTTCTTGCGCCCACCCTCCTCGCCTGGCGGGGCACCCTGCACGGCAGTGCGGCGGGGCGCGTGATCTGGGCGCGCCGACGCGTCGCGCCCACGCTGACCGGCGTCGCCTCTCCGCGGGATCCGGGCCGCCCTCAGACGGAAGCTTCCCAGAAGCCGCCGTATAAATAGTTGTTCGGAAACGGGCCTTGCTCGCCTCGGGACCAGTTGGGGGCCGGGGCCAGCCCCTTGCGGCGCCGGCCCGCCATGGTGCGATTCCAACGCCATTCCCCCAACCGCGCCGAGCACGACAAAGCGGTGCTTCGGCGGCAGGCTCTGGTGTCGCCATCCTCGCGCCAAGAAACCTCGTGTTCTTGACAACTCCATGAACGCAGGGCGAGGGCGGATTACCTCCACTTCGCGTGGAGCCCGTTCCCAGCGCTAGTACCAGCGGCCCCTTCAGTCTGGAAGCATAGCGCGGCACGGCATGTCCCGGGCCTGAGCCGCCGAATCCCATCGTAGGCGCGCCCGCGTGGTGCCTGCCGCATGCGACTGCCCGGGATTCACTGGAAGCTGCGCTTGAATACGATATGCAGTATGCCCCTGCCAGCTCTTCCAGGACCGGTCGACCTCGCCGTTACTTCGTCCGCCGCACATTCGCCCCCGTCAGTCCAACTGTGTTGCTAAGCTAATTTCAATAAGGATTTCCGATTCTACCCACGCTACAACCTGTCCACCGGCGACGCGGTCATGGCTCAGGCTCCCGACCTAGACGCCATCTACGTTCACGACTTCCGGTTGCTGCAAGTAGGCGCCATCGTGGGACTCACGGCGCCATCCGTGCTCCGCTGGCATGTCCCATTCGACCGCCAACGCATTCCTCGCTACACACGACACTTTGTCGTTCGCCTCATGGAGGACTTCGACGGCGTCGTGGTCAGCACGCGACGCGACCTGCAGGGCTTGACCAATTCAGGCTACCGGGGCAAGGTACTGCAAGAATATCCGCACACGGACATCCAGGATTGGCCGACGCCATCCGGCGACGACATGCATGAATTCGAGCGCCAAGCCCGGACTCCCGACGATGCGCCCGTGATACGAAGGAGGGCTTCGCCCGGGCGGCATTATCATGTTGTGCAAATGGTCATTTCACGCCGTTCAGTTCCGTTTCGGCAAAGTGGCGCTTGTGCTGGCATAAGCCCGCACAGCCCAAGGTGTGTCCTATCCCCCCGGAAGTTGGCCCTCGGATGTGACGAACGTGCAGCGCATCCACGCGGGCCTCTTCCTTGTCCACCTTGCGCCGCAGAAGTGGAATCAGGTCAGTTAACGTTCACTCTCCTCCTGTTGTTTCTCCGTCCCCCTCCTGGTTCTGAAGAACCCCTCGTGCCTACTGTCATTTCCTATGAGTCAAGTGGTTCAGGCCTTGGCCTGCACGAAGACCGGAGGAGGTGAATTATGGCAATTCAGCAACGCATGAAGTCGACAATTGGGCTCGTCGTGATGATCATCACGGTGCCGCTCATTATTGAGGTGACGGCGGACGTCTCGGCAAATCCCAACGCGCCGGCTTTGGCGGTGACGACGATGGATTTCATTCCCGTCGTGTACGTTCTTGGCATCCTCTGGCTCGCCGCAGACGGGGTCCTCGGTACGCGGTTCCGTCGCGCGCTTGTGGCCGCGCCCCTGGATTTGGTCGTGGTGTGCGTCGCTCAGGCGTCGACCGGCCCTACCGGCCCGTGGCGTCGGTTCGTCACGCGTGGGGATCGCGGACGCGTGTCAGGGGGGTGGTGTTAGGTCGTCGGCTTTCGGGCCGGACTTTTTGGTATTTTGTCCCAACCCGTCCTGGTTCTCTGACATGATGGAGTTCAATAGCGCGGCAAGGGCTTTTGCCTTGTCTCCGGCTTTCATGGCGCCGTCGTAGGTGCCGTCGTCGAGCCCGGCGTCGCGACGTACTCGTTTTCGCATGTCACCGAGTGCGAGTCGAACGTATCGGGAAGGCATGTCGGACCCGGTCTTCCAGCCGAAGTACGTGCGAAGCTCAGCTTCCATCCAGCCACCGCGGGCCGCTTCGGTGGCGCGCGTGTGGCGGAAGTCGTGGGGTGTGAGCGGCTTGCTCCTGCCTGTGGAGTGGTTGATGCCGGCCCTTAAGGCGAGCCTCCGGAGACCTGCGTTCCAGGACTGGTACGACATTCTTTGATGGCCAGATCGGTCGCGGACCGCCGTGAAGAGTGGGGCTTGGGGGTTAGTCCCGTCGGGATGAAGGCCGATCCACGTCCTTAGGGCGGCCACGCAGCGAGATACGTAGACGGGCCGACTTCCTGTCTTCAAGTCGGGCGCATCGGGACGTAAGTTGAGGGTGGCGCCGCGGAAGCCGTCCCAGACGACGTCGCCGACGTTGAGGCTCAATGTTTCTTCGGGTCGGAACCCGGAGTCGCGGGACACCCAGCAGACGGCTTGCCAAAGCTCGGTTTTTGGGAGGGTGCTGGCCTGCTTGCCCGAGTCGCAGCAGGCCAGAAGTAGCTTAGCGAAGTCCTCGTCTGCGACGAGTCGCCCAACGATTTTCTCGGGCGGGGGGCGCACGTACAAGGCCTTGTCAAGGGCGCGAGGAAGTTTGTCAACGTCGAGCAGGTCGCGCAACGCGAGGCGCATGAAATTGACGTGTCCCTGGACGGTCGAGTCTTCCATGGAACCTTGCCAGTTGGCGATTACGCCCAGCCATTGCGCGGGCGTCGCCAGCTGGAAAGGGGTGCCGCGCAGGCTCGCGTCGGCTCTCACCAGGCTGTTGCAATTGTTCAGCAGACTCTTCGGCTTGGCGCGGCGCGACAGGTGCCGGCGGCGTAGCAGGTCGGCTGCAAAATCCTTGTTGGCCGGCCCAATGCGGCCAATCATCGTGGCAAGTTGGCCCATTCGCTGCGCTGTGCGCTTCACGGTTTCTTCGGTGTCCGTTGTCATGATGTCACGCCCTGGTTACCACAGTTGGAGAATTGGAACAGGCCGGGTGCAAAGCGTGACTCGCGCTCCGGCGCGTATATAGCGGTCCTCCAAGTCGGAGGGTCAACCGCTGGACTTGGACAATACCCAAATCCCCTATGCCTAACGTACGGTTTACGCACGAAAGGAGGAACCTTAGCCCCGTAGTCTAGCGGTCAAGGATAGGGGACTTTGAATCCTTTGACGTCGGTTCGAATCCGACCGGGGCTACTGATGCACGAGCGCAGCGATGTGCGAGGTCACGACACGGTCGGGTTTGCCCGATGGCCGGAGGCCGAGGGTATCCCCACGGTTGCCCTTGGGCGACCGTGGGGTCGAATCCGACCGGGGCTACTCCGTCGGGTCGCGCAGCGCCCGCGGCCAGTCCAGACCCGGGCGGGTTCGCCGATGGCGAAGCCGAGGAATCCCAGCGGCTGGGCTTGCCCGGCCGCTGGGTCGAATCCGACCGGGGCTACTCCATGAGACTCTTCGTCGGCATGCCGGCCCCGCCGCTACCGGAGTTTAGCGCATGTACGGCCGCCATTCTAGCTGGAATTCCCGGCTCGCGGGCCGTCCCCGATGGCGCGTGGCACGTGACCTTGCGCTTCATGGGCGATGTCGAGGATCCTACGGCCGCGATTGCGGCGCTGCGCAAGCGCCTGTCTGACGCCCGGGCGTCGCCGGGGCAGGTCGTGGGCGTCGGCGCGTTTCCCGACCGCCGCCGCGCCCGCATCCTCTGGGCAGGCGTGCTGGCCCCGGGCATTGATGCCATTGCGCGGCGCGTCGTGTCCGCGACTGCGGAATTCGGCGAGCCGCCAGAACGGCACGACTTCGTGCCCCACATAACCCTGGCGCGGCTGCGGGATGGCCGCGATGTGACGAAATTCCTCAGCGAGAAGGCAGGGGTCTCCTTTGGGCTTGCGCCGTTTGACGAGGTTGTGCTCTTCAGGTCGGCGTTGCGACCGGGCGGCCCGGAATACGAGCCGCTTGAGACGTTCAAGTTGCGGCCGCAGGCTTCTTCGCCACCGTCCGGCTCGGCGTAAGCGTGCCCCGCGGCCACCGCCCAGGCCTCCTCGTCATCCTCGACGGCTTTGCCTGGGGGGACCCGACGAACCAGTGCAACGCCTTCGCGTTGGCAAACGCGCCGACGTTTGCCCGGCTGCGCTTGACGTGCCCCAATACGGAGCTTGCCAACAATGGCCCGGCCGTCGGCCTCCCGGTCGGCCAGATGGGGAACTCCGAAGTGGGCCACCTGAACATCGGCGCTGGCCGCGTCGTGCACCAGGACTTCATGCGCATCAACCAGGCCGTGGCCGACGGCTCCTTCGGCTCTCGCCTCGCACCGGCGTTCGACCACATCCGGCGGTCCAAAGGGCGGCTGCACCTCATCGGTTTGCTTGGGCCCGGTGGAGTGCATGCCCACGAATCTCACATGGGAGCAGCCCTCCAAGCGGCGGCCGCCACCGGCGTCAAGGACGTCTGGGTGCATCCAATAGGCGACGGCCGGGACACGCCACCACGAAGCGCACTCGGGTATCTCGCCACTTTGGAGGGGCAGATGAAAGCGGCGGGCGTCGGCCGCATTGCGGATTTTGTCGGTCGGTACTATGCGATGGACCGGGACAACCGGTGGGAACGCACACAGTCCGCGTACGCGCTGTTTACGGAAGGCCATGGACGCGAGGCGAAGACGGTGCGCGCAGCGTTGGAGCAATCGTACGCCGGCGGCAAGGATGACGAATTTGTGCAGCCAACCTCGATTGAGCCCGCTGGAGCCGTCCGGCCCGGCGACGCTGTTGTCTGGTTGAATTTCCGACCGGATCGCAGTCGTCAGATGACGCGGGCGTTCATGGACCAAGCCTTCTCGGGATTTGGCCGGCGCGCCGTCCGTGATGTCCTTTGGGTGTGCATGACGCAGTACGACAAATCCTTCGCGGGCTGGCCCGCATTGCACGTTGCCTACCCGCCGACGACGGTTGCCAACTGCCTCGCCGAGCACCTTGCCAATCTGGGGCTCAGCCAATTCCATATCGCGGAGACCGAGAAGTACGCGCACGTGACCTACTTCCTAAATGGTGGCCGCGAGCAACCGTTCGAAGGCGAAACTCGGGAGATGGTGCCAAGTGCCAAAGTCGCGACGTACGACCTGCAACCGGAAATGTCCGCAGGCGACGTCACCGACAAACTCCTCTGGGCACTCGGCTCGGGCGGCTACGATTTCGTCGTGGTAAATTATGCCAACCCCGACATGGTGGCCCACACCGGGAAATTGGATGCGACAGTGAAAGCCGTCGAATTCGTGGACAACTGCCTCAACCGCCTGGTCCGGGTTGCAACTGAACTCGGTTTCGTGACGCTGATTACGGCAGACCACGGCAATTGCGAAGAGATGTGCCACGTGGTTGCGGGAAAGCGCGGCGAGCCAATCACCAAGCACACAATGAATCCCAGTCCCCTCATCCTTGTGAATGGCCCCCCGGGGGCAACACTGCGCCCGGGAGCCCTCGAAAGCGTGTCCCCGACCCTGCTTGAACTCATGGGCCTTCCAGTCCCGCGCGAAATGACGGCAAAAAGCCTCGTCGTCCGTCGCTAGCCCGCGGGACCACAGCCTAGAAGTGGCCGGGCCAGGATGGCGCCACGATGGCCGCCACGATGCACGCACGGTTTGCCCTGGTTATCGCCGCCGTGGCCCTCCTGCCCGCCGCGCAGGCGCAAGTGCCGGGAGCCGAGGACGCTTTGACGGACGGACGGCCGTTCGAACTGGACTCGGCGGCCACATTGGGGCACCTGCAAGCGTTTGCCACCGCCGTTTCGGGTGCGGCAATCCATTCCTGCGTTTCTGAGGTCACGACGGCGGCACCGACGAGTTATCGTCCCATGGGCACGCCCACGCACGATTTGTTTCTCGAACGGTACAAAAACGTGTTTGGCGAACTAGGTCTAAAGACGGCGCTGCAGCCCTTTTCGGACGGCGGCCCCGGCGTCGGTGTCACGGTTCCCACGGGCGGTACAAACATCCTTGGCGTCCTGCCCGGCCGCGACCTGCACAAATGGGTGGTAATCGGCGGCCACTACGACACGCGCGAGGCCACAGTTGGCGGCGGCGCACTCGACAACGCCTCTGGCATCTGCACCGTACGCGAGATTGCCCGCGCCATGAAGACCGCAAGCGACCAGCAACCGCTCGTGGCCAGCGTGATCTTCGCTTGGTATGACGGCGAAGAATGGGGCCTCTTCGGAGCCATAGCATTCGCCGAGGACGACTCCGTCGCGCGGCAACTGCTGGGTGTCAACGCGACTGACGCGGTCGATGTGCTCGTGACGCAATCGTTCGACATGCCCGGCTTGAACTATCCGGCGCACAACAACTGGGTGCAGTACGGCAACCTGACGGACGTTGACGAGATCGCGGTCCTGAACTTGCGCACGGCGCCGATTCATGCAGAAAACGATTGGGCCTGCTTCAGCTACGGCTGCTATCAGGACTTGAAGTCGCGCGACGATTTTGCCAGCCTCTTGGCCAACAACACGAACTACCAATTCCTGGTGCGCGAGGTCGCGTATGACCTGCTTGCGTTGCCCCAGCAATACATCTGGATTTACGACGACAACTACGGGCGCAGCGACCACGTTCCCCTCATTGCACGCGGCAACGCGGGCATGCGCATCCAGGGAAGCCATGACGAGGAGTACCCTCACTACCACCAGCCGACGGACAGCCTGCCCGCGCTGGAAGCCGAAGCCGGCGGGAAAGAACTCCTGATTGCGGGCTACGACACCGAATCCCGCGTCGGCGGTACCGTTGCATACTACACGGCGCTTACCGGCGGCGTTGGCGACTACGGCTACGTCTTCAATCACGAGCTGCGCCCAAGCCCGGAGCAAGCGCAGGCCACCGACGCGGGCGGCGCCGCGACAACACCTACGCCCGTTCTCTTGGTTCTCGCAGCAATCGCGGTCGCAGTGGCCCTCCGCAAGCGCTAAGTGGCGCACCTGCTGGAATCAGACATGAACAGGAACGTCCCTGCCGGCACCATCGCTGACGCCGGCTACACGAGCGTCGATCCAGCGCCGCCGCTGGATGGCGCCGCAGCGCTGCATCGGGGCAAGGTCGCTGACTTGCGGGCGAGGCTCACGGATACCTCGCTGCCAATGTTCCAGCGGATGCGGTGCGTCTTCACCTTGCGCAATCTCGGAGGGCCGGAAGCCGTCGAGGCGCTTGCCGCGTGTTTCAACGACGCGTCCGCCCTGCTGCGTCACGAAGTGGCGTACGTGCTCGGCCAAATGCAGGACCAACACGCTGTCCCCTTCCTCACGGCGGTTCTTGAAAAGCCAGACGAACACGTGATGGTGCGGCACGAATGCGCGGAAGCCCTCGGAGCCATCGGCCAGAAATCGTCTATCCCGGTGCTGGAGCGGTTCCGCAATGATCCCAACCCGGAAGTCGCCGAATCCTGCGAAGTCGCTCTTGACCTAATTGCCTGGGTCAACTCCAAGCAATTCGAGTACGCCGACGCCTAACACGGGGCCCGCCCGACGGGACCTAAATGACCCTGGATTGCCAATCGCGACGGCACCCAACCTTGAAGTGCCGGGACCCAGATGGCCGTTCATGCCAACACGCCAAATTGGACCGCTCACGCCCGGACAGGCGGTGGCCGCAATCGCTACACAGGCGGTCTACGGGGACGGCTCATTTACGGCGGAGGAACAGGACGCGCTGCGGGCCACCCTTGGGGAATTTCCCGAACTGTGGGAGGGCGAGACCATGGATTCCGCCTTGAAGGTTGTCGGTGATCGGGTGCGGCGGCAGGGAATCGACGCGGTCTTTGCCGAAGCTGTCGCTACGGTGCCACGCCACCTCCAGCAGCCGTTGCTCGTCACGATGCGCGGCCTTGTGAATTCTGATGGCGCGGCCTCCGCCGACGAGAACGACCTTCTGGCCGCCCTCAATACGGCCTTCGGCCCGGCCCGCAAAGCCGGCCGCTAGAATCCCCCACTGGGACGGCGCCTCCTGGCCTAAATACGTCCTCAACATGGGAACAACGTAAGTATGGCGGGCCCGACCGTACATGGAGAGAAAGCCTCGAGTCCCGCCAAGGTGGACTCGCGCGCGCGCGGCGGCCCCGCCGCACTACTCTCCGTTTCCGACAAGCAAGGCGTCGTCGATTTTGCTCGCCGTCTAGCGAATCTTGGCATGCACCTCGTGTCCACAGGGGGCACGGCAAAGGCGCTGCGAACCGCTGGCCTCGCCGTCGAGGACGTTTCCGACTTCACCGGGTTCCCCGAAATGATGGAAGGGCGCGTCAAGACCCTACACCCGAAGGTGGCCGGCGGGATTCTGGCCAAGCGCGGCGACCTGGGCCACATGGAGGCCATGAAGGAGCACGCCATCAATCCGATTGACGTCGTCGTCGTGAACCTGTATCCGTTCGAGGAGACGGCGGGCAACCCCGGTGTCGCGCTCGACGAGTTGGAAGAACAAATTGACATCGGTGGCCCAACCCTGGTGCGAGCCGCCGCCAAGAACCATCGCCATGTCCTTGTCGTCACGGACCCATCCCAGTATGACCGCGTCGCCGCGGCGCTCGAGAAGGGCGACGTTCCACGCGCCTTTCGTCAGGAACTGGCCCTGCGCGCCTTCCAGCACACGGCCCGCTACGATGCCATCATCGCCCGCGTCCTTTCCAAGCGTTTCGGTCTCACGGATTACCCGGAGCACCTCGTCTTCGGTTTCGATCGCATCGAGACCCTGCGCTACGGTGAAAATGAGCATCAGCGCGCCGCATTCTATGAGAAAGCCGGACCGCGCAACGCCGGCGAGCCCTCCATCATCCACGCGCGCCAGTTGCATGGCAAGAAACTGTCGTACAACAACATCCTCGACGCCGACGTCGCAATCGAAGCCGTAAAGGAATTCCCGGAGCAGCCCACCTGTGTTATCGTCAAGCATGCGACCCCATGCGGCATCGCGTCCGCCACCGACATCACGCAGGCCTACCAGGACGCCTTGGCTTGCGACCCGTATTCACCCTTCGGCGGAATCGTCTGTCTCAACCGCCCATTCGGCCTCGCAACCGCAAGGGCGCTCGACGACCTATTCCTGGAAATCGTGATTGCGCCGAGCTTCGAGCCGGACGCCCTGGCGCATATGGAGAAGCGCAAGAACCTGCGCCTCATGGAACTGCCGGGTCTCGGCAAGCCTCACCCGCGCAGTGGAACGCAGATTCGCAGCGTCACAGGCGGCCTCTTGGTGCAGGACCGCGACCTCAAAGCCTACGACGTGACAACCTGGAAATGCGTCACGAAAAGGCGGCCAACCAAGGCCCAATTGGAAAGCCTCCTTTTTGCGGCGCGCTGCGTGAAGCACATCCGCAGCAACGCCGTCGTGTTTTGCCAGGGGACGCGCACGGTCGGCATCGGCGGCGGCCAAACCGCCCGCGTGGACTCCACGTTCATCGCGACCCACAAGGGCAAGGACCGCATCAAGGCCAGCGTCATGGCAAGCGACGCATTCTTCCCGTTCCGCGACGCAGTCGATGTCGCAGCCGAGCACGGCGTCGCAGCCATTGTCCAGCCGGGCGGCAGCATCCGCGACGCTGAAGTCATTGCGGCCGCAGACGAGAAAGGCATCGCCATGATGTTCTCGGGACAGAGGAGTTTCAGACACTGAATACCAACTCTCGAATGGGGCTTGCGCGGGCACAACGAGGACTCCCCCTTCCCGCCAACCTGCTTGGCCAAGTCCTGAGGCGATTTCGAAGTTGCCCCGACGGCGGCGTGCACGTCCACGACCAATCGCTCGCAGCAAGGCGGAGCCTAGGCATCCCGTTGTGCTTCTGCCCGGCCGGGGCCGAACGCGGCCGCCGCAGGCGCCGCGCGTGAGCCGGGTCTGGCCGATCGAGCCCGCGCGAAGCGCGGTGCGATGCGGTGGGCCGCCGGGCCTCGTTCCTGAGGCGGCCGATAAAGAAACCACAGAGAGCACAGAGTCCCACAGAACCGGCTGTGCGGTCTCTGTGCGCTCTGTGGTTCGTTTCGGCGCAGCGCTCTAACAGGAATCGCGCACAGGCTCGCTGCGCTCGCCGGCGCCGCCGCGCCCTTGGATTCGCTCCATTCCTTCAACAAGGCGCCGCCGTCGGAGGACTGCGGGAATGGGTCAATGGCGAACATCAAGCAGGTTTTCGTGCGTTCCGTGATTTCCCTCGTTTCGTTGGGCGTGGCGCGGCATTCGTTCTTATGACCCGACACGGAATCGACGGCCCCATCGTGCTGCGCGTTGCCGTTCTTGCATCTGGCTCTGGCTCTAACCTACAAGCGCTCCTCGACCGCATCGCAAACGGCCACGTCCAAGCCCGCGTGACACTCGTCGCGTCAGACAACCCGGACGCTCGAGCCCTTGAGCGTGCCCGTGTCGCGAAGGTGCCCGCCGTCGTTGCGCTGCCAAAAATCGAAGGCGAAAAACGCGCCCACTACGACGCGCGCTTGCTTGCCGTGCTTGCCGCCGAGCAACCCGACCTCATCGTCCTTGCCGGTTACATGCAAATCATCGGCCCAGCCGTAGGTGCCGCGTTTCCCGACCGCATCATCAACATCCACCCCAGCCTCCTGCCGGACTTCCGCGGCTTGAAGGCCGTCCACCAAGCCATAGCGGCCGGAGCCGAACGAGCCGGATGCAGCACCCATGTCGTGACAGATGACCTCGACGGCGGACCGGTCCTTCTGCAAGCCTCCGTGCGTGTGCGCCCGGGAGAGCTAGAAACGGAATTGCAGCGACGAATCCTGCACCTGGAACATTTAATCCTCCCAAGGACCGTGGACTTGTTTGCGCAAGGACGCGTCTCGATAAGGGGCGGAAAGGCCCACATTGGGCCGGGGGATTCCTGGCTGCAACGGCAAGACATGGACCTGGTCTCGGGGGCCTGGTATTCGGAAGGGTTCTGAAAGGTTCACCCACCTCACCGATGGCCTTGACCGCCTTGCGCGTCGACTCGAGTATACTAGCGTATCCTCTAGGCGCCTCGTGGTTCCTGGAGGAGCCTCCGGGCGGCCCGTTTCCCTTTATCTTCCTTCACCGTCGCCGCCTCCGTTGCCCTGGTCCTACGAGGAGGCGTTGGAGTGGTTGTACGCCCGTCAGGCGTTGGGCATCAAGCTTGGCCTGGGGAAGGTGGAGCGCTTGCTGGCCTCTGTTGGCGATCCGCAGCGCGCGTACCGTGTGGTCCATGTCGCGGGGACTAATGGCAAAGGTTCGGTCGCTCGCATGATGGCGGGGGCGTTGCAGCACAGTGGGTTTCGTACGGGTGTCACCACGAGTCCGCATCTTGTGGCTTTCACGGAGCGCGTGGAAATTGATGGCCGGCCCATCGAGCGGGCCGCGGTTGCGTCGGGGCTGGCTCTTCTGCGTCCGATCGTGGAAGGGCTTGATCGGTCTGGTGATTCTGCGACGTTTTTTGAGGTCGTGACGGCGCTAGCGTTTGTCGCGTTTCGCGATGCGGGTGTTGCGTGGGCGGTGGTTGAGACGGGGATGGGGGGTCGCCTGGATGCGACGAACGTTGTCGAGCCGGATTTGACAATTATCACGAACGTTGATTTTGATCACACGGCGCACCTTGGGACGACGCTACCTGAGATTGCTTTCGAAAAGGCGGGCATCATGAAGCGTGGTGTGCCCTGCGTGACAGGGGCGACCGGGCAGGCGTTGTCGGTCATTGCGGCGCGTAGTCATGAGTTGCAGGCGCCGGTGAGTATTGTCGCGACTTCGGGGGCGACGATGGTCGACCACCGTCGTCCTGATTACACGGTCGTGCCCGGGCGAGTAGGGCTTGCCTTGCTGCGTCCGACGGGTGAGTCGTTCTACGATGTCGGTTTGCCGGGCGCCCACCAGTGCGACAATGCGGCGCTAGTTGTGGCCAGTGTCGAGGCGTTGCGGCAGCAGGGTGTTGCCATTCCGGAACGGGCGCTTTGTGATGCGCTGCGCGAAACACGCCACTCTGGTCGGCTTGAAACGTTCTTGGTTCAGGCCGACGACTTGGCCCCCGGCGCTGCGCCGTGCGTCGTCGAGATCCTTGTGGACGGGGCCCACAATCCGGCTGCCGCGCGTGCCCTTCGCGCCCATCTCTTCGCTACGGGTTGGAGCGGCTACCACGTGGTGGCCGGTTTCTGCGCGGACAAGGATTGGGCGACGGCACTTGACGAGTGGCTCCTGCCTGCGGCGCATCTCTGGGCGGTTCCGGTCCGTAGCCCACGCGCTCTTGATCCCCTTCGTCTGGTTGAGGCGGGGCGGGCCGCGGGCGTGCGCTCGGCAGCTGCGCTCGACGTCGCCGAGGCCATTCGAATGGCTTGCGCCGCTGGCGCCGAGCGCATCGTTGTAGCCGGTTCGCTTTTCCTTGCCGGCGAGGCCGTTGCATATCTTACGGGCCAGAGTCTGGAGGAAATCCATGGGACGCAGTAGCTTGGTTCAGGCGCAGCAGGAGGTGCCGTGGCAGGAGCCCGTGCAGGCGTATCGCCGCCTGCGCGCCGGCGGGCACCAGCCCTTTCTTTTGGATGGCAACGGTCGGCATCCTGAGGCTAGGTTTGCGTTCTTGGGGTTGCGGCCACTGGTTGAGGTCAGAATCACCGGGCACGATATCGAAGAGAGGTGGATGGACGGCGCCGTCGAAGTCCGTCGGGAGGAGCCACTTGGTTACCTGCGCCGCATGGTTGCGCGCTACCACTTTGTGAACCCTGAGGCCGTCCCATTTACGGGTGGTTGGCTGGGACTTTTCGGTTTTGGATTTGCCCAGAATATTGAACCGTGTCTTGCGGCGACGGAGTCCGGGATGCGGGCTGGTCCAGACGCCCTATTGCGGCTCTGTCTCGATGTCGTCGCCTTCGACCGAAAAGACTTGACGGCGACGCTCTATTGTGCAGACCTCGAAGGCGATATTGATGCGTGTCAAGCGCGGGCGGCGGACCTGCAAGCACAACTTGCGGCACCCCTTCCGCCATCGCCGGCCGCCGGCACGCCGCCTCCGTCATGGCAGACGAGCCTCGACGAGCAATCGTTCGAGGTGGCGGCGCAACGGCTTATCGAATTGATTCGCAATGGCGACTTGTTTCAGGCAAACCTGGCAACGCGTTTTTCGGCGCCTTGCGCCACCGACCCCCCAACGCTTTTTGCAGCACTGCAGGCCGTCAACCCGTCGCCGTACATGGCCCTCGTAGAATGCGCAGATTTTGCGGTCGTTTCCGGCTCGCCAGAACAACTTTTCTGTGTTCGAGAAGGCCGCATCTCAAGCCGCCCAATCGCAGGCACCCGGAAACGCGGTGCGGACCCGGTGGAGGACGCCTTGATGGAGTCAGAACTCCTTGCCGACCCGAAGGAGCAGGCGGAGCACACGATGCTCGTTGACCTAGTGCGCAATGACATTGCCCGCGTGTCCAAGCCAGGCACGGTTCGCGTCACCGAGACTGGTAGCATCGAGCGCTACAGTCATGTCATGCACTTGGCAAGCCGCGTTGAAGGTCAGCTACGTGATGGTACCGGCCTCGTCGACTGGCTCGCAGCACTGTTTCCCGGCGGCACTGTGACCGGTGCGCCAAAGGTCCGAGCCACCGAGCGCATCCTTGCGGCTGAGCCAGTGGCGCGCGGTTTCTACACCGGGTCAGCGGGCTACTTGAGTTGGTCGCAAAATGCCGCGTGGAATATTCTCATACGCACCGTGCAAATCGTCGACGGCCAGGCCCATGTGCACGCGGGCTCCGGGATCGTCGCCGATTCCGACCCGGGCCGTGAATGGCGCGAGGCAGGTCGAAAGGCGCAGGCCCTGCTCGACGCGGCCACGGGCGGGTCTTCCGCGGCGCACGCAACGCGTTTGGGCGATGTGGTCAAGCACGGGGCCTGGCAGCCGCCCGTCGGCGCGCGCCGACACGCCGACAAGCGCGTGCTCGTAATCGACAATTACGATTCCTTTGTCCACAACCTCGCCGACTATTGCGCGCTGCTTGGTGCGACCGTCCGCGTTGTCCGTAATGACGTTCCATGGCGGGCCGCCGTGGCCGAGTTTGCCCCGACGCACATCATCTTGAGCCCCGGTCCAGGCTGGCCCGAGGAGGCCGGCTGCATCGTTGAGATGGCGCGCGAGCTTGACGGCCATCTGCCGATTCTGGGCGTATGCCTCGGCCACCAGGCCATTGGTCGCGCCGCCGGCGCGGTCGTTCGGGTCCATGGCGCCGGCCCCGTGCATGGCAAGGCCGACGAAATCCACCACGTTGGGGCCGGCCTGTTTACGGGGCTTGCTTCGCCTCTTACGGCAACGCGCTACCATTCGCTCGTCGTGGACGCCGCAAGCGTGCCGCCCGAATGGGCCGTTGACGCGACGCTGCGCGACGGCACCGTGATGGCGTTGCGCCACCGGCGGCACCCTACATTCGGCCTGCAATTCCACCCGGAATCCCTTTGTACACCCCGAGGCCTCGAACTGCTGGACAGATTCCTCGAGACCAAGGTATGACCCCAAAGAAGCCCGCCAGGAAAACGGCCACGCCAAAGAAGTCTCCCGCCAGGAAATCGGCCGACACGCGCGCCGAGGGGATTGCGTTCATCGACGGCACCATCATGGACCTGGCAAGGGCCACCGTGCCGCTCAACGACCGCGGCTACCTGCTTGGCGACGGCGTCTTCGAGACGCTGCGGACCTCCAACGGCCGCATCTTCCGGCTGGACGACCACGCAGCGCGGATGAAGAAGGGCCTGCGCGCCATCAACCTGGACGCTGCACTCGAAGGAGAGTTTCGCACGGCTGTGAAGGCCCTCGTCAGCGCAGGCCGCAAGGCATTCGGCGGCGAGCTCTACGTCCGCGTCATGGTCACAACTGGGCCAATGGAGGATGTGCTTGGGACGGGCCGGGGCGTTACGGTCACGGGCCTCTGCAAGAAATTCAAGCCGTACCCGATGCAGTACTATTCGAATGGCATCCAGCTCGTCGTCTCCCGGCAGCGCAAGGACTCCCGCAGCCCGCTTTCGGCCGTAAAGACGCTGTCCTTTTTGCCCTACGTGGCCGCCCGCCGTGACGCCCACGCCCTCACTGCTCACGACGCCATCCTCCTGAACGAGCACGAACGCGTCGCCGAGGCCAGCACATCGAACATCTTTGCCCTCAAGGACGGCGTTATCTTTGCCCCGGGCGAGAAGGAAGGCGCCATCCCCGGCGTGACGCGTCACGCTGTCTTGGAACTTGTCGAGGAGGCTGGCCTAGAATGCCGCGAACAATTGACCTTGGCCGACCTGAAGCGCGCCGACGAGGTCTGGCTTACCAACACGACGGGCGGGATCGTGCCTGTCACACGCTTTGCCGACAGATCCGTAGGCAACGGCAAGAAGGGGGAGCTTACGGCGCAACTGTCGCACGCCCTCGAAGCCGAGATTCGCGGCAACCATGGATAGGATGCCACAGAGGTCGCCGGCCGGGATTCCGCCGATTTTCGGCTGGACCGTTCCTCTGGCAGCCGGAAGGACCTTGGAGATACGGCGCCCCCTCGTGATGGGCATCCTCAACGCGACGCCGGATTCCTTCAGCGACGGCGGCCGCCTCGACTCGGAGCACGCCACAGAAGCTGCGGTCGCGGCGATGCTGGCCGCCGGAGCAGACATTCTGGATGTCGGCGGCGAATCGACGCGCCCAGGCCACATTCCGGTCGCGGCGGATGAAGAGGCACGACGCGTCATCCCAGTTATCCGCGCGATTCGGCGCCAATCGGCCACTATCCCCATCTCCATCGACACACGCAAGGCCGAAGTCGCGCGCCTTGCCGTCGGCGCCGGCGCGTCATTTGTGAACGACGTAAGCGGCCTAGCCGATGCGGCGATGGCGCCACTAGTTCGCGACGCGGGCTGTGCCATCGTGCTCATGCGCAACCAAGCATTGCATGGCGACATGGTGGCCGCGTGCCGCAACGAATTGGCGGCCCTTGTGGCCACGGCGCGCGCCGCCGACCTGCGCGACGAACAAATCATTCTCGACCCTGGCCTCGGCTTCGGCGACCCGCCGGGCGGCGACCCGGTCGCCAATTTCGCCCTTCTGCGCGGCATTCGCTCCTATGCGATGGAGCGCCCCGTCCTTGTGGGAGCAAGTCGCAAGCGGTTCGTCGGCGCTCGCGCTGAGGGCACGGTGTCGCAGGAGAGGGTCACTGCCTCCGTTGCCGCAGCGGTCGAAGCCGTGCGGGCGGGTGCCGCAATTGTGCGCGTGCACGACGTGGCAGTGACCGTGCAGGCCCTGCGGGGCTTGGCGGCCCCGTCTCGCCAGTTGGCCTCCTCAGGCGGGTAGGCCTGAAGGCGCGGTCGGCGAGGACCAGCGTTGGCCGTAGTTGCCGCCAGTTAGCGCCATTTGCCCGACGCCAATTCCCAGGATGGTCACAGACACGGTCGCGGCCTTGTTCAACCCAAGGGCGCGGGGTGCGTCGATGGAAAACAGTACCTGGTCGCCATGCAGGGCGATGGCGGTGAAGTTGCCGTTGCCAAGTTGCAGTTCCGCGATGGGGCCTTGGATGACTGCGGCTGAGCCATCCGGTTCCATCCGAACGATGATGTCGTCTCCTGCTTCGTCGATGAAGAGGTTGAGTCCCAACTGGGCCTGTGCAACAACTTGGCCGCCGAGCATCCGGTACGTGGCCGTCGTCGCGTTGAGGCCCGAGACTCTGTAATTCAATCCGTCGAGGACAAACATCTCGCCCACGACGGCCGCCTTGCCCAAAAACGTCTCCATGGCTTCGCGAGGCGCGCTGCGGGTCGCCGGGAAGCGTTGCACTTCGGCCGGGACGGCGGTCGACTGGCATGGTAGCGCGGCCGCGTTGGTCACCGCGATCGTGACCTCGTCCCCGCGTGCGTGCCCAAGCAGGGCGCTTTCTACGTTGCGGCCAAAGACGCCTGACCCGATGACAGCCGATACGTAGCACGGGTTCGGCGCTGGCGACCCGTCGGCTGGGACGGCTTGGTAAACGATGCTCACGCGATCGCCGGGACGCACGGTGTCCGGGGGATAACCGAAACAGCCGGAGGTGGCAAGGGCGATGGCGCCAAGGACGACGAGAATGGGGAATTTCATGCGGCACCAAGGCGAGTCTTGAGGAAGCGCTCAAGGCGTTCGAAGGCCTCCCCCAAGATAGGGATGTCGGGAAGGATGACGATGCGCAGGTGGCCGGCGCCGGACGCGGCGTCAAATCCGGACCCGTGCACGGTGAGGACCTTCTCCGTGCGCAGGAAATCGAGGGCAAACTCCTTGTCGCCTTTCCAGGTCTTCCTGCCCTTCGCCGTTGCGAGGGCATCGATGCGAGGGAACGCGTAGAAGGCGCCATCTGGTTTTGCGGAGCTGACACCCTTAATCTCGTTCAGGCGCTTGACGGCAAAGTTGCGGCGCTTCTTGAGGGCCGCATTGGTCTTGGCAATATGGTCCTGCGGTCCATCGAGGGCGGCAACGGCGGCCCGCTGGGCGATGGACGAGGCGCACAGGCGGATGCGGCTGGCCTTCGTGACACCCGTCCGGATTTCTGCGAGCGAGCCCGTCGGGTCGTTCCACATCATGTGGCCGAGGCGCCAGCCAGGGACTAGGTACACCTTGGAGAAGCCATTGAGAGTGACCATGGGCACGTCGGGCGCGACAGCCTTGCTGGCCTTCTGGGTGCCGTCGAAGGTCATCTGGTCGTAGATCTCATCGCTGACCATGAAGAGTTGACCCTGGTGTTCGCCAACGACGTCGGCGAAGGCCTTGACGACTTTGGGAGAATAGAGCGCGCCCGTAGGGTTGTTCGGGTTGATGAGGCAGACGGCCTTGGTCTTCGGCGTGATGCGCTTGCGCAGGTCGTCGACATCCGGCTGCCAATCCTCGGCCTCGACCGTGCGGTAATGCACGGGGGTTCCGCCGAAGTACTTCACGAGTGAATCGTACGGCGGGTAACTTGGCCCAGGAATCATGACCTCGTCGCCAGGTACGATGGATGCGCCAAGCAGCATCTGCAGCGATTCCGAAACGCCCGTTGTGACCATGACGTCGGTGGGCGCGTAGTCCACCTTGTTGCGGCGCTTCTCGCGGCGGACGATGGCGTCGATGAGTTGGGGGTCGCCTTCGGACGCCGTGTAGCCATTGACGTTGGCGACGGCGGCCTTGTACAAGGCGTCGATGAGGTGCGCTGGCGGCTTGAAGCCGTACGCGATGGGGTCGCCGATGTTGAGCCTCAGGATCTTGTGGCCCTGGGCTTCGAGTTCGCGCGCCGGGACGACGACATCGCGGATGGCGTACTCGATCTGCAAGCTGCGTTCGGCGCCGGGCAGAACCTTCACGGACTTTGGCTTGGGTACCGCGGTACGGGGCGCCGCCAGCTTTTGAGCCACCTGTTTAGCCAGGCTGCGAGGCGTAAGAAGGCTTTGTGAACTGGCATGACGCCCACGGGTTGTGGCCGGGAGGGCGGCGGCATGAGCAAGCCGTTAGGTCACGCCACCTTTCGTGCGGGCCTGGGCAGGAACGACTCGCAGCGCGGATTCACGTCGACTTGGCGAGCATGTCGATTCGCGCCGTCGCGTAGAGCGGCCCGCCGTACACGTCCCGCACCGTCTGCGAATCCAATGCCGCTGTGGCAATGCCGCCAACCGGGAGGCCCACAAACCCTGCTTGGAGCGGCTCGAAAAGCGGTCGCACGGATGCCGGCAAGGCCAAGGTCCCCTGCGGCGCCGTGCCGTTGCCGAGGTACCAGGAGAGGTTGGGCAGATGCCGGTAGTCGGCCCCCTTCTCAAACCGACCCACATCGTCCGTTCCGGCATTGGAGTACGCGAGCTTGCCGTCGGCGCGAAACACGTAGATTGTGGTGCGCACGATGTCGTGGCCGGCCACGGCAAAGCGCGGGCCGGCGGGGGCTGGGTCGATGGCGGCCAGGCGAGCCGCTTCATACCGAAACTCGGCACTCGCGTTTCCGGCCGGGGTGGCGATGAACACGATGGAAGGCGTCTGTGGCGTCATGAGGAGCGGCGTGTCTTTGCCGCCTGTACGCTGGACCCCCAACGGCTGCGCAATCCCCACAGGATAGGCTGCGGGTTCCAGCCAGACCCCAAGCAGCGGCTGCGGATTGGACGCCCCGTCAGGGTCCACAAGGACGCGGTCAAATGGCAGGATGAGCGGCGGCGGAGCACCGGCCTCCTGTGCGTCGTCCTTGCCGCCCGATGAACCCAGAAACAACCAAGCCAAGCCGACGGCCAGCACGCCAACCGCGACTGGGACCATCCACTCGTTGCGCATCAGTCGGCGCCGCCGGCAGGAGTCTCCGCGGGGCGTTCAGGCTCCTCGGATTCGGTCGGCACGCCGGATGTGGCGGAGAGTTCGTCGGATGTGGCTTTCTCCCCGACTTTGAGGCTGCGGATTTTCTTCACGGGGACGCCGCCGTAGACGGAGTTCGCATCCAGCGTCATGCCTTTTGGCACAAGGCTCATGGCGCCGACGTGGCAATTGTCGCCCATGGTGACGCCGGGGAAGATGTTGGCGTACTGGCCGACGGTGCAGTTGTTGCCGATGCGGATCGGCTGGCGGACGAGTTTGCCGCGTTCGCCCACGTGGCCCAGGATGCTCGCGTTGGCACCGATGATGGTGCGGTCGCCAATCGTGATGATGTCAAGGTCGTAGATGTGCTGCGTGTTCACGACGGCGTCCTTGCCGATCTTGGCGCCCATCCAGCGCAGGTAGACTGGGTACATGCTGATGAGGCGGGCAAACCGGCCGAAGACCGTGTTGAACATGAAGAGCATGCCATTGTAGTTGTACCACGGCCAAATCTTGAACGAATAGACCGAGACTTCGCCGACATGCGGCTTGAAACGAAAAATGAACTTGACGAGTGGCAGCACCACCATGAGGGCGATGCCGAAGACGAAGAAGCCGAGGATGCTGAAGTAAATGCCAATCAAGGGATCGAAGATGGCGTGGCCGTAGTAGGACGTCGGCCAGACGTTGAGTTGCCAGCCCCACACGGCAAGCAAGAAGGCAGGGAGTGCTGCCACGGCCATCATGAAACCGAGGGTCACGTACGAGTAGACCCAGATGAGGTTGGCCGCGACCTTGATGAGGCGCACCATGGACAGGCGTCGCGATGTGGGCGACTCCCCTAAGAGGCTATTCCATGCCTTCCCTAGGCCGTTTTCAGGCCAATCTCCCCTCGGGGCGGAGGGTGATTGCTGCGTTGGGCAACAATCAAGCCGATACGGTGTCCATGACGACCAAACCACGAGGTGCACGCAACCTTTCCTGCTGGGCACCGGACGAACCACTGGAGTCACAGAAAATCACGGAACCCAAAACCTGCTTGATGTTCGCCACTGACCAATTCCCGCAGTCCTCCGACGGTGGCGGCGCGTACACCTTGATGGAATGGAAAGAT
>CAZVJB010000003.1:0-197350 GCA_964627625.1 uncultured Halobacteriales archaeon
GGTCACCGGTCGGGCGGTCGCCCACCGGGCGGTCGCCACGAGGCTCGCGGCCGCCTTCGCGTCCACCGTCGCGGCCGCCTTGGCGGTCGTCACGGGGGCGGTCTTCGCGGCGCTCTTGGCGGGGGGCCTCGCCTTCGGCGCCCTCGGGGCGCTTCAGGACGATGCCCATCTGGGAGGTGAACTGCTCGGCGGTGAGCTTGTTCTTGAGGCACTTCATGACCAACTTATGCGGCAGTTCCTCGACTTCGCGGGTCGGGGGGGCGCGGGCCACGAAGTCGACTTCACAGGTCTGGAGAATCTCTTTTGCGATGAGTTCGCCGCCGCGGTCGCCGTCCACGAAGACGATGGTGGTCTTCTCCTTGGACAGGTCCTTGATTTCCTGCGGAATGTTCGTGCCTTCGACGGCAACAGCGTTCTTGATGCCGCACTTCAGGAGGTTGATGACGTCGTTGCGGCCCTCGACCAGAATGACCGAGTCGCTGGAGTCAACGTTGGGGCCGGCGGGCAACTTGGTGTTGCGGAACTTGGTCACTTCGGCGACTTGGACGGCGCTGCGCACTTCGTCGGCGATTTTCGAGGAGTCCTGGCCGATGGACTCGTTCATCGTGGAGAGGAGTTCCTTGGCGCGGTCGATGACCGACGTGCGGCGGGCTTCACGAGTGTCCTCGATGGAGGTGACGCGGATCACGGCCTTGCACGGGCCGATGCGGTCGATTGTCTCGATGCCGGCCGCGAGGATGGCGGATTCGACCTTGTCAAGGGCCGACGGGAGAAGAATCGTGCCCGTGGTCTTGCCGCCGCGGGTCTCGATGTCGACCTCGACGCGGCCGATGCGGGCCGACTTCTGCAGGTCCCGCAGGTCCAACTCGTTACCGAGGAGGCCTTCGGTCTGCCCGAAGACGGCGCCGATGATGTCAGGTTTTTCGACGACCCCGTCGGCTTGGACGGAGGCGCGGATCAGGTATTTTGTAGTGCTTGGGTCAACGACCATGGAGTTCAGTCTCGTGGGACGGACCTATCCTGGGTGTCATCGCCGATATCCGTCGGCTGGACCCGGCTGCGCGCTCCAAGGTGTGGGGCCTCGCCGGGACGACATGCGGGGGTTGCCCGCGATGAATGTGATGAGTGGCTTGTAAGGCCAAGAGACACCCAGGGGGTCTGTCTCCAATTTCCAGGTGAAGTGGAGGTTGGCTTAAGGTTTGGGAAGGACGTCCGGACGGGAAGGAGACAGGAGGGCCGCTCTCCCCGCCGTGGGAGGCTACTATTCGTCGGTGAGGCGGCGGACGTAGCGGTCGGCGTAGTCCCACAGCCGCTCGGCATCGAGGTCGTCGTAGGCGTGGGCCAGCCGGACGCGAAGGCCTCGCAGGTTGCGCCAATTGATGTCCACCTCCGGGTGCTCGTCGCCCAAACGCGTGGCCACCTCGCCAAGAAGCTCCAACGTGCGCTCCAGGGCGCGCTGCTTGGCCTTGTCGCGGAGGACGTCCTGCTTGCTCCACTTTGTGATGTAGCCGACGATCTCGCCGGCCAATTGGCGCAGCTCGCGGAGATTCCCCTCATGGGTTTGGGCCGACAAGCGCCACCCCGTCCTCTCTGATGTGTTTCCACAGCCGGCTCTCTGGACGGGGCAAGTCTCCGAGGTCGACCTTGACGCCAAACAGATCCGCAAACTCGTCCTGCAATTGGAACAACTCGGTGATGTCGCCGGTCTTGGGCATCTCCACCACCAAGTCCAGGTCGCTTGCCGGGTGCCGGTCGTCGCGGACGCGGCTGCCAAACGCGATGAGGCGTTTCACCTTGTGCGCCTTGCAGATCTCTTCCGCCTTCTTGCGGTGCGTCCTCCACAAATCTTGCGCCATTGGGGTCGCGTCACGAAGGACGCGCCGGATGTAAGCGTCAAGGCTGGGGGAGGTGAAACGGTCGCGGCCAGCCGCGAGGATGTCCCGCGTGGTGTCGGAGACGAGGATTGTCGTGTTCATCAGGATAGATATGGAGTATGGACCATATATCGCTTCAGAAAGGCTACGGTTTTGGGGGTGACGCCACGCAAATGCAGGGGTAACTCATTCTAGAAGGTACATCCAATTGGATTCCCCACGCTTCGGCGTCAATATCCCTCGAGTAGCCGAAGATTCTGGTCAGGCGCGGGGCGAAGATGAATTCTTCGAAAGACCCACCGTTCTTCTGGGGATGAATAACGGTCCTGTCCGGCACGTCGGCGGGCCAATCGATTACTGCCACTGCGCCGTCCACCAACGATGTGGACCTGAGCACAGTCCTCTGGCATCCATAGAAATCAACACAGGCCACAGTCCGGTTGACGTAAGCCCTACTGTAAGCGTAGGTATCGTCGGCACTCAGGAAACCTGAGTTCCTCGAGGCGGGCGGGTTTCCAAGGAGGCCAGCAACGCCAGGAGGAAGACGCACAATGCGGTCCGGTTCGAGAATCAGGTTTCCCGCATCGAGCGCACTAATGAGTAAGCGGCTTTTCGGCAATGGTTCGTAGACCGGACGTTCGTTGGAGTCACGCCATCTGTCAGTGAAAGGCACAAGGTATCCGGCCACCGAACCCAGGTCTCGAAGACTGCCGGTCCGGATATCCCAGGACCAGACTTCCTGGGTGATGTTCCGACCCGTGAAGACGAGGTATGCCGTCCCTCCGGAACCGTCAATGATCGATGTGAATTGACCAAGCTCGCGATGCCATTGTACGGCGCCCGGCGCCCGGTACATCTGGCCAGTCGTGGCGTCCACGGCGGTGACCGTCCGATTGTATCCGTCTCCAGCATCGGCAAGACCCACGATGAGCCCGTTGCCGGCGGGTGATGCGTCAGTCAGGTTCGCAATGTCGTAGAGAGGTCGAGCCTGCAAGGTGGCCGCACTCCAAACCCACAGGTCCCAGGAACTTCGCTCGTAGCCACCCGGCGACGTCACGGCGATAACGTCAATCACCCCATCAAACCGGTGTCTGACCACCTTCCCCTCGTGGGGCGACACGGGTTTGCAATAGGAATCGTCAGATGCGGCAAACACGGAGTGAAGGGTGCGGTTGGCCAGGTTGTAGGCTATGACTTGCGAACATTCGCCGCCACTCTGGAAGGCCCCGCCCCCTTGCTGCCAAAGCACCCAATCGCCATTGAGTTGGATGCTGTGAGGGTCGCGTGCTTGTACCATATCCGAGAACGTGAGATTTCCCAATTCCTGCCAGCCGCGCGATGCCGCAGACCGCGTACAGATTGAATGCTCCCAACCGGGCAGGCAGGAATCCGCGACCGGCGTCGTCGTCAGGGTGGGTCCACCGGTGCATCCGGCCAGAATGCCGAAGATGAGGGTCGCCGCAACCACGACTCCTTTTCGCATGCCCTCTCCCAGGTGTGGCACGTTGTAAGAGTTGCGCCCTTCTTTCGCAATGTGCTGCCCCGGCGGCCCTCGCCTGCGCGCGCTGCGCGGCGCACGGCTTGCCAAACCCTCGCTCTGCCGCGCTTCGCGCTAGCATTTGCTCGCCCCGACCGGGGCAGAACTTCACTCGATTCGTGTGTCTCAATTCCATCATTAGGGCCTGGTCGTGGAAGGCGCCGTCGTCGGTTTGGCAAGGCCCTGTCGCTGGTCATTGTACCAACATGTTTCAGCACGAAAGGAAAACAACGGCGGCCTCGGGGGCTGCTCGCGAGCGCAAGCGAGCAGACGGCGCCTTGCGCGAGCGCAGCGATGCGCGAGGCACGAGAGGAGCCGAGTGCCCTCAGCGAGCGCGAGCGATGCTGTGGCGCGATGGCGAGCAGCCCCCGTCTCCTCCGAGGGGTCTGGGGCCCGGAGGGCCCCAGAGTCGTCGGGGGTGACGTTCCAACCGACGAAACGGGTTCCTAGTGAGCGTAGCGAACGATGGAATCCCGTTTCGTCGCGTTAGAAGCCCAAAGTGATTTTCCCGCCCTTCTTCAGCTCATCAAGAGCCTTGTCCTTGTAGCGGTCAATCGCGTTGGGGTCGCTAACGTTGCGGCGCGCCGTCGTGTTGACTTGCTGAATCTCCTTGCGCTCGGCGTCGAACTCGGCCTTGCGCTCATTGCGGATGGTCATGACCTTCTCGCGCATCTCCATGCCCTTGGTGTGGCATTCGTCGGCCTTCACTTTGCACGCGACGAATTCGGCGTGCTTCTTGTTGGCCTCGGTGACAAGGACGCGGATTTCCTTGACGCCGGCAATGAATTTCTCGTGGTGTGCGCTTGCGTCCTTGAGGGCTGCGACGACGAGCGCGTGTTCCTCATCCGCCTTCGCAAATAGCGCGTCGATGGAGCCGTCCGTGTCAGCCATGTCTACTTCGACGGCCTTCTGCTTCTTCAGTTCAGTTTCCCTGGCCTTGAGTTCCAGCCAGAGGTCGCGGATTTTCTCGACGAGGACTTTTTCCTTCGAGGCCGTAAGAATGGTCGTCTGTTGTTGCTCGACCATTGATTGGATGTCGTTGCGCAGTTTGCGGACCGTAAGCGGCAGGGAACGCTCGACGGCGGCGTCGCCGCCCTTGCCCTTCTTTTGGGCGATAAGCGCCTTGGCCTGGTCCTGGTACGCGTTGCGGATCTCCTTGTGCGCCCGCATCACTTCGTTTGCGGCATCGCGGGCAACTTTGTGCTGCTCAATCTCTTCAGACTTCACGCGCCGCTGTTCGTTGAGCATATCGCGGTCGGTGCGGGCCTTCTTCGCGAGTTCGTTCATCTCGTTGCGCGTGTCGAGGAGGCTGTTGAATTTGTTCTGCAGGTTGCGCACGTCCACCTCGGTGGCAGGCGCGGCGTCCGCGGGTGCGGCGCCGGTCGCGTCGGCTACGCCGGCAGGCGCGGTGGGGGCCGCAGGCTTTTCGGCTTTCGGAGTTTTCGGAGCCTTCTCCGGCTTGGTCTTCGTTTGGCCTTGGGCCTCTGCAGCGGTCATCGTGCGTCAATCCTGCCCATGGCCGAAGCCGCTGGGTAGCTGCGCCCAGGAGAGGACCATCATAAACTCTTCTTTAGCGGGCCTAGGATGGAGTTCGGTGTTTAGCGTGTCTTTGCGAAGCGGGGACGCGTGCGTGCAAACCTCTACGCGGCCGAGCGCGGCCCCCGCACAAACGTGGTTTTGACTACGCGAGAAAAATCTGCACTTTCACTTGGTTCTTGCCCGCGCCCGCCGTCCATGGCAGCGACGCACTGCTGGTCGCGCGGGGCGGGACTTCGACGCGTTGCTCAAGCGCCGGTTTGCCGTCGAGTAGGAGCACGACGCGGAGGATTGCAGGGAGGGCGCCGGCGTTGTGAATCGTCGCCGTCGTCGTGACGGTTGCGCCCGGGCGCGGCGCCGCGGGGTCGTGCCGAACTTGCGCGAGCTGGATGTCGCGCGCGCTTGCGTAGCCCGTGTGCGCCGCAGCTTCGACGGTGACCTTGCCGTGGGCGCGGTGGGCGCGGTGTTCAGCGCCGTTTGCATCAACCGGGATGAAATCGAATTCCACGGTCTCGCTTTCGTTGCTGACGGCATCCGGAGGCACTTGCACCCGCAGTGTGCCAGAGACGGGGCCGCCGCCTTCGCCAGTCATGACCAAATCGACGGGCGTTCCGGGATCGAGGTGTACGCCGGGGCCCATTTGCAGTCCAGCGCGCCACGCGCCCGCGTCGCCGCGCAGCATGCCGCGCGCCAGCACGCTGCGCTTGCCGCGCGGCGCGACGCGCACGTTGAACTCTGCCGTGCCACCGGGCGCCACAACGGCGCGCTTGGGCGTCACTTGCAAGCGGACCCATGGGCTGCGGGTCAGGAACATGATGAGGTAGACGGCGACGATCGCAAGGAGGATGAAAAGCGCCAGCAGTGCGAGCTCCGCAAAGTCGCCCAGCGCTTTGTCAAAGCCCATTCCCGTGGCCAGGGGAGTCATGAAGCCGAGTTGTTCGGGCACCGGCGTGCGGCCAACCGGGGGCGGCGGGGCCACAGGAATCTGGACAAGGACCTTGGCGTCCACTTGCGAGACCGCGCCGCGCGTGCTTGCGGCCTGCACCGCCACCACCACGGAGCCCGTCGGCGCGCGTTCGAGTTGTAGCGTCAGTTGGGCTTGGCCAGTCGTGCCGTGGAGTAGTTGCAGGCTTGTCTTGTCCAGTTGTGCATTGCCGTATTTTGGTTGTGCGGCCACACCCAAGTTGAAAACGTCGGCGTCCGTGCCGGTGTTGGCAATTATAAGGTCGTAGACGATGGTGGCGTTGCCGTCGCGTACAATCGCTTGGCTGTCCTCGAACCGTGTGTCCTCGAACGTCACGGGGCAGGACTTGCCAGGCTGGCACGCGGTCCGTTGGTGAATCGTGCCGCCTGTAATGGTAAGCGATAGCCCAGGGGAGATGGCCGAGCGTGGAATGGTGTACGGTCCCCCGCCGCCGATGTCGGGGGCGCGGTCTGTGCCTTGAGAGTCGTCCTGCGTCACGGGCGGGGGTGCGTCGCCGCCGTGCGTATCCTGCGTTGTGACCGAGACATCGCCGATTAGATCGCCGCCGACGGCCTCCACGGAAACGAGCGGGAAAGTGATGGCGACCTTCGTCGTCAAGCCGCCGGTGACCTGCGCGCCGAGTACGCCGTCCGCGACGCCGTTTACAACGGTGATTGTGTACGCGACGCCGGAGGCAGTGCTGCCGTCCATGCTTGTCGGCCCCCGCAGGACGCTAAACTGCAGCGTGACAGTCTCGCTGGCCGTGATTGCCGCCGACGTTTCGACGGTCATCGTCAGGTTCGCGCCGGCAAGCGCCGCCGAGACCCTGATGACGTCAACCTGCGCCATGGCGGGAGGCGTCACGACAAGCTGCCCGGGCGTCACGACTTGGTCACCCGCCGGATCGGTGACAACGACCGCGCCGTCGCCGGCCTGCGCCGACGCCGCCCAAGGCAAAGCAACAAGCGCCACGGCAACGGTCAACATTGCCGCAAGGAGACTCTGACGCATCCGATTCCAGGTCGGTCCACGGCCATATAAATATTAAAAGCCGACCGCATTCGCACACCTGAGATGGCCGACGCGGAACTCCCCAAACGCCTGGTCAAGATTCTGAACGAACTGGAGGAGCGCTTCGCCCAAGGCACGATGAGCCTGAAGGAGATGATCGTTCTCGTCGAGAAGGAAAAAATCCCCCACCTCGACGGCTACCTCCGCCGCGCCGGCGCCCTCGACTACCAATCCCCCAAGCGCTTTTTCCAGGCCGGCCCCGACCTCAAGTCCGTCCGCGACGCCCTGAAGAAGGGCAAAGTTCCCCGCGGCCTTGAGGGACTTTTGGGGAGCGCGACGTAGATGCATGTGCGGGGGGCGGCCATCCTTTGCTGTTGCTTCTTGCTAGCGGGTTGCACGGGAGTCCCGGACCGGGCCGCGGTCGAGGCGCGCGAACCGGAGCCGCCCACATGCCTTGATGCCACATGCATCCTCCCGGCCGGCGCAACGGGCCATTTCAATGCAACAAGACTCGGCTTTGACCTGTTGATTCAATCGCCTTTTGCGGTCGAGGATCTACACCTCCAGGGTGACTGGTTGACGTGGTTCGAGCCTGAAGCTTTTGACAATCACGGGGTCCTGCAGGATGGTCCGGGATTCGGGCGCCTTGTGGCATTGAACGTGACGTCGCGCGTTCTCTATTCGGTCGTGGTGTACAACGACACGAAGCCCGATCTTCGCTACGACCAGCACCTTCTCGTCCAAGGCCACATCTTGGTGCGTGCATGGCGTGGCAATCCTGGTTCGGAATTTACCTTGGAGGCCTCCCATGAAGACTTTTTCTGGACCCAGCAGCGCGGGCTGCTACCCCTTTCTTCGCTGGGGTTCCCCTCATCCTGGCGGGCCAGCGGAATTGCGGCAAAGGGTGACACCGTTGCCGTGGGATTTCGGACCGATGACGCCCCAGGCCCGGTCAACTCACAGGGTATGCATGTGCTTAACCTGACGACGGGTGAATGGCGGCGGCTGCCGTCGACTCCGGGCACTCGCGACGGCCTTGCTTTGGCCATGGTGGGAAGGGCCATGTTCGTCGGTGTCTACAAGCCTGGGCAAAACCTGGCCTTGCACCGCATCAATGTTGACAGCGGCCTGGACGAGGACCTCGGCAGGGAGGCGTTCATCTTCGACGCCGGGGATCGCATCGTATCGCTGTCCGCCCGGGGGACGGCCGTGTTCGACGAGACGACAGGCCAAGACATCGAAGACGGTTTGTCGGACGGGTTTGAAGGGCCGCTTGGGGCGCACGCGGATTGGTACTACTATCAGGACTTCGATCTGAAAGCGTGGAACATGACGGCTGGCCTAATTGTCATTGTCAAGCTGCCTTCCGAGGCCGGCGCGGCTCCGGGCGTACGCCCCGCTGTAGGGCACGTCGTGCGCGATGGCATGCATGAGGCCATGTCCTTGTCGTTCGATGGCGATTGGTGGTGCATCGGCATCAACCTACGCGACCCCCTCACCCCCTAGTCGTCCAGTGGCTAGGCGCAGCACGCCGCCGCTTGGCTGTGCGCCTTCGCCCAATTCATGAGCGGAGCAATCGCGTCGACTAGCTTCGCTCCCTTCGCAGTCAACGAGTACTCCACGCGGGGGGGCACTTCGGCGTAGGCCCTGCGCGTCATGATCCCGTGCTTCTGCAATGCAGCCAACGTGTCCGAGAGCGTTTTCGGGCTGATGGTGCCCAATTCTTCCTGCAGGCGATTGAACCGGATGGGCTGGTTGTTCGCCACCGTCGCGAGTAGACAAAGCGTCCACTTCTTGCCAATGAGTTCGATGACGCCGTCGGTCGGGCAGGCGCAGGCAGCGACGTCGGCCATCTTGATGGAAGCCACTTCGGGCTCCTGAAGCCACTTCATTACTTCACACTTTGTAGTATAAGCCCCGGACCCGCTTCGTCCGGTCCGGAGGTGATGCGACATGGGACCCGGGGAGGGATGCTGCGGCGGCTTTTGCTGCTGATTGAGGCTTGACGACCCCTCCCCCTTTTCATCAACCGATGAAATCGATTGAACCGATGCGGCCCGCTCGTGTCGGGCATCGGTTTCATCGGTTCAATCGGTTGATCACTCGCGCGTCGCCGCAAGCGCTAACCATGGTGACCGGATGCAATTGTTGCCGGTCTGATCCCCGGTCCCGGCGGCGCCACTTTTTCCGGTCCGCTGGCTGGCCCCCAAAAGGTTCCGCAAGGATTCTTCGGGGGCCTTCAATCCCAATCACCCAGCGACGTGCCCCCGCCGAAAGCTCACGACGCCGACGAGGACTTGTTCCCTTGCCCGACCGAGAGCCCCTGTAGACCGGCTGCAAATCCACTTAGCCAAGCCAAGTCGTTGCGCTGGGGAACCGTCAATCCGCCTCCGATTACGAAATCCACGGCCTCGATGGTTCCGCGTTGCAGGAACTCCTGCTTGGCGGCGGGCACCGACTGCGTCTGCGACACCACAATCATCTGCGCCTCAATCCAACCGGCGTCACTGAGGTGCTTCATCGAACGCAGTTCGGTGTTCTGGGATTGCGGGTCGAGCGTTTCCATCCACGCGGCGTAGATGCCGGCAAGCGCACGGGCCCCAGATAGCGCCGGCCCAAACGGGTCGTGGCTGGCGGGACGCAATTCCGCGTACGCGCCACGCAGCGCCTTGACGAGAGTCGGCGGCGTCAGCTTGGCGCCCGCCACCAGAGTCGAGCGCAACTGGGCGTGGAAATGCTGCGCGGCATTGGCGCGCGCATCGACAGTCCCGGTTCGGTCCATGGCCGAAGGCGTGCCGGGTCCGCCAGAATTCTGAGGCCGCGGCGCGGTGGAGCGACGGGCTTTGCGTGGCGGCACTTTGCGACTCGTCATGGACGGGCGAAAGCAGCGCGACCTACTTCAAGGGCCGCGGCGGGGGCAGGCCTTCGCATCGAGGCGGCAATCAGGTGCGACGCAGGCGGGACGCAAGGCTTACGTCCTCCGTCACGGTGGCAAGAAGCGAGCAGATTCCGGGCATCCGGAATGGCGGCGCAACGCGGATTGCGGGGCGGCGCGGCGACTCCATCGTCTTGGCCAGCATGCGCTTTGGCGCGTGGCAATCGTTTATATCCGTCCCCTCCTGCGCGACCCTACGGCCCTAGGCGTTACACCCTATGGCCAGGTGAAAGCGTGGACTACACCCGTTTCGAGAAAGCCCGCATCGTCGGCGCCCGAGCCCTCCAGCTCTCCATGGGGGCCCCGCCCCTGATTGAGACCCCGCCCGAGGTCCGGAACCCCGTGCGCGTGGCCATGCTCGAATACGAGGCCAACGCCATCCCGCTCACCGTCAAACGCAGCGCAACCCACCAGGTGAAACAGTGAGCGAAGAGACATTCCTAGACCCCCAGCAGACCGCGTCGAGCGCGCCGCCGGGCACCGAACTTTTGGTCCCCGAAGAGGAGTACCTCACGTCGGGCGTCCACATCGGCACCCAGCACAAGACCGCCGACATGAAGCCGTACATCTTCCGCGTCCGCAACGACGGCTTGTTCGTCCTCGACGTGGCCAAGACAGACATCGCTTTGCGGGCCGCAGCTGAGCGCATCGCCAAGTACGACCCAAAGCGCGTCCTCTTCGTGAGCCAACGCCAATACGGCCAGAAGCCCGTCAAGGAGTGCGCCTTGGCTGTCGGAGCCAACGCCATCGCCGGCCGCTTCATGCCTGGCACCCTCACGAACCCAATCGTGCCCGGCTTCATGGAGCCCGAGATCCTCATCCTCACCGATCCCCTCGGTGATGGTCAGGCCATGCGCGAGGCGCAAAACATCAAGGTCCCCATCTTGGGCCTCGTCGACTCCAACAACGAGACGAAGAACCTCGCCGTCGTGATCCCGGCCAACAACAAAGGCCGCCGGTCGCTCGCCTTGGTCTACTGGCTGCTGGCGCGCGAAATCCTGTTCGTGCGCGGCGACATCAAGGACCGCGCAGCCTTCACCAAGACGGTGGATGATTTCGAAGCTTCGCTCTAAGGGACGCGATTTCATCGATTGCCCAGGATCCACCGATTGGGTGGCATCCCGGCGTCGGTGGCATCGCGGTCCACAGGCCGCACCGTTTCCTCCCTCCTTTATCCACACCCTTCCTCACCCAAATTGAGCCCCGAGGTAGTCCATGACCACCGATCCCGTCCTGTTCGCCCCGCTTGCGGGCTTGCTTGCCCTGGCTGTTGCCGGTCTCCTGTCCCAGAGCATCCTCAAGTCGGGGACCGGGAACGCCAAGATGCAGGAAATCTCGGCCGCCATCAAGGAAGGCGCCATGGCGTACATGAATCGCCAGTACCGCGTCATCGCCTACGTCGCGGTCGGCATCCTCGTCCTCTTCGGCATCATCTGGGCCGTCCAGACCAACCCCGCGGACAAAGCGCAGTGGCTGTGGACCGCCGCGGGTTTCACGGTCGGCTCGCTCTTCTCTGCCATCGCGGGTTACATCGGCATGCACATGTCGGTGCGCGCCAACGTGCGCGTGGCTGAAGCCGCCCGCGGCGGTCTTGCGCCCGCCCTCAAGATTGCCTTCAACGGCGGCGCTGTTGCCGGCTTGAGTGTTGCAGGACTGGCGCTTCTGGGGGTTTCCGGCTTCTACTGGCTCATGGCTAACTACCAAGTCAAATTGGGCCTGGCTCCCGTGAGCCTCATTGAGCCACTGATTGGTTTCGCATTCGGCGCCTCGCTCATTAGCCTGTTCGCCCGCGTGGGCGGCGGCATCTACACGAAGGCTGCCGACGTCGGCGCGGACCTCGTCGGCAAGGTTGAGGCGGGAATCCCCGAGGATGACCCACGAAATCCGGCCGTCATCGCGGACAACGTGGGCGACAACGTCGGCGACTGCGCAGGTATGGGCGCCGACCTGTTCGAGACCTACGCGGTCACCGCAATCGCGGCTGTCTTCCTCGGATTCCTCATGGCCGGTTCGACGGTCACTGCCCTCGTCACGTACCCCCTGATGCTAGGCGCCGTCGCGATTCTTGCGAGTATCGTTGGTATCTTCTTTGTCCGCCTGGGCAAGAGCCAGTCCATCATGGGCGCCTTGTACAAGGGCGTCATGTGGAGCGCGGCAATCGCCGCCGTGGGCTTCTGGTTCGTCACCAAGTACATGATTGACGACAAAGCCCTCTCGTTCCTGCCAAACGGGGTCACCGTGATGAGCCTCTACATGGCGACCCTCGTCGGCATGGCCGTCATGGTCCTCATGATGTTCATCACCGAGTACTACACCTCGACGGTGTACGCGCCGGTCAAGCGTATCGCCAAGGCATCGGAAACCGGCGCCGCAACCAACATCATTAGCGGCCTCGCGGTTGGTATGCAGTCCACATTCGGCACCGTCCTTGTCATCGCGGTCGCGATGTTTGCCGCCTACAACTTGGCTGGGCTGTACGGCATTGCAATCGCCGCCGTCGCGATGCTCTCAGTCACAGGGATGATTGTGGCGATGGACACCTACGGACCCATTACGGACAACGCGGGCGGCATCGCCGAGATGGCCGGACTCCCGTCCGATGTGCGCGTCCATACGGATGCCCTCGACGCCGTCGGAAACACGACGAAGGCCGTGACAAAAGGCTACGCGGTTGGATCTGCCGCACTGGCCGCGCTGGCGCTGTTTGCCGACTACACGCACCGGTTGCCCCTGGATGCCTCAGGCAACAGGATGATTTTCGCCCTGGACGACCCGCTGGTTCTCATCGGCCTCATTATCGGCGCAATGCTGCCTTTCCTGTTTTCTGCCTTCCTCATGGAGGCTGTTGGCAAGGCAGCCGGGGCAATCATCCAGGAAGTTCGCCGCCAATTCCGCGAAATTCCGGGCATCATGGAAGGCACCGGCAAGCCGGAGTACGGCAAGTGCGTCGATATCGTCACCAAATCGGCGCTGCGCGAAATGGTCGCCCCCGGCATTATCGCCGTATCGGCCCCTCTCGTCGTCGGCCTTCTGTGGGGCCCGCTAGCCCTCGGCGGACTTCTCATTGGTGTCCTGGCATCCGGGCTGATGATGGCGCTCAACATGTCAAACGCTGGCGGGGCTTGGGACAACGCCAAGAAGCTCCTTGAGAAGGACGGCCGCAAGGGCTCGGATGCGCACAAGGCCGCAGTGGTTGGCGACACCGTCGGAGATCCGTACAAAGACACAGCCGGACCGTCCATCAACGCACTCATCAAAGTCATCAACACGGTCTCGCTGCTCTTTGCGGGCTTGCTCGTCACGCACGGCGGCATCCTGCTTCGCTGAAGCCCCCTTATGCGTCGTCGAAACGTTCATGAGTAAGGGGCCAGTGCTCGCGTTAGGCACGCCTAATTCGTGGCGTGGCCGCCGTGGTTGGAGAGACGACGGTGAAGCGCACCACGCCCAGCTTATGCCTCGTCCTTTTCGCAATCCCGTTCCTTGCCGGCTGCACAGCGGCGGACGACGACGTGCTGCGCCTGGTCTTCACCCAAGCAGACGATTCCCTGGAGCCGACGAAGCGGCCCGAACGCCTCGCCGAGGCCATCGAGCAATCAACGGGCCGCGCCACGCAGATCTTCTTCGTCCAGGAGTTGGAGCTCGGGCTGCACGCCGTCGCGGCCGGACAGGCGGACGCGGCCTTCGTGGACGCTGCCGCCGGCTGGTATGCTTGGAAGCGCTTCGGCCTCAACGCTGTCGCGGCCCACCTGGAATCCGACGGCCGCCCCCACTACATCGCAAGCGCTTGGGTCCGCAACGACACGGCGTACCAGACCATGGAAGACCTGCGGGGCGCCGACAGTTGCCACACTGGCCTTCTGAAATCGGCGGGGACCTTCATGCCGCTGGGTTGGATGATTGGCAACAAGCTCGTAGCTCGCGTCGGGCCGGACGACGTGTCAAGTATCGAGCCGACCCTGGATGCCTTCTTTGGAACGCCTCGGGTCCCGCGCAGCGACTCGGATCCGTATGGCAACTACCAAGGCGCCCTGCGCTGCCTGTCGGAAGGGCTCGGTCAAGTGGCATTCGGCAAGGACACGACGCCGGCTACGTTTTGCGGCCCTGCTGCGCCCAATCGTCCCGACTGGTGCCTGGACATCACGATGTACCGCGAGTTGCAGCAATTCGGAAGGGTCCCGAGCCATCCCGTAATGGCCGGGTTCATCACGCCAGAAAAACGCCTTGCCTTGGTTGACGGCCTCACCGCGCTTTCCGCTACGCCCGAAGGTCAGGCAATCCTGCAATCCGTTCTGGGAACGAAGGGCGTCGTGGCGGTCGAATCGGCGCAGGCCTACCTCGGCGAATATGCGAACAACATCCGAAACGTCCCGGGCATGCTCGCCTACGTCGAGCGCCAGGTTGAAGGACCGGAACGGGCCTCACCGCATCCACGATGAGTCTCCTGCGCGTGTCCGGCCTCCGGCTTGGATACGGCCGTGGACCCGATGTCGTTCACAACGTCACCTTGAGCCTGGATGAGGGCGAGACCATCGCGATTCTCGGCCCCTCGGGTGGAGGAAAATCCACGCTCCTCAAGGCGGTTGCAGGGCTCCTTCCGCCGCGCTCCGGGGAGCTCGAGGTGCTTGGCGCCAAATGGCCCAGCAGGCCGACGCCCGGTAGTGTCGGTTACGTTCCCCAACGCCTTGGCCTCGTACGGCACGCCACAGTCCTCGAGAACGTCGTCCAAGGCGGCCTGCACGCGACCTCGTGGACAGACTCTCTGCTGCGTCGCGCGCCTGCGGCGGTCACGGAACGCGCCCACGCGGCAATCAAGCAGCTTGGGCTCTCCGACAAGACCGATGCGCCCGTCCATACCATTTCGGGTGGCCAACAGCGCCGGACCGCCGTCGCCCGCGCCCTCGTCCAGCGCCCCCGGCTGCTCTTGGCTGATGAATTCCTGGGAGAACTCGATCCGGCCACGATGGCGGTCGTCGTCGCGGCGGTAAAAGACCTCCAGAGGGAAACTGGAATGGGCCTTCTCATCGTCGAGCACCACCTCGACCAAGCCCTGCTGCTTTCCGAACGGCTGTTCCGCCTCAAAGGCGGCGACCTTACGGGCCTGGAGCAGACCCGATGAAACGCGGGAGACTGCTGGCGGCAAGCGCAATTGCAGGCGTTGCGGTGTGGTCGTGGATGTCACTTGACATTCAAGCGGCCCGGCTGGGCGAGGCGCCCAGAGCCCTGCTCCGCCTGCTGCGCGACGCCTGGCCACCCGTCACGGGCCCCGACAACGAATTCCTCCACCAAGTGTTGGATGGCCTGCTTGAGACTCTGCAAATGGCATTCCTTGCGACAATTCTCGGCAGCCTTCTGGCCTTGCCCCTAGCCCTGATTGCTGCCCGGAACCTGGCTCCATGGCCCCTGGTCGCCGTGGCGCGCGTCTTGAGCGCCGCCCTACGCGTTCTTCCGAGCCTCGTCTGGGCAATCGTCGCCGTCCTGGTTTTGGGGTTCGGCCCGCTTGCTGGCGTCGCGGCGATGACCCTCTACACGGTAGGATTTCTTGCAAAGCTCCAGTACGAAGCGCTCGAAGGTGTCCCTCGCGATGCGCTGGACGCCGCCCGGGCCATGGGAGCGACACGTTTCCAGCAAGCATGGCACGTGGCCATCCCGGAGGCCGGAAACGCCATGCGCTCCCAAATCCTCTTCATGCTCGACTATAACATCCGCGCCTCCAGCATCATCGGCTACGTCGGCGCCGGCGGCCTTGGCGAGCTCCTCTACATCCACTTCAGGTTCTACAACTACGACCACGTCCTTACCATCCTCCTCGTGATGTTCGCCACTGTTGCGGCCTTGGACCTCGTGAGCCTTTGGGTGCGTCGCCGGTTCATCGAGGTCTCGGAGGATGCTCGTCCCCGCTCTGCGTCCTGGGCGGACGTGCTGCTCGGCCCCCTCCGGCGACCGAAGGACTAGAGGCAAGTGCGGTTGCCCGCACTCGTGGAACCCAAATCCTATCCCTCCGACCTGCCTCGGCCCGTCGTGCCCAAGCTGGCCCCGCGCCTGGACCGCATCGCGACCTCTGCAACGCTCGCGATGAGCGACCTTGTGGCCCAGAAGCGGCGCCAGGGAGCCGACGTTGTCTCGTTCTCAGTTGGCGAGCCGGACTTCGTGACGCCGCTGCACGTGCGCGAGGCCGCCATGCAGGCGCTGCGCGATGGCAAGACGCATTACACGCCGGGTGCCGGCATCCCGGAGCTGCGACAGGCCATCGCCACGACTGAAAAACGCGATGCGAAAATCCCCTGCGAAGCCAAGGACATCCTTGTGACGCCCGCCAAGCACGGCATCTTTCTCGCCGTGATGGCACTTGCCGACAAGGGCGACGAAGTCATAATCCCTGATCCGGCCTGGGTGAGTTACGAGCCGATCATTGGCTGGGCGCACGGCAAGGCCGTTGGAGTCGCGTTGGACGCGGACGCTGGATTCCGCATGACCCCTGACGCCGTGGCCGAGGCAATCACGAAGAAGACGCAGGCCATTGTGCTCAACTCGCCATCGAATCCCACAGGCGGCGTCAACACGCCGGCCGACGTCAAAGGAATCCTGGACCTTGCCATCGATCATGATTTGTGGATCGTCTCGGATGAAATCTACCAAAAACTGCAGTACGAAGGAAAACCGGTGTCGCCCGCGAGTCTGCCCGGCGGGTTCGACCGGACCTTCACTATTGACGGCCTCTCGAAGTCGTTTGCGATGACCGGGTGGCGAATGGGTTGGATTGTCGCGCCGCCGGTTGCCATGGAAGCCGTCAGTCGCTTGCAATCACAGAGTATCACGCACGTCACCAGTTTCGCCCAATATGGGGCGCTTGCCGCAGTATCTGGCCCGCAGGATTCCGTCGCTTCGATGAAGAAGGAGTTCAAGGCGCGGCGAAAGGTCATGCTCGAAGGGCTGCGCGGCCTCCCAGGCGTCACCTGTCCAGAGCCGAAGGGGGCGTTCTACTGTTTCCCGCATTTCAATCCCAAGAAATGGGGCGGCATGGATGACGAGACATTATCGTTGGCGATGCTCGACAAGGCGAACGTCGCCGTGACAGCCGGCTCGGCGTTCGGCTCGCGAGGCAAGAATCATGTGCGCTTCAGCTACGCAACGAGCCGGGAGAAAATCGAAGAAGGCATTCGGCGCCTGAAAAAGTGGCAGAGGTTGCTGTGAGGCAAGAGCGACCTTGGCAAGTCATCATCCTGGCTGGCTACATGGCAATCGCCGGTCTTGCAAATCTAGGGCTGGCCATCGGAATCGCGACCGGCACGTTCGGAGCACATGTGGTACGGCTCGCTGGATTCACTGTGGCCGACTTTCCGGGCAATTGGCGCTTTCTCTTCATCGGGGCCCTTCTCGGGGTTTCTGTCGTGGCGGCCATTGCGAGTTGGCGCCTCATGAAAGGGTGGCGTTCTGGACGGTGGTTGGCCTCTGGTCTTCTTGCCCTCGCGCTCGTAAATATCCTGGTTGACTTCATGGAAAGTGGCAATCGAACTTCGGCGATTGCCCTGCCTATCTTCATGGTTTTCGCCGTTTTCCTTTGGATGCCGGCAACCGGCCGGTACCTCATTCGGCCAGAGCCTTTCCAAGGCGGTCAGTGAATTCGGCTCAACGCAGGTTTGACGACAGAAGCCGACTCACGAATCAAGAAGTGGAAGCCGACACTGGAGGGGCCGCCTCGCCCGTACACGTATGCCAGGGCCCTCGCATTAAGGCATGCGGCCTCCATGAGGAGGATTGATGCATCTTCACTCGGGTCCAAGGGCAACCTACACGCGCGCCAACGCAGCCAAGCCCCGCCTGTTTCGCAATCCTGCGAAGCATTGGGGCGTGACCCTGCACGATGCGAACACCACGTTTGTCGTGCGGTGTTACGACTGCCTTGCTTCAGGCGTCGTGCCGGACCCCGATGAAGAAGGCCGGCGCCTCGACCGCGCCGACTGGCCCGTCGTGCCCTGCATGTTCACAAACGGCTGCGACGGCGTCGTCGTGCCCGAAGTCCTCAACTGAAACGGCGTCGCTGCTTTACGCCGGCGGCTTTCCGAATTGCCCAACCAGTCGGCTCCCTGCCGGCCAGCCAGCCGTCGTCGCCTTGTCCTCGATTCCAGGACGAATAGCACCGGTCGGGCACGCATCGAAACAGGCGCCGTCGGCGATGCACAGGTCGCGGTCCACGCGCGCCGTGTCCGTGACGATGGCCGCGTTGGTTGGACAAGCGGCTTCGCAGCCGTTGCACACGATGCAATCTGCCATGAGGACCCAGGCCTTCTTTGGTTCGGGCGTCTCGGCGGCCTGCTTCTTCACGGCGGCAACGTCGATGACCTTGGCGCCAGTCTTGGCAACGTCGTGGCTTCCGTCGGCCGTGGCTTTCGCCGTCACCACGTCCTTCTTGATTTCAACGGCCTTCACTGAAAGCTCAACCCCCTCCTTCGTGACCTGCGAGCGGAAGGCATTGAGGACTTTCTGAATCTGCGCGTAGTCGGGGCAGACCTTCGCCTCCTCGGTTGTTGGGTCTGCGACGTCCAGTGCCGGCTTCAGGCTCCAGGGGTCCGCGACCTTGCTCTTCACGTAGGCAAGAGCGAGAACCATCTTGCCGCGCACGGTCTGCGTCATCGGCAAGTTACCAGGATTGGGAATCGCTTGCGCCGAGGCAAGGTCGCAGCCCCAGATTTCCTCGGACATGAGAGACAAGTCATCGCCACCGCGCGGCGCGTCGGCCGCAACCTCCGCGGCCTTGACTCCAAGTGACTTGTGGCGGCGGTAGCGCATCGATCCGCCCATAATCTTCAACATGGGGTTGCCGGCCGCAAGCTGCCCGCCCAGACTGGGCGCCGGCGTCGGACCCTTGATTTTCATCTTGTAGACAAACTCCGGAATCGGCGCAGGCAGGGGAAAAACCATGCCGGGATTCATGAGGTTCCGGTAGTCGGTGCTCTTCTTGTAGAGCTTCAATTTCTTGTAGCGAACGGCACCGAACACCGATTTGGCTTCCCACTGCAACCAAGTACCGCAATGGTAGGCGCGGCCGCCGAGAGCCTTGGCCTGCGACAAGATGTGCGCCGAAGTTCCCCATGCAAGCGGGTAGGTCGGTCGGCGTTCGTCGTCGGGCGTGAAGATGAAGAAATAGACGCGGCCGTCGTCCGTGACATGGCCTTCCACGGAGAGTTCCGACGTTGCGACCTTGTTGCCGAGGCGGCGCAAGTATTCCTGGATGTTGGAGACTGGCACGAATGTTTCGCCAGCAACCAGGCTGGGGCCGAGTTTCTTGGCGCGTATTGGGTAGAAGCGCTGCGCCCATTCATCCGCTGCGACTTTCTCGTCGGCGATTTCGGCGCCGTGCCGCGCGGCCATCCGCTCGACATCTAACTTGGCGCCGTTGTAGTCCTTTTCTGCAAACACGAGTGTCACCGCGTGCTTGCCGTTGAAGGGGTTCTTCTTGGCACCGATTGCCTCGCTCCGCAGCGCGTAGAAGTCCTCGTTGCGGAACGTGATGTGCTTGAGCGGCCAGCGTGATTTGGCTTCGGCAACGATGGCCTGCAACGAGCGGTAGTTTTTGACAGTGAGAAGGACCGGCTTGTCGGCGGTCGCCTCAAGAACCTTGATGCGAATGCCCGTGATGACGCCCGTCGAGCCGCCGAGGCCGGCGTAGAATTGGATCTGCTCGATATCGCGAATGCGGAAACGATTGCCATCGGGGCCGACGCCCTCCAATTCGACGACCGACTTGCCGATGTTGCCGCCGCGCGTCGAGTGGATGCCGTGGCCGTCCATGGCGACGAAGCCGCCAATCGTCGCCGCGAGGGCGGACGTCGGGTAGGTCGGAAGTTCGAGCCCGACATCGTTCAGGCGCTTTTGCAGGTCCGCGATGACGACGCCGGCATCGACCATGACTTCCATGCGGGCTTCATCAATTTCGATGCGCTTGTTCATCGGCGTCATGTCAATGACGATGCCCTTGCGCTTCGGCACGGCGCCACCGATGCCAGTGGTGGCCGCGGCGCGGGGCGTCATCGGAATGCGGCGGCTCACGCAGAACTGGATGGTGGTCTCGACGTCTTCGATGGTGTGGCAGCGGGCGACGGCGTCGGCGCGGCGTTTGACCAGCAAATCGACGATGTTCGGAGGCGAGCCGATGTCGGTGGAGTACACCAGGCGGTCGGCCTCCGACGTGAGGAGGTTCTCACGCCCAAGACGGGCCGCAAGTTGCTCAAGGTCAGACCGCGAAATGGCCACGAACCGGCGACGGGAGGGGTTCACTTAAGCGATGCGGGGTGACAACAGGAGGGGGTGCGACGAAAGGTCCAAGGACTTCCTCCCAGGTCGCCGACGGTGCACGAATCCACGCCCCCATTGCGCCGTAGGCCGGGTGCTGGCTCGCGTATTGTTCTCATGGTCATGTGGCTAATCGCTGCCTGGCTTGTCGTGGGATCCGTAATTGACATGGTGCGACTGAGCCAGTGCGCGCCCGATGACCAGAGCTCCAAGTGCAGCTGGTTCTCCCGGGCTATTGCAAGCGGTTTGAACCAGATGGCGCTCGTCGTGGGCATCCTCCTTGCCGTGGCGGCGACGATATGGGAACTCCTGCGCAGCCAGGCCTTGCGGGAGCCGCGTATTGATGAGCCGCCACGCTAGCGCAGGTCGTAACGCGAATGGCGGCCAGGCGCGGTAGCGGCCTCCGATGATTCTGTCGCATCCTAGTGTGGCAGGGTCTGCGCGCCGGCATTCTTTCCATGCCTCATGGCGACAACGTGGTGATGCCCGCCTTTCGCGCAGCCTTCAGGAGCTTGTGGTCGTAGGACACCAGCGTGGCCTTCGTCGCTTGCGCTAGCGAGAGGTAACTTGCGTCGTAGAAGGTCAGCGGCGGGGCGTGGTCGAACGCGGTGGATCCGTCAGCGAAAGTCACACCGAGGAGGCCTTCATGCAGATGGCGGGCCCGGATGGATGGGTCGGTGGGAATGTCTGCAAGGATGTTTCCCAATTCGTAGCGCAGCAAATGGGGCGCAAGGAGAGGCTGGTTGCGTCGTTGCGTATCTTTCAGCCAAGCCACGTATTCGTCACTTCGGGCCTCTACCTTGACGGCCTTCACTGCGGCGCTTGCGTCCACGACGAAACTAATGCGACTCACGGTCCTTGCGGATGAATGCCGTCGCGTCGAACCTGGCGCGAAGCCGATTCTTGGCCAGCCACTCGTGCGCCTCCTCGATTTCCTTCAGGCGAATGACCTCATGCACGGCTTCCCGGGCAAAGGTGCCGGGCGAGAGCTTGCGCTTGCGCAGCCAAGCTTCGTCGGCGGCTTCAAGACGGACGCTTACGACAGACATAGACTACATGACTGTAGTAGTAAGATGTAGTTAAACCCTGTTCTGCGAGCGTACTTACCCTGAAGCACGAGCGACAGAAGCCTGTGAAATCGCCGCAGCAAGCGGAATCTGTGGAATCGGTAAATTCTGTGGAATCCTGCCTTCGTCGCATCACCCGAAAAGTCCCTTGCGCTTGCGCGGCTTGACATCGCTGCCCAACTCTTTCGCCAGTTCCTCCAGCAGTTCTCGGGCGCGTGCACTGAGTTTCTCGGGAACATCGATGCGCAGGCGAATGTGCAGGTCACCACGGCCAGCGCCGCGCACTGAGGGCATCCCTTTGCCGCGGATCCGCAGAGCCGTCCCAGTCTCTGAACCCGGCGGGACCGTAATCATGACACGGCCATCGAGGGTATCGAAGGCCAATTCGGCGCCCAGGGCCGCTTGCGGAATCGAGATGGAGCGCTCCGTTACGAGTTCGGTACCTTCGCGGCGGAAGCGGTCGTGCTCCCGGACCTCGACTTGCACGTATAGGTCGCCGTACGGCCCGCCACGCGGTGCAACCTCACCTTGACCGGTGACGCGCAAGCTCTGCCCGGTTTCAATTCCCGGCGGAATCGACACGGTGACGCTGCGGCGGTGCCGCTCGTGGCCGGTTCCCTTGCAGACGGCGCACGGCTTCTCCGCCTTGCGTCCTTCACCGTGGCACGTGGGACAGGCAGCGACTTGAGCCATCGTCCCGAATGGGGTGCGCACCATCTTCTGGACGCGGCCTTGACCTGCGCAAGATGCGCAGGTTGTGACCTTGCTGCCAGGCTCGGCGCCTCCGCCCTTGCACTTGTCGCAGCTCTCAAGGCGCCAATACTCGATGCGGGTTTCCGTGCCGTTAAGCGCCTGCTCGAGCGAAATCGAGTGCGCAACTTGCAGGTCGCGGCCGCGGGCCGGCCCACCCCTTCGCTGGCCGCCGCCGAAGCCGAACATCTGCGAGAACAAGTCCTCGAAACCCATGCCGCCAAAGAGGTCCTCGACGTTGATGTTGCGATAGAGGTCGTCGGCGGAATACTGGGCGTCGATGCCGGCGTGCCCAAACTGGTCATACTTCGCCTTCTTCTCTGGGTCGGAGACGACTGCGTAGGCCTCCGAGAGCTCCTTGAACTTCTCCTCCGCGTCGGGGGCCTTGTTACGGTCCGGGTGGACCTGGATGGCGAGTTTGCGGTACGCCTTCTTGATTGCATCGGGGTCCGCGTCGCGGCCGACGCCCAAGACCTCGTAGTAGTCCTTCTTTCCGCTCGCACCCGACGGGGCCACGGGCGCGGCCAGAGGCCCGGCCTTCTAATCGCTTGCTCCGCCGTCACATGCTGCTGAAGGTCCCGACGGTGACGAGGAGGATGCCTGCAACCACCATTGTGACGAGCGAGTACCCGGCCTGCACGAAGAACAGGCTCCACGACTTGCCCTCCCAAGCAACACCGCTCCAGTGCTGCGGGACGAAGAAGCCGAGCCAGGTGAACAGGCCGCCCATGATGCCGTCCATCAGGGACAGTCTGTACGTCGCCGCGCCACCGGTCGCGACGTTGCGGTACGCATCTTGGTAGACCCAGAAGTTGTGGGAGAACACGAACATGAGCAGGAATGCGCCGATGACCATGAGGATGAGGCCCTTGGCCATCTGCCCTCCCGTCGGCTTTGCGTCCATTGGGATCTTCATTTCCCGCATCCAAACGCGTCCCGTCGGGGTGAATTTAGCGTACCACACGAAGCCCAGAATCATGTTGAAAAGGACGGCGAGGCCGAGGCCAAGCCAGTTCATGCCGCTGAAGCTCATCGAATTGGGGCCCATGACGTTCACTCGCCCCGTGGGGGCACCAGGAACTCGTCCAACCGCTATAGAAGGGCGGCAGTCTCCATCGCGCCCATCGGTCGCATCGGAAGGGGAACTTTCTCCTTGAAGCGGCACACAGGCAAAGGTGTAAATCCCCCGCGCGCCAATTGATGTTGCTCTGCGGCGCAAGTTGCAGAGAAGGACAGGCACTTCGGTGCTTGGCCCTCCAACAACCAGGAGAGAGGCGCGGCTCACTCGCCTCTCAGCCGGCTTGACCTGGCGGTCAAAATCGGCCACTGAACCAAAGGGTTGACCAGGGGCGAAAGCCGACTGGACGACTAGAAGGAAAAACCTGGATGGCCTTGTTCTTCGGAACAGGGAAACCGAAAGGTTTGGAGACGTGGAATCGCGCCGTGCCGCACGGACCTTTCCACGATTGAGGCGCTGACGCTTTCGTTGCCCGCCTCTGTTTGAGGCCGGAATCTTCGCTTTGCCCGCGCGGCCCTTCTCGCTGCACATTTCATGCGAAGAGAGTCCCGGAATCGCGCAGCGCAGGCTTTTTGGCCGACCTGCCTTCGACGAGCCAATGGTCACCGTCGGCAAGGGCCTGCTTGATTCTGCCGTGCACGAGTTCTTCGATGCCGTGCGCAGCTACGACGCCAAGCGCGCCGCCGTGGTCCTAGCCGACGACGCCGACTTTGAGAGTCCGTGGAGCGGTCACATCACGGGAAAGGCAAATATCGAGGCGTTCCTCAAGCCGTGGCTGGCGGACCCCGTGAAGCGTCCGACCTTCACCATCATCGACATTGCTGGCGACGGCGCAATCGCTCGCCTGCGGGTTTCAGTCAGCGGCCGTTTCGGCAAGGCGCCGGAACACTACAACCTCACAATCTTGTGCCTCAAGCACGTTGTCCACCAGGTCAAGTTCGCCGGCGACAAGAAGGGCGGGCACTAAGTCCGTCCAGATTGCTTGTGCAGCACCTGCGAAACGAAACGCCACCGTCTGCGGGAAGGCCCCCACCGGCGGGTTGGGTGGGCAAGAGTACGCCGGTGGAGGTTGACGGAATACCTTCCGAACGGGAATAAGAAGTTCGTGGCGGCCCCGTCGTAGTCGTCTGGCTGAAATTCGCACGCCGAGCCGACCATCAAGCGTGGGGCCGAAGCCGGTGCAGCGCAGCAAGCAGGCCGTCATGCATGCGATGTTCGACCTGTACGACGCGCGGGCCCAGTCGATGCCAACCGTTGGAGACGGCAATCTTGGCGCGGCGTTCGACCTGCATGGCCCGGCGTCGGACGGCTTCGGCGTCGCGGCGCCACAGCCTCGACAGGCTGACCTTGGCGCGTTGCCAGGAGTCGAGTGCCGAATCTGGAATCACGATGGTTTTGTGGCCGGACATAGGGTCACCGAGCCTCCTGTTCGCCCCTAGATGGCGATAAGGCTTGGCCGGAAAGTCCTTTCAAGCCACGGCCCGGGCGAAAGGGCGGGAATCTGGTTTTTGCAGGCGGCGGCGGGAAAGAAAGAGGCGGGCTACGCTTTGCCCTTCGTGTCGCCCTTTCCGGTCTTTCCTGAGTCATCGACGTCCTCCGTCTTGAAGTCGGCGTCGATTGGCGTGCCTTGCTCGCCGGGATCGCCGGTCCACGGCCTGTCGCCGCCGGCCCCGCCCTGGCCTGACTGCCCCGCGCCGGGTTCGCCGCCGGTTGCGCCCTTGTAGAGTTCTGCAACGGCGGGTTCAAGGGCCTTGTGCAGCGCCTCGGTTTTGGCTTTGAGATCCTCGACTGATGCGTCGGCGGTGCTGAGCGCGGCTGCGAGGTCCTTGACCGCGGCCTCGACGCCGGCCTTGTGGGTGCCGAGCTTGTCGCCTGATTCCTTCAGGAGGTTCTCGGCTTGGAACACGGCTTGGTCTGCAACGTTTCGCGCCTCGACCGTTTCCTTGAACTTGGCGTCCTCGGCCGCGTGCTCCTCGGCGTCCTTGCGCATTTTCTCGACTTCCGTATCGGACAACTTGGTCGAGCCAGAAACCGTGATTTTCTGTTCCTTGCCGGTGCCCTTGTCCTTGGCGCCAACGTGCAGGATGCCGTTCGAGTCGATGTCAAAGGTGACTTCCACCTGTGGCACGCCGCGCGGCGCCGGCGGGATGCCGTCCAGAATGAACTTGCCGAGACTCTTGTTGGCGGCGGCCATCTGCCGTTCGCCTTGCAAGACATGGATTTCGACTTGCGTTTGCCGATCGGCAGCCGTTGAGAAGGTCTGCGACTTGCGATGCGGGACCGTGGTATTGCGCGCGATGAGTTCGGTGCGAATGCCGCCCAGCGTCTCGATGCCGAGGGTGAGCGGAGTGACGTCCAACAGAACAATGTCCTTGTCAACTTCGCCGGAAAGGATGCCGGCTTGCACCGCGGCGCCGAGGGCGACGCACTGCATCGGGTCCACGCCGCGCACCGGTTTCTTGCCGAAGATCTCCTCGACGAAGGCCAAGACAAGGGGCATGCGTGTCGGGCCGCCCACGAGGACGACCTTGTCGATCTTGTCGCTTGTGAGTTTGGCATCCTTGAGGGCGTTCATGCAGGGGCCGCGCGTCTTTTCGACAATCGGCCGGATGATGTCTTCGAGTTTGGCGCGGTTTAGCGTCATCTCCAGGTTCTGCGGGCCCTTCTTTGGGTCCACCGCGAGGAAGGGCAGCGAAATCGTTGTCTGCGTCATGCCCGAGAGTTCCATCTTGGCCCTCTCCGCCGCGTCGCGTACGCGCTGCAGGGCCGAGCGGTCGCTGCGGATGTCCATGCCGGTCTTCTTCTGGAATTCCGCTCCGAGGAAATTGACGATGGCATCGTCCATGTCGGTGCCGCCAAGTTGCGTGTCGCCGTTCGTGGACAGGACCTCGAAAACGCCTTGCCCCATTTCCATGATGGTGATGTCGAAGGTGCCGCCGCCGAGGTCGTAGACGGCGATGGTTTCGTCGTTGTCCTTCTCCAGGCCGTAGGCAAGTGCCGCAGCAGTGGGCTCGTTTACGATGCGCTTGACCTCGAGCCCTGCGATCTTGCCCGCGTCCTTGGTGGCCTGCCGCTGGTCGTCGTCGAAGTACGCGGGGACCGTGATCACGGCGTCCGTGACCTCTTCGCCAAGGAAGGTTTCGGAATCCTTCTTGATCTTCTGCAGGATGAAGGCCGAGATCTGTTGCGGCGTGTAAGTGTGGTCGTCAATCGTGACTGTGTACTTCTGGCCCATTTTGCGCTTGATGCGTTGAACGGTGCGCTCCGTGTTCAAGACGGCCTGCCGCTTGGCCGCGTCGCCGACGAGAATCTCGCCGGAATCTTTGGCAAAGGCGACGACGGAGGGGAAGTTCTTGCCGCCGTACACGTTGCCCTCGGCAGACGGTATGATGCGGGGCTTGCCGCCCTCCATGATGGCCGCTTCCGAGTTCGTGGTTCCGAGGTCAATGCCGATTGTGCGTCCCATGGTGAGTTCTCCTGATGAGGGGTTTTGGCACCCCTTTTGCACGACAAGTGAGTTAACACTTCTATAAGAATGTGGTGCAAGTGGTGAAGGTTCACCAGCATGTGGTGATGAACACCGGAGCGCTCGCGAACGGCTGGCAGTCCGGTAGCACCTTATGGCCCAATTCTTGTGATTGCTTGTGCGTCAGGATGCGGTCAGTTCGACAGCCGCACTAATTGCGCGGGCGGCCGTGCTGTTGGCTGAAGATCCGCGGACGGCCAGCTTGGTCCCCCCGGAGGCCGCCCGCATCTCCGCGGTTCTCGTTGAACACCTCCCAGGGGGCCGGAAACTCCTCAAGCGGTTGCATCGGCCGCTTCATCGGACCTTCGCCTTCGCGTTGGAGCGGGCCACGATTCCAGGCCTCTTTGTGCACTTCGCGCTGCGCAAGCGGGCGATTGAACGGCACGTGCGGGCGGCAATCATGAACGGCGCGAAGCAAGTCGTGGTTCTCGGGGCCGGGTTCGACACTCTTGCTGCGCGCCTGCAGGGAGAGTTTGCAGGCGTCCACTTCTTTGAGTTGGATCACCCGGCCACCCAGGCGGCGAAGGCGGCCGCGCTGAAGGAAGCAGACCTCGTCGGCCAAAACCTGGCGTTTGTGCCCCTCGACCTACGGAGCACTACTCCCGAGGTTGCGCTGCGAGGCGCGGCCGGGTACGATTCGCAGTTGGCCACCGTTGTTGTAATCGAGGGTCTGCTCATGTACATCCCCGCCGAGGGCGTGGAGCGCACGCTGCGGGGGCTGCGACAGGCCTTGGGCCCCGGCTCGACCCTGGTGTTGTCGTTCATGGCCAAAAGGCGCGATGGTGAAATCCGATTCTCCAGCCAAACGTGGATTGCCAGTCGCTGGCTGGCGTCCAGACAGGAGCCCTTCCTCTGGTCATCCGACAGTGGCGACTTGGGACCGCTGCTCGAGCGCTGCGGATTTCTTCTCGACGGAACGCCGACGGAACCAGGTCCCGCCCCGGCGGGACTCCGCTTGCCTGGCGGCGAGATGCTGGCCATCGCCCACGCCGACCGAGGTTCCTGGTTGAACGACGTCCAGACCCGGCTGCATCCGACGCGCGTGGGCGAAATTGTCCGTCCGACTTCGACAAGAGACGTCCAGGCAGCCATTCAGCGAGCCGCGAAGGATGGCCGACCCGTGAGCGTAGCGGGGGGCCGTCACGCGCAGGGCGGGCAGCAGTTCGCGCGAGACGGACTGCATGTCGACATGAGTCGGATGGGCCGCATCGTTGGTCTCGAAACGCAGCGTGGCATCGTTCACGTCGAAGCCGGAGTCCAGTGGCCGGCACTGATTGCTGGACTCGCTAACCTGCAAGCAGGGGAACCTCAACCATGGGGAATTGTCCAAAAGCAGACCGGAGCGGACAAGCTGTCGATTGGCGGCGCGCTGGCTGCCAATGTGCACGGGCGTGGCTTGGCCATCGGCCCCATCATTCAGGATGTGGAAGCCTTCGTCCTAGTTGACGCCCAGGGCATCGCAAAGCATTGCAGCCGGAAGGAAAACAGCGAACTCTTCGGCCTCGTAATCGGCGGCTACGGATTGTTCGGCATCGTGACCGAGGTCTGGTTGCGGCTCAGGCGGCGCACGACTCTGCAACGTGTCGTAGAAGTCGTCAAGGCTGACGGCCTCATGCAGGCGATGGAAGACCGCGTCGCCAGCGGCTTCGTCTACGGCGATTTCCAGTACGCAACGGATCCGGCCTCGGACGATTTCATGGTGCGAGGGGTCTTTTCCTGCTACAAGCCGGTTGCCGCCCAAGCGCCGCCAACTGACCAAAAGGCCCTCGCGCAAGGAGATTGGGACCGGCTCGTCGCCTTGGCCCATCAAGACCGGACCGGCGCCTTCCAGAGGTACTGCGCCTACTACCTTTCTACTTCCGGCCAACTCTATGATTCGGATCAGCACCAACTCACGACCTACCTTGAGGACTATCACCAACGGCTGGACGCTGCAACTGGTGCCACACCTGCCTGCGAGGTCATCTCCGAGTTGTACGTGCCGCGTGAGCGGCTGTCTCAGTTCCTTGGCGACCTCAGAGACTACTTCCGCCGTGTCGGCGACGCGCCCATCTACGGAACGATCCGTCTCATCGAACGCGACAATGAATCCTTCCTGGCCTGGGCGCGCGAGCCGTGGGTCTGCATCATCGTCAACCTGCATGTCGACCACACCGCGGAGGCCGTCGAAGCGGCGCAGAAGCGGTTCCGTGAGTTGTTCGATCTCGCGCTCGATCGTGGGGGTTCGTTCTATCTGACTTACCATCGCTGGGCAACCAAGCAGCAGATTGAGCGCGCCTACCCCAGTTTCCAGGAATTCCTTCGGGCCAAGCGTCGCTTTGACCCAGCGGGCCGGTTCCAAAGCGAATGGTACCGGCACATGGTCGCACTGTTCGACGCGGAACCGCTGTTCGCGTTCTCCAGAGGCCCCGATTGAAGGAAGCGGGCGCGAAGGCCTGGCGACCTCGTCGGTCAAGCGTTGGTGCCTGGTTCCTGTTCGACATGGCGAACACGGTCTTCGCCTTCAACATCCTGAGCGCTTATTTCCCCGTCTGGTTGACCAAGCAGGGCCTGCCGGACTCGACGTTCGCGATCGGCAACAGTTTGTCGATGGCCGTTATGTTCCTGCTCTCACCGATGTTGGGCGCCCTGTCCGACAAGGCGAGGCGGCGCGTCCCTTTCTTGATTGGCAGCACAATCCTTTGCGTCGCCATGACGGCCCCACTCGGTTTCGTCGCGTGGCCCGCCGCAGTCGCCTTCTTCGCGATTGCGAATCTCGGCTTCCAAGCCGGCCTCATCTTCTACGATGCGCTCCTCTCCGTCGTCAGCACTCCAGAGAACCGCGGCCGGATTGGCTCGATTGGCATTGCTGTGGGATACCTGGGCTCGTTTCTGGGTCTTGGTTTGGGCGCGGCGATTCTGCAAGGGCATGAGGATCGGTACGCCTGGGTCTTCGTCGCAACGGCGGCAGCATTCCTTGCCTTGGCGCTGCCTTCGTTCTTCTTCGTGAAAGAGCCGGCGCGTCCTGCGGGCGTATTCCGGGTCGCGAACCTGGGGCAGGAATTCAGGGGGAGCATGGCCGGCCTTCTGCGCCTCGTGCGCGGGGGCGATGATCCTCGGATTCGCCGGTTCCTACTTGGCCGTGTCTTCTACACCGACGCCGCGAACACGATGATTGCGTTCATGGGCGTCTATGCATTGCAAGAGGCCGGCCTCAACGAAGCCGGCGTGCGCGGCGTGCTCCTTGCGGGAATTATCGGCGCCTTCCTCGGCGCCCCGCTCTGGGGGGTGTTGGTGGACCGTCAGGGGCCGGCGCGGACCCTTCTGCAGGTCTTGGCTGTGTGGCTGGCGGGTCTGGGGCTCGTGATTGCGATTCCAACGGCGCACATGGCGCCTATCTGGTTTTACCCCGCTGCATTTGTTCTAGGCAACGCGTTGGGCGGAACATGGAGCGCCGACCGGCCCCTCATGCTGCAACTTGCGCCGCCCGAAAGGCTGGGCGAATTCTACGGAATCTATGCCATGGTCGGTCGGTTCTCGGCCGTGCTTGGCCCCCTGGCATGGGCGCTCGTGGTTGATGCCCTGCACCTTGGGCGGCCGGCGGCCGTTGCAACTCTCGCTGTCTTCATGGTGGTCGCGTTGCTGATCCTGAGTCCCTTGGCCAGGACCATGCGCCCATTGACTCCACCGAAGGAGTTGTCGTAGGCGGGGGTAGTGGACCTTCGGCCTTCAGCGCATGGCGCCCGGTCACCAAGGGGGCCCTCGCCTTTCGTCGCGGTCTTCATGTTCTTAACCCGGAGCCGGGTGCACCGAGCAATGCGTGCCCGCACCTGGCAATGGATTGGCCTGGCCGTGGGCTTTCTGGGGTTCGGACTTTTTTGGCTGGACCTAAACTATCACGGCCCCGTTTCGGGCGCTGACCAGGCGACCTATGACCTCATCGGCCGATGGCAGGCGCAAGGCGTGCCAATCAACGAGATCAGTGAGTACGTCTCGCTGATCGTCTCGGTACCCTACGCCATCGCGGTCACTTGCATCGTGGTGCTAGCGTGGTGGCTGCTGCGTGACCGCCGCATGGCCATCTTGGCCTCGATTGGCGGCCTCGTAGGCGGCGGCATCATTTGGGGCCTCAAGGAAGGCATCCAGCGCCCGTTGCCGCCAAAGGTCGGCGACCAGTGGTACTACTCTTTCCCCAGCGGGCACACCATCTCCGCGGTCGCCAACCTCGGCCTGCTTATCCTCCTGACAGGGCAGGTTCTGGTGGACCGCTTCGGCCTCGATGAGAAGGCGGCTCGCCGCGCGTGGAGATGGTCGGTCCCGGCCTGGGTCGCCTTCGCCCTCGTCATGGGCATTTCGCGCATTCTCACGCAGCGCCATTGGGCAAGTGACGTGTACGCGAGCTGGTGCGTCGGTCTCGCCCTCACCTGCGCGGTTCTGTTGGTTGCGGGCCTGCCCTGGCCTCCACACCTGCACGCGAAAGGCGAGGGGCTCCACTTGGGCAAGTTGGTGCGTGGACTGCGTGGCCCCCGGGAGGACGAGAAATGAAAGTCTCAGTCGTCGCGCACACGGACAAATCGCTCGGGAATGGACCGTCGGAGCTTCTGCGGGCTCTCAGGGAGGCGGGCGTCGAGGATCCCGACTGGCGCGAAGTCGACTCCGGCAAGAAGGCCGGCAAGGAGGCGCGCCACGCCATCAAAGCCGGCGCCGAGGTGGTCTTCGTCTGGGGCGGCGACGGGACGGTGCAGCACGTCGCCGATGCAGCGGTGGGCTCGGACGCCGCCGTCGCAATCCTGCCCGCCGGCACGGCCAACCTGCTTGCGACACACCTTCACATCCCGAAGGACATCGACCAGTGCGTCGCGATCGGTCTCGGCCCAAACCGGCGGCGCATCGACCTGGGCGTGATCAATGGCGAGCATTTCGCGGTCATGGCCGGCATGGGCGTCGATGCCATGCTCATGCACCACGCGAAGAAGGGCCTCAAGTCGCGCTTCGGACGTCTTGCTTACCTGAGGGCAGGCGTCGAGGCCATCAAGATGCCGCACTTCGAGGCGACAATCAAGGTCGGCGGCAAGACGTGGCTGCGCGCACCGGCATCCTGTGTCCTCATCGGCAACCTGGGCTCCTTGTTCGGCGGCATCACGGTCTTCGATCATGCTCGCGACAACGACGGCCGCCTCGAATTGGGCGTTATGACGGGGGAAGGCACGTCCGCGTGGGCCAGGACCTTGACGCGGACCTTCTTCGGCAAGCCTGGCCTGTCGCCGTTTCTCGAGTTGACGGCAGGCCGCAAGATTGTCATCAAGCTCGACCGCCCGATGCCGTACGAAGTGGACGGGTCCGTCCGCGAGGCCGAGGACCGTTTCCAAATCGGTGTCGCGCGCGAGGCGCTCAACGTCTGCATCCCTTGACACGAGCGACGCGACCGAAGGCGCTAGCCCGGCTGCCGCAGGGGCTTGGCTTACAAGGGGGCACGGGGTCGGGACGAACATGACAGCGTCGGTGGACCCGGCCGCCCTGGTGCGGTGGCAGGACCTGCAGGCGGAAATCCGGCACGTGGCCCTGCAGCGCGGCCTGCGGTTCGTCGCGGCCTGCATCCTGGCGCCTTTCGGTGCCACCAACGTGGGCAAGGACCCGGAGGCGGGCGGAATTTCGGCCTGGGCTTTCGCCGCCGCGCTGTTGCTGTTGGCCGTGGCCGAGATGGCCGCGATCCTGCAGGCCGGGTTGCACCAGAAGGAACGCACGCGGCTCGAGAAGGACAACCCGACCTTGGCCCCGCATGGCAAGCCAAGCCGCCAGGCTCGCCTCCTGGGCTTCGTTTCGGGCCCCGCGTTCTCCACGGCCCTGTACGCCCTGCTGGCCGGGGGCATAATCGCCGCGGCCGCCATCCGGGCCTAATCCACCGGCCCCGAGGCAAGAGGGCGCGCGGCCGGACTGCAGGAAAGAGCAGCTGGTCGGCCGATGAACCTAGCCCCAGATGCCGAGGATTGCGCCCATTACCGCGAGGACAACGAGCCGTTGGCCCATGTCAAGAACGTACAGCAGTGGGGCCCGCTGAACGTTGGCGCGCGGCAGTTCCAGCAGGGCCAGGAATGCGAGCCAGGCAAGCACCCCGACTTCGGCGCCGGCAAGCCACGTGACAGCACCCGCGAACTGCACGAAGTAATCAAGCAGGTAAGCCGACAGCATCGTCACAACCAAGGTGAGAATGATGTTTTTCCAATGCCACTTGGCGGCTTCCTGCTGCGGGTTGCCAAGCAGGCGCGACCAGGTCTTGCCGAAGGCGAACGGCGCGAACCAGATGAGACTGATGGCAAAGCCAACGATTCCCGCACCAAGGATGGCCAGGAGGTTGACTTCGGGCAAGAGAAGGAAATTGGCGCCAAGCGGCGTAGGGCTTACCGCAAGGATAGCGGCCCGCTGGTCGGGGGTCAGGCCCTGCATGAAGGACGTAAGAAACGTCGCGGAGGCATTGATGGCCATCCCCTTGGCGGCGAAGTACTTCGTTTGGCCTTCTGGCAACATGGTGCCGGCGTCGTCCGTGGAATTCTCCGAGTCCTTGTTGTACAAGCCGTGCGGGTACGGGTCGCCTTCTGGCATCTCTGCAATCGGGGCGCCGGGCTGGAAGGCGCAGATCTGGATTCCCGCAGGCGGCGGCCCACTTGACAGCAAGGCAAGATTGAAGGCGTGCCGCGTGGCCGCGTCGTGGTCAACGATGTCGGAGTGGCTGTAGCAATCCTGGATCGCATGCAAAGCGTACCCCAGCGCGCGGACGGCGCGATCCGGATGTCCAGATACCGCGAATTGGCGCGCTTCCTCGCGCTGCTGTTGCACAAAGCCCGCCGTGGCCGCAAACGCTTCCGCGGGCGTATTCGGCGGGGCGCGGTCGCAGTGGTGTGATGGCTGGTAGGACGGGGAGGCATCGAGGACCAACACGCGCGAGCCGCTGGCCTTGACTGTGGTCTCATCCAGATCCGGTCGCCGCACCGCCTGCTGTAGTGCTTGCAAACCTTGGTCCTGGAAACCAATCGGTCCGGCCGCTTCTGCGGTAATCTGGTCATGCGGCGAGGAACCGGGGGGGAGTGTTGTGAAGGCCGTGGCGGGAAGCACCAGAAGCAGGGCAACCAAGAGCATTGCGTGCACGATTTGTCGCGGCCTCATTTGGACCACACATCCAATTCCACGAGATAGTCCTGCTGGGGACCTGCACCTTTTGAAGGACAGCCGGTTTCGTAGATTGTGCGCCACAACCCATGTTGGGGGGCCGTCGCGTGATGGACAGCGGCCAAGCCGGCCCTTCGGCGACATCGAGCATCGGGACCGGACAGGTGCCCCGCGGCAAATGGCCCGACGGGGACCCCGGGGAGGTGGCCCGCGCAGCACCGACGAGTCGCTACGGCTTGTTCGCCCTCGTCGCGCTTGCGGCCTTCATCGTAATCTCGGTGGACACAGCCTGGCGAGGGCCCATCTCGTCCGGCGTCGTCGGCGTAAACGACGTCGTGGCGCAGTGGCAGGCACGAGGCCTCCCGGTTCACCCCGTTGGTTGGGCATTGTCGCAACTTGGCGACTTCGTGGTCGGAATTCCCATTCTCCTACTTGCGGCGGCCTTGTGTTTCTGGGCCAGGGCGTGGATACGCGCCCTTGCGCTTCTTGGCATCGCGGGGGTAGCGCCAGGCCTAGTCTCCGTCCTTCAGGGGTGGCTGACGGGGAAGAACCGGCCCATCCCGAATCTGGATCCGATGCTGATTCCCGACGCGGAAAATAGTCCGGTCCGCGTCGGGGGTGCGCATCTTTTTCCCAGCGGCCACTCTTTGGAGGCCGTCGTCGATTGGGGTTTGCTCGCCCTGCTCGCCGTGCCCGTTTTCCTGGTCTACTTGAAGCGCAGTCCCGTGTCGTCGCGCCGCTGGCGTCGGTTCGCAATCGCCGGATGGTTGCTTGCCGCCGTGCTTACCGGCATCGGCCGCATCCTTCGCCAGGCCCACGGCTACAATGATGTGCTTGCAGGCTGGAGCCTCGGTTTGGCCCTACTGTTCGCCGGGTTGTGGATGGTCGACGCGACCAGCGCGTGGAAACGGCGTCGGCGCATACGCAAGGCCGAGCTGCCCGACCCTTGAACTTGCCTTGGCCGAGACCCCACCACGCTTTCAGCAGGAAATGGCTCGTTCGTCTATGCGCCTGGCCCAGCGTTGGATGCTCGGCGCCATCGTAATCGGGCTAACGGCCTTCGGGGCGGTCGCGCTGGATGAATTGTTCGCAGGCCCGCTGCAGCGCTCCAATGTTCCGGTCAATAATGCGGTCTCGGCTTGGCAGCACGCGGGATTTCCCGCCTACGAGATTGGTAACGTACTCACCCAGATCGGCGCCTCGTGGTTCGTGACCCTCGCTGTAACGGCGGGCGCGGCGTGGATGCTGTGGAAACGGCAATGGGTTCTGGCATCGTGGTGCGTCGGGGTTGCGGTTGCGAACTCGTTTGCCGTGACCGGACTCAAGATCCTGTTCCAACGCGCGCGTCCCGGGGACCACGGCGCTCTTGGCTATTCCTTTCCCAGCGGACATACCTTTGCGGCAACAGCGGCGCTGGGCGCGGCCATCATCCTTGTCGCGGAGGTCCACCGGCGAACGCGCGCGAAAGGCCCCCACCGGTTGGGGACGCGGGCGGAATGGACCATTGCTCTTGCGCTGTGGGGCTTGCTCGCGTTGCTTGCAGGCACCGGTCGCGTCCTTGTGCAGGAGCATTGGCTGAGTGATGTCGTGGCTTCATGGTCTCTCGGATTGGCTCTGGTTGCCGGTATTTTGCTCGCGCTGAGTCGTACGGCTCCGGCCGGCGACACCGGGCCCAAGGTTCCCGAGGTCAAGGCCAAGACCCCGGGGAAGTGAAGGGCCCTCGTGCCAGTACAACAAGCAGGGCACGAAAGCCGGCGCCCCTAAGGCAAGTTTACGATTCTGGTGGGCTACCCGCCAATTCTTGTAACGACACTTCGCCACCTTTCTTCACGGGATGTCTGGCGGGTCGGTAATGCCCTAAGGGGGGTTGTAATCAAACTGAGCCAATCGGTACCCGACGAAACAGGGATGACGGCGATTCCAGGAATACGTCGTCTCCTCGAAATCCCCGCATTCCCTGTTTGGCCGTCGTCGGCCCGCCTTTCATTACAATTCCGCACTAATGCTGGACAACAAGCGGATAGGCCGCAAGTGGTTTGTCTTCAAGGCGAACCAGACCGGCGTCGGCCATGCGGCGCAGGTGGTACGCTGTTGCGCCGTAGGTTACGCCAAGGCTTCGTGACGCGTCGGCGGCGGTCATGCCGGGGTGATCGCGCACCATCGATTCGAGGCGGCGGGCGACCTCTGATTTGCGGATGCCTGCGCCGGGCTCGCTTGGAACGTCGGCGAGGTACAGGCATGTGTAGCGGCCGGAGCGGACCAGGCGGACGAGGCCGGCGGTTTCGAGAACCTGCAGGTGGTGGCGGACACTGCCGCGCGCTTGTCCGGCAAGGCGAGCCAGTTCGTTGAAGTGGATGCCGGGCTGTGCCTCGATGGCCGCAAGCAGACGGGCCCGCGCCGGATGAATGGAAACGTCGCGGCCAACGAAGCGCGAGAACAGTGGCGCCAGGAACGGCAGCCACTTCTTGTTCGTCGCCCAAATTCCCCCGACGGCGGCAACGCCGGCCATGCCGAGCCCTGCAATCATCGCCGGGCTCCAGATGCTGGGCCCAGGCGGCTGCGCGACCGAATTGCCCGCAAGAGGCGGGACGACGGCTGGGGCGACGAAGGTTTGCACGCCGAGGGGATTGCAAGCATCGCCTAGGTTGTTGTTGTTGCCGTCGACCTGATCGGCGTTTGGCGTGTCCGGGCAGTTGTCCAGGTACGCGCCGGCCAGGGCTGAAACCTGGACGATTCCGTCGCCGTCGCGGTCCGTGTCGCAGACGTTGCCCATGCCGTCGCGGTCGAGGTCCTCTTGGACTGGATTCTTGATTGCTGGACAGTTGTCGGAGGTGTCCGGGATGCCGTCAAGGTCCTGGTCAATTGCTTGGCTGTCCTTGTTGGCCACGTACAGGGCCAAGTCGGCCGGCGGTTGGCATGAATCCCCGATGCCGTCGCCTTCCTTGTCCGCCTGGTCTGGGTTGAAGGCAAGCGGGCAATTGTCCGGGGCGAGGTTGGAGACACCGTCGCCGTCCATGTCGTCATCGCAGGCGTTGCCGACGCCGTCTTGGTCGCGGTCGGTCTGGTCGCGGTTGGCGTAGTTCGGGCAGTTGTCGGCGGAGTCTGGGATCCCGTCGTGGTCGCCGTCCGGCTCCGCGACGCTGCTGGAGTGCCGCGTGGCCGGCGGCTGGCGTGGCTCTTCGTAGATCGGGTCGACGATGATGATCGGGTCCGGGTCCGGTTCGGGGTTGGGCGGCGGGTTGGGATCCGCCTGCGGGCATTCTGCAATACGGGCGATGCACAGGACACTTCCTGAGGAGGTGCCGATGATCCAGCTGACATCAGGGCCCCAGAGAGCAGGGCCGCCGTTTACGCCGGCCACGAGTCCGGGCTCTTTGGTCCATGCGTTGGCCGCAAGGTCGTACGACGACATCTGGATGGTGAGGCTGCTTGCCCAAGTGGAGATGACGGCGGTGCCAGGGCCCGTCTGCAGGAGCGGGCCGGCAGTATTCGAGATGGTCGCGACGGCCCCAGGTGTCACGCCGTGCGGTGCCGGGCTGGCGGGGTTGTAGTCGTAGAACCGGGCGACGTGAGTGTCGTAATCGTACGTCAGGATGTGGGCAACAGTCCCATCCCAGATGAGTCCAAGTTTTGCAAGGTCTCCGGGCTCGCCCGGAAGTTTCGCCTGCAGCGTCGTCCACGTGTCGGTCGCGGCGTCGTACCGGATGAACTCGCAGGACCAGACGCAGTTGGAGGTCCACGTAATGGTGTTGCCGTCGACGAAGCTTGGTGCATTCAGCGTGCAGCCGGGGAAGTAGCTGGCAAGTCCCTTGAGGAGCCCCGTTGCCGGGTCGTAGCGCTGGACTGTAACTGCTGGGATTCCCGGATGTGCTGGCGTGAAGATGTACAACTTTCCGCCGATGGCCTCGACGCCCGCCTCGGCTGACGCCCAAGGCAAGTGGGCGATGATTGTGGTGGCGCCGGTCGCGGGCGTGTAGCGCTCGAAGGTGACGTCCTGGCCGGCGGCAAGCGAGCAGGAAGGTGTCCGCACGGCATAGATTGCGTCGTTGTGCCAGGTGGTCTTGACGCACCCGGTGCCAGCCATGGGCGTATACGGATGTCCCGTCCACACGTCTGGCGTTGACGCGGACGCGGCAGGAATCGCAAGGGATGCCAAGGCGAGCCAGCCCAGCGTACGCAGGGTCCGGGCAGCGACGGGTTGGGCCATCGGCCACGCCATCCCCCCGACAGCTTATGAACCGAGTGGGCCAGTCCTTGAGTGGCCTAGCCTTTTGGTCGGGGCAATTAATCGCCCGGGGCGACGCAGACCTTGGCGAAGCGTAACACCCGGTCGCCCAGGAGGTAGCCCGGCTGCACCACCCTGGAGACGCACCCCGGAAGGACACCTTCGGCAACCTCAGTTGCGACCACTTCGTGCCGGGATGCGTCACTTGCCTCGCCGACGTGGCCAATGAGTTCGACGCCTTCGCGTGCCACGAGCCGGTCGAATTCCCTAGCGAGTAGAATCACGCCCTCCGAAATTGGGGTGGGATGGGCTTCGGCCTGCCGGGCGGCCATGTGTGCGAGTTCCAGAAGGGCGAGGAAGCTTTCGAGTACGCGCGCCTGGTTGCGTTCGCGTTCGGCTGCCGATTCGCGTGCGACGCGCTTTTGCAAATTGTCGTAGTCCGCGCGCGCGCGCGCCAAGCGGTTGCGCAGGTCGTCGATTTCGCCGGCGTCGCGAGTGGCCGCATCCGCTTTGCCCGCGCCGCGCAGTGCCGCCGCCTCCTCGGGCTGGGCCGGCGGCGAGCCCGGTGCGTCCTCCATGGCTGCGCGCGACACAGGCGGGCCTTAAAAGTGAGATTCCGCCGCGCGGGCGTTACCTCGCTTCCGCTCCCGGATTAAATAGGGGCCGAGGAGTTGGCCGCGCGTCATGAGAAAGGGCTGTGCCGTTGCAATCCTGGCGGTATTAGCCGTGGCGGGCCTCGTGGGCTTTCCGCACCCTGCAAGCGCCGATTGTCATCTGCCGACGCCTGGTCGTTGCACGGGTGGCACAACCTCCAACGTGTCCTGCCCGAGCAATATCAGCGGGACCGTCGTTGAGTGCCCGAAGCATGTCTTTGGCCAGCAGGACGCTGTGAGCCTGACCGTAAGCGGCATCCGCGTCGATGGCCAAGCGTCGCCGACCGTCCTCGTTGCACAAGTCGATGGGCCACACGATTATCCGATTGGCAGCACCGTTACGTTGACGTTCATGGCACGATGGATCGGCAACGGCAGCCACCCTGAAACCGTGCGGGCCGCGTACTCCTTTGATGCGCACAATGTCACGTGGGCAAGTCCGCCCGGTGCCTCCGGCCCCCTTTCCGACGCACGCAGCGCCGGTCCGGGGGGAGGCTTTCCCTTGTATCCTTCGTACGCGTTTACGTTTTCAGACTGGAGCGGCGCCAACACGACGTTTCAATGGACGTTCAATATTCCAGATGGGACGCCGTTAGGCACCCTACGCATTCCCGTGGCGTTTGCTGTGACGGATGCAGGGCGCGAGCGAGCGGCGCAGAGCGACTTCGTTTTGCACGTCGTGTCCCAGGAAGTGAGCGTTATCCCGCCGCCGCCGTTCTGGCGTGACCCGGCCTTCATCCTGCTCGTCGGTGCTACGATAGGCCTTGCGGTGGGCTACATCCTGTTCCATCGGCCGCGTCCGGCGGCGCGTCGGTTGGGCTACCCAATCAACCTGGACGTCTTTAGCCCAGAAACGGTAGGCGGAATTCGGCCTTGCCACCATCTCCAGCAAGCTCACGCCATGCCCGTGGGAGTGGCTCGTCGAGTGGCGACAGAACGAGGCCGCTACGCAGTTTCGGCAGAAAGTACGTGGCCTTCTGCGGCATGAGCTGGCCTTGCTGGGCAACGTCCAGGACAGCGCCGACGGGCTCGGGCGGCAGCAGGACGGCAAACTGGCATGAACCGGCTGCGACGTCGTGCACGGCGGCCGCGGCGTCGCGGGCATAACGGACATGCAGCTCCGGTTTTTCGGCCGTGACGCCCCATTCGCGCAGCAGGAGGTCGTGCACGCGTGTGACTGCCAAACTCTGCAGACGGTCAACCGCCGGCGAGGTTACCGCCGATGCCGGCGGGCCAGTTTCCCGAATTGTTAGCAGATGCGCCGTGAGCCGCGCGCCGTCGCGGCCGACTAGGATGGCGCGTCGGCCGTCGTCACCAAGCAGGGCGACAAAACGTTGTGCCTCGCCGGCCAAATCGTCGCTCATATCGAGGATCTCGATGTCCCAGTTGCGTCGCACCTCGTTCATTCGCGTTGCAAGGCTTGCGGCGGGAAGACTGTGTATGAGGCGATGCGTAGCAACGATTTGCAGGCCAGGGTCGTTGTCGCGAACTAGGCAGACGAGAATTGATCCGTGCTCGGCTCGGCCCGTAGCCGCAAAGTGGTCGAGAGCCGTTCGGTAGCGGTGGTGCCCGTCTGCGATGACAAGCTCGCGCTCATCGAATTGCGCAACAATTTCCGTGACGGCCTCATAGCGGTCGACGCGCCACAGGCGATGTTCGCTGCCGGCCTCATCCGTGCAACGCGAGAGCTCCTCAAACGCGTTTGATTGCAAGAGTTCGTGGACCCAGCCGCGCGGGTCCCGGTACAAGAGCCAGATGGGCTCAACATCCGCCTCCGTGGCTTGCCGCAGAAGGAGCCGGTCTTGTTTTGGCCGCTGTAGCGTCTTCTCGTGCGGGTGCACCTGCTTGCCAGTAGCATCAAGGGCAAGGCGCGCAAGGAACCCGGACATGGTTTTCCTGGCGTCAGCCGGACCCCAATTGATTTGGTAAAAGTAGAGGGCCGCGCGCGCGTCCCGAACCAGCACGCCGTCCACTTCCCATTGTCGCAGCGCGGCCGCGGCCCGCGCATATTTGCTCGGCGCCTCCGGCCCGCCGCCATCGCCGGGTTCGGGCTGTGGCAGGACCACGCGTACGATACTGTGTGGGTCGCCGCGACGAAACGCCTCTGCCTCTTCGGCGGCGACGCAGTCGTGCGGCGGCGACGTCACCTTGTCAAGGTCGACCCGTCGCACGTCGTAGCGCAAAGCGCGAAACGGTGCGACGGCGACCACATGCGCGCCACCGCACGGTCGGTGATGAAGCCTCGCGTCAGCGCGAAAACGTCCCCGCGTCGTTCAACGGACCCTGCACGGTCGCCCACATGCCGGCCAAGTGGTCGAGGCGGTAGCGGTGGTAACGTTCGGCGTTCTGGAACGCCATGTCGGCGATGCTGGCGTCGTCCGTCTTGCGAATCTGGCAGGGAACGCCGACGGCAAGGCTGCGAGATGGGACCTGGAACCCCTGGGGAACGAGAGTCAAGGCGCCGACCACGGCGCGCTCGCCGACGACTGCGCCATTGAGAACGACGGCGTTCATGCCGATTAGGGCCCGTTCGCCCACCGTGGCTCCATGTACGACGGCGCCGTGCCCCACGGAAGCGTCGGGTCCGATTGCAACGGGCGAACCGCGTTCGGTGTGAATCGTGCAGTTGTCCTGGATGTTGGAGCCGTGGCGGATGAGAATGGGTTCGATGTCGCCGCGCAAGACGGCGTTGGGGCCGATGAAGCAGTCGGCTTCGATTGTGACATTTCCGATGACGACGGCGCCAGGCGCAAGCACGCTGGACGGGTGGATGTGCGGAGCGACGGCGGGCACGGGCGTACGACGCCGGTGCGCATGAAAGTGCTTGCGGGTTAGGTGGGTGGTCCCGAGCCAGCGCGGGAGCCTGCTGCGGCGACGCGGACGTCAAACTTGTGCCCTTGAGTGCAGACGATTTGTCCCCGCGTGCCGGGCATGACCCGATGCGAACAGGTGGGACAGGTCGCCGTCCGGAAAAACCGGTCAAGCCAAGCCTGGAAGACCTCTGGCTCGTCGTGGTTATCGTTCATGTGGGTCAAGACTTGCTTTGTCGCGGCATCGCGGGCAAACGGCGCGAGTTTGGGAAGGTCGACGGCGACACGGCCCTCACGACTCTTGCCAAGAGGGCCCGAAACATGACGCAGGAAGAGCAGGGCAAGAAGCACGCCGGCGGCGAGCCCGCCAAGATGCGCACCGTATCCGATGCCGCTCCCGGTGAGGCTTCCCTGCAGCACGAGAAGATCGACAATCTGCAGCAGCAGGAAGATGCCGACGCCGACAATGACGGGCACGGGCAGCATCATCATGAAAATGAAAATGGGGACGGGCAGGGGGACGACGAGCCGCGGGTACTTGGTGGCAAAGGCACCCATCACCGCCGCGATTGCGCCCGATGCACCGAGACCACGGGCATCTGGAAGAAGGGCAAATTGCACGAGCGTGGCAGCCAACCCGCCGATAAGATAGATGGCGATGAACCGCCGGGCGCCGACGCGTTCCTCGAACGGCATGCCAAAAGCCCACAGAAAGAGACTGTTGCCGATGATGTGGAGGGGGCTGCCATGCATGAACATGGCCGTAAATGACTGCAAGAACCCGAGCGGATGCAGGTGGGCCAGGTTCGGGCCGTAGAAGGCCAGTTCAGAGCGGAGGACCGACCCGTCGAAGGGGGCAAGGCCGTTCCATGTCGGACTCGTGGTCGTCGTCGGGGACAGAATGTCGATGAAAAAAACCACAAGATTTGCAATTAGGAGCGTACCAGTGGCGACGAATTTCTTGGATAAGGCGACGCCGACGGCAGCCACCATCACCGCGACAGCGGCCCACGACCACGGCGAGACATCCATCCTGCAAGTGCCAGTCCCAGGCCCGCCAAAAGGATTGGCCAAGTGGTGCCCGGAAGACCGCGCAGGTCTCGTTCCACGACGCCGACATCGCGGTCGGGCCCGACGCCGTCCCAGTCCGCGTCGAATAGCGCGCGATAGTACGGCGCGATGCCAGGACCGCCCAGGATGAGGTCCACTTCGCGGTTGGCGCTGCGGCTGTGGTGGTTGCCATTCATGCTGCCGACAATGACCACGTCGTCGATGACGAGGCCCTTGTTGTGCAGTATGGCGATGCCTTTCCTGTCGAAGACCGCACCGCGCGCGCCGGAACTTGCAAGAAGGTCAAGCGTCGGCTGGTTACCCGCGTCGTTGCCAAATGGGGCGGCTGCAAGGACGCGGACGGCAACACCGCGGCGTGCCGCAGCCGACAGCGCGGCCGTAAGCGCGTCGTCGCTGCGCCAGCCGAGTTTGTTTGCGGCCCCGCTTGCCAAATCGAGTTGTTCCGATTCGATTGCTTGGTCGGCATCCCTGATGAGCGCCGCCAACGGATCCCGTCGTGGATCCTGCATGTGGTCGGGCGAGACCAGCGGCGTCACGTCAAAGTCGCCCTGCAATTCCAGCGCTTGGACGACTGGTCCGTATTGGCCACTGCGCGGCGCAAGGCGGGCCGGACGGGAAAAAAGTGGGTCGAACGCGTCGCGGTCAAACGTTGCAACTTCCCAGGCGGCGCGGTCGGCCGCCAACCATGTCGCAAACCATTGCGCCGCTGTCGCGTCATGCACGACCACTCCCCAGCCGCGGTTCCCCCAAGTAGGGTCCTGCGGTACTCCTGATTCCACCCAGTTTTCCGACTGGACGGCCACGGCGTCGTCGGCGACGAGGACCTTCAAGTGATGGTTGTCGTAGCGTCCCGACCCCGCAAGAAGTGCGGTTCCTCCCGCAGCTTGGATGCGGTGCAGGGCGTCGGCGGTGGCGTGGCGCTCGGACGCCGTCATCCCCACCGGTGCCGCATCAACTAGGACGGCGAGATCGAGGCTAGGGTGGTTCGCTTTGGCGGCCACGAGCAGGTCGACGAGGGCCGCAGAACGAAGTTCGTACACGTGCAGGTGCAGCCGTTCGGTGGCGCCCGAAATGAGTCGGGAAAGTACCGCGAAGCTGCTGTCTGGCGAGGCGTAGAGCGTGAGGTTGTGGACGCGGAACGTCGGCGCGTCCAGCTGCGATTCGCCGATGCGATGGATCCGTGGTGTCACCCAATCGGCTGCACGGTCCGTGTCGACCCACCCGCCGGCATTGCGGTCGCGAGTGTAGATCGCGCCCGGCGATGTGTAATTCAAGCCGGACCCTGCGCCCCAGCTCACCGAATCGACGGTCTGCCCTTCGGCATTGGCGATTTCCAGTATGTCGCCCGAGTTGGCCAATTGCAAGGCCGTGTCGCTCCAGAAGCCGGCGGGGGCGGGGCCGTCGTGGGCCTGCCATGCGGTCTGATTGCCTACAATCCACAGCGGCTCGCCTGGCCGCAGAACGGTGTTTGCGGGAAACGCGTGAATCCCTTCGCCGTCGATTACCGACCAGCCCGAGATGTCGGCGCCCTCGTTGGAACCAATCGCAAACCCCTCGTCGCGCTCGGCGGATCCTGGTAGGTCGGGGACGACGGCAACAATCATTGGCTGCGCGCCAGCAAGGGGTGCCACGAGAACGACGAGCAGAAGCACGACCCGCACGACCTGGACTTCTTGACCCAGGCCTTAAGCCCAAAGGCTCGCGCGTTGGTGCGCATGGCAACAGGCGGGGCAGCCGGGGAGCGGGGGGAAGGCGAGCGCTGAACAAGGCAAGGCGGCCGATTATCTGCCATGAGGCTCGTGGACGATTCGCAATATGTTCATGAATTGACAAACAAATCTAAATCCTTCGTCTGGCTGGACGAAGTATGGCTTTTCGCCGCGCCTTTGCAGCCGCGACTGCTCTGGTTGCTGGCATCCTTATGGTCGTACCCGCGAACGCCCATTCGACGTATTTCAGCGACGATGACAAGTACCGCATCGTGACGGGTCAACTCGACGAGCCCGTCTACACCTACGCGAAGACGGGATTGGACGTCTGCTTCACGTTGAATACGACGGCGCGCGAACCCCTTCCGACCGTGAACCCCGGCGCCCTGACTGCCGTCTTGGTCTCCCCTAGCAACGAAGAACTCACCATGCCGCTCAAGGCCCAATTTGGTCGGCCCGGCTGCTACCAGTTCAGCGAGGCCTACATTCTCACGGAGCCCGGCCAATACACAATCAACCTGGACGGTCTGGTCGATGCAACCGCGGTCGACATGCACGGGATGCTCGCCGGCGGCAAGGTCGGCGCCATGGAGAACGTCACGTTCCCCGATAGCGGCGTCAGGAACAACGCCCAACTTGCGCACGAGAACGCCGCTCTCAAGGCGCAGGTCGATGCGCTGACGGCTCGCGTGTCGGTGCTGGAAGGCAAGGCGGGCGAAGCGAAGGGAGCGGGGGCGCCTGCCTCGGTGCTGCTGCTCATGGCCACCCTGGGGATGGCCTTCGTCATGCGCCGGAAGGCGTGATGCCGTTCGAAACACGACAAGCCTTAATGGCGCACACCCTCGATTGCTTTGCCGGCACAAGAGGTCCGCGACCAACACCGTGAAACCATGCGCACCGCCCTCCTTGCCCTGATTCTTCTTGCCGGCGCGCTTGTCGCCCCGGAGGCCAACGCCCACGGTGCACCCACGCCCGGCGAATCATTCACGCGGCTCCTGGCCGACCAGAATGATGATTGTGGCGGCGACGGCGGTGCGCAGACCGGGTCCTGCCGGGGCGCGGACGACCTCATTGCGCTCGACATCCAGGAAACGTGGCGCGCAGGCAACACGCTGGTCTTCCGCTTCTGGCTCGACAAAGGGAGTACCTATCCGATTACGAACACGCTGACGTTTGCGTCCACGGCCGGCCCGAAAACTCTGGCCATGACGACAAGCGACGATGGCACTTTCGAAAGCGCCGCCGGATTCGACGGCATCGGCAGCACCAGATCCGTCGCGGACGGCGATCGTTTCACCGTTGACGGCTACGTTGCTGTTGCCAAGTTGGGCCTGAACGTTGGCGACAAACTGTCGAATTTCCGCGTCGAGTCCAAATCCGGCAGTAACCTCGGCGACGTCATGCCCGGCAGCTGCAAAACGAACCTCGGCGCCGATTGTCCGCCGCCTGCGCCCGGCCAAGATTCCACAAGTTACACAAAACCGGATTACACGTTGCGCGGACCAACCTACTATGCAACCATCACAACCGGTGCGACCTCCATCGAGGCGTCGGCAGGTGGCGACAGCAACTCCGTGCAAATCCAAGTCCGCAACACCCTGCTGCACCAAAACCAAGTCTTGACAGTGACCGTCACGAGCCTCGATGGCGCCGTAGCAGGGCTGTACGTGGGCAGCGACCCGGTCGCCGGGGCGTATCTGTCGAAGGTCGAGGTGGCTTTGTCTGGCAAGGCGATGGCAACGGTCCACGTGCGCTTGCATGGCGAACGCGACGCCGCACAAGGCGCAGTCGGCATCATCGTGACGACCGACCTCGGGGGCCGAAATGAACTGCAATTGCCATATCACGTGACGGCGGCACAGCCCCAGTCGTCCACGCAATCAACCAACGCCAGCGCTTGGCCCGCGGCCGCCCTGCTGGTTGTCGTGGTCGCTCTGGCTGCAATGCGGCGGCGAGCCTAGATGCAACTGCGCATCCTTCTGCTCGCGCTGGTGGTCTGTGCACCGCTTGCCGCCGCGCACGCCGAACTCTTGTCCAGCGACCCGCAAAATGGCGCCCGCCTGGATACCAGCCCAGGACGCGTGATTGTCACGCTGACGGAGGCCATCGAGCCGTCGGCCACAACGATGGACGCGTTCGATGCAAATGGCACCTCCATCGCGGCGGGCGACGTTTCGATTCAAGGGGGCAACCAACCCGTTCTCACCCTGCCCATCAAGCAGAACCTCGAACCGGGGGTCTACCGTGCAACTTGGAAGATTCTGTCGAAGGACAGCCACACCGTGACCGGCAGCATCGTTTTCGCAGTCGGCCCCGTTTCGGCGCCGGCTCCAGAAACGCAGCCAAATTACGCAACAGACAGCCAGGCCGCCATCGCACGTTTCCTGGTGTATGCGGGCTACAGCCTTGTCTTTGGCGCCGTGGGAGCGCTCTGGTGGCTACGGCCCGATTCCCCCAACGGACTTGCCCGGTTCGCACTCATGGGCGCCCTATTGCATCTTGGTGGCGTCGCGCTGTTGTTGTTGCGTACCTCAGTTGATTCTGGCCAGGATCTCCAAGGCCTGCTCGCGACGGGGGTCGGCCGAGCACTGTACGGTCGGGCCATCCTCGGCGTTGGAATGGTGGTTCTAGCAATCGTCGCCATGGCTGGGCGCAGCCGCGTGGCCCTTCCGATGGTGGCGGTGCTCGCAATCGGCGCCGCGGCCGCAAACGCAGCCTACAGCCACGCGTTTCGCGAAGGCTTGGCCGCACAATCGTTCGACTTCCTGCACATCATCTCAACCTCCGCATGGGTCGGAGGGCTGGTCGTGTTCATGGCGGCGCTGCGCGGCGCCCCGGCCGAGCAAGTGCGTAGCTGGGGCGTGCGCTTTGGCAACCTGGCGCTTGCCTGCGTAATTGTCCTGGCATTGACGGGAACAATCGTCGCCGTGCAATTGCTCGGCCCGCTCGTCCTGAATCCGGCTGCCCTGGCTGCTTCACCGTGGGGCCTACTTCTCGGCGCAAAAATTGCTCTGGCGCTTGCCATGGTCGCAGTAGGGGCCATCAACCGCTATGTCCTGCTCGCCGAACCGGCCCCCGGCGGCGTGGCCGGCACCATGCAGCGCACCATGGCAAGCGTCTCTGGCGGACGCGTGCGGCCGGCCGCGGTTTCGGAACGCCCCGTCCGAGCGGCGGCGCGTGCGGAGGCGTTGATGGGAATCATCATTCTCGTTCTTGCAGGGTTCCTGACAAGTATCAGCCCCCCCGCCACCGTCGCGGCCGCGGTCCCGGAGGTCCTCGACATGCAGGCTCAAGGGGATTTCTATGTGGTGGAGGCCCGCTTCGGGCCGGTTCCGCATGTGGGCGAAAGTTCCCAAGTTGAGTTCATGATCAAAGACGCAACAACCGGAGCCCCCGTTGAGGGCAACACCTGCGGACGGCTGTCCTGCATCGAGGCGACAGTCACGAGCGCAGGCCAAACGGCAGCAAACCGGCCCGACGTGCTCGACCACGGCGGCGGAACCTGGCTCATCCACAGCGTGCTCTGGCCCAGTCCAGGAAATGCAACCCTCACCTTGACAATTTCAACGCCGCAACATTACAGCGACACCGTTACGTTCGCAATCAAAGTTCTCCCGTAAAGACAACGATTTCGGGACAAGCCTGCCAAGCGTTGTCCCCCAGGTTGGTCGCGTTGCGGCCTCCTTCGTGCTGCGCGACAAAGTGTTGAAAGCCGTGTAGCGGTCGCGAAGCCCAGTCTGCGCTCGTAGTCTAGCTTGGATTTAGGCACCGGCCTCCTAAGCCGGACCACGTGGGTTCGAATCCCACCGGGCGCGTTAACCCTCTTCCCTGTTGGGACGAACCGGTCACCTTATTCTTACGCGGTTCATCGATTCGTGGCCGCCTTTGGCGGGCGTCCCCGGCTGCCCATGCGGGACAGCCAGTCCTTGCCGTTCAGACGCTCGTACAGGCGGGCGTTGTGGTCGTACTCGCGGCGGGTCATGTTCACGGACTCGTGGCCGAGCCAATCGGCGACCCGGCTGTAGTCGAACCCGCACTCGATGAGGCGGGCATTGGCGCACCAATGCCGCCCAAGGTAGGGGTAGAACCACGGGAACCGGGGAATCACGTGCCTGCGAAGAAACGTCGCCATCGCGTACTTGGTGGCGAACGGTTTTCCGTCGGGCGTCAGGAAAAACGCTTCCTGCTTTCCTTCCGGATCCAGTTTCTTCCTCCAGCGTAGGTAGTTGGCGAGGCTTGGCAGCCGCTTCGAGCAGCACAACCAATCCGGCTCCAGCAACAGCGTCCGGCGACGCCCCGACTTCTTCGGCTCCGTCACGACGAGGACGTGCCGATCCGGATCAAAGTCCCGAAGCTTCAGCGCGTGCGCCTCGCTCGGAAACCTCACGCCCACCCCGAAGTCCAGCAGCAAGAGCGCCTTGATCAGGGCGTTCTCGTAGCTCACGTTGGGGCGCCGCGTATACTCCGTGTGGACCAGCTCGTGGACTTGTTCCGGCGTCGGCAACCAGCGCTCGTCCGTTTCCGGCGGTGTCGGTTGTGTTGGCCAGACCTCCCGCGGGATGCCGAGGAAGTCGCCCAGGGTCCGGATTGCCTTGTAGTCGTTGACAAGGCTCGTCGCCGGCTTGTTCTCCACGGTCTCCCTGTATTTCGCGTACAGGTAGAACGAGTTGACCAGCGTGTACCGGTCCCCGTGCATCTTCACCGGCATCTTCGGGTGCTCCTCCATGAACCGAAGCTGGCCTAACCGGCACTGGATCGTGCGCGGATGGCGTCGCTTGTAGTCCCGAAGATACATGATGAGCTCGTCCCTGGTCCAGTCTGTTGTTGGGGCTTTCAGTTGTTCCAGTTTGTTCCTGAGCCTGGAAGCGTAAGTGTTCCAGGCGTCTTGCATGCGTTGGGTTGCTTCTTGGGGAAGACCTCCAGGCCCCGGCACGGCGAGGTCGCATATGACCTCCGTGCCGGTCTCTCCTGGAAGGGGCATGCGGCCCCCCTACGACGGACGTTCTCCGAAGATCCACTGGCCTTCGTCGGTGAAGTAGTACCCCAAGGCGAGGACTTCGTACCGAACGCGCCAAATGCTGACGGTTGGGAAGCCAGGACCGAACTTCGCCTCGCGGTCCTCGTTCAGGACGCGCGTCAGCACTGTCAGCCCAATGCCTTCGTCGATGGCCCCGATAATGGTCTCATGCTCGTCTTCGTCGAACCACTTCGGCGGTCGGCCCGGTCCGTGGTTGTAGCCGGGCATTCCGCGCGTGGTCCGAACGACGCTGTGCGCGCACGGTTCGAGGTCTTGTGGTGGGGAGGGTGTGGCATTCCGGGCCATGCGCTTGGCATGCAAGGCTTAAACATCAACATTTAATCTACCAACCAATGTCGATAACCCACAGGGACCGCGTGATTCCGTACGAGCCACGAATCGTGAAAGGCACATCGAAGCCTGAGGTCTATCGGACTCTCCTTAAGGTCGCAAACTACATCGAGTTTCGAGCGGGCCAGGCGTACCGAGGCTTCAGTCCGCTGGAACTGCGTCTCCTCTTGGAAGACCCCGACGGGCCGAAGTGGCCTCCTCAAGTCGCTCCCAAGAATGCAGACGCGCGAATCGCCCGCATGATGGGATTTCCACCTGGCAAGGATGGACGACGCGCCGCGGCGCTCATGCGGCAGGAAATGCGGGAGTTCAAGTGGGCGCCGCTTCGTGACGTGGTTTCGGCACGCATGTACCGCAGCCATTTGCATTACCTGTGGGACAGCCATCGTCTTGTTCCCGTTGGCAAGGGACGCTACCGCTTGAACCAGGTATTCGATGCAGAACGTTTGGCAGTGGTGCGCGAGCGACCTTCGCGCTACCTGGTGAGGCCGGAAATGTGGCCCCCGGTCGGGAATCCCTTGGTAGTCAACTTGCGTGAGGATTTGGTGCCGGAAGAGCAGGAGGTGCTGCGCGAAATGGGATTGCTCATGGCGTTCCTGGGCGACGTGATTAGCCGCCTGCAAGGAATTGACAAGACGAGATTCCCGCAAGCGAAGGGGAAACGTGCAAGGAAACCCAATGAACTGCCGTGGGGCGCTGCGCGCCACGGATCCATGGGCGAATACCTTGCTTTGATTCAGGGCACCGCAAGCGTGATTTCCAAAGGGTGGACGGCGGACGAGTATCTGCCGCGCGTGCAACATCTTGCTGTGTGCCTGAAGCGCGCGCGGAAGGAATTGCCCGCGATGGGTCAGGAGCACGATTGGCTGCTGGACGAACCCCGTGAGGAAATCCGTCCGAAAAGGCGGGGTGAATGAGGAAGACGAGCGCGCATGCCCGCCCCAGATTCCTGCCGCGCCTCAATTCATAGCCGTATCAGAGAAATCCATCGTCCACCGCCCCAAAAGAAGCCTCACGCACAGCGCCCCGTTTTTCTTACATGAGAATATGTGGCGACAGATTGGCGCGCCGAATTGAACGACAAGGGATGCTTGTTTTCCTCATGTACGAAAATCGCGCGGCCGGCTTCGCGGGCTACATGGCATTGGCGGCCGCCTTGGCAAGAGACACGAGTCCCACGGCTTGGTTGCCGATTCCGACCACTTGGATACGGCCGCCGCGGGGTAGGTTACCGAGCCAAGCATCGTGGCCGAGCTCCAATTGAGGGATTCCTTGCGTGCGCACGACCCTGCTGAACGCTGGCTGTCCTGACACAACTCCGAGATCAGCCAAGTCCGCCCAAGCCTTCGTGGCCAAGTCGGCGTCCGGCAAGCTCGCGCGTTCGGGATGCCGGCGCCCGCCGACGAAGCACCGCAGCAACGCCATGCCCTCCGGGGCCCGGTTCGGGAACAGGCAGGACTCGTACAGGCAGCCGAGGACGAATCGCCCTTCCTCCTCGCTGGCCAGGAAGCCATAGCCTTCCTTTGGCGACTCACTCCGTGGCACTCCGAAGGCGACCAGCGAGACGGGTGCCACAGGTGGTTGAGCCGTCGTGATTCCCAGGACTTTGGCTTGTGCGGCGGGATCCAAGGCCACAACCGCGAGGTCCGCTTCGATGCGCTCCCGCGCGGTCTCCACGATGGCCTTTTCACCGGCATCGCTGACGCGCAGAACCGGTTCAGCCATGCGGACGTCGAGGCGAAGCGCCAGTGCGTGCACGAGCTCGAACGTGCCGCGCCGCGGCGACACGAGGCGGGCACCCGTGGGCTTGCGGCGCGCGAGGCCGCGAAGGATTCCACCGGACTGGTCGAGTCCCCAGAGCTCGGGGAAGGCGTACCGAGAACTCAATCGGGCAGGGTCCCCGGCGAACACGCCCCCGACCATGGCATCCAGGGCAGGGCCGGCGGCCTTACCGAGACGGCGGACCACCAAGTCTCCGACGGCCTCGTCAGGCTTCCGGCTGCGGGGCACCAATGGTTCGGCCATCATGCGCAGCTTTGCGCTTCGGCCGATTAGTGTTGATTTCAAGACTGCCGGCGGAGAGGTCGGAAATGGGACGAGGCGACCCTTAGAGGAGAGGAAGCGGGGGGCGTTGGTGGGTGCTGCAACAAGGTCGACTTCGGCGAGCTCGAGGAGGCGCTTGACCATGGGCTGGCCATCCATGACGGCGTGTGGGCCAGCCTCGATGAGGTACCCCGATTCGTGGTGGGTGGCGATGCGGCCTCCGACTGTCTTGCCTGCCTCGATGACGGTCACGTCATGGCCGGCTTCCTGCAGGAACGTGGCCGCTGCCAGGCCACTCCAGCCGGCGCCGACGACGACGGCGCGCATCACGGCCACCGGACGGTTGGGGGGAGGCTGGACAGGATGGCGTCGATGTTGCCGCCGCTCTGGAACCCGAAGCGTGTCCCGCGGTCGTACAGGAGGTTGAACTCCACGTAGATGCCGCGCTCGACGAGTTGACGTTCCCGGTCGTCGTCCGTGAAGGGTTCGTTCTTGCGGCGACCCAGGATGGGCATCCACGCATCCAGGAAGGAGTCGCCGATGGCCCGCACGAGGGCGGCGTCCGCTCCTGGATCTCCGGAATCCAGGCGGTCGTAGAAGACGCCGCCCGCGCCGCGTGCCCGGCCCCGATGGGGAACCTGGAAGTAGCGGTCCGCCTCCAGTTTTCCGGTGCCGTAGTGGGTGCCTAGGCTACGTTGGAGCACGTCGTGGAAATGTTGGACGTCGTCCTCGTGGCGAATGCCAAGGGGTGTGAGGTCCGTGCCGCCGCCCCACCACGCCGAGCCCTCCTCCTCGAAGCGGCGGACATTGAGGTGCACCGTTGGGCAGTGCGGGTTCCAGGGGTGGAGGATGAGGCTTAGGCCGACAGCGTGGAAGGGGCGCCCGGTGAGCGGATTCGTGGAACCCCACACGTGGCTCGTGTGGCACGCGCCTTTCTCGATGACGTCGCCGCGCAACATGGCTGTGCGGCCGCCCCCGCCTTCGGGCCGGCTCCACTCCTTGAATTCGAATGCCTGGCCGTCCTCCTTCGCTACCGCCGCAGTAATGGTTTCCTGCAGACCTAAGGTGTAGGCCCGGAACGCCTGGAGGACTTCACTGGGGCCGGCCGTCACGGTCTCCACGATGTGACCGCCTCCACCATCGCCTGCACACCTTCGAGCGGAGCGCCTGGCAGGATGCCGTGACCCAGGTTGAACACGTGGGCCTCGCCGCCAAGCTCCGCCAGCACACGGCGCGCCTCGGCCGCGACGACGTCGGGCGGAGCAAACAGGATGGTGGGGTCCATGTTCCCCTGCAGCGGCGTGTCGGGATACATGGCGCGCACGTCACTGAGGCTAACCCGCCAGTCGACGCTGAGGCAGTCCGCGCCGACCTCCCCGAGGATTGGAAGCAGGTGCGGGGACCCGCGGGCGAAGTAGATGACGGGCACCGAGGACTTTTCCTTGAAGCGGCGGATGGCGCGCTGGATGCCGGGCAGCGCCAGGGAGCGGTATTCGCGCGGCCCCAGGACCTCGGCCCACGTGTCGAAGAGTTGAACGGCGTCGGCTCCGGCGGCCGCTTGGCTGGCCAGGTGGTTGGCGACTGTGTCGGCGAGCTTGTCGGTGAGGATGCGCCAAGCCTCCGGGTGATGGTAGGCGAAAGTCTTGGTGTGTGCGAATTCCTTGCTGCCGCCGCCCTCGATTAGGTAGGCGGCCAGCGTGAAGGGTGCGCCCACAAAGCCAAGAACGGCGTGGTCGGGGATGGCCTGGCGAACCTTGCGCAACGCATCCGCGACGTAAGGGAACGATTTGCTGGGATCCGGAATCGGCAGGGCGTCGACTTGCCCAGGCGTGCGCACGGAATTCGCGATACGGGGGCCTTCGGGGCCGAACACGGCAGGGTGGCCCATCCCCGTGAAGGGAACCATGATGTCGCTGAAGAGAACCGCAGCGTCGAGCGGGAAGCGTCGCAATGGTTGCAGCGTGATGTCCGCGGCCATGGCGGGGTCTTGCAACCGAGCCTCGAAAGGGACTTCGGCGCGGATGGCCCGATACTCAGGCAGGTACCTTCCGGCTTGGCGCATGAACCAGATGGGTGGTCTGTCCACATCTTTCCCTGCTAGGGCGCGCTGCATACGCTCGCGGCCCGTCATCGTCCCTGGGACTTGCGCGTAGGCTTGCACGGTTTCGCTCATACAGTCACCTTCCGAATGGCCCGGGCGAAAGCCGTGGCCACATGGTCGAGGGCGTGTTCGTCGTGGGTCGTACTGAGGAACGCCACTTCGTAGGCGCTCGGGGGCAGGTAGACGCCCTCGGCACGGATGGCTTGATGTAGGGCAGCGTACCGTTCCACGGTGCCCTCGGGCAAGGGTCGTGCATCACGGGGAGCCAAGTCCGCGGCTGGAACCAGCCAGAGGAGGCTTCCGACCCTCGGGACGCTGAGCGGGAAGCCGCATCGGTTGGCGGTTTCCTCGAGCGTAGCGGCCCACTGGGCTCCGGATTTCTCGAGGTGCGCGTGTGAGCCTTGCGCCTCGAGAGCCGCAAGGGTGGCGAGCCCTGCGGCCATGGCCACGGGGCTTCCGGAGAGCGTGCCCGCCTGATACATTGGACCTTCCGGGGCCACGAGAGCCATAAGGTCGGCGCGGCCGCCATAGGCGCCGACGGGCAGGCCGCCGCCGATGACCTTCCCCAGGGTGACGAGGTCGGGCTTGAGGCCCAGGGCCTCGGTGGCGCCGCCGAGAGCGACGCGGAAGCCGGTGATGACCTCGTCGACGACCAATAGCGCCCCATGTTCGCGGGTGAGCTTGCGTAGGAGTGCGTGCCAGCCGGGCCGTTGCGGAAGGAGGCCTTGGTTTGCCGGAATCCCCTCCACGACAGCGGCGGCGAGCTTGTCGCCGTGCGCCGCGAAGAAGGCCTCCAGGGCTTGCTCGTCGTCGAACGGCAGGGTGGCCGTCAGTGCTGATGTCTCCGCCGGGACCCCGGCGCTGGAGGACAGGCCGAAGGTCTTCAGGCCGGAGCCGGCCTTGGCCAGGAATTGGTCGGCGTGGCCATGGTAGCCGCCCTCGAACTTGAGGATCAGGTCTCTGCCGGTGGCTGCGCGCGCCAGACGCGTGGCGCTCATGACGGCCTCCGTTCCGGAGTTGACGAAGCGGAGGCGCTCGACGGCGGGGTGGTGGCGCACAACGGCCTGGGCCATGCGCACTTCGTCGGGGTGGAGTGCGCCGAAGTGCATCCCGTGGGCGGCGGCTGCCTGCACCGCCGCAACGACGTGCGGGTGGGCGTGGCCGACGATGAGGGGCCCGAATGCCATCTGGAGATCGACGTAGCGCTTGCCTTCGACGTCCGTGACCCACGCGCCATCCCCGGTTGCGAAAGCCAAGGGTTGGCCGCCGACGGCCTTGAGGGCGCGCACCGGGCTGCTGACGCCGCCTGGCATGAGGCGGACAGCTTCGGCGTGCAGCGACTTGTTGGTGTGCGCCATGGCTTGCTGTATCATTGCAGCCACCCGTTGCGCAGGGCGTCCCTGGCGTGGTACGTGATAACGAGGTCGGCTCCCGCGCGCACCATGGCGGTCAGGTTCTCGCGGACGATTGCGGCCTCGTCGACGAGGCCCTGCTCGGCGGCGGCCTTCACCATGGCGTATTCGCCGCTGACATTGTAGCACGCCAGCGGAAGATCCGTGGCTTGTCGGACGGCCCGGATAACGTCGAGGTAGGCCAGGGCGGGCTTGACCATGACGGCATCTGCGCCTTCGGCTTCGTCGAGGCGGACCTCGCGCAGCGCTTCGCGCACGTTTCGTGGGTCCATCTGGTAGGATTTCCGGTCGCCTCTCTGGGGAGCGGAGTGGGCGGCGTCGCGGAACGGACCGTAGTAGGCGCTGGCGTACTTGGCGGCGTAGCTGAGGATCGAGGTCTCAGTGTGTCCGGCGTGGTCGAGGGCGATGCGGATGGCGGCGATGCGGCCATCCATCATGTCGCTCGGCGCCACCCAGTCGGCTCCCGCATCAGCGTGGGCCAACGCCATCGCAGCCAGCGGTGCCAGGGATTCATCGTTCAGGACGGTCCCGTTCCCATCGAGGATGCCGCAGTGGCCATGGTCAGTGTAGGCGCAGAGGCAGACGTCGGTGATGACGACCAATTCGTCGCCGAAGCGTTCCTTGAGCAGGCGGACGGCTGTGGGCACGGGGCCGGCGGGGTCGGCGGCACTTGCGCCCATGGGGTCCTTAGCGTCGGGAACGCCGAAGAGCAGGACGGTGCGAAGGCCCAGTTCGAAATCATTGGCGATGTCCTCCACGAGGATGTCGGGGCTTACGTGCGCGAGGCCGGCAAGGCTTGGAATCGGGCGGCGAACGCCCTGTCCGGAGACGACGAAGTGGGGCTGGATGAGTTGGGCGGCATGGACGCGGGTCTCGGCTACGAGGTTACGCAGGGCGGCTTGCCGTCGCAGGCGGCGTGGCCGAATGGCTTGGTCAAGCGTGGCCTTGGCGCGGATTGTGACTGCGGGCAAGTTCATCGTGGCGGGTTTGGGTGTCATGAGAGGGCCTCCAGGACGCCGGAGGGGGATGGGCGATTGCAGACGGCGTGGACAGGCAGCTCCGCGTCACGCATGGCTTGCGCGGTCGTGGGGCCGAAGGCGATGAGGCGCAGGGCAGCGGTCGACGGCAGGGCGGCCTTGATGGCTTGGACGGCGGAGGGTGACGTCAGCACCAGTGCCTTGGCGTCTCGGGGAAGGGGTGTGAGGTGGGTGGCGGGCCCGGTGGCGTAGACATCCCATGGAATGACTTGGAAGCCGTGGTCTTGCAGGCCTTCCGCGAGCCCGCCGGCGGGTTCCGTGGCTTGCGGCACCAGGACCGGGCTTGGGTCTGCCGGGAACAGGGCGATGGCGTCGGCCAGGCTGGAACCGGTACCTTCCTGCGCGACGACGTGGATAGGGAGTTCCAGTTGTCGCATTGCGGCTGCCGTGGCGGGGCCCACGGCGGCAAAGCGCAGGGGGCCAGGCAGGGATTGGGCCGCCTGATGGGCAAACGGGGCGCTGCGGGGGCTCGTCACGGCAATCCAGCGCGCGTGCGCGGCGTCGCTTGGCAGGGGCTTGCCGGTTGGCGCGATATGGATGGCAGACCAAGGCTCCACGTGCCATCCCGCGGGCGCCAGGATTTCTTGGTAGGATCGCAGCCGCGAGCCATCGAGCGTGAGGAGCACGGTGCGCGTCGTCGGGTGCACCGGGGCCGCTGCCGGAGGGGGGGTGCCTAGAATGTTTGCCGCCTTCGCCAAGGCGCTGGGCCGGGGCACGCCGCTCCAACGGGCCAGCGTGGTCCGTCCGTTGGTCGTGTGGCCAAAGGTGGCGTGCATGCGCACGTCCGATCCAGGCTCCGCGTATGCGCCGAGGGGAAGGCCGCAGCCGCCGCCAAGGTGCGCGAGGAGTTGGCGTTCAGCCTCGACGGCGTGCCGCGTGGGTGCGTCGTCGAGGATGGAAAGGATTCTGGCGGCTTCGCTGTCGCGGCGTGCCTGGACTGCGATGGCGCCCTGGCCTGGGCAGCCGGGGAAGCGGGTGGGGTCAAGTCGGTGGGCGCTGATGCCCGCCTTCGGTTGCAGGTCCAGGCGCTGGATGCCTGCCGATGCCATGAGCAGCCCGTCGACGACGCCTCGCTCCAGCAGGCGGAGGCGGGTCTCGACGTTGCCGCGCACGTCCACTGGGATGAGGTCGGGGTCTGCGTCCAAGATCTGCGCTTGCCGGCGCGGGGCACTGGTGCCTACGCGGCTGCCGGGCTTGAGGTGGAGCGGCCGACCCTTCGCCTCGCAGTCGTGCCGCACAAAGATGACGTCGGCGGGGTCGTCGCGGCGCAGGATGGCGACCAGCGGCGCCTCGGTTGGCGCTTGCAGGGGCAGGTCCTTGAGGCTGTGGACGGCCGCGTCGATGCGGCCGTCGAGGATGGCGTCGGTGAGCGCGTGCGTGAAGGCACCGGGGCGCTCCATCTTGTGCATCGGGTTGACGCGGTCCAGGTCGCCGCTGCTCTCGATTACGACCTTGACGGCTGAGCCGGGCGGGGTGACGGCCATGACGCGGTCGGCCTGGACCTGGGCAAGGGGCGACTTGCGGGTCCCGATGCGCATCACGTGCGTCGGTCTCCGCGGGGCGCTTCCTTGACGACGGTCGTCGCCTCGTGCAGGAGAGCGCGCACCGTCTGTTCGTACCACTTGCGTGCCTTGGGGTCCTGCTTGTCCACGACGGAGGCCTCAATCCAGCGGGCCTCGGAGACTGCGAGGAACCGTTGGGTCAGCTTGTGCAGCGCCGAGGCGTGGCATCGCAGGTCGTATTCTTGCTTCACCTTGTCCAGTTCGTCCTCAAGGACGCGCACGGCGTCCTCGTAGGCGGCGTCGCGGCGTTGCTTGGCTTGCTCGCTCAGGCGCGTCAAGTCGTCCAGTTGGATGAGGCGCAGGCCAGGCACGGGATGGGTTGGTGCTTCGGCGTTGCGCGGCAGCGCCAAGTCAAGCACCGTCACAGGTCCCCGCATGGCGAGTTGGGAGAGCCAGGCGGCGGGAACGATGGGCGCCTCGACGTCCATGGCCAGGACGAGGAGCCGTAATGGCGGGGGGTTGGCCAGGAACGCGTCCAGGTCATGCCCCTGCGCGCCATGGGCTTGCGCGGTAGCTTGCGCGCGCGCTGCGTCGCGGCTCACGATGTGCAAGTCGACATCCGGCCGGATACCGCGCAGCATCTCAATCGCCTTGGCTCCAATCTCGCCAGTGCCGACGACGCCCGCGGAGCCTTCGACTGCCATTGCGTCCTCCATCGATTGCCTGGCGAGCGGGACGAGGCTGACCTTGCCTTCGAAGAGGCGGGTCTGGGACCGCACCGACTTCGCCGTCTGCAGGACAAGATCGAGGACGTGCCTGAGGCTCGGGCCCAAAAGGTCCGCATCGTCGCAGTCGCGCACCGCCTGCTTGACCTGGCCCAGTACCTGGGGTTCCCCGGGGACCATGGAGTCGAGGCTGCTCGCGACCTCGCAGAGGTGGCGGAACGCCTCGAACTCGTCATGGCGCTCAGGCAGCGGCAGTCCGGTTCGGCCCAGGGCCGTGTACGCGGCGTGCAGTTTCGCCGCTGCGTCTGGAGGTGCGCGCTGGAGGACCCACAGGACGCGTTGGCAGGTTGCCATGTGGAATAGTCCCGTGACGCCGAGTGATTGCTGGATGTCACGCAGCTGCCTTTGCAAGTCGGCGTGCGGGAGGGTGGCTTGCTCAAGAGTCGCGGCGTCGGAGTTCGGAGTCCGCCAGGTCAGGAGGGTCACTTCGTCCACTGGGCGACCTCCAGCGGCTCGGTCGGGCCCTTGCACAGGGTTACCAGCAACGCGATGAACCGGGGGTCGTCGTTGAACGCCGCCACACGGTGCACTCTCATTCCGTGTTGCTCCGCCTGGGCCTTGTAGAGGATGTCGAGGTCGTACAGGGTCTCGATGTGGTCACTTACGAAGCCCAGGGGGCAAAGCGCGACGGCGCGTGCCTTCGCGGCGCCGAGGGCGGACACCTGCTCGTCGGTCGTAGGGCCAATCCACTTGACGGGTCCGACCTTGCTTTGGAAACCGAGGTGGATGGACGAGAAGGAGTTGGCCAAGCGCTGCTTGAGCAGGGCTTCCGTGGCTTCGACTTCGCTGCGGTACGTGTCGCCTTGGCGGATGTACTTCTCCGGAAGGCTGTGCGCGGATAGCAGAAGGGCCGTGGCGTCGGGCGCGGGTGCAGCTTCCCGGCACATTTCAGCCAGGAGGTCGACGTAGACGGGGTGGCTTCCCCAGTTACGTACGTATTGCATCTCTCCCTTGAAGCCCTGGCGTTTGCATGAGGCGGCGAAGTCCTTCAGTGCGCTGCCCGTCGTGCTCCCGGACCAATGCGGGTACAGGGGGAGAACTAGGATTTTCTTCGCGCCGCTTGCGACTAGGTCCCCGACGGCGCGGTCGGCGCGGGGAGGACTGCAACGCATGGCCACGTGGACGGGGACACCGAGGCGGTCCGACAACGCCGCGGCCTGGGCCAGGGTGTGGCGCAGGATCGGGCTTGCACCGCCGTTGCCATCACCGATTTCCTCGTAGCGGGGCCTAACGAGATTGACGCGCTTGCGTGCGATGGTTCGGCCCAGCCGGTTCTGCAAGGGCCGCATAAGCCAAGGCAGCTGGATGACGTCAGGATCGGACAGCAGGTTGGCAAGGAAGGGCTCGATATCATCGAGGCGCTCGGGGCCGCCAAGCTGGAGAAGGACTACTGCGTCCCAACGATTCACGTTGGCCACGCAGCCTCGCCACCGCGCAAGCCACTTAACCGCTCTGCCGGTCGTAGTAGAAATGTCAAGCTCCGGACATGGCCATGCAATGACATGACTGTCCAAGGCCTACACATGTCAATGTCACGGTGCCGCGCGGCCATACGTTTCGTTCGGATGGCACGGCATCGGGCCGCCCTAGGTGCCGACGGCTGCCTCAATCCACTTCACCGCCCCAATGGCACCGCATGCCCAGGCGTTGCTGCCTGCGGCCGAGATGCCAGTCAACGTCCACGTCCCCTCGGGGGCAGGCAGGATGGTGGCGCCCCATTTCTCTGCCCCGGCGTTTTCGTACTGCCAGGGGGGCGCCGCAGCGGTTGCTGGTTGCGTGACGATGACCCGGCCGCCGCCCGTGGCCCCGGCGCTCGCAAGCACGGCATCGAATCCGGCCGGGACCTCAAGTTTGGCGGGTGGCGACGGTGCGGGAGGGGGGATTGCCGGAGGGATGTCAGGATTTCCCGCACTACAGTGACCGGTCGATGGCCCGCGCGAATACCACACATAGCTCGACGCCGAGGTCATGCTTCGCAAGCTCAGCGTGTCCACGGCTTCGCCATTGAATTCGAAATGGAAGCTCGCCAGGTAGCCAATCGATGGGGCGTACTCGTACCGAATCAGTCGTTGGTTCTGGTCCTCGTCGGTGCTTTCCCCCTCGATGCGAAAGCCGCGTTCGCTTCCGGTTGGCGTTTGCACGGTTGCTTCGTGTGCCGTGACGTTGGTTCTCGACGAGTATGCCCAGCTCTTGCCGTCCTCCAGCGGGAAGTCGAACAGCAGGAAACCTTGTCCTTCTTCGGAGTCTCGAAGGCCTCGGTCTTGAGGGCCGTTCCAGAAGCGGCCCCACATGGCGTCGCCCACGACATCCTCTTTTGTTCCGCCGGCAAATAAGTACCCCTCGCTGGTGTTCTGGGCAACCACGATCGTCAATTGCTCGACGGGGTCGTAGAGAAGCGTGCTGGCGTAGGTCCAGGATCGACCCACGGGAAGGGCCGGCGCGTCCAGCGTGAAATTCCGCAGGGCGTCCGGGTTGCTGCACGTCATACAACCGGCGGCGGGTTCCGAGGGGGGGTTTGCATCGCCCGACGAACTGCCGGTGCATCCTGCGAGCAGAAAACTAGCCACGACGGCCCCCGACGCAAGGACGCGGAAGATCGCGCGTTTCTGACCTAGTTTCTGGTGCATGAGCAGACAAGCCCACCATGCAAGGGAAAAGGCTTCTTGGCGCCTCGACGAAGAATGGCTCGCCAAACCCGGCCGCCCAGTCGGGGGCCACACCGTAGCACGGTTGAACTCGCAACTCCCGTCACGGAAACTATGCGCATGGGCGCAGGCGAGCCGATTATCACGTCTACTTGGCGGCGCTGCGTCGGCGTGCAACCAGAAGCCCGAGGAGGGCAATCCAGCCTGCTATCGGCGCAGGGATGGGTCTTGCACGCTCTTCGGAAGGGGGCGCAGGGCCTGAAGAGTTCGTCGCCGGGGCCGTATCATTGGGAGGTGAGGTTCCGTCGCCGACGTTTTCTGTGCCGCTCATGAATCCTCCCGGGGCAGACGATGGGGCCTCCGTGGCGGCGGGGGACGAGGAAGCTGTACTGGAAGCGGAATCGCTCGGTGATGACGTCGCACTGGCAGATGTCGAGGACGTCGTTGGCTGCGGCGCCGAACTCAACGGCCACGACGCCGACTGGCCCGCCCCGTTGTCGCCAAAGCATTCAACGTTCTCCGCACCCCGCATAACGCATGTGTGGAGCCGGCCCGCACTAATGGAAGTCGCCGTGCCGCTGATTTGGGCCGGCGCTTGTCCATACTGGTTCCAGCCGTAGCAAATCACGCTTCCAGACAATCGAAGAATGCACGTGTGGAAGCTGCCCACGCTCACAGCCACTGCGTCGCGGCCTTCGTAGGGCGCTGCCTGGCCGTAGTTGTTGGCGCCCCAGCAATGGACGTTCTTGGACGGCAGCACAGCGCACGTGTGGTAGTCACCAGCGCTGACTGCCGTCACGTTGTGGCCTCGATAGGCGACCGATAGCCCGTACTCGTTGCTTCCGAAGCATTCCACGTCCCCGGCCCGGGTCAAGATGCACGTCTGCGCATCGCCCCCGCTGACGCCGGTCGCGTTACCTCCCAGATAGTCCGGCGCTTGACCGAAGTTCGAGGCACCATAGCAACGGACATTGCCTGAACGAAGGAGAATGCAAGTGGTAGATCCGCCCGCGCTAACGCCGATAGCGTCGCCGCCGTTGTAGTCCGCAGTCTGGGTTCCAGCATCCTCGGGCGGATAGCAATCCACGTTCCCCGACTGCAGCAGGACACAGGTGTGACCAAACCCGGCGCTGATTGCGACGGCGTCTCCGCGAGTGTAGTCCAGTACCGGGGGGCCGCGGCGCTGGATTCGAAAGTCGCTATCGCCCCAACAGTGTGCATTGCCGGTGGCAAGTAGCGCGCAGGTATGGTAGGCGCCCACCTCGACCACCTGTGCGCCAGCCGGCGCGACGACGACTGCACAGAAACCTGCAACCGCAATCACGACCACGTGCAAACGGGCTCCTCGTTGATCCATCATGTTCCGGCGGCACCCTCCAGATTTCGCACCAACACGAAGACCGCGGCAGCCAGTACTACGAGTAGAATTGCGGCCCCGATGATTCCCAGGGCCATGCCGATAGTGGCGCGTTTGGCCTCCCGGGGCATCCCCATGGCGCGTAGTTTGAGTCGAGACCGTGCGCCTGTCGTAATTGCCAGCACGGCGCACACCAGCCCTATGATGCTGAGCATGGGGACCTTAAACAGGGCTAGGCCAACTAGCCCCATGACGCCCCACTGAATGGAGTGATTGGCTTCCTTGGCGGCTTTGGCTGCGGCGGTAATCTCGGTCATGTCGTGTCGGTCCCGGACGTCGATTTGATGCCACAATGCCACTTGGACCTTTTGACGGCCAGCCCTATCCCCGGCATGTCCATCGGACACGTGATGGCTACCGAGGAACTCATCGAGGCCAAGGTTGGCAGGCAGAACCGCGTTGTATTGCCGGCCAAGGTCCGCGCCAAGCTCGGCGTCGAGGAAGGCAGCTATGTCGGCTTTGAGATCCAGGGCGACCGCATCAACTTGGTTGCCATCGAGATGCGGAAACGGACGAAGTAGGCCGGACCGTGGCCTTCATGCGCGGCGGAGTCATCAGTGATTCGTGGACCCTCTTGTTCTTCCGACCTGGGTGTTGGTCTTCGCCACGGGCGCTTTGGTAGCTGCTACTGCTGCCTTGGCCTGGTTCACTCGAAGCCTTGTCGTAGCGACCTCGCGGATGGCCGAAAGCAGCGAGCGTCTCGAGCACCAGAACGCAACCCATTTTCGCTCGAGCGGGCCACTTCCGCGAGTTGCATTCCCCCAGATTGCCAGATGGGAACGAGACCAGTTCTCGCCAGGCAAACCATGGCGCTTGTGGATTCGATTCTCCGTCCGTAACCATGGCCGGTCTGCTACCACCATTGCGGGCGCTTACGTAAAACTCCTCAATACGGATTGGCGAAACGGCATGCCCTTGGCCATCGAAAAGGGGGTGCCCGTTGACGTGGGCCCAAGTGGCAACACTCCACAATTGGAGGGATACTGCACAATCTGGCCCGACGACGTGAAACTCCTGGTCGCAGGGAAGAAGGCACTCCTGCATGCCTTTACGCCGTCTGGCGCAGAAACCGAAGCAGCCGAAGTTCACATCTACGGTCCTCTCACCGAATAGCGCCCCGATAAGCCTACAAAGAGCGATAGGGGTGCTTCGGGCGCCTCGCCGCGTCCTCTGCTTCCTCGGCAATGCGTCGCCGAATCGCCTGGACGACGTCATCGTCGATCGCATCTGCACTGGGGCGAGATTTCCTGCGGCGATCATCCTCACGCATGGCTCGATCCAAGTCCTGCTGGATGATGCGCAGGGCCTTTTTCGATTCCCTCCGTCGGTCAAACTCCTCTGCTAGATTACGCCGCGTCAGCCATTGCGGAGAGAACGCCTCAAGCCCTTCGGTGCGGGAACGATCCCAATCGTGTTCCTTGATGACGATTTGGACCCCCCTAATCCGACCCGCATGGGTCCACTCGATTCCGTAGGCGGACCAGGCTTCGGGTTCATCCATGGCTCGGACGGACGCCGAGTTCCGATAGCTGGTGAGATAGTGGAGAAGGACACTGGCCGTCGACGCGATAGTCGCGACATAGTGGAAGTCCACGAAGTTCACAATCCATACTCGCTGGCCGTGCCAATTCTCGTCGCTATCGTGGATGAAGTGCCGGTCCAGGGCGGCCCGGACGAACGAAGCGAAGGGCTCGTCCACCACGACGAGTCCCTGCACCAGTCCACATTTGGGCACGGATACTCCCTCGTCCGTCGTCCCCCCCGTACGTAGGATCTCCATCGCGCCTTCGACTTGCTCCAGTGCTTCGCGCACGTCGCGGACATCCGAACGAAGGTCGGCCGACGACCATTCAGAGGCTCGCCCTCCAATACGACAGCTTTTGGCCTCAATGGCAAGGCCCGCATGGCCATCCCATGCGAGCAAATCCTTTTCGCGCCCATTCACTAGTACATTGGGTTCGATTCGCCACGTTGGGGCAAGGGCCTCGATTCGGCGACGTACGAAGGTTTCCAATGCCTTGCCTTTGCGCGATCCAAAAGCCGGCGATGCATCCGCAAGAATTCCCAGGAGTGCCCAATACAAGGCATCCGCCGCATTGTATCCAAGACCGTATGAGCTATCGTCATCAATCCGCACGAACACCTTGTCCCGAAGGTCTCCGGGGCTCCGGATGTCCTCTACACGGATCCAGACACGATCAAGAACGGGTTTCGGAAGATCACTTGGGAAGGCCACATGTTTTCCGACGGAATCGGCGATTTCTACTGCCGATGCGAACAGATCCCTGGGCGTCTTGCCGAGTGTAGTCTTGCACAAATCTTCGAACGGCTCCAAGAGCTCGGCGTAAAGTGGGGCCGTATACCAGGCCGGACGCAGTCCTCTCATGATCCTTAGCGCAAAACTAAGCGGACCGTGGGCCTCGTCATGAGATTCGAGCACCCTGGAGGCTTCGTCAATGAGTGCTTCGGCGTCAGTGGCAGCCATTGCCGTTTCGCTTCCTGACGGGCAATGGGCCATTGCGGCCAGGATGACCTCCACTTGGGCATGTGTGGCGTCCGAAAACGGCAGAATACCCCGGATGACCGCTCCCCTTTCGAACCGGCCGAGAGTAGCTCGGATATGGGAGCTCTTGATGGCTTCCTGGAACCACGCCCACTCGGGAAGTTGCGACTTGCGTTCCTCGTTCAAGAAATCACGTCAATCTTCCCGTCCGGTGTTGGGAGTACACCATGGAGGAAGGCCATGGTTCACATGAACGCGCAATGAATCGGGCACTATCAGGACCCTTTCCGCAACCCCTGTCTGGTTCCAGGCCTTCAAGTAGAAGTTTCCAGACGCGTGGAGAACCAGCCAGTAAGTTCTATTAGCCTCAGTTTCCGCTGCGGGGTCATCAAACGAGAGGATCGGTCTGGTTGTACAATCCTTGAGCTCATGCCTTGCCGCCGAGCTGCCTTGCACAATCGCCACGATGAGAATTGCAAAGGCGGCGAGGAACGCCGTGAATCCACCGGCGATGGGCCGGGTTATCGCGCCTGCTTGATTGAGGCGGCGGCCCAAAACGCGCCACGCCCCGTGGTCGGAAGCGGCAGCGTCCTCCTTTAACTTGGAAATGCGATATAGTTTCCAGGCGCGTATCAGGAATTGCAGGGACGCCACTAAGAACAGAAGGTACACTGTTAGGAGCACCCAAAAGAGGGGTTGGCCGGAGTACCAAACGGCAATCGTCCATGCGAGCAACTTTGCGCCCAACCATGACCACCTTTCCACTCGCTTCATCGGCCCCCCCTCGCGAGTTCTCATCGCGGCCACGATACCAATCCCAAGCGGCACCAACAGTGTAAAGGCCCACGTGGTTGCAGGGTTTCCCATGAAACTCGGGCCTCGAATGTCCTTAGCAAGCAGAGACTCATGCATGAGCGCGGCCACGGCGAGGACCAGACCGACTGTTTCGACGGGAAGCCCTACAGGCTGGTGCCGATCCTTAATTTCGCCATCGTAATCATTCGCGGCCGGCGAGCGCCGTGCCAGTTCGCCGAAGAAGGCATTGGCCAACAACGCGAGGAAAGATGCGATGAGGAGGACGCCGAGAACCGGGATGCTGCCAACCATGAAGCCTTGAAGCCCAAGATCCAGGGCATCCGTAGGCACACCGAGACCGGCGTAGTAGGTCGTCGCTCGCAGGTACCCGATGAGGTACACGAGGACTGTGAGACCGATAGCGGTGAATGGCGCTAGCCATTTTGCATCCGACCACCAAGGCCGCCGGGTCGCTTCCAACGGACGGGGCGAGGGTAAGCCGGCATTTGAGGGGTCGGATGCGCCAGGTTGGCGGCCCTCCTAGCCAGGAGGCAGGAAGTGTCGACGGCGTCGCAGCGATGGGCGCCACGCAAGCTAAGGGCAATGCGCCATTCCTTCCCAGCCGGAGCCGTTCCTCCTTTGCAGAACGGTTTGCTCCGCGACCGCCCGCCTGATTGGGACAACGCGAAACCTACCTCAAACGTTGGCTTCAGGGTGTCCGCATCGCGCAAGGAGGGGTAGACGGCGTGCGAGCAAGGATGGAAGTCTGTCGTTCGGCGAAGCTGCGGTCAAGAGAAGCCACCATGTAGGTCACCAGTTGGTCTATTGCCCACGCCGGCATCCTCGGTTCGTGCCTACCCGCGGTAGCGCGGAAAACTGCCATCAAACACTGCCACCAGGGGACAGATGAGGTTGCAGGGGCCGCAACGTTGGGCGAGGTTGCAGTCGAACTGGAAGCTCCTCGTCACGCTCTGGTCGTTCGCCGTCGGATGCACTGTTTTGGGTACAGTTGAGATTTGGCAAGGTGGGGAACTCAATGCTTGGGCGATAATCGGGGCAGGTCTCGCCACCACGCTCGGCGTATTGGGTGTGGTCGGTTACCTGGATCTTTTCCAGGCAGAGTACTTCGAGCGATACCAGTCCTACCGAACCTATCTGTCGGCGCAGACGAGGAAAAGCACTGATCGGACGAGACAGATGTTCGTCTTGAACGGCGTGCCGGACGCGCTGGCCCAAAGCCTCGCCGAGAATCAGTCAGTTGGTCATGCTGTTGCTCTTAGTGACGTGCAGAGAGTAAGAGTCCTGCATGGCACCTTCGGGTCCGGCAAATCATTGGCCATTGAGCGGACAATACCGGCAGTGGATTCCAAGGGCAAACGTCCTCGCCTCATCCCCGTGAAGTTTGGTCCGGGCGAGCTCGTCGGCGAGCTGAGCGATTCAATTCCTGCCGCCGCGGCGCAGTTGAACCGTCGGCGTTCCAGGGCGCTGCTCATTGCCATCGAAGATTTGCATGGCTATGCGGATGCCACCGCGGTCGCCATCTTGGATGGCGCGCGTCGCCTTGCGGAAGCCGGCGCGTTCGTCATCATCACGACTCGCCACCCGCCGCGCCAGGCGACGGACGACGAGAAAATTCAGGTCAAAGATCTAACGGAGGAGGAAGCGAAGGAACTCATTGGGCGAATTCAAGGAGAGCGGCCTTCGTTCCAGTCCTGGCACGGCTTGTCAGATGCGTTGCGGAACTCCCTGACCAGCCCGTTCATGGCGATTGCCTTTGCAGCATGTAGCCTGGGTCATCAGGGTGAGCTTCCCCAAACGAGGGCGCAGCTCACCGCACGGCTACTCACAGTTTTGCAGGCCCGCGTCGCAGGCCAACCCAATGCCGACGGCATCTTGAGCGGTCTTCGCCGGATTGCGGTGGCTTCGACTAGTGAAGGAGGCCGTCCCGTACATCCCCCGGCCGAAGTTCCACAGCCTTCAATTGAGCTTGCGAACCGTGCCGGACTGCTTACTCTGGAGGGCTCTCGGGTCAACATTCCTCTGCCAATCGTCCGGGAGTGGCTCGCGGCCGAAGCTCTGGTCCGAAACGAGTTCTCTTGGGCGGAGGTCGTTCCGAATCTCCCCTACGCGATCAACTGGCGTGGAGCCGTCGAAGCCGCCATTGCAAGAGGATCGGCAAACCAAGTAGCGCGGGTCCTCGGGCCGTTGGCTCGTCACTGGGTAGGCATTGCGGCGGAGGTAGTACACCGCATGACGGCCGGTTGGGGCCGTATTGCAGCCACCGACCAGCCCACCACTGCCGAAGCCGCCGAGCGCGTATTGGAAGCCATGCAGGCCCTGGCGGATGGCCTTGGGCCCTCTGCAGAATTGTTTGCTCCGATGCGGAACGGCCGGCTGCTTACGCTCTCGATTTTGGCGAATGAGGGGAGCATTTCCTATCGCTGGCTGACAACCTCGAACGTTCCGTGGGAAACAATGGCCCCGGACACATTCATGACACCGACCCAGCCGGTTTGGCGGGGAACGACTGTGCATCGGAACCTCCAAGACTCGGCGGCTTGGGCATGGGTTACTGCTCTTGACACGATTGAGGACGAGATGGAGAGTTTCCTAACAGATCGGGTCCCTATGTTGGAAGGATGCACTCCGTTTGTGGCGGAATTTACGTGGCGAAATGTTCGTGCGGCCACCGGGGAATTCAGGCGGGTAAGGTGGGATCCTATCCCTCTTGATAGAGCGCAGGCCGCCATTCATGACTTGCATCCCGGCACGACCTACATGCCGCCCATTCTGGTCACTCCAGCTAGCCTCGCCGTGATGGCCGGCGAATTGAGGCGGCTCGCGGATGCAGGAGCCACTGCCCTCGAAGATCCCCACCCATATCCGAGGACTGAACGACAGGGGCCATGGGTCTGGAGTGCTTACTCCTACGAGGAGTTTGTTGCGCGGTCGGAGTCAATCCTTCGGGCGGCTGTGCAGATCTACCAGGCACTTGTTGCCCGGTACTTCCCGTCGTTGAGGCCGCAACTGCGAACGTCTTGGACACTCCCGGCTTTTGTTCATGTCTGGGTCATGCCAGGTAGTTTGGATGGCTCGGATGCGCAGCTTTGGCCTCACGCGGAGTGGGTGATGACACGCAGGGAGGGCCCCACCTTGTTCGCAATCGAACGGGCGCCCAACCATACCAGGCAGTCGTGGGATGCGGTCAATGTCGCCTACGCCAGGCATGTCCAAATTGATCCCGTGACGGGTCACTGGTTTGGCGCACATTCCGATTCGTCGGGGGTCGACAACTTCCTGTGCGAGATGCCTGCAACCACTATAGCGATGGGCTGGCTCCGAGACGACCTGGACAAGGCCGGATTCGACGTCAGTAGCCTACTTCGCTGGCGTTACGGCGGCGCAAATTAGGTGAGAAAAACCGCGTGCCGGCCAGCAATCATGCTTCTCCACGGGCCACTGTCCCTGTAACCCGAAAGTCGACTTTGTATCTCGATTCATGCAACCTTCGTTTTCGACCGCGAGCGAATCCTTGGAAGGAAAAGGAGGAAAAGCAGGGCCGCAACGGCCCATCAGGCTCAGGCTGGCTAGATCTCCCCACGAATCGATGGACCGAAAAATGCGTTTGACGGGTTCGTCCTACAGGAGGGAGGCATACCGCGCGCCCCACCGAATTTCTTGCGTGAGGTGCCGTATGCCAGTGAATCTGGCCTTCGCGCCGTATTCAAGAACAAAGACGACGCTAACCGCGAAATCTACCTCACTGCACTCGCTTTTGCCATTCCGACCCCATAGACCTGGACCATGTACCGGGTTCAAGAGTCCCTTCACGCCATTGGGGTTCACCATGCACCTCGACCTGTTCCAAGACGTCGTCAACCGGGCCCAAGCCGACATGCTTGCGCTTGGGTTCCCAGCAGCGACCTTGCGCCAGGGACCTGACCTCGTGATTGACTGGCGACACGCTATGGACCGCATTCCATCGCCCATTCGCTGGAAGGTGGCGGAAGCGCGCCAACTGGCGACGACCCGTCTCACGCTTGTTCCCGCCGACCTCCGGGGTCTAAACGAGGTGCGCCACAAGGCCGAGAACGGCGAGTCGTTGCGACCCCATCTCAGCCGCCAGTCGCTGAAGCCCGACTACTTCGACAAGATGCTAGCGGAGTGGAACATCACGCACCTCCATCTGGGCACGACCGTGCTTCCCAGCGGTCTCGTGCAGGGCACGTCGAACATCTTGGCGGTGTTCATCGACCACGGGGCCAGCACCCTGTACTTCCTCGACGTCCGGCCACATGATGGCTTTTGGACGCGCAAGGAGTTCCTGGAGATCATCGAGGCCAATTGGCCAGTCCTCAACGACCCGCACGTCCTGAATGGAGTCAAGGCGACGGCCAACTACACCGACAAGGAGCACGCTGGCTTCCGCGAGGCGAACGGCAACGTCCTCACCGTGCTATCCACGGGACGCGCCATCATGGGCGCTGGCGGAGGCCTGACCACTGCCTGCACGAGCGCCAAGGACCAGCGGTGGCTCAACCACGCCCGTCGCCAAATCAAGTGGATGGAGGAAACCATCCGGTCCAAGCCTGCGGACATGGAAGCTCGTTTGACCTCGGCAGGCCTAACGTGGGACCAGGCGCGCTTCCGGCTCGACGAACTCGGCGACACAATGGCCGTGTTCGAGGAGAAGAGCAAGACGCGCTTCTGTTTCCGCTAGGCTGACTTTCACCGCATCCCTCGAAGGCTCCTCACGCCAAGCAAAAACGTCACCCCTGGGAGCATGAACGTGCTCGGGCATCATTGGAGGTCCCGGGGTACTTTGGGAAATAGGAATTCGGCTACGCCCCTCCGATGCTCAGGTGGCTCACCACGATGCCGTCTCTTTGTATTCCGCCAAGTGACCGGGTCTTGAGGAGCTTCCCAATTTCAAGATGGGTTGAGGACTTGGTGGTTGGGCGATTTGCCCATAGAGCAAGGTCGGCAACTTGGACCAGAGGATGACATGCAGTCACGTGTCGGACCGTGTAATTCCTGCGAAAAGGCCGCAAGCCGGCGGCCGAGAATAGAAGGCGTTCGACGTCGTTGCGGGCCACAGGTGGGTTCGCTTCCATGCGCTCGAATTCAATGCAGGCCGTTTCCATCAGCACCTCAGCAGATGCCCCTGAATCGGCCATCGGGCCGCCCGCAACCAGGATTTCACAAGGGACGACGTGGTCGCTTGCAATCGACACTGCGTTCATTGCAAGCGGGCGTACCATCTGTTCGAACGGCAATCCAGTAACAAGGGATGTCGACGCCAGATGGAGTTCCATGCGAGGTGCTTGCCCGACTGCCATTGCCAGGGCTCGCCGTGCGAGATTTCCGTCGTCCTTGGCGTGAAACCATCCCCGGCTGATAGTCATGCTCGCAATTCTTGCCGCTTCGGTGTCTGGCCGGCTAGCAATCTGATTTTCCAGCTGCTGAAGCGCGGCGTCCACGGAGGCCGCTCCATCATGGGACGCAACGAGCAATCCAACCGCCACCGCACCAATGCTTCGGCCTCCGAACTCGTCCATGGCGAGGAACGGACCAGTGCAAGGCGGTGAAGGAATCCTGCGCACGTTGGGTTCCACCCATGGGGTGCCCGCCCGAAAGCCGCCTCGACCCGGAGTTCTGTGGTGACGCATTAACCGGTAGCACCTCCCGGTCCGGCAAACAGGGAATTAATCATTCGGGCCAGGTTCGCCAGCAAGGCAACGGTTTGCCCTGGGCCGAGGATCGGAGGCGCCGCGGGGTGGCTGAAGGAGTTGCGTAGGTCGCGCACGTTGTCCCACTCCGCCCAGGGTCCTGGCAAGAGGTTCTCTTGATGTAAGGCCTTCAATCGCCTGGCAAAACCAAGCTCCTGGATTCCAACGCTGCTAGCTAGGTGATGCGTAGCCGCATCCACGGCGCGAAGGGCTTCGCCCAAGCCGACCGTGAAGGCTGGATAAAACAAGCAACCATAGACCGAGACGCCTTTGGCGACTTCGAAGAGACCGCGAACGTCCTTCGGGACAGCGTCATTGAGTTTTGGCTCAAGTAAGAGGCCGACCAAGCCATCGACCGGTCCGCGAAATTGCAGAAGGCCAAGTTGGTCGTTGTCTCGCCAGTTGGCCAGGGTAATTTCCTTGAAGCCAAGTTCGCCCACGCTCTTACATCCCCCAGATATTGATGGCCTTGGCGGGGTGGCCACATAGTTTTCCTAGCGCTTCGTCGGCACCATATCGCCTTCTGACGGAGACTACAAAGGCCACGAGCGGTCGGAATTCGGGAGAATTCTTGTGGACCAGCTGTGGTCGTCGCAGTCGATCTGGCGGGCTGCCACCTGCGTACTCTGGATAGATGGCGAAGCAGCGCTGCTTCGGCCGATATCGGAGAGTGATGCAGGGCCACATGTGCTCTGGCAGGTCGCCCTCCGACGGGTCGTCGGGCATGTTCCCCAGCGCCACGTCCTCCGGAAATCGGTTCAGGACAAAATCCGTGGAGTCAAGGAAGAGCATTGCAACATCAACCGCGTCTTCGACTTCTCTGGCGCGTGGAAGGCGGAATTGATGCTCAAGTCGGTTTCTGTTAGCGTTGACGCGCCGCAGGATGCCAGGCGTCGCTATTCCTAGCGTTTCGAGGATTGCCAACTTGGCGGGAAATCCGGCGCTCCGGCGATACGCCCCAAAGGCGATGAGGATACGATCGACTTGTCCGTCGATGGCCCGTTTCGCGTTGGATAAGGCATTCGCGAGTCGGCCCGCATGTACGCCCGCAAGGTCGTGCCGTGCAAACGCTAGGAATTGGCGAGGCTCCGCCCCTGATCCCATCGACAGTTCGACGAAGTTCATAGTATCGATCGAGACCTGGTTCCAATCAATTCCAGAGCGAGCCAGCCATGCAGGAGGCGGCCATGCTGAACCGGCCGAGCGCTCGTTGGCCACAAGGCCCTCAAGCCGACGAAGCGTATGAGGGGTCCGTCATCCCGCCCATACAGCTAGGAAAAGGAGGAAAAGCAGGGCCGCAACGGCCCATCAGGCTCAGGTTTCTGGAACCTCCCCACGAATCGATGGCGCGGAAAATCGCGTTTGACCGGTTCGTCCTACAGGAGGGAGGCATCCCGCGCCCCACCGGGCGCGCTGCATATCCGAGCGAAGCGAAGGATGCAGCGTCGCACGGGGGGATTTGCCGAGCCCCCCGCGCGCGAAGCTGCGGGGCGGGCGATGGTATCCGGCCGGCCCGACTTGTTCGGGCCGGGCGGTCGAATCCCACCGGGAGCGTCGAGCGTGCTTGATGGCCGTGCGCCCTGCGACTTCGCTCGCCCCCGCTACACCACGCGCCGCAATCCCCTCTCTTCGGTGTTGATGAGGTCCAACACCTCGCGCACCCGCGTCAACCGGACCGGTTTCTCAATCACGGCGTAGGCGCCGGCGCTCACGACATCGCGGACGCGCGGGTGGTCTGGGCCCAAGCCGGTCACCACGATGAGCTTGGCCGACGGGGTGATGTCAAGCATTTCCCGCGCCGCTTCGTCGCCCAGGTCGCGGCCGAGGTTCATGTCCATGAATACGATTGGCGGCTTCAGTTCCTTGAACAGCCGCATGGCCTCCTCGCGGGTGGATGCCGTCGCGATGCCGCTGGCTGGCACGCCCAGCCGCTGCAGCGCTTTGCTCATCGCTTCGATGACGGCGCGGGCGTCGTCCACGAGGAGGACCTTTATGGGCGGCACGGGCGGTCGAGGTCGGGAGGGACTGATGAGAGTTTGCCATGAGCGTCTCCCTTCTCTGGGGGAGGCACGACAGGCCAGCCGGCGGGTCGGCCACCTAGGAGATCATGTCGATGGCGTCGGGGGCAGGCTCGCGTGCAGCCGGCTGGGCCGGTTCTGATTCCGGCCCAAGGGGCATGGTGAACCAGAATGTCGAGCCCATGCCCTGGCCTTCACTTGTGCAGCCGATCTTGCCGCCGTGGCCTTCGATGACGCCCTTGGAGATGAACAGGCCGAGCCCCGTCCCCTTCGCTTTCTGTTCCTCGCCGTGGACTTGGCTGAATGGGCGAAAGAGTACGGCGCGGTCCTGTTCGGTCAGGCCAAGCCCCGTGTCGCGCACGTGCACGGAGGCCTCGCGGTCGTCGCAGGACGCGTGCAACTGCACGCGGCCACCGGGTGGTGTGAACTTGAGCGCGTTACTCAGGAAATTCGTGAGGACGCGCATGACGTTGGCGCCGTCCGCCCGGACGGGAATGGGTCCGTGCACGTCGATGGCTAATTCCACGTTAGCCAATCCGGCCTGGGCCGCGTAGGATTTGCCCGCGTCGCTCACAAGGACGGCCAGGTCGAGCGGGACCGGCGTCAGGCGCAGTTTCCCCGATTGCAGCTTGGCAGCGTCGCGCAGGTCCTTGATCAGACTCTCCAGCTGCGTCACGTTGGTGCGGACGACGGACAGCGACTCTTCCTGTTCGGGATCAGCGCGTTCACGGGCCGCGTCGGCCAGCAAGTCTAGTTGCAGTTGGATTGGTGTCAGCGGATTGGCAAGGTCGTGCGCCGCGTTGTTGACGAACTGCAGCAGTTCTTCCTTGTTGCGCATCTCCTGCAGGAGCATTTCCACGCGCTTTTCGGACCCGGCTTCGCCCGCGTCGGCGCGCGCCGCCATCTCGGCCATCTGGTGGGCGTGGCGCCGCCGCTGCACGACGACGGCGAGGGCCGGGATCCCGAGGACGCCGGCGGCGGCCAGGGGCCACCCCCACATGGGGAAGGCGAAGGTGGCTGCGGCCGGCAGACCGGCCCCGGCCACGGCAAACAGGCTGAATCCGCTCACCTCGGCCTGCAGCACGAGCGTTCCGTTGGCCTCGTCCACGGTCGTGAGTTCCTCACGCGTCCAAGCGTCCCCGTGGTAGTGGAACAGCGCCGGGCGGCATTGTGCCGGCAAGCACGTTTCGAGCCAGGTGGCAGGGACACGCACCTGCACGACGGCGCTTGCAGGCTCGACTTCGCTCCCGTTGGCGTCAAGTAGTTTGGCCTCGAAAATGAACGTAGGCGCAGTTACCATTTCGGGGTGAAGCGCCCCGTTGGGCAGGCCGGCAAGCGGGGCGATGTGCAGGCTCAACTTTCCCGCCACCTGGGGTAACTGCACAATCACCGATTCAAGGCCGCAGGCGGCGGGGAACGGGATGACGATGCGCTCGCCTGGCGCCGTCGGCGCGATCGAGGTCGAGCACGGGTCCACCAGGGGCCGGTTGTGCGGCAACGCGGGCGCCGGTTCGGCGGCCGGAGCATACTCATCGTAGGTGAACCAGGCGGACATAGCGCCGTCCGACCCGGCGACGGTCAAGGCCACCATTCCGGCGGACAAACGCGGCGGCGAAATGGCCGTGATGGTGTTGTCGCTCGCAATATGGAACTCGGTCACCATGCCGCCGAACGTGATGGTGTGCACCTCGGCGAGCCCCGTGCCTTGGATCGTCACGGTTGTGCCGCCGCCTAGCGGGCCGCGGGCCGGCACGATGGTCTGGAGGGCGGAGTGTGGGGTCGGCGGCGACGTGCTCGTGGGGGATGTGGTGGCCGTGGCTGATGGATCGGTGGTCGATGATGTTGCCGATGAAGTCGTCGACGGCGAGGACGACGTTGACACCGAAGTCGTCGACGAGGTGGTCGAGGACGTTCCGGACTTGGAGGATGACGGCTTGGTCGAGGTGGAAGTCGTAGATGTGGTCGAGGACGTCGCTGACGTGGACGAAGAGGAGGTGCTCGAGGTGGAAGTCGTGGACGTGGTCGAGGATGTCGTCGAGGACGTGGTCGCGGCGGCGTCGTAGGTAAACGACACCGAGGCTGAGCCACTGGGGCTTGTCACGGTGACCAGGACCGATCCAGCACCCGAACGCGCGGGGGCGACCGCAGTCAACTGGAAGTTGCTTTCGACGCTAAACGACGCCGACGCGCCACCGAAAGTCACGCTCGTCACGGAGTCCAGCCTCTTCCCCTGCAGGACGACGCTTGTACCGCCGGCTTGCGGCCCGTGGTTGGGTGAGATCGTGTTGACCTCCGGTCCTGTAGCTCCCGCCACCGATAGGGACATTGCGACCAGCAGCAGCAAAACGAGGCTAACCTGGAGAGCGGCGCGCAGTGCGCCAGCGCCACCGCGGGTGGACCGCGGGCGCGACTTAGCGGCCGCCGGGCCTTGGGGAATCCCCGGTTGCGGCCTCGTGAGAGTCAATGGGCAGGCTCCTCGCAGCATGGGCGCTGGCAGGGGAGGTGGCTCTCCCCACCGTTCGACGCAGGGAGGTTGCAGAAAAGCCTTGTGGCGGCCAACACTGGCCAACCAAGGGCAACATAACCGGGGCAGCGACCTGCGCCCCACGAGTCGGACAGCGCCGGACGGGCGTGATCGTGGTACCCCAAACAACCGCGCCACCGGCTCCCTGATGCGCGGCGCGACTTATGGCCCGTACAGCCTTTTCGGCACTTCGTCGTGCATCTGCCACGCCTGCTTTTCTGTCATTTCCCCGTTCTGGATAAGGCCCTTAGTGCGCTTCGGCACGGTGTCGCACGGCATGACGACGTTGGGCCGCGTCGGTTCGTCGATGTAGTCCGTCTCCAGCATCCACCGCGCATCGCCCCCCTTCGCCTTGGCCAGTGCCGCATGGATGTTGCTCCGGCCGGCGATGATGCTCGGAATCAAGCCGTGCACTTCGCCTTCGAGGACGAGCGGCCCGCAATAGTGTTTGATGACTTTGTCTCGAGCGAGTCTGGCCTTGTCGGCCATGGCTGCAAATTCGGCCATCGTCGCCGGCTCTGCATGTTCGGTGTGGAGCATGACGGGGACGCCAGCGTCTTTTGCCTTCTGCATGCCGTAGAGGAGGAGTTCATTGTTGTGCGCCTGCAGGTCGGCGGGGACCTCGAAGTGGGCGCGGCCGATTTCCCCCAGGCAGACCGCTTGTTGTTCTTGGCAAAATCGGGCGGCCACATCGAAGCAGGCGCGCCCGAACTCCGTTGCGGTGGGCCAGCCCTGCGCCTCTGCAATCCGCATTGGTTCAAGCGGATAGGGCCCAAGGACGGTGTAGACGGTGCAACCGGTTTCATCACGGATGCGCGTGCCAAAGGCGATGTGGTCGAGGCAGGAGTCTTCGAAGGCCTCGACCGTCGCGGGATAACTTGGCAGCCGGACATGTGCGATGCTGGTTCCCCCGGCGGCCATGAATTCACGCACCGCCCCGATGGCTTTCCATCCGTCGGGTTTGCAATGGAAGTGGTTGTCATGGATTGGCACCCCTATGGCCGACAAGTTCCCCACGGCGGCCCCACGGTTTGCAAGGATAAACCCTAAACCATCGCCTTTCCTGGGATGGCATGATGAAAATCGCCGTGGCCGCAACCTTTCTGCTTCTCGGACTCGTCTGCGCAGCTCTGCCAGTCGGCGCGCACGGCGGCCATGCGGAGATTGTCTTGCTGAGCGAAGACCCGATTGCGGGGACCTACACGATGAATGTGCGCGTCGTGGATTTCACGCTGTCCTCCGACTTCAGCGACCCGGATGAAGACACCGGGCACCTGGCTTACGGCATCAACGGCCGGCCATGCTCGGGCCCCTGCTCTGGCGGCGCGAATTGGGAAACCACAGACACATCCTTCACGTTCATGGACCTCAAGACGGGCGACGTCATCCAAGTCGTCCTTGTCTTGGGGAACGGCACGAACTTGGATCCGCTAGTCTACATTCAGCGCACCGTCAGAAACGTGATTGAGCCAAGTCAACGGCCCAGCCTTGCGGTAAATGGCGCGGCACCGCATCCCGCAGCTCCGAACCCAGGGACCTACACGATGGAAATCGTTCCGGCCCGCGTAACCCTCGTGCAACCGGGTGTTGCCGAAAACGACCGAACCCAAGGTCACCTTCGTTACATTCTGAACGGCCAGGCCTGCACGGGCGACTGCTCGAACAACGCTGATTCGGAGACGACGTCCACCACGTTCACGTTCTACGGTCTTACGGCGGGCGACTTGATTGGGGCAGAATTGCTACATAACGACGGCACGCCGTTTGCTCCCGCGGTGCGCACGCTCCAAGCCGTCGCCAACCCGACCCTCCAGATTCTCACGCAGGGCCCGCGGGAAGGCGACTACACGATGGATGTCCTCGTCAAGAGTTTCACGCTGCTTGGATCCGCGTCGGCGGGGCCCAACAATGCCGGCGCGGGCCACATCCATTACACAATCAAACACAAGGACACCGCGGAGTTCGTACCCGCCGCGGGCAACTCCGATACGTCCTCGACTAGGTTCGAGTTCAAGGACGTCTCCGAAGGCGACACGATAGCGGCAGAACTTGTCAGCAATGACCACGCCATTTTGTCGCCGCGCGTCTTTGCCACCCAAGTCGCGGCCGCGGGCGAGCAGCAGGACCCGCTTGCACCTGGCGTTGGCCCGCTCCTTATGGTCGTCCTCTTGGGCGCTGCCCTGTTGGCCCGCTCCCGCCGCGCGTAGGCGATGTCCGTGCGGATTGCCCTCATTTTGTGCACCTGCCTGCTTGTCGCGAGTGCCGTGGCGGCGCCCACGGCCGGCGCGACGAAGGCCTGGTTTGGCCCGACGGCCGAAATCTTCGTGACGGCCCACGACGCCAGTGGGGCCTCATGGTTTGAGGTCCGCGGCCTGCCGGGGCGCAACCCCGACATTGCCATTTCGCCCGGCGCGCTGGTCACGATTCACTTCACGAATAACGGCACCATGCCGCACAATTTCTTCGCAACGGCACTGGGCGGCATCCCATGCTGCCTCGATCCGGGTACGAATGCCACCGGTTCGTTTATCGCGCCGACGGCCGACACGAACGTTGCATACACTTGCCAGCCTCATGCGACCGTGATGCGGGGCCGCTTCGTCGTGGGGGAAGGAGCCGACGTTGGGACGCCGCTGCCGGGTTACCTGATTGCGCTCGCCTTGGCGGTTGCCGTCCTCTCAGTCCGCAAACGCTTTGGCAACGGCCCCCGTCGCCAGGCTTGATGAATCCCATCCTCGCGCTAGCCATCGCCCTGGTGGCGGCGACGTCCCTCGCCGGCTGCTCCGCCGAGACCGTCGGCCCCAAAACGCCAAAGTTCGAGGACGGCGCGTACGTCATCAACATCATCCCTGGCAACCATTTCAGTCCGGCGGATGCAAAGGTGCCCCTCAATTCTACCGTGAAGTGGATCACAAGCGACACGACGCCGCACGATGTCAGCGACGCAGACAACAACCCCGCCAGGTGGAGTTCCGACGACGACGGGCCGAAGTTGTCCGCCAACGGCCGCAACAGCTACACGCATACCTTCGCAACCGCAGGAACGTTCCATTACCAATGCGACTTGCACGCCTCCACCGGCATGAAAGGAACCATTACCGTCGGCTAACGACGGCCGGTTTGCAATCAACCTAGACACCCATGGTCGGCTTGCCGAGCAAGGCCACCGCCAACCCGCCCTTTTTGAACCCCCGGTCCTTGGGAAACGTGCGATGACGACCGCGGCAAGCACCCAATTGCCGGACTTGCCCGTTCCCAAGAAGTACTCTCCGGACGAGATGGAGCGCCGCGTCTTGGCGAAGTGGTCCCGCGACGGCACCTTTCGCTCGCAACTCGATGCTGGCCGCCGCAACTACGAGAAAGACCCGGCAAGGAAATTTGTTTTCCTCGAGGGGCCTCCGACAGCAAACGGCTTGCCGCATCCGGGACACGTTCTCACACGCACCTTGAAGGACACGGTCTGCCGCTACCACGCGATGCAGGGAAAGTGGGTCCCCCGAAAAGCCGGATGGGACTGCCACGGCCTGCCTGTCGAAATCGAGGTGCAGAAGGAACTTGGACTGACTCGCGTCGAGGATATCGGGACCAAGATCAGCATGGCGGATTTCAACCGCAAGTGCCGCGAATCGGTTTTCAAGTACAAGAAAAACTGGGAGGAAATGTCGGAGCGAGTTGGGTTCTGGCTCGACTACGACGACCCCTACGTCACGATGGACGACAAATACATCGAATCGGTATGGTGGAGCCTCAAAGTGCTCTTCGACGGCGGGTTCCTGTTCAAATCGCATAAGGTCGTTCCCTACTGCCCGCAGACCGGTACGAGTTATTCCAGCCATGAAGTCGCGTTGGGCTACAAGGACGTCGTGGACACCTCCGTGTACGTCAAGTTCCATCTCGAAGGCGATCCGGACCACGCGAGCATCCTGTCTTGGACGACAACGCCCTGGACCCTGCCCGGCAACGTCGCCCTCGCGGTCGGAGCCGACCTCGACTACGTGAAAGTCCGGGTAAAGAAGCCGAGCGACAAGGCCAACGCCAAGGAGGGGGAGATTCTCATCCTGGCAAAGGGCCTCGTTAAGGCAGCACTTCGCAACGAGGTTGAAATCCTTGCCGAAATGAAGGGCCGTGACCTCGTCGGCAAGAAGTACAGGCCGCTCTTCGCCGGTGCCGTTGACCCGGCCGGTGCCAAGAAGGCGTGGGTCGTCGTGCCCGCGGATTTTGTTACGGTCGATGATGGCACTGGCGTTGTCCACACCGCCGTAATGTACGGCGAGGACGACTTCCAACTCGGCTTGCGGGAGGGACTTCCAGCGCGCCACAGTGTCGGGCTCGATGGCAACTTCCTGGCGCACGTCCCGGGCGGCGTTGCCGGAAAATACGTTCGGGCGCCTGAAACGGAGGCCGCTTTGCTGGACCACCTGCGCAAAGGCGACGCGCTTTACCGGGAGCACAAGTACGAGCACAGCTACCCACACTGCTGGCGCACGGGGCATCCCCTTCTGTACTACGCGATGGACTCGTGGTATGTCCGGATGAGCGAACTACGCACCGAACTGCTGGCGAACAACCAGCAAATCAATTGGGTGCCTGAAACCATCAAAGAGGGTCGCATGGGTGACTGGCTGCGCAACGTCAAGGATTGGGCGTTCAGCCGCAGCCGCTTCTGGGGAACGCCCCTTCCCATCTGGGTCTGCACCGCCTGCAAACACCAGACCTGCCTCGGCTCGAAAAGCGAACTCAACGCGGCTGGCATTGACGCTCCAGAACTGCACCGCCCCTTCGTCGACCAACCGATCGACTGTCCCAAATGCAGAGGCAAGAAGACAGCGCAACGGGAACCCTACGTCATCGATGTCTGGTACGACTCCGGCGCCGCGCAGTTTGCGCAATGGAACACAACGAGCCCGAAGAACAAGGACCTGTTGGAGCAGTGGCCGATTGATTTCATTTCTGAGGGTCTCGACCAGACGCGCGGCTGGTTCTATTCGCTGCTGGCTTCCGCGACGGCGCTTAGCAAGTCTTTGCCCGAAAATGAACGCGGCAAACTGTTCGCCGGCCCGGCGTATCGCAACTGTGTCGTAAACGGGCTGATCCTTGCCGCCGATGGCCGCAAGATGTCCAAATCGCTCAGGAACTACGTTCCGCCGGACCAGGTCTTTGCGAGCCAGGGCGCCGACGCGACGCGCTGGTACCTTCTGTCCACCACTGCGCCGTGGCAGGACAAGCGCTTCTACGAGGAGGCCGTCCGTGAGACGTTTGGAAAATTCTTTTCTACCCTATGGAACACGTTCCTTTTCCAGCACCAATACGCCAAACTAGATCACTGGACGCCACAACAAGCGGTGCCACCCGAGACGTGGTCCGACCTTGACCGCTGGCTATTGTCGCGCCTCAACGCCACCATCGCCGAGGCCCGCTTCGAAGCCGACCGCTACCACTTGCACAAGGCAACGCGAGCCATCGAGGCCTTCGTCGTCGATGACCTGTCCAACTGGTGGGTGCGGCGCAGCCGGGATCGTTTCTGGGGCGAGCGGGCCGACCGGGACAAGCAGTCGGCCCATTCCGCCTTGTGGACCGCGCTGCACTCCGTCGTCCGCATCACGGCGCCGTTTGCGCCCTTCATGGTCGAAGCCATGTGGGCCCACCTGCGCCGGCAGGACGACCCTGAGTCAGTCCACCTCGCACTGCTCCCCGAGGCCGGCGGCCGTGACGAAGCCCTGGAGCGCGACATGGCTCAGGTCCGGTCGCTGGCCGAAGTCGGTCGCGCGCTGCGCAGCAAGGTCGGCATCCCGACGCGGCATCCGCTGGGCCGCGCTGTTCTAGTAGGCGCGGCGCTCGGCCGCTTTGCGCCCATTCTGCAAGACGAGATTAACGTCAAGAGCCTGGAATCGGCACACGACACTCGCTCGCTCAAGCGCTTCGTTGCCAAACCCAATCGGTCCGTCCTTGGCAAGGCGTTCAAAAGACTCGGCGGCCCCATTGCTGATGCTATCGAAGCATTGGACGGTGACCACGTCCAACAACAGACCTCGGTGGGCAAGACAGTTGGCGTCAACGTCGAAGGCCAGGAACATCAACTCACGGCGGAGCATTTCATCTTCGAGGAGAAGGACCGCGAGGGCTGGGCCACAACGCAAGTCGACGGCATCACGTTGGCCCTGCACATCAACCGCGACGGCAAACTTCTGGCAGAAGCGCTGGCCCGCGAAGTGATTCGCCGCATCCAGGAAGTGCGCAAGGAACTCGACCTGCCCATCGACGAGGAAATCGATGTGACGATCGCGTGCGGCCCCGACGAGGAGGCCAAGCTTTCGCAATTCCTGCAGATCGTGAGGTCCGACGTGCGCGGCCGCAAGGTGATCTTTGGGCCCGTCGGCACGCACGCCAAGAGCTGGGACATCGATGGCGCCGTCGTAACTGCGGATGTCATGCCGACGCAGACGGTGCGGCCTGGGGCTATTGAGGCCGCCTAGCGCCCGTGCCATCGCTCTCGATTCGCAAGGGCGCCTTGAGGACAGCAAACTCGCCGTGTTGGAGAAGCGCCTCGACGAACTCGTTGGGGAAGTCCGCCTGGCCGGTCTTGACCGGCGCCTGTACTTCTTGCCGTATGGCATGGTCCTCGCGTTGCAAGGAATGCTGAAGGACGGCAAAGTCAACAGTTGGGAACACCACCACTTCATGCAGGCGGTCGACGCCGATGGCACCATGAATCGCGACCAGAAGACCAAGGTGCGGCGCATCGTGGACGGCTGGTTCGCGACGGATTCTGGGACCAAGGCATAGCCCTGCATGGCGGCGCCAATCCATAGACCACGAGGTATATTCACCAGCATTGTCTCCAACGACCCGGATTGCGATGCGATCCCAAACCGGCGGCGTGAGGATCTGCAATGACGTCCATTCTCATCCGCAACACGACAATCGTCACCCAAGACGATTCCCGCCGCGTCATCCAAGGAGACCTCTACGTCGAGGACGACCGCATCACGCACGTCGGAGACATCAAGGGCCGCAAAGAGGCCGACCGCACTATCGACGGCACGGGCCAAGTCGTCATCCCCGGCCTCATCAACCTCCACACGCATTTGCCCATGACGCTGTTTCGCGGCTACGGCGACGACATGCACCTGGAAGCGTGGCTGAAAGAGCGCATCTGGCCTGCCGAAGACAAGTTCACGCCAGAAACGATGCGCGCCGGCGCCGACCTGGGTCTGCTCGAAATGATCACGTCGGGCACGACGTCGTTTCTCGACATGTACATGATGGAGGAACAGGCCATCGCGCCCGCCGCGCGCGCATCAGGGATGCGGGCCTGGCTGGGCGAAGGGATGGTGGACGTCGGCAAGACAGACCCTTCTACCCCCAACGCAAAATTGCCTGCCATCGAGCGCTTCGTCAAGGCCACCGCGAAGGACCCGCTAGTACGCGGGTGTCCGGCGCCGCACGGAACGTACACCTGCCACGACGTGACCTACGCTGAATCCGCCCGCATCGCAAACGAACATGGCGTGCCCATGCATACGCATTGTTCCGAGACGCGAACCGAGGTCTACGAAGTGCAGGCCAAGCACGGAAAGAGGCCCGTGCAGCGCATCGCCGACGCGGGCGCGCTGGGAACGCGCAGCGTGCTTGCCCACTGCGGCTGGATCACGAAGGAGGAAGTGCGCACGATTGCCGTTGCTGGCGCAAGTGTTGCGCACTGCCCGGTCTCAAACCTGAAACTTGCAACCGGCGGCGTCGCACCGATTCCGGAATTGCATGCCGCGGGCGCAAAGGTCGGCCTCGGGACGGATGGTGCGGCGTCGAACAACACCTTGGACATGTTCGAGACCATGAAGTTCGCGGCCCTCGTCCAGAAAAACCACCGCTGGGATGCAACCGTGCTGCCGGCGCAACGCGTCCTCGACATGGCCACGCGCGACGGAGCCGCCGCACTCGGCCGACCCGACCTCGGCCGCATCACGCTTGGAGCGACGGCCGACTTGTGCATGGTCGACTTCCGTCGCCCACATCTCGTGCCGCGCCACAATGTCGTGTCGCATCTCATCTACGCGGCAGGAGGCGCCGACGTTTCGGCAACCATCGTGGCCGGGCGCATCCTCATGGCTGAAGGCAAGGTCGAAACGATGGACGCCGGGCAGGTCCTCGCCGCGGCTGAAAAGGCAGCGCTCGCTCTCACAGGGCAATCCTGATTCCCCATGGGGCCCTGGAGAATCACCACAAGGTTGAAGCATGGCGGCCCTGGGTAGGTTACCGATGCGCATCCTGCTCTCCAGCCTCGCCTGCGTCGTCGTTCTGCTCTTGTCGGGATGCAGCACCCCGTCGACGCCAGCGGACAACCCTGATGTTGGTAGCGAGACCGACTCCACAAGTGACGACTCGATTGGCGGTGGACCCAGCCCGACCACCACGACAACCACGACCACGTCGCAGCCGGCAACCACCTCATCCAGCCCAGCAACAGTCACGAAGCGGGCCGTCATCGCGCACCAAGTTTTCACCGGCATGCTGCCGGATCCCGACTCGGGGCCCGACGCCCTGTTCCCTTCGTTCACGATTGACGTGCCCGCCGGTGGCGACCAGGTCATGTTCTTCTACAACACGACGTACAGCGGGTTCTGGCAATCCGTCGTCACCATCACGGACCCCGATGGCGTCTCGTACGACAATCTCGCCGCAGACGACTGCGGCATCGTGTTCCCTGCCCCGCCGGGCGTCAACCAGGCCTACTCTTGCTGGATTCTCGATCTTCGTGGCGAGGTCCCGGCCGGAACCTACACGATTGAAATGACTTGGCAGGTGGGCGAGGCCACCGAGAATTTCAGCCTCGACTTCACCGCATGGGGCATGGTTCCGGCGTAGGCCCCCGCCCATAGCCGTTAAATCGCCCGCGTCCTCAAGGCCCGCGTGGCCCAAGCCGCCCCGGCCGTTGCCCTATCCCAGAGTCCGCCGCGAAAGGCCGCGGCCGCCGCGCCCTCAAGGCCGCAAGACATCATCATCGCCGCGCGTGGGCTCGGCAAAACGTACGAATCGGGTCGCCTGCGCGTCGAGGCACTCATCGACGTGAACCTCGAGGTCCAGCGCGGCGAGATGGTCGCCATCATGGGCCCAAGCGGCTGCGGCAAGACGACTCTTTTGAACTGCCTCTCTGGCTTGGACGATGTCACGAAGGGCCAAGTCATCCTGGAAGGGAAGGACCTGGCCAAGATGGGGGACAAGGAACGCACCAAGTTGCGCAGCCGCCGCATGGGTTTCGTCTTCCAGTCCTTCAATCTCTTGCCCGTCCTTTCGGCGCTCGAGAACGTCGAGTTGCCGCTCCTGGTCTCCGGCGTCGACCCAAAAGAGGCCGTGAAGCGCGCGACAGCAGCACTCCAGCAGGTCGGCCTTGCCCCCTTTTTGGACCACAAACCCCGCGAACTCTCCGGCGGCCAGCAGCAGCGCGTGACGGTCGCCCGCAGCCTCGTCAACAACCCCGCCATCGTTTGGGCCGACGAGCCGACGGGCAATCTTGACACCAAAAACAGCCAGGAAATCCTCGACCTGCTGCACCGCCTAAACCGCGAACTTGGACAGACGTACCTCATTGTGACGCACGAACCCGACATCGCTCGCAGCTGCCACCGCGTTGTCCACATGGAGTCCGGCCGCATTCGCAAGGTCGAAGCCGGCGAGGGCCGCAGCCTGCCCTTGGCGCAGTACCGCCGGTTCTAACATGGACCTGCTTGTCATCATTCTTCTGACCCTGGCCGGCACGGCTGCGGTGGCCGTAGCGTTTGAAGCCTTTCGCCGTCCCATCCTGTTTCGCATGGCCGTGCGTAACGCAATCCGCCGCCCGAAGCAGACCGCAACCGTCGTCGCGGGCCTCCTGATTGGAACGGCAATCATCAGTTCAGCCCTCGTTGCCGGCGATTCGGCGCGCGGCGCAATTCGCGGCTATGTCTACCAGTCGCTAGGCGAAATCGACGAATCGGTGGCTGTGCCCGCCTACCCGTTCTTCCCGCAATCTGTCTACACCACCTTCGCGACCGATGCCAAGGCGCGCTCGACCTTTGACGCCATGGCGCCGCACGTCATCTGGCAGGGCGTAGCGGAAGCGCCGTCGTCGGGGCTGTTTGAACCAAATGCTGCCGTCGTCGGATACGATCCTGTTGCTGATCTTGGCTTCGGCGTCTTCAAGACCACGTCCGGCGACGTCGACGGACGAGGCTTGCAGCGCGGCCAAGCCATCGTCAAGCAGGGCTTGGCCGACGCGCTCGAGGTTGGCCCCGGTGACACCGTCATCTTGAGTTACGTCAATCCTATCGACCCGTTGCTGCCGCGTCTGCAATTCACGAATGGCACCACCGGGCCGATCCCGTTGATACCGGGCTTGCCCGGGTTCCCTGTCGCAGGCGTCAATGCGACGACCCACCGTGTTCCCGTTGAGGTGGGCGCCACGCGCATCGTCGTCGCCCTTGGTTGGCGTCTGAGTCCGGCGCCACCGCTGCCTCCACTCGCAACCATCACGGCGACGCTTGCGTCCCCATCCGGCGCCATACTGCGCTCGACGGGCGACTTTCCTATTTGGGTGAACGCAACGGCCGCGCCCGACGCCGTTTTGGAGGCGGGAAAATGGACGCTCACCGTCACCTCGAATCTGCCGGACGTTCCGTACAATGGTGTTGCGGTTGTCCTTTACCCCGTATACGACCTGGCCCTGCTGCAAGAACGCGCGGCGGCGCTGCGCAAGCAGTTTGGCGACTTGGAAGAGGCGGTCAAGGAACTCTCTGGTTTCGCACAACGCCGGACCGCGTCCTTTACCGTGTCCGCGATCACGACGGGAGGGCGGGGCGATCTCTTCGATTTCCCGAACGCGCTGTTTATCCGCATGGACGAGGCACAAGCATTGTTTGCGCGCGAGGGACAAATCAACTTCATCAAGTTCAGCAATCCAGGCGACGCGGCCGAGGGCGAAGCGGGCAGCGACGAGGCGATGCGGGTCCTGAATGCCACGCTCGACCGCATACAAGCCGCATCACCCTACGTTCCAAGCATCCAAGCCCTCGAATCCAGCCCGCTCAAGCGCCAGCTTCTGCACGCCGCCGACAACGCAGGCGAGACGCTCACGAACCTGCTCGTGTTCGCGGGCTCCCTCAGTATCATGACGGGCCTGCTCTTGATTCTCAACATCTTCACTATGTTGGCAGAAGAGCGGCGTAGCGAACTGGGCATGGCGCGCGCCGTTGGCCTGACCCGCGCCGACCTCGTGCGGATGTTCCTCTTCGAAGGCTCCCTGTACGGTGTTGCCGCCGCAATCATAGGGGCTGTGCTCGGTCTCGGCCTAGCACTTCTCATGATTGAGGTCATGAATGTCATCATCTCGCAACTGGCGTCCGAGCTCAGTTTCCCACCGATTGAGTATCGCCCAAGCATCGGCGCGTTTCTTGCCGCTGCGTCTGCTGGCGCATTGCTTACCACCCTGACAATTCTGGTTGCGAGTATCCGCCAGAGCCGCCTCAACGTCGTGCGAGCCATCCGGCGCATCGAGGAGCCCGAATCTGCAGGAAGCCGACGGCTGGCATGGATCATCGGCTGGCCGCTCGTTATTGTTGGCTTGGCTGCGGGTGTACTTGGCTGGTTCCCCAAGGAACTGCAACCAAGCCTTGCGGCGGAGTACCGCTTCACTCTCCAGGTCATTGGCCCCACAATTGCGGGGCTGGGTGCCGGGCTCGCGTTGCGGCCAAGAATCCAACGGCGGCTTCTCTTGCCCACGCTGGCCGTGGTCATGGCGTCCTATTACATCGTGACCTACTTCGTCATCGGCAAGTACGAAAACCGCCAGGAAACCAATATCATGGGGCCAGTTCGCGGTGTCCTTCTCACCGTGTGCGTCGTCGTCCTCGTCGTGCATTGGACAAGTGCAACGCGCTGGATTGGTTCCGTTCTTGCCCGGATGCCGGGTATGCGTGCGGTCGCCGTGCCAGCCATGAGCTATCCGCTGCACAAAAAATTTCGCACCGGCATGACGCTTGCCATGTTCTCCGTCGTTCTATTGTCCATCTGCTTTTTCAGCATCTTCGGCGCGCTGTTCCAAAGCGATCCGACGCGGCAGACGGGAGGCTATGACATCGAGGCCCGCACGACACTATCAGTTCCAGACCTGGCACAATACGACGTCGGGCTTTTGCCTGCCGGCACGATTCAAGAAGAAGTTCGATTGGCGGAATTTCGGACCGAGCAGCGCGGTTTTGTCACGATAGATGGCGAACAGGTTGGAACGTTTCGCGACTATCGCCACATCGTGTACGGCTACGACGAGGCGTTTGCGCGCACCCAATCCTTCGAGTTCATTGAACGCATTCCGGAGTATGCCACTGACCAGGCGGTCTATGAAGGCGTTCTGCGGCGCAGCGACCAAGTCATCGTGAGTTACGTCTACAGCACCTCGGCCCAAGGCCAAGCACTCGCCCACGGCGCCGGCGACACGCTCCAGTTGCACCTCGGCGACGAGGCGGTGAACTACACGATTGCCGCCGTCATGGAACAGTTCCACTTCCCTGGAATATTCCTGCCCCGAGCCGATGTCGAGACCCTGTTTGCCGGCACGGCTAATGTATATCTTTTCAAAATCGCGCCAACCGCGGACCCCGAGGCGACGGCCAAATTGATGGAGCGCAATTACCGCGCGATCGGATTGGACGCGAAGGCTAGTCTGGCCGAGGTCTTGCAGGAGCAGGCGAGTTTCCGCCAACTTCTCGGGGCGATGAAACTATTCCTCGGGCTTGGGCTCCTCGTCGGCGTGCTATCGCTGGGCATCATTACGAGCCGCAGCGTTCTGGAGCGCCGCCAGGAAATTGGCATGCTGCGGGCACTTGGTTTCACGCGCAAGCAGGTGCGCCGCATCTTTTTTTCCGAGGTGACTCTCACGGTCCTCGTGGGTGCCATCGTCGGCATCGCCTGCGCAATCGTCGTCACGTTTGGCCTGTGGTTCGCCGTCATCCGGGAACGAAATTATCCTTACATCATTCCATGGGCAGAAATTGGCATTTTGGTTCTCGTCAGCTACGTCGTTGCAATGATGGCGACGGCGGCGCCAATTGGCCGGAGTGCCAAAGTGGCGCCGGCGGAAGCGCTCAGGTACCTGGAATAGGGCTTCCACCAGGCGGGCACCGGGTGCAGCGCGCCCATTCCGGCGCGTCCGGCGCCACAGGATTCTCCGGTCCAGCCGGCCCCGGTTTTTTTGGCACCTTGTTCGAGCCTGCCTTCGAAGTCTCGTAGAGCGCGTCGCCGACGACGCGGCCCGCCAGCAGGTGTTCCTTGGCGATGCGCTGGGCGTCCCGCAGCGTGACATGGCTGTACCAGATTCCTTCCGGATAGACCACGACCATCGGGCCGTGGCCGCATTGGTCCAGGCACCCGGACTTGTTGACCCGCACCCCGACCGCCTCCTTCGCGATGGCTTTCATCGTCTTGTGGACCTCGATAGCAGGACCGTCGAGCGGGCAGTCGGTGCCTGTGACGCAGACGAATGCGTGGCGGGCAAACTGCATGGCAGTTCCATGACGCCGAGGCTTAAGACGGGCGCGGCCGTCGAACGGATGTGAATTGGCAAAACCCATGGGATTGGCTGATCCTGGCAGCGAGCGTCGGATTCAGCGTGAGCCTCATGCCGCAACTCGTGCGCACACTCAAGCGCAAGCGCGCCAACGACCTGTCAGTTCCCTTCCTCGTCCTCGTCCTTATCTCGTCGTCCTGTGGCATGCCCTATTTCCTCCACACCGGCGAATACATCTTCGCGGCGGCGCAGGGCATCAACCTCCTGGTGTGGGGCGTTGTACTCTATTACCGACTCTGGCCGGCCCCCGGAACCGTTCCCGCGAAATCGTAGCGACCGGCCCAACGTTGAAGCGTCGTTCGCCCATCGCCGCGCCATGGAAGGCAAGAGACTGCCGGCATTCACCATGACGGACCAAGATGGCAAGACCGCGAAGTCGAGCGAACTCAAGGGACCCTACGTTCTCTACTTTTATCCGAAGGACGATACGACCGGCTGTACGAAAGAAGCGTGCGGCATCCGCGACAACTGGGGCGCGTTCCAGAAGGCAGGCCTCAAGGTGTACGGCGTCTCCGCCGACGACGGCGCGAGCCATCAGAAATTTCGAGCAAAATACGATTTACCACACACCCTCCTGACGGCTGACATTGCCACGCTCACGAAACTCGGCATCTGGCAGGAGAAGAGCATGTACGGTCGCAAGTACATGGGCATTGTGCGCGATACGTTCCTTGTTGGCAAGGACGGCGTAGTCCTCAAACACTATGCGAAGGTCAAGCCGGAAGAACACGCCGCCGAACTCCTTGCTGATTTCAAGACCCTCGGTTGAGTGCGTCCGTGCCGGACTTCAAGGCCCGCCTCGTCGAATTGCGTGAGCGACCAGTCTGCGTGCTGGCACACCGTGGGCCCGTCGAGACCATCGACGAGACGCGCCGGCCTCTCTATCGGCACATGGTCATCAACGAACTCGTCGGTGGGCCCAGCATCATCCGGTTCCTCGACCCGCCTGATGGCGATCATCAAGTCGACGCCCTCGTCGTCACGCATTTGGGGTTCGATGGCGACGACATGTGCCGGGTCGAGCACTTGCCGGCCGGCACGTACGCCGTGTCCGATTACGAAGGGCCGCCAGAAGGGCTCGAACGGGCACGCGGCCGACTGCGCGACTGGCTTGCGACACATCACAAGTTTGTCGGAACGGTCCTCCAGGTCCACCTCATGGACCCCATCGATGGCATCGTCGAAGAACAACTCCAAGTTCGCCTTCCGTAGCCGCGCGTGCCGTATTCACTACCCGAAACCCTATCGCGAGTGGCCTTCTGCCCGGATGCGTGTTGAAACCCGGCGACGCAGCCCCCGATTTCTCCCTCAAGGACGCCGACGGTCACAACTTTCGCCTGTCAACCATGCGCGGACACCCCGTTGTTCTTTACTTCTATCCACGGGACAACACGGCCGGATGCACCATCGAGGCGCGCGGCTTTCGTGACCAACACGCCGAACTGCAAGCGGTCGGCGCCTCCGTCGTGGGCGTGAGCCTCGACAACCCTGATCGTCACTGCGCGTTTCGCGACAAACACAACCTGCCGTTTACCTTGCTGTCGGACTCGGAAGGGCGCGTCCACGACTTGTACGACGCTTGGCTTACGACGCTGTTTGGGAAAAGGCACTTTGCCGTCCGCAGGTGCACATTCGTGATTGACGGCGCCGGCGTTGTGCGACGCGTGTACCGGCACGTGAACCCCATCGGCCATGCCGCGGACGTCGCCAAATTCGTGTCCAAGATGACGGCCTAGCATCCCATTGTGAAGGCGACGGTGTCGGGTGGCGGTGGCGCAAAGCCCATCAAGGCGGCGTCACCTCGACGGACCTCATGTCTGAGCAGCCGGAGCATGGCGCGGCGGAACCGGCGCACGACCGAATGGACTTGCACGAGTTCCGTGCCAGCCGGAGCCGCAAGACCAACAATCTCCTCAAGGAAGACCACCGCGACCTGAAGCGCTTCTTCGCCCTCGATTCAGCCGCGTATCGCGATGCATCCAGCGAAGGCGGGCTCGACGAGAAAACTAAGGAACTGCTCGGCCTCGTGGCATCCACCGTGCTGCGCTGCAACGATTGCATCGCGTACCATTGTGATCGTTGCGTCCAGGTAGGTTGGACGAAGGCGGAACTCCTCGACGCCCTGAACGTCGCCCTCGTCGTGGGCGGCAGCATCACGATTCCACACATCCGGACGGTCTGGGAGGTGGTCGAGCAACTCTATGACGAGAAGCAGGCAGAACACCGCGCCAAGCAAGGCCACCCTGGACTGCAGGCTGCCGCAGCAGAGGTCAAGGCCAACGTGGTTGAGCGGGATTCAGACGCCATCGCGACGCTCGGGTTGCCGGTGGCCGCGCACTCGCGCAAGGCGCGGGCCGCAAAGACAACCGAAGCGCCATCTGCACCAAGCGTTTCGGCTGCACTGAGCGCGCCAGCGACGCCGACCAAGGTGCCGGCCAAGGGGCAGCCGGAGGTTGCCTCCTTGCCGGTTGCGCCGCCGCCGGTTGCGCCAAACGCATCGTTGCCGCCCGCTGCCGCAGCCGTCGCAAGCAAGTCCGCAACAGCAGGCCCATCCATCATCGAAGTGCGGCCCGATGCGAGGGCGACGAAGGATCCGGCGCACCTGCCCAAGGCCAAGCCCAGCGCCGCCGCGGTCAAGGCCGACGCCAAGGGCGACAAGAAAACGTAGGGCCCCTGATTTAGGCGCGGCGCCGCAGGAGGGCTAGCGCCAGGAGTCCGAGCAGGCCCATGACTGCCGATGGCCCGGCAAGGCCCTGCGTTTCGTCGCCAGGGGGCGCGTTCGTCGTACCACTTGCGGTCACTTGGACAAGTTTCGTCACGGAGTCGCTTGCGCCGATGCTATCGGTGACCTGAAGGCGTACAGTGTAGGTCCCGACGCCGGGAAAGGTGTGGCTTGGATTGGTTTCGCTCGACAGGTCGCCGTCGCCGAAGTCCCACGCACGCAGGACGACGCCGCCATCGTCGACCGACTGGTCCGTGAAGCGCACGACCTGGCCAGGTTTGGGAACCTGCGGGGTCATGCCGAATGCGGCCTTCGGGGCCGCGTTGTCGCCCGCGCCGACCGTGATGTCCGTGCTGTGCGCGGCTTGACCACCTGCACTGCTCGTGACAACAAGCGTAATCGTGTAGCTGCCTGGCACCGCGTATTCATGGCTCGCCGTAACACCATCGCCGGTCGCGCCATCGCCCCAATCCCACGCGTACGCGACGGCGCCAATCGACGTCGTTGCGTCAACATCCGCGCGGAGGCCTTGCACAAACGCCGTGAAATCAGCCAAGAAATCGCCTGTTTCTGGGTCCGGGTCGGGGACGGGTGCGGTTGACGGCGGAACGTGCATGTACTGAACGGATACCGGCCCGTTCGCGTCATCAACATAGGCAATGTGGAGTCCGCCCCAGTTGTCATAATCCAGCATGAAGTAATCGAGAAGTTCACGTCCCGCGCCGCAGGCAAGGCCGGCCATGCAAATGAAGCCGGAATGGTTTGGCTCTGTCGTCAGCTTGAAATTCTGGATGCGAGGGGAGTCGGTCCAGAACCCATCGACAAGGGCAAGATGCACGTCGAAGGTTCCGGCGAAACCGGGCTGACTAGGGTCACTATCGGTAGTCGACCCATACCACGCAACAGCCACTTGGCCGTTATGCACACTCACCGTCGCGTACGTGTTGGCCTTTAATTCAGGCGGCGAGACTATCAAGCGTTTGGCGGGGTCTCCGTCATGCGAACCTGCAAGGGTGATTTCATGGGCGCCGTCCGTTGCCGCCGCCATGTAGAGATCGGTGCCCTCGACGTCAGACTGAATCATGTTGTTGACTCCGGCATCGGGAATCATTTGGATGGCAGTCGGATTACTGAGGCAGGTGCCCGCATATCGGTACAAGACGCCGCTGCTCTGGCTGTAGTAGAAGCGGCCGGCCGAATCGTAGAACGCGCTGCCAGCCTGTGGGGGCCCGGTCACGGGGTCGCGGTCCGTAAACGTCAGGCCGCCATCCGTACTTCGGGCGCAGTGCTCGAAGACGCCGACGGCCACGGCCGGCGCATCGAAATAGAACAGGACGACGTCACCCTTGGCCGCAGCAATCCAGGGGCGGTCAGCTGCTCCGGATACGCCGGCGTAATAGCCAATCTGGTTCCAGCTGCGGCCTGCATCACTCGAACGTCCGACATCGACGTGGTTGTCCGAGAGGTCCGCCGCATACAGGTTGCCCAATTCGTCTTGCGCCAAAGCCCAGCCATCGCTAAGAAAATGGAAGCCGAGGGCCAACGGCGCCATGGCCGTCCACGTGGTGCCGTTGTTCGACGAGAAATAGCCGCCGCTTGTGTCACCAATCCAGACGTACTCTCCGTTGCGGTCGGTAAGGACGCTCGGCTCGGACCCGCTCGAAACCCGCCCAGCCGAAAATCCAATGGGCAGGCCGGTCCCCTGCGGGGCTGGGGGGCTGCGCGGCGCTTCGGTCCCGTCGTCCTCCGGCACTCCGACAGGGCCTGTGCACCCGGCAACCAATGCCACGATGAGAATGGCGACCCATGAGGTCGCTTGCACATGCATGCCTGTCTCACGTTCACGGCGACACAAAAGGCTTCGGATAGGGACCATCCTGGTCGGGGCGTTCAGCCGGCAACCGTCTGGCTCTGTTCGCGCGTGAATTGTAGCAGGTAGTAGCGCCCACCGGCGCCGTTGCCCGTTGATCCAGAATTTTTCCAACCGACGAATGATTGGCCGTTGACGACGGCGGCAGTGCATCCTCCCGCGGCGCGGTTCATGTAGGTCACGCCGGATTGGATGGTATCAAAGAACTGCTTTTTCTCGCCCTCGTCCTCGGTGAAACATCCCGCGGTGAGGCCGTACTCAACGTCGTTGGCGCAGCGGATGGCTTCGGCGAAAGAGCCGACTTCGCAAACGGCGACGAAGGGCATGAAGAATTCTTCATTGAAGACGCGATGCGAGGCGGGCACGCCACCCACGATGGTGGGCCGCATGTAATTTCCTTTCAGCGGCGTTCCTTCGGGGTCGCGAGCGACGGCCGCGCCGCCGCTTAGAACCTTGCCGCCGTCGCCCTTGATTTGCGCTGCGAGTTCCTCGACGAGTTTGAGTTTGCCCGGTTCGATAACGGGCCCCATGTACGATTCTTTTTGCCAGGGCAGGCCGACGCGGGCCGCCGCGGTGAGCTTGACGAGGCGCGCCGTGAATTCCTTCGCTACCTTTTTGTGGACATAGACGCGGGAGCAGGCCGAACATTTCTGTCCCGAAAAGCCGAAGGAACTCTTGAAGACGCCTTGGACTGCATTGTCGAGATTCGCCTTGTCGCTCACGATGATCGAGTTCTTGCCGCCCATCTCCGCAATGATCGGCTTCGGGCGGCCGTGCTCGGCGGCTTTTTGCCAGGCCATCATGCCGATGCGCTTGCTGCCCGTGAAAACGAGGCCGTCCACGTCGGGCGAGGTGAGAAGTTCGCTGGAAACCGCGTGGTCACCGCCGGTGAGGAAATGCAGCGCGGTCACCGGGGCGCCCGCCTGGCGGAACAAATCGAAGACCCACCAACCTGAGAGGCAGCCCTTGCCGGACGGCTTGAGGATTGCGGTGTTGCCGGTCACGAGCGCAGCGGCCGTCATGCCCGCGGTGATTGCGACGGGGAAGTTGAATGGGCAAACGACTGCAAAAACGCCCCAGGGTTTGCGGATTGACAGGCATGTCTCGTTCGGGAACGGCTTGCCCATCGTCACGCCGAAGCCATCCATCTCCCGCATCGTGAGGGCGTAGTAGCGCAGGAAGTCGATTCCCTCGTCGACGTCGATGGAGGCTTCGTAGCGCGTCTTGCCCGCCTCAATCGACATGACGGCGCACAGATCGTAGAAGTGCTTGGTGAAGAGGTCGGCTGCGCGCTCGAGGACTTCGACGCGCTGTTGCCATGGCGTTGCGGACCAGGTGGTGAATCCAGCCTTGGCTGCAGCGATTGCCTTGCGCGCGTGCTCGACGCCGCCGGCGGCCCAGTTGCCAACGATCAGGTCGGCGGCGGGGCTTTTCGTGGCGAAGGTGCCCTTCCCCTTCACATCCTTCCCATCAATCACAAGCGGGTACGTCTTGCCAAGGTTCTTGCGTAGGCGCTCGACAGCGGCTTCGAATTGCTTGTCAAAATCGGCCATGGTACCATTCTGGCTGTGGCGCCACCACGTGTTCTTGTTCTGGAAGCGGTTCAGGCGCTTGGCGATGGCGTCGGCGGTCTTGCCGTCTTCTCCCTTGACGACGGGGTCCATCACGAGCTTGGGCATGGGCCGCGGCACGGGAAACCCGATGAAATAGGCTGGCCCACCAACACCGGCACCGCGCGCCAGGGCTTATGGCAGGCCCGCCGTTGCGACGTTCGACCATGAAATCGCTCGCCGAGCAAATGTCCTTCTATGCGGCGTATCACCGCAATCCGGCGAACAAGGCGATTCACTTCGTCTTCGTCCCCGCCATCGTCTGGTCCGCCATGGTATTGCTCTCCGTCCCCGCCGGCGTCGTCGTTAGCGGCATCGAAGTGAAGGCTTCCATGGTGGTCGCCGGGGCGCTGCTGCTGTACTACCTTGCGCTCGACTACGGGCTCGGCGTCGCGATGGTCGTCGTCTTCACCGTGCTCGAAGCCACCGCCCTGCAACTTGCGGCCCAAGGTTGGCGCATTGCACTCGCCGTCGGCGGCACCGTCTTTGTCGCGTCCTGGATCGGCCAACTCATCGGCCACGCTGCGTACGAGCATCGCAAGCCAGCACTTGCTGACAATCTCTGGCAAGTATTCGTGGCACCCATCTTCGTCGTGGCCGAGTGGGCGTTCGCGCTCGGCTGGCGGCGCGAGTTGCGCGACGCCGTGGAGCTTGGGATGAAGGAACATCTAACGCAAGCGTGACGCCGCCTGCGCCGGCAACGCTATGCGCCCGAGCCGCATGGTTTGCCTGCCCCGATGAAGAGGTTATCCCAGGGCGAGGGACTGATATCCCCATTGTGAACGGAAGCTCAACGCTGAGGGGCAAAACCTGCAAACAGGTTTATCATTTGAGCAGCGGGGTCGCGCGGCGACCCCGCGGACCGGCGGGGGGCTCTGCCCCCCGCCCCTATCCCCCCGCGCGGGGGCCTGCCGGCCCCCGGCGTCCCCCTGCAGGCTCGCGATGACGCGCTCGCATCATGGAAGCTTGGTCATGTTTTGCGCGCCCCCGGCGACCCAACTCCGCTGCGGCCCGCTTCGCGGCCGCAAGCGTTGTCTCGCCACACCCGACTCACGCGCGGCACTGCGCGGCCGCGTTCGGCCCACGCCGGGGGCGACGCGGGTTCGTGAAGTTGTCGTTGGAATCTGCGCAATCTGCGCAATCGGCGGCTGCCTTGAGCGGCTCGGCGCCGGCTTCGCCGCGCCTCCCGCGCCGGCATTCTCACCATTCGATTCACGACTGGAAGTCGTCGTCGGAGCAACGAGACGAATCGCAAGCGCTGCGAACAAGCATCTTGCACCATGCCCCGTAGCTCATCTGTCGAATCTCGCGTTTGTGTGGAATCCCCGACCAAATTCTGCGTGGCTTTTTTTCGCGCAAACAATTTTGCCGAAGTGGCATTTCATTTGCAAGATTCATAAAGAAAGGCTTTAGTGTGTTCGGCCCGGTGATAGTCATGGGGGTGACTACACTCATGGCGAAGAAGGCTGCCAAGAAGGGAACCAAGAAGGCGGCGAAGAAGGGAACAAAGAAGGCTGCGAAAAAGAAAAAGTAATTCGCAGCTTACTTCCTTCTCCTCCTCTTTCCTTGTTTTCTTCGGCACACACGCGTTTTTTCCTTCCTACCGGGATTGCGCTCATGTTGCTCCTAGGGTCCTCCGTTTAAAGCGCAGAAGGCATCGCGCGGGTCATGGGCCGCAACGTGGACCTCGCGAAGTTGCGCTGGGGCACGGAACTCGTCAAGCGCGGGTTCGCAAAAATGCAGAAGGGCGGCGTCGTCATGGACGTCACCAACGCCGACCAGGCTGTCATCGCTGAGGAAGCGGGTGCGGTCGCTGTCATGGCTCTCGAACGCGTTCCTGCGGACATTCGCGCCCAGGGTGGCGTGTCGCGCATGAGCGACCCGACCATGATTGCAAAAATCATCGATTCCGTTTCCATCCCGGTCATGGCCAAGTGCCGCATCGGCCACTTTGCCGAGGCGCAGATCCTGCAGTCGCTTGGCGTCGACATGATTGACGAATCTGAGGTCCTGACGCCCGCGGACCCTTACTTCCACGTCGCGAAGAAGGATTTCACGGTGCCCTTCGTCTGCGGCGCAACAAAACTCGGCGAGGCGGTCCGTCGCATCGCGGAAGGTGCGGCCATGATTCGGACAAAGGGCGAAGCGGGCACGGGCGACATCAGTGAAGCGGTCCGCCACCGCCGCATGGTGAGTCGGGGCATCCAGATGGTGCGCGACATGGACGACCATGAACTTGATGGCTTGGCGCAGGTCTTCCTGTCACGTTACGACCGGCTGAACGAAGCGGTGCTCGAGGACATGGATGTTCACGAGGCCGACCTCAACGGCGCCTACGACGGCAAGGACTACGAACAGATGACGGACGCCATGCGCAGTGTGCTTGATGAAGTCCGTAAGGGCGGGCGTCTCCCGGTCGTCGACTTCACGGCGGGTGGCATCGCAACGCCGGCGGATGCAGCCCTAATGATGCAGTTGGGCTCCGATGGCGTCTTTGTTGGCTCGGGCATTTTCAAGTCGGGCGAGCCGGCCAAGCGGGCCAAGGCAATCGTCGAAGCCACGACGCACTACGATGATGCGAAACTCGTTGGCGAAGTGAGCCGCGAACTTGGGGAGCCGATGGTTGGCCGAAATTTCCAGGAATTGACGACGCATTTGGCCGAGCGCGGCATTTAGAAACCGCACGCTCTGGTCACTCACCGATAATGTCGCCTTCCAGGACTTTGGGGTTGCTGCGTGCGACGAACCAGACGCCGGCGAAAATGAGGATGGCGGCGGGGACTATAGCCAGACTCAAGGTCTGTCCAAGCAAGAACCAGGCGAATATGACTGTGAAAATGGGCTGGATGTAGGTGAAGAAGGCCACGGTCGAGGCCGGAACGTGCCGCAGCGCCACCGTGTTGAAGACGTACGTGGCAACGGTGGCCCCAAGGATGATGAAGGCGATGCGGCCAAGATCGGCCAGGTCGAGAGCGGCAATGTCGGTGCGTAATCCATGCATGAGGCCGAGGGGGACGAAGACGGCGGTGCCGACGAGAAACAGCCAGGTGATAAGACTCAGCGGGTCATACTTCTGGATGAGCGGCTTGGCAAGTACGAGGAAGGCCGCGTAACTCAGGGCATTGCCGAGGATGAGAAGGTCGCCGATGACATGCGCCTGGCCGAGGCGCGCGCTGCTCAAAGTGAGATATGCGACGCCGATGATGGCGCACAGGATGCCAAACGCCCGGCGAGGCCCGAGGCGCTCGCGGCCGAGGGCGACGGCAATCGCGTACGTGAAGACTGGAATCGTCGTGATGACAAGGACGGCTTCGGCCGGGTCCGTGTTCTGCAGCCCGACCATGAACATGCCCATGTTGAGAACGACTCCTAGCATGGCAAGCCACGTGACGCGCGGCCATTCCTTGCGGATGGGAATCGGGTTCTTCACCAGGACCAAGTGTAAAATCAGCAGGCAGAAGGCCGCACCCCCGACGCGGATGGCAAGCAGGCTGTACGGATCCAGGTCACCGCGTGGTTCCAAAAGTTGCTTCGCGATGACCGGGAAGAGGCCGAACAGGACCTGGACGACCAGAAGCAGGCCGTACGAGTGACTTGTCCTGCTCGCCGCCACGACGCGCCGACGCAACACCGACATTTGAAGACGGGCCGGGCGGTCTAGGTGGCCCGGGTTGCCACAAGCCTCATCCCCCCTTGTCAGAGTCGGCCGTCGTGCAGCGCCTCACCACCGCGTTATTTCTCGTCCTGCTCGTTGCCGGATGTGCCCAACCGCCCGCAGCGCCGGAGCCCCCCGCCGTCGTGACGGAATGCGGCGACGAGCCGGCTCGCGAGTACCGGTTCTTCTTCGGACCCGAACTTGGTCTCAACGAGTCGATGCCGCCGGCCGGTTCCCATCCGGGCAACGGCTTCAACGAAGCCTTCCTGACCAACAATCTCGTGACGTGGACGTCGGCCCCTGTTGCCGAAGGCTTGCTGATTGAAGGCAACGTCTCACTTGAGGCGTGGGTCGATGTCGTCGGCACGACAGCACCGCCGGACACAAGCCAACCTAGACGCGCCTACACGTTTTTCAACCAATTCGGCAGCGACCGCGCCTTCCAATCAGGATTTGCCACCGAGACCGTCCCGGCAGAGCAGGTCGCAGGCCTGCACCATCTCAATGAGACTCTGGTCATGCCGGCTGGCGGCTTTACGGTCGAGAAGGGCGATCGTCTTCGGGTCCTCATTACCAGCCTCATCACTGACACGGCAACCGGACCTGGAACGACGGTCATGTATGGCCCGACGATGCCGAGCCAAATCCGCTTCAGCGCACGCTGCACGCCGCCGGTCGAGTGGCTGCCGCAGCGCTACTTGCGACAACCCATCGTCCTGCCGGCCAACCAAGGAATGCTCGCTGGACTGCCAGGCGTCGACTGCGTGAACACGCCGACGGACGCCGTTTGTCTCAATCGCTTCGAGTACCCGTTCACGTTGGAAAACGGCACCGAGCGGCTGCGCATCTTCGTGCGAACGCAGGAGGCAGACCGCGTCCCCAAGACCGACATCGACATGCGCCTGACGGACCCGTCGGGCAACGTCCTCTACGATGCCAGCACGCCCTTTGTCAACGAGACGATGGTTCTGTGGCACGACAACCTGCATGCGTTTCTGCCACCCGGAAACTACGTACTGCGCGCCGATTTGTACGGCGGCGCCGGCTACAGTGGTCTCCTCGAGATTGCGCTCGAATTCGGACTCGACGAACACGACCACTGAAGGCTGACGCGATGGCGGCATTGCGCTTATCCGCCAAGCATCCCTCGACGAAGCCGTGAAACTCGGGGTCGGCGTTCTTGCCGTCCAAGGGGCCGTAAGCGAGCACCTGGAGCACCTGCGCCGCGCAGCCGAGCGTCGCGGAATCGAGGTTGAACTTATCCCAGTAAGGACGCCGGCAGACCTGGCACGCGTGCACGGCCTCGTTCTTCCGGGCGGTGAATCGACGACAATCAGCCGCTTGCTGCGGTCAGGAAACCTGCAGCGGCCGATGGTCGAACGAGCAAAGCGCGGCGACCTTGCGCTGTTCGGCACCTGTGCAGGCCTGATTCTCCTGTCGAGCAAGGCCGTTCACGATGTTGCCGACAAGGACATCGAACTTCTCGGCCTGCTGGATGCTGAGGTTGACCGCAATGCTTTCGGCCGCCAGAAGGACTCGTTCGAGTCGGAGATTGCCGTGGTGGGGGTCGGCATGATTCCAGCCGTCTTCATCCGCGCCCCGGTGCTCACAAAGACCTGGCCGCCGACGGAGGTGCTTGCGACGACGGAGCGGGGCGTCGTCGCCGTGCGCAAAGGCTGCATCCTCGGCACGGCCTTTCACCCCGAATTGACCGAGGACACCCGCATGCACGAATTATTCCTGAGCCTGGTGCGCGACGCGGCCGCCGCGAAGTAGGACTTGGGCCGGCACGGTGCTGCTTGTTGGGCGTCGCCCGGTATACGCTATGCAACGGCACGCGCGAATGAGTGCGTCGAATCTGAATTGAGATTACATCAGGTGCCGCGTAGTGCCTTGCGCATTCTCTCCACCTTGCTTGTCTGCGCGTCGCCCACCGCAGACTCGCTCCCAGTCGCCCCCGCCGCGGCCGTGGAATGCGCTGCTTGCCTGGCCTCTTTCAGAAGCACTTCAAGATGGTCGACCGATTTGCGGTAGTTCTCGATAGCCAGGTGGAAATGTGCCTCGGCGAAATTCCACGCCTTCGAGAAATCCCCATAACGCAGACGAAATGCCCGGCGCCGGTCACTTTCACCGTCCTCGGTTTCGCCGCCGACGTAGACGTCTTCGACCAAGTCATAATCCTTGAGTTTGTTGAGGTGTCGGTAGATAGATGGCATCGTCGTGTCGCAGGCCTGCGCCAACTGCTCGACCGTCCACTCCTTGGTTGGGTGCAGAAGGAAGCAATCGTAGAACAATTTGAACGAGATGCCATGGTCCGGCCCTTTGCGAGCCGTGTAGCCAATCTGCGAAAACAGGAGCTTTGCCAACCGCTGCGGATCATTTTCTCCGGTGAGGGGGGCGTGGCTTACCACCTGCAGTTCGAAAGCCATGAACGGTCCACTCTTTCCTACTTCAAGGGATTTCCGCTATGGTTTGCGTTCTACGGTTTTCGGGAAGGAGGCGCAAGTCCAGGCGCAGTCTCCGGGGCTGCGGTCTCGGCGGCCTGCGCGGCCTGTCGGTTGAACCGCTTCGGTCGAATCTCGCGCCGCAGCAGGAAGGCCAACCCGACAAACAGTGCGGTCATGCACAGGAGCACGAGGGAAATCATGCCGCCTTCATCGAGGAACCCGGGGTCGCCTTGCTCTGCCGCTGCCCCGCTGGACTGCGCGGCTTCCAGGGCAGTTGCGTTCCCGTCGCTGTCGGCCAACGCCGCCTCGTCGTGCGGCGCCGGAGCGGAACTCTGGGGTGGAGACGCTGCCGGCGGGGGCCCATCAGAACTCGTGCCGCCGCCGCTCCCGCTTGGAGGCGCGCCGCTGGCTGCCGTTGTGGTTCCGGTTGCGGCCGCCGGCTGGGCGAAGTACGCCCGGGTGTCGGCGTCGCCGACATCCACGCCGCCAACGGTCGGATCCGAGGCGGGTTGCGGGACTGGATGTGCGTCAAGCCACCAACCGAGCGCGCGGCCGAGCATGGTGACGCCGCCGCCTGCCGCCGCAACGGACAGGCCCAGTAGCACGTTGAAGGTCGTCGTCTCTTGCGGATGCATGAGCCGCTGGCCGCGCCAGGTCAGCTCATAGTAGATCCACTTGCGCCCCTCGTCGTCGCGTTTGCGAATGAGATCGGCTGCCGTAAGGAGCTGGAGGTGCTCATGCACGGTCGCCTTGTTGAGGTCGAGGTCGCGCGACAGTTCCGTGAGCGTCTTGCGGCGCTGGTCGAGGGCCCGCAGGACCGTAAGGCGCGTGGTGCTAGCCAAGGCCTTGAACGTCTCGGCATCCAGCGTAATCTTGACCACGACTCCCCATGCCCCTCTGGAGGCTGATAATGGTTTGCGTTTCGTAGGGGAAGCAACGAACGGCCTTCGCCCCGTCACCAACAGAGGAAAGGGCGATGATTCGTGATTCAAACCGATACATCGACGTTGCGCAGCCGTAAGGCTGGCATGCGCAGGCCGGCCATCGACTTGGTCTCAGTCGAAGCGCCGTCCGCCTGCGCTAGAAGCGCCGGAAGGTTGCCGGCGATTGCTATGTCGCGCACGGGACCCGTGATCGCCCCCCGTTCGATTCGCCAGACGTTTGGCGAGGTCACCGAGAAGTCGCCGGTCGTCACGTTCGCCGTATGTGCTCCTAAAACGGATTCGACGACAAAACCGCGGTCGACTCCGCCAATCAGTTGCTCGGTCGGCTCGGCGTTGCGGCTTGAAACCACCAGGTGGTGCGTCCCCGTCGATGGCCGGCTCTTGAAGTCGCCACGAATTGCACTGTGCGTCGAGGGCGTCGAGTTTCTGTGGCCGTCCCACGAATCGAACATGAAATTGCGCAGGACCCCGTTTTCCACGATGGGCAAGCGCGCGGTGGCCAGGCCCTCATCGTCGAACGGCGCCGCACCGATGGCGCCGGGCGCAAGAGGATCATCCGCAAGCGTCAGACCGGCGTGCGTCACAGGAGTTGTGAGCTTGCCGCTCCAGACGGTCTTGCCACGCATCGCCTCGTCGCCCGTTGCTGCCGAGACCATCCAATCAACCACGAGTTCCGCCGCCACTTCGGGGCGCAGGATGACGTCGAATCGTCCGCCGGCCTTCACCTCTGTCGGTTTGCGTAGCGACATCGCCGTTGCGCCTGCCTTGGCGCCGACGGCCAACGCATCGAGGTCGAGCCGATGCGACGAGGCCGATTCGCCCGTCGAGATCGACGTGGCGCCATCCTCGAGCACGAGCGAGGCGGAGCAGCCGACCATGGTCGCGCGATCCCAGCACGCGATGCCCTCACTCGAAGCGATGGCGCACAGCCCCGATTCCAAGCCGACGCCGCCGCCCGAAACGAGCGCTTCGGGCGCGGCTTGTCGAGCGCCGGCCACAAGATGTTCGGCAAGCCGCACGGCGTCGGCCGTCGACGCGGCGGCAACCGCGTCGTCCCAGCGGCCGGCAATCGGTCTGGCCTTCGGCCCCGTGGGGAGGGCGTAACCGTGGACAGTGGCGAGCTTGGTGTTGCGTAGCGCGGCGTCGAGTGCGGCAGGTGCGTCGACGTCGAGCGTGAAGTACGCAAACCCGAGCCGGCCATCCTTGACCACGCGCACGGCGCCGCCGGACGAACGACTGGCGGATGCCGTCGCGAGCGCCCCGTTCTCCAATTCGACCGACAGGCCTTCGCCCCATTCCAGGTACACTTCCGCCATCGTGATGCCGCGGCCGTGGGCCTTCTCGACGATGCGTTCGGCGCGGCCGAGGAGTGCTTCGCCTTCCATCATGACGCGCCCCCGACGAGCAGGTCTTGGATGCGAACGAGCGGGCCGCCATCGCAGACGGGAACCCATTGGCCCTTGCCACAGTATCCGGGATCGCCCATGCGCTGGGTGCGTCCGAGGCCGTCGATGTTGTGCAGCGTCGTTAGAATGTCGCCCGTCAGGCTGACATCGCGTAACGGCGTTGTGATTTCACCACGCTCGATGCGATACGCTTCCTGCGCATTGAACAGGAAGGTGCCGCGGGCGCAGTCGACTTGGCCGCCACGCGAGCCCTTGCAGTAGACTCCGTCCTTGATTCCGGCAAAGACCTCGTCGTCAGGCAAGTCGCCGGGGGCGATGAGAGTGTTGCTCATGCGAACAAGCGGCCGCGAGTGGAAATCCTGGGCTCGGGCCGCACCGTTGGGTTTCGTTCCAAGTGCTGCTGCATGTTCGCGGTCGCTGAGGTATCCGACGAGGATGCCGTCGCTCAGAATGGGCTTGCTCTGGCCGGCAACACCATTGTCGTCGTAGGGGAATGACCCAAATCCGCCTGCAATAGTTGAATCATCGCGGATGGATAGGCCTTCGATGCCGAGTCGTTGGCCGATGCGGCCCTTGAAACAGGATTCTCCGACGGCGACGAGGTCGGCTTCGCTTGCGTGGCCGACGGCTTCGTGGGCAAAGACCCCGGCGAGTTCGGAGTCGATGACGACGGTCCGACGTCCGCCCTTTGCCGCCGGCGCTCCGAGGGCTTTCACCGTTGAGTCGGCAGCAAGAAACGCCTTCGACACGGGGTCCTCATCGGCGAAGATTTCCCAGCCTTTCGTTCCGCCCACACGGCTTGAGCGACCAGCAAGTTCGCCGTCGCGACGTGCCGTAAAATGCGCTTGCGCCACCGACCGCACGAGGCTCCAGCGCAAATCGGAGCCGTTCGAATTGACAAAGCGTTTCGTAATCGTGGCGTCGGCGTACGCGGTGGTAACGTTGCGGATTTCGGGAATCGCCTTCACAGAGGATTCCATGCGGCGCAGGAGGTCAAGTTTCTCCGTCGCGTCAATGGTGCGCGGATCGCGTTTTGGTTTCCAATCGGTGCTTGCCGTGAGGGTCGGCACATCCGCCAGCACGACGGGGCCGCGGCCCTTTGGTGGGGCGGCGCGGGCGAGGGCAACGGCCTGCTGGACCGCCGTGCGCCAGGAATCGGCCGACACATCGTTGCTGGACGCGAAGCCCCACGAGCCGCCGGAAAGGACGCGCACCGCGAATCCAGTCTCTGTGCCGGCCGTGAGTCCGTTGAGTTCACCATCCTGGAGTTGGATGCGGTTCTCCTCGACAGTCTCAACGCGGACCTCCGCGTAATCGGCACCAATAGTGCGCGCCAACTGCACGGCTGTCGCTTCGTCCACGCCACGGCGAGCCTGCCATCGCTTATCGGTCTGTCGCGTGCCTCAATGGGCCGACAATCTGGCCTCGCCATCCACAAGTTCGATGCGGACGGCGTGGTCAAGCACCTCTTGCAGGTCCTCGTCGTGGGTGATTGCGAGAATCTGCGAGTAGAGCCCGTCAAGTTGGTGCAAGGCGGCCACCACAAGTTCCCGATGGCTGGGGTCGAGACTGCCGAAGACCTCGTCCAACGCGAGCAGGCGGATTTCAGCTCCGTGCGCACGCGTGGCAAGCAGCCGGCTGATGGCAAGGCGAAGGGCAAGATGCACCAAATCCTGCTCGCCGCCGGAGAAGCGGTCGATGGCGTACCGAACGCCACCGTCTTGGACCCAGACTTCGTAGTCGTCGTCAACGACGACGTCAGTGTACTTGCCTTGGGTGAAACGCGACAGAAGCCGGCTTGCCTCTTCCTGGATGAGCGGCGCCGTCCGAGCAATGAGGTGGTCCTTGAACCGGTCCAGCAGGCCGTCCCCCGCGGTTCCCGCAAGCGCTGTCCACGATGCCAGTGCATGTGCCACACTCGCCGCGTGCAGGCGGGCGGCGCCGTCGCGTTCGAGTTCACGCGCCGCCTCGGCGGCGTTGCGAGCGGCGTCGCGCTCCGCTAGGCTCGCCCCCAAAAACGATTGTTCCGCGGCGCGAGCATCCGCTTCGCCCGCCGTCACTCTGCTGCGCCATTCCTCTACGGCCGCGCCAACGTCCGGCAGGATGGCTAGGCGCGCTGCGGCAGCCGCGAGAGCGTGCCGCGCCGCTTCGGCCTCCTGCAGAAGCGAGGCCTCGGTCTCAAGCAGAGTGGCAAGGCGCGCTGCGGCGGCCCCCAGCCGGAGACATTCGTCGCGGGCTTGCCGCGCTGCATCGAGGCGGACCTTCAGTTCAGCGCTTGGAGAAAAGGGGCCGGAATCCGGGGGCAGAGCCGCTTCGCCGTCCAGCAGCGCCCGTCGCTTGGATTCAAGCCGTTGGCCCTCCGCCAGACGCCGTGCCGTTTCGCTTCGCCAGGCGGCATCGATTAGGCTGGCATCGGCAACAGCGCGGTCGGCGGCGGCCATGATGCGCTCTGCCAGCTGCTGTTCGGTTCGCAATTGGCCGGCACGCGTTGCAAGGGCATCCTGCTGTTGGGCAAGCGCGGCCCGGGCTTGGGTGAGATGCTCGCCGGTGACCGGCTGGTCGCAGGTCGGGCACGCCGACGCGGCGCCGATTGCATCGAATCGTTCCAGGCGCGTCCTGGTTGCTGCGCGCTGTCCTTCGATGGCCGCGAGGCGTTCGGCTGTGCGTAACCGACCGTCGCTTGCCGATGCGGCCGCCTGTTCAAGCGGAACGAGGGCGGGCGGGTCAGCCAAAAGTGGGAGGCTGCTTGCTTGGAGTGCGAGTGCATCGCATTCCCGTTGCAAGGCGGCAAGGCGGGCGAGGCCGGCGCTACGAAGCCGCGCGGCTTGCTCCTGCTGGAGCGCCGCTTGATATTGGGCCGCAAGTGAATCGTGGAGCGCGGCGTGGGGGAGAAGTTCCGTGAGCCGCGTCGCGGCGAGCCGGCTTGCCTGGACCTGCTCGATGGTGTCTAGCACGCGGGCCGCCGCTTGCTGGCTTCTGGCTTCGGCAAGTCGGGCGTCGGCGGCGGCCGCCTGCCGAGCCGTCGCGGAGGTCTGTTGGGTATCAAGCGATTGCCGGGAAACGGCGAGTGTCGTGGCGGCTTTGTCGCGCGCCGCTTTGGCCGATGCCGCCGCCGCAATCGTCTGCGCGTGGGCCGCTTGTGCTTGGTGGACGCGACCTTCGGCGACGGCAGCGTCTTGCAACGTACGACTCGCCTCGTCGAATTGCGCTTTGAGGAGATTGCGTTTCTCGCGCGCGCGGGCGATGGCGCCATCGACAGCCCCGATTCCTACCATTCCGAGAACGAAACTGCGGCGTTCCGCTGGACGCATGCGCGCCAGCCGGTCGAGTTCGCCCTGCTGCGCCACGACGGTCTGGAAAAAGCCGTCGCGGTCGAGGCCGAGAGCCCGCTCGACCAGGTTCGTGATTTGTTCACTCGACCCGGCCCCGGGCGGAATCTGCGTTATACCGTCAATCGCGAGTGAGCCTCGTGGTTCCTGGTTTCGTCCACGTAGTTCGCGTACGATTCGCCACGCTTGGCCAGCGAGTTCGAAATCGAGGGCGACAATCACGCTGTCGGCGGGGGCTGCACCAGAAAAGCGCAGCAGGTCCTTGGCGGTTCGTGTCGCGCGCGGGCCGTACAAAGCGAATGCGATGGCTTCGAGGAGAGTCGATTTTCCTGCGCCGTTTGCGCCGACGACGGCAGTCACTCCGTCTGGGATTTCCCACTCACTGTGGCGATGGCGGCGGAAGTTTTCGAGGGTGATGCGGCGCAGTCTCACGGCGTCACCTCTCCCGCAAGGGCTTGCCTGGCAAGCCGTAGAAGGGCCTCGCGGTCAATCCCCTGGATGGGAGTTTTTGCCGCAAATGCGTCAAACTCGTCCGCAAGCGAGCCGAAACCCTCGGCTCCGGCGACGGCGTTTTCGGTATTGCGCCACTCCAGGCGCGACAAGTCGAGGTGGAGAAGATGCCTGCCTGCTTCGTGGATTGAACGCAAATCGAGTCCGCCTCGCAGCGACGGATCAAGATTTTGAATGCGCAGGCGCGCGACGGCTCCTGCTGGCATTTTGGTCAGGGCTTCGCGTGCCGCCGCGACCACTTGTGGGCCGTCCATCCCCGCCGCATCAAGCGGTGCCGGGTCAGCATAGAGGCGGGCCGCCAAAGGCCGGAACGTGGCGCTCGCCTGGCCCTGTTTGATTTGGACATCAAGGAATCCTTTCTCTTCGCCAGATTCGGCGATGCTGACGCGTTCAGGCGCGCCGCAGTACCATGCGCGGTCTGCGACTTGCTGCAGGCCGTGGAAGTGGCCGAGCGCAACGTAGTCAAACCGGTCATCAAACCAACCTGGCTCCAAGCTCTGCTCGTTGAATTCGGCATGGCTGAAACTCTTGAGCGTGGCGACAGCGCCGTGGACGACCATGATATCCGTGCCGTCGGTGCCATTCGTGATGCTTGCAATTTCGGCAGCGAGGGCCGCGTTGTCGGCGCATTGCGGCACGGCGTGGACACGGACGGGTGTGCCATGCAACTGCAACTCGATGGTTTCGCGATGCCCCTGGTACACCGGAAATACGTTGGGGAGATGCGCGAACAGCCGGAACGGCGAGCCGGTCTCGCGCAGCTTGGGATGTTCGTGGTTTCCCGCGATGAGGACCGTCGGGATGTTCGCGTTGGACAGTTTGAGGAATCCTTCCAGGGCGCAGGCGAGGGCGCGGTTGGAGGGGCGAACTCCGTCGAACAGGTCCCCGGCGTGGATGAAGAGGTCCGGTTTTTCGGCGACGGCCGCGTCGATGACGGCATGAAAGGCGGCTGCGTGGTCTTGTTCGCGCTGATTCAAGCCTTGCGCGTCTGTGCGGGTGAACTGGGCGTGTCCGAGATGGGTGTCGCTTGTGTGGAAAAGGCGGACCACGGCTTGCACCCGGAGGCGGCGAGGCTGGCCTTGCACATGGCGGTTGCGGAGGGGTGGGGGAAACTTAGCCCAGGTCGCCCCTCATCCACATGAAACCTCCTTTCAGAAGAAGCCGGCGTCGGCCTTGGCAGCAAGGTGGACGGCGGGCGTCGCCTTGGACGCCCCCACTTCCAGGATGCGGTCTTCGAACAGGTGCGCTTTGAGCGGCAAAGCAAATGGCGCTCCGGGGGTTGTGACAAGCGCCTCGCCGGGTTCCATCATCTGAATCTCCTTCGCTACCTGCGACAGGTCTTGGCGGGCACCGGATTGCAGGCGGTCGCGATCTGATGGGTCGGCAAGTCCGAGGATGAACAAGGTGTTGAGTTGCGAAAGGAGTTCGTCGGAGAGGAGGCGGGGCTGTTGCGTCACGGCGCCGAGACCCACCTTGAACTTGCGGCCTTCGCGGGCGATTTGGGCGAAGATGTTGTTGGAGCCGCCGCGCGCGTTGAGGACGCGCTGGGCCTCCTCGAGGGTGACGCAGACGGGGGGCAGTTCGCGGAACTCCTCAGGGCGGCGGGCGGCGTCGCGGTGGCGTTCCAACAGGCTGCGGGCCAGGACGGCCGAAACGAGAAGTTCTTCCTGCGGGAAGAGGCCGGATGTGTCGACGAGGACGACGTGGCCGGCGGCGAGGTGGCCGAGGATGGCTTTCGTGGTCGAAACGGCAGCGTCGGTGTGGATGACGGGCTGGCGCAGGACCTGTTCGGCGCGACGCTTCAGGACGTTCAGGGTGCCGGCGTGGAATTTGCCTTCGCCGAGTTGACGGTCAAGGTCCTCGACGTCGAGGGCGTCGAGTTGTTGGATCCACCGCGTGCCGAAGCGGTTTCCGATTGCCCAAAGCGCCTCCTCTTGGGCGCCCGTGATGTCGTAGATGTTGGCGAAGTCGGCGACCTTGATCTCCGCGGCAGCGACGGCAAGGTCGTGGACGCGGCCGGTGAAGCCGAGGATGGCGCGACTCGTGTACACGTGCAGTCGCGTCGTGGAGTGCGGATGATGCAGGAGCCCCTTGTGTGGCCGCCCGTCGGGGTGCACGTTGGCGCCGCCGTCTGCGTATTCTCCGTGCGGGTCCAATAGAAGCAGGCCGATGTGGCCGGATTCTAGGCAGGAGCCGGCGAGGACTTTGAGGAGGTTCGATTTGCCCATTCCTGTCGTCGCGAATATGCCCAGGTGCTGCGACAGAGCCTTGGGGTCGAGGCCGAGGCGGTCGGGCAAGGCCTCGTCGCCGCTGCGCAGGAATCCGAGCTCGAGGTCGCCGCGCCGGGGAGCCAGGAAAGCGAAGTCGCCGCTGACGGGACGACGCACGACGGCGAAGTGGGCGGGGAGGGTCTTGGGTTTGCGGAATTTTCCATCAGGCTGCAAATAGCCGAGGGGTGCCGCGATGGCTGTCTTGAACAGGCGTTCCTCGCGATCAAACAGGACGAGGTCGTCCGGGGCCGTCATGAGCGCACCGGCGATGCGTTCCTCCCACTGCGCGTCGCGAGCTTCGGCGCCGTACTCCAGGTCGACGACACGGAGGTAGAATGGGGGCCCGCCCTGATGTTCGCCTTGCGCCACCAGGATTTCGCCAAGTTGGACCGGCTCGTCGGGGCCGATACGGAACCGCAGCTCGGTTACGGACTGGCCCGTGATGCGGCCGACCACGCGTCCGCTGGTGTGGCCGTTGGCTGGAGCGCCTCCCATCGGATTCTGGAGTTGATTCGCCGGAATAAGGGTGTGGGGGGAGGGGGAAGTGAAATGGGACGGGCCTTGGTGTGTGCGTTCGGGATTGTGTGGATGAACGGCGGCCAATGCGGCCCAACGTTTGCGTGGGGGCAAGTCCTGGGGGCGCACAGCCGCGGCGGGCGGACGTCCATGGACGTCCTTGCACGTGCAAGCACGTGCAGCACTCGGCCCGTCCCCAGGACAGGCCTTGGCCTGGCCGACGACGCTCAAGGCGCCCGTCACCGGGTTGAAGCGCTGAAATAGACGGCCTATTCTTGCATGCCCATGCGGTGCCCGGGCGCTGTGGTTCTGGTCCTTATGGCCCTCGTCCTCGCAGGCTGCTCCGGCTCAACGCCGGCCCCGATAGGCCCCGCAGACGGCGGCATCTACGGCACGGCCATGATGGGCCCGACATGCCCCGTCGAGCGCGATCCGCCAGACCCGAACTGCGCTGACAGACCCTTTCATGGCGACCTCGTCGTCACCAAACGCGACGACCCCATCGTCACGGTGAAGGAGTTCCACACGGGCGATGATGGGACGTTCAACGTCACGTTGCCGCCGGGGTTCTATCGTATCCAAACGCCGGAGGGGCAGACGCTGCCGCGCTGCCACACGCAAGATGCCGTGACGGTCGTCGCGGGACGCTACGTGAAGGCGGGCGTGGCTTGCGATACGGGAATCCGTTAGCCACCCCCCGCGCACCGCCCCCTCCGGCAAGCCGACGGGAACCAAAGCCTCATCCCGGCGGCAACGGGTGCCCGCGCATGGCAGTTCCGTTCCCCGAGAAGCTCGGCCAGGAAGTGGAAGGCTGGGTCCGCGACGGCCTCGTCACGCCGGAGCAGGCGCAAGGCATCAGGGCACGCTACGCTGCAGGCAGCAAGGAGACGCACGGCCGCACCATTTCGGCCATCTCCTGGATCGGCGGCTCCCTCGTCGTCGTCGGCATCATCGTCATCGTGGCCACGAACTGGCAATCCATGTCTGACCTTGTCCGGACCCTGTTGCTCGTCATCGTCACGGCGGGCCTATGGGGCGGCGGCGCCCGGTTGGTGACCGCCAAGGAATATCCCGCCGTGGGCCACGCGCTTCTCCTCATGGGAAGCGGCGCATTCGGCGGCCTCATCTTCCAGATTGCCAACACGTACAACCTCGAACCCGACAACGGCGCCCTCGTGGGTTTGTGGATTCTCGGCATCCTGCCCATCGCGTACGGGTTGCGGACGTTCGGGCCCATGGTGATGGCGGTCCTCCTCATGCCCATCTGGATTGGCCTCACCTTCCTGAACGGCGCCAACGCCCTCGACGACGGCCGCAGCATGGTGCTCACCTTCGTCGCCGGCGGCATCCTGCTTTGCGGAGCTGGCCTTTTCCACCCGAGGTGGCGCGAGACCGGCCTGGTTCCCCCCTTCCAGGAAGTGTATCTCGCCGGCGGCGCGCTTCTTGTGCATATCCCGTCCTTCGTACGCACGTTTGCTCCCACCTACGCTCTCCGCGAGCCGCTGTTTGCCGGCGCGAGCCCGACCATCACGGCGGCAGCCGTCGCCTTCTGGGCCATCGCCGCCATCGCGCTGGCCGGCGGCCTCATGCTGCACATGCGACGCGGCGGCTCGCCCTGGCTTGCCGGCCTTCTCGGCCTCGGCTTCGTGCACGCCCTTGCCGTCCTCGTCGTGCCGGCTGGCGGTGCCGACGACGTCGTCTACGGAGCCCTCGTGGTCGCGTGGGTCGTGCTTGCAGTGCAGGCCCGCCAGGAGATGCTGTTCAATCTCGGTCTCGTCCTCTTCGTCATCATGATTGTCGGACGCTACATCGAGTTCGTGGCCGACATCCAGAACCCCGGATGGGTCTTCGTCGCGGGCGGCATGATCCTGCTCGCCATGGCCTTCGGTTTGGAAAAGCTGCGGCGCGTCATGACGCAGACCATCCGCCAAGGGGGGACCTAGTTGGATCCGCGGCTGCGCTGGCTTGCCATCTTCAGCGTCCCGTTCGTCCTTGTTTTGGGCTTTGCCGCGTGGGCTGCTTGGCCGACCGTTGCAGGGGAATCCATCCTTCTGTCCACGGCCCCCGTGGATCCGCCCGACTTGCTGCGGGGCGACTACGTCGACCTTCGCTACAACATCTCTACGGTGACAGGCGCAAGGGGCTACACAAGCGGTGACCCCATCTACGTCCTCCTGCGGCCAGGCTCCGACTACGAACCAGGGACGGGCCGACCCTACTGGGAAATCGCATCGCACGCACGCACGACGCCCAACGTACCCGCCGGGATGGTCTGCCTGGCAGGCACGGTGCAGCATGTCAACACCTCGACGGCCACCGTTCAGTACGGCATCGAGAGTTACTTCATCCAGAAAGACGAGGACCTGCACGAGTGGCGCGGCAAGGAAGTCTCCGTCGAAGTCAAGGTCGCAGGCTGCACCGGCCGCGTCACGGAAATCCACTTGGATGGAGAACGGTGGGAAGGGTAAGGCCCGTCGGGCCAAGTTCGGCCACTACCGCATCGTGATCTCGCCTCGGCCAGACGCCACGTACCTTCTGCGTGCCCTCCACCGCAGCGCAGGTAATGGCTGGCTGGAACGGATGCGCCCGGGGTAATCCAGCCAACCGCGCCCCTCATACGGTCGTCGCGGCTTGGCCAAGGCCGTGATGGGGAAAGTGGGGCGTCAACTCGTGCTGACCCTACTGCTCATCGTGCTTAGTGGCTGCGCCGGCCAAGGCGTTCCGGCTTGCGCCGACAATACGACGGCGATTCCCCGAGCGCCGATTGGTGCGCAGGCCGAGTACCACTTGGAGGACGAGACGGGTAAGCAGGGGTGGCGGACGGTGCGCATCGCAGCCGTCGAACCTGTCCGGGTCGGCGGGTGCAGCGTGCAGGCGGTCCGGACTGAGGATGTCCGGGAAATGCCCGATGGACGGGAGATTTCAGAGGTCTGGACTGACAGCGCGTATCAGACGTTGTTCCGGCTTCGCATCAACGGGCTGGATGTCTCCTTGGACGAGCCATGCCGGGCAGATGACTGGCCGTTGGAGCTGGGGAAGTCCTGGGGGCAGACCTGCCGTGGCCAGATTCCGTGTGGCTCGGGTGATGGCCGGTATTCCCTTTCCGGCACGTGGCGCGTGGACCGAATGGAAATTGTCGCTGTTCCCGCCAGGTCCTATTCAAGCTTCGTTGTCGTCGGGACCCTGGAGGGCGTCGTGGAATGTCCCGGACTAGCATCAATGCCGTTGACAGCGGCGACGACGGCGTGGATACCCGAAACCACGTGTGGATTCGCGGTGAAGGAAGTTTACGAGTCGAGCAGGGGCAGATTCAGGGAAAGCACGCTGAAGTCGATTGATTGCCGAGTAGACTAGGAAGAGGCCCTTCTGCAGCGTGGCAGCTTCGACTCCAACTAGGAAGCCAATTCCGCCAACATCCTCGCGCACGCCTCGCGTCCCTTGTAGAATGACGAAAGCCGGTACGATTCCTCCGGCGCGTGCATGTTCTCGTCCCTGTTTCCAAACCCGCACAGAATCGCTGCGACCCCCAAGCGTTTCTGCATGTCGGCAACCGGGGGAATCGAGCCGCCTTCCGGGATCAGAACGGGCTTCTTGCCCCACGTCTGTTCTAGGGCGCGCTCGACGGCCTTGACCATCGGGTGCTCGGGGTCGGCGCGCACAGGGCTGCCGGCGGATAGGACGGTGACCGTGACCTTTGTTCCCGGTTTTGCAAGCGTCAGCAAGTGCTTCTGCACCAGTTTGGCGATTTTCTTTGGGTCCTGGTCGGCAACGATGCGGCAGGACACTTTCGCATGGGCGTGGCCTGGGATGACGGTCTTTGCGCCCTCGCCAGTGTAACCACCATAAATGCCGTTGATCTCAAATGTTGGCCGCACGCCGATGCGCTCGTACGAGGTCCAGCCCTTCTCGCCAAACAGGGCCGCCACTCCGGTGCTTTTCTTCAGCTCGGCATCGGTTTCTTGGACTTTCTTGAGGCGCACGCGTTCAGCGGGGGACGCCGCGACGACGTCGTCGTAGAATCCTGGAATCTTGATTTTCCCGGTCTTGGGGTCCTTGCATTGTGCCAGCATTTGGACGAGCGCCTCGTTCGGGTTCCACAGGATTCCGCCAAACGTTCCACTGTGCAAATCCGACTTTGGCCCCTGTACATCGATTTGGAAGTAGACGAGGCCGCGCAACGTGTGCGTCAGGGCGGGTTGGTCCTCGCCGCGCATTGGGGAATCGGAGACGATGAGAAGGTCGGCCTTGAGGTCTTTGCCGGCCTTGTCGAGGACTTCGCCGTAGTGCAACGAACCCTCTTCCTCTTCCCCCTCGAAAACGAATTTGAGGTTGACGGGGAGTTTGCCGACAGTCTTCAGCCACGCCTCGGCGGCATAGATGTGACAAATGAGTTGTCCCTTGTCGTCTGTCGTGCCGCGCCCCCAGATTCTTCCATCCGCGACGCGCGCCTCGAACGGCTCGTACTTCCAGCCATCCGCCTGCTTCGCTGGTTGAACGTCGTAGTGGCCGTAGACAAGGAGTGTCGGCGCCTTCGGACCTGCATGCAAGTGGTCTGCCACAATCGCGGGGTGTCCGGAAGTGGGAACCAGCCGGATGTTCTCCATGCCTGCTTTTTTGAGGCGCGCCATGAGCCAATCCGCCGCACGCTGCACGTCTGCTTTGAACGCCTTGTCCGCCGACACGCTCGGAATGCGGACGAACTCCTGGAGTTCCGCGAGGTGGACCTGCTCGTTCTTCTTCAGGTGGTCGAGGACCTTCTGCGGAATGGCCATGCCGGCCGCGATGGTGCGGCGGTTTAAGGCCGCTGGCCGCCCCCGCCCACCCAACGATCAACCGATGAAACAGATGGAACCGATACGCCCGGCGGGCATCGGCTTCATCGGTTCAATCGGTTGATGACTCGGCGGGCAGTATCCGCCGCGTGGCGCAACCGGCCCGTCCGTCACGCCCTGCTAGTGCCCCGGCGGCGGAATCCGCGGCCCAGTGAGTTCGGGCGGGTTGCCCTTAGCCTTCATGCCAGGCCGGACCGCCGCCAGATAGACGGCGACGACCAAGGCCGCCATGATGGCAAGGCCAAGCCAGTCGAACGCCTCGTGTGCGTTGTAGCCGAGGGTGCCGCCGTTGGCAGCCACGAACGAGGTCACGATGCCGAGGATCGCTTCGCCAGCGATGAGTCCGCTCCCGATTAGGATGATCGACCGGCCGCCTGTGTCACCGAGCGCCCGCCACCGTTCTGCGAGCGCGGGTGCCGCTGCGCGGGCGGCCCGTCGGGCGTACCACCGCTCGCCAGCCCAGGCCGCCAGGCCGCCGATGAAGATGGGAACGGAAAGGCCGACTGGGAGGTAGATTCCGACGGCGACGGCCATCACTGGAGTGCGAAAGGTGCTTCCCATGACCTGAAGGAGCTTGTCAAGAAGGATGAGCGCGACCGCGAGTCCTGCACCGATGCCGATCATGAGGCGCTGCGGTTCCGACAGGCCAGACGGGCTGAACAGGGCCGACGAAAGGGCTGCCATCACGTTTGCCTGCGGCGCGGGAAGCGTGCCGAGGGGCGCCATGGCCGAGGGCGACGCGCCGTTGATGAGAATCTGGATGACGGGCGCGATGAAGAAGGAGGACGCCAGGGCGCCGACCATGATCATGAATTGCTGCTTGCGTGGCGTTGAGCCAAGCATGTGGCCTGCTTTGAGGTCCTGGAGATTGTCGCCTGAGATTGAGCCGGCCACTGCGATGATGGCGGCCACCATGATGACCAACGCGGGCCCGAGGTCTGGGTCGATGCCGAAAGCAAGCAGGGCCAGGGACGCGGTCAGTAGCGCCAGGATTGTGACGCCACTGATTGGCGTGTTGCTTGAGCCCACAAGGCCGGCCATGTAGCCGCCGACGGCCGAGAAAAGGAACCCCGTCACGAGCACAATGAGACCAAGGACGACGGCGATCACGGCGTCACCTGAGATGAGGAAGTACAGGACCGCCATCGGTACGGCGAGGATGACGGAACCAAACCCGACGAGGGAGAAGGGCAGGTCACGCTCCGTGCGCACCGTCTCCGTCGGGGCGCCGCCGCGGGTGCTGCGCACGCCTTGCATGACGGCGCGAGACAGTGGCTTGCGCAGCTTCACGAGGCTCCACAGGCCGCCGACCAGCATCGCGCCGACCCCGACGTACCGGATGCGCGTTCGGGCCACGAGGCCTGGCAGGTCTTCGTAGCCACCCGCAGTCTGCAGCAGCGTGCCGACGTCGTTGGCCAGCCACGTGTAGAGCGGGATGCCGACAATCCACCCCAGCACGCCGCCCAGGAAAACGAGCGAGGCGATGCGCAAACCGATGATTGCGCCGACGCCGAGCAAGGCCGGCGACAGGGTGGCGCCGATGCCCATCACCGTGTCGCCGCCCAGGCGCAGCGTCGTAAGGACGTCCTCCTTCCACATGCGGAAACCGCCCTGCATGACCTTGAACGCCGCCCCGAGCGCGCCGCCCAGGATGAGAGCGCCGACACCGGCGCCGCCCTTTTCGCCAGCCATGAGAACTTCGCCCGTGGCGCGGCCTTCGGGGAACGGCAGGTTTTCTTCGACGATTAGGGCCCTGCGAATGGGGACGCTGAACAGGACGCCCATCATGCCGCCGGCAATGATGATGAAGGTCGTGTCCCAGTATTCCAATTCGTCCCAGTAGCCGAGGATGATTAGGGCAGGGATGGTGAAGATGGCGCCGGAGGCGACGGACGTGCCGGCCGAGGCGATGGTCTGCACCATGTTGTTCTCGAGGATATTGTACTTGCGAAACAGGCGCAGCACGGCCATCGACAAGACGGCTGCGGGAATACTTGCAGCGACGGTCAGACCCGCCTTGAGGCCGAGATAAGTGTTGGCAGCGCCCAGAAGGACGGCCAGAATGATGCCAAGGATAACGCCCTTGACGGTAATCTCGGGCAACGACATTGACGCCGGGATGTAGGGCGTGTGGACGTTGTGCAGCTTCGCCGACGAGGGCGACTTGGATTCTTTCGGCTGCGTGCGTCGCGGGGGGGCGGCCACGGCCACGGACGGAGACGTTGCCATAAAAAGGGGAAGGAGGAGAAGGACGGGGTTTTGTGGGCGCTTGCCCGGCCTCATGCGGCCTTCGAGGAAACCCGCACAAGGGTCTTAACGGGGGGCGTGAATCGAATCGTCATGCGCATCATCCTCGTCGCCGCCTTAGTGGCCGCAGCCCTCGCTGGTTGCTCTACCCCATCGAACGAATTCAATGACTGCACCGGAATCGCCAGCGCTGGCCCCGATGGAGCTGTGGCAAGCGGCGGCTGCGGCGACTGCCAGGGACAAGCCGTAGCAGGTGCCGGCGATGCCCAAGCCGCGGGCGGCTGCGGCGACTGCAGCGGCTCGGCCGCCGCAGGTGGCGGCGCAGCCAGTTCGGAAGGATCCTGCGCCGAATGCAGCGGCTCGGCCGCGGCCGCCAGCGGTGGTGCCAGTTCGACGGCCTCCTGCGCCGAATGTTCGGCGTCGGCTTCGGCCGACGGGTCGGCAGTGAAAACGAGCATGTCCTGCGGCTCCGGCGCGACCAAAGAGATCTCGGTCTACCAGTTCATGGGCGAAGTCACCGGGACGAGCCCGCCCAATCCCAGCGGGGACGGCCCAGCGGCGGGCGAGTTGCCCATCGCAAAGCAAGAACCCTTCGTCGTGGCCAACGGGACCCTAGCTCTCGCCTTCGAAAGCAACCTGGGTCCGGGTGCCGGCAGCGCGCGCATCGAGGTCTACGGCCCGGACGACACGTTGGTTTACAGGAGTGAGACAGTCAATTGCGCCGGGGCTCCCGGCGCCGGCGGCGCATGCAATTTCCAGGGTCCCGAGACCAACACGGACACGTACGCTGCTGGCTCCTACCGAATCGATTACTTCGTTGGCGGGACGTTTGACGTTTCCCTCGATGTCACCGCGACCGTCCCGGCATAGTCCGGCGGCGCTCACTTCGTTGTGGCCCGCGCCGGGTTCGGTCCGCGTCGTGCCATGGCCCGCTAGGCATTCCGCCCTTACGCGATGAGTTTCCGCTTCATCCACGCCATCGCAATTGCGGGGAACACAACGGCGCCAGCAAGCAGGTAGATCGCGCTCCACATTGGAATCGAGGTCGGGTCACCGTAGGCAAGAGGGCGGACGACTGCGACGGTATGAGTAAGCGGCAATGCCAAGGCCACTTTCTGCGCAATGTCTGGCAGTTGCTCTAAGGGGAAAAACGTCCCGGAAAACAGCATCATCGGTGTCACGAACAAGTAGATTGCAAACGAGAAGCCGTCAATCCCCTTCACTTTGGCCGAGGTCATAAGGCCCAGTCCCGCAAACAGCATGCCCGCGACGAAGGCGACGACCACTACGGCGGGGATTGCCCACCACGGCAGTAGCCCAAACGCGGCGATGACGACCGCCATGAGTCCGGCGTTGATTGCGGATTTCAAGGCAGCCCACACCATCTCGCCCGCGAGCACGTCGTCCAACGTGAGGGGTGTCGCGGTGACTGCGTCCCAGGTTTTCTGGAAATACATGCGAACAAACGAGTTGTAAGTCGTCTCGAAGAAGGCGCCCTGCATGATGGTGATGGCCAGAATGGCGGGCGCGATGAACTGCGGGTACGGGACGCCGCCAATCGTCTGGATGAACGCGCCGACACCGTAGCCGATGGAGAGGAGGTACAGAAGGGGTTCAAGCAGCGGCGGCAGGAAATTCGTCTTCCACGTTTTCAGGTACACGTCGCGGTTGCGCTGCACCATCGCCCAGGCACGGCCGGGCCGAAGGTCCAGCGGCGTCCTTGGTCCCTTCGGGCTTTTGGGGACCATGAGAAGGGCATCCATGGATTCAGTCACGTAGCGCCCTCCCGGTCAGACGGAGAAACACGTCTTCGAGAGTTGCGCGCCGCTCGATGGTTTCCGCGACTTTGTGGCGGCCTTGCACCTCGCCGATACGCGCCACTGCCTGGGTGCCATACGCGACGACGCGGTCCGGCAGCCGCTGGTGCGGGATTCCCCATTTCGCCATGTCCGCGGCGACCGCATCAACGGCAGCGCCCGTAGCTTCCCAGCCTGCGACGAATTCGACCGCCTTGCCTTCCGTGTGTTTGGCGATAAGGTCACGCGGTGTTCCCTGTTCGAGAATTTTGCCGTGGTCGAGGACGACGAGTTCGTCGCACAGCATCTCGGCCTCGTCCATGTAGTGCGTTGTCAGAAGGATGGTTTTTCCCTCATGACGCAGCCGGCGAATGTGGTCCCAAATCGTGTGGCGCGCCTGCGGGTCGAGGCCCGTTGTTGGCTCGTCGAGGATCAGGAGGTCCGGGTCATTGAGGAGGCTGCGGGCCACGATGAGGCGCCGCTTCATGCCGCCGGAAAGGGTCGGAATCGGGGCGTCGCGTTTGTCGGCAAGTTGCACAAATTCCAAGAGGCGATCGGCGCGAACGCGTGCCTCGGCCGGCGGAATCGAGAAGAAACGGGCGAAGATGAGAAGGTTCTTGCGCACGGAGAAATCCGGGTCAAGGTTGTTCTCCTGCGGCACGACGCCGACGCGCGCCTTCACTTGTCGCGCCGAGGTAGCAATGTTCATGCCAAGCACGCGAAGCCGTCCCGTCGTGGGTGGGCTTTGTGCCTGAATCATGCGAATGGCCGTCGTCTTGCCGGCCCCGTTCGGGCCGAGGATTCCAAAACAGATACCGCGGCGAATCGTGAGGCTAATATCGTCGACGGCAACGAGGTCGCCGAAGCGCTTGGTCAAGCCCTCGGCTTGCACCGCGTTGTCCACGCAGTCGGCCAGCAAGCCGCATCTCTTGAATGGCCCGGTCGCAAAGCCCAGGCGCCTATTGCGCGGCCTAGCGTGGCACGTTGCGGTCCAGCACATCGTGGAAGTCGGCCAGTAGGGCATCCGCGTTGCCGCCCGACGCGCGCAGGACGGCGTGCAGTCGGCCTCGTAGGTCGGCCACTTCCGTCGCTGTGATGGCGACGTGGTTGTGTGCAACCGCGAGCGCATACGGGTAGCCGACGTAGGCAGCATCGCGGCAGCCCGGCAGCAGGCGGGCGATGGCGCCGATGTCGGGCGCGTCGATGCGAAACGCGTGCTTCGCGAGGGGGTACAGTCGCGCCACGAAGGTTTCCGGCGAGACCGGCACCGCCCAGCATCCGGGCGGGCCGGTGCGCTGGAGGAAAGGAATGATGGGCGTCCCGCCTGACTCCAATCCGCTGCGTTTTGCGACGGCCACGAGACTGATGGCGCGTCGGGTGGCGACATCCTTGATGCGGTTGGCCAAGGGCTGGACTAGCCGCGGCAGACCGTTCAGGGCACCGTCAACGAGGAGTTGCCCGCCGGCGCCCACTTCGATGGCTTCGATTGCTGCGATGGCGGCGCTCGCCTCGGCGGCGGCGCACAAGGATTCCGCCCAAGCCGTAGCCGATGCTGCACGTGGGGCATCGATTCCAAGGGGTGTGTAGACCGCGTCAAGGATGGCTTGCGCCTCGGTAGGGGTCGCGGCATGGGTCCGGATTTGGACGGGGGAACCGGTCCGTGGCCCCGGCCAGGTGATCGCGGCGGCTCGAACGGCCACGACCCAGACGGCGCCGTTGTCGGCGAGGACCGCATGGCTGCCGTCCACGGCGATTGTCGGTGTTGGGGTCGCGTGCTGGGGCGGCGGTTTTAGCGGCTGAAACTCCCACGATCGCGCCGGGGCTGAGGCGGTGTGCTTCAGGAGGGCCTGGGCGGCGCGCTGGAGGTCCGGGTCCACGGACTCCCACTGGCGACGTGCTTCATCGCCCTTTGGAAGGGGTGGGTGGGGCGGCCGAATCGACTCGAAGGGTTCATTTCGTGTGCATCCGGTGCAAAACTGGGATGCACGAAGGCAACTCTGCTGGGATGGGCCGGCCGGCTCGCGGGCCGGGCCTTGTGCCGCTTCTGAAGGAACTCTTCGTCCACCACGGCTACATGGTCTCTGAGGACGCCCAACTCGAAGGCCACAGCGGCACCGTGTATTCTGTCCCCCTTCTTGCCGAGTCGGAGGGTGGCGCCGTCGTAATCGGGGCCCATGAAGGCCCGGAGCCCCTGACCGCTGCTGACGTCGAGGAGTTCGCGGCGACGGTTTCTGACGTCGCAGCCAACCGCGGCGTGCTCTGTCATGCGGGACCCTGCGAGTCCGACGCGCATGAGGCAGCACAGGGGCTTGTCCTATGGAGTCGGGACACACTCGCTCGCTTTGTTGGCGAAGCCCAGATCGCCGAAGCCCTTGGCGAGGTGGGCGACCCGTTGATGTTTGACGCCGTCCCGGCAAGCGGCACCATGGTTGCCGAGCACGTTGCCGACGTTCTCCCGGATGAGTTTCACGTCGCCGATCCCGGCATCGAGCAACCGGAATCCGCTGCGCCGGATGCGCAGACCCTGCCGGACTTCGCTGCATTTGCCGAAGCCTTCACGGAATCTGCCTCGAGCCCGGAAGAGGCGGCCCTTGACGAAGGCAGCGTGGACGTCCCGGTCGAAACTGGCAAGAAGTTCAGCCCTTGGGCGGACATGTCGCCGACCGCGCCACCGCCTGCGGCTTGGTTGCCCGCGACGCCGGCCGCGCTGCCACCTCAAGTTGTGCCTACTCCCCCGCCCGCGCCCACGCCGCCCCGCGTCGCGATTCCAGACTCGCCGTTTGGCATGCTTTTGGCCGCAAGCGTGCAGCCGCATCTTGCCGAAACGCCGACCCTCGCGCCGCAACCGGACTATTCGCCCCCGTCACAACCGGCGTTCAACCCATGGAACGCACCCCCCTCGCCCCTCCAGATGCCGCCCGCCTTCGCGCCAGCAGCGGTGGCACGCACCTACACGCGCCCGCTTCTGCCCGTACGCCTGAAGCCGGCGGACGCACACAAGAAAGTCCGCGACCGTCTCTACTCGATGTCGAGCGCGGAACTGGTCCTCCACCCGGTCCACCTCTACGATTACGAATGCGATCTACTGCAGGAAGGAAAACTCGCTTTCGACACCGAGGACGGGCGCGTCCAAGTGCACGGCTCCGACAAATCGACGCTCGATATCGACCCAGACGCCGCAAACCCGGACGCCCAGAGCATGCTGCCCGCCAACCACTCGCACCAAGTGACGGAACGCGTGTTGCGAATCAACGAGGACCGCGCCGCCCAACTTGCGCTTGCCCACGTCATCAAGAAACATACGCGGACCACGGACGTGCGCGTCCCGGACGAGAACCACTCTTTGTTCTACACCGAACGCCGCAAGGTCGAACCGAAAGCCGAGCAAGTTCGCCTCCGCCCGCTTGGTGTCTTCTTCCGGCCCGCCTGGAGATTGCACGGCGACAACGGCTACGTCGAGGTTGACGCAATCGACGGCCGCGAACTCGATGTCGCGCTTGTGGGAAGCCGGCACGGCGCGATCGTTCTGGAGTAGAATCACGCGCTAGGGCCGCAGCGTCCACAATACGCCCTTGCCCTGCGGCTCGACGTTTTCCACGTGCATGCGGCGTCCAATCATGCTGGGTTTCCCGTCGAAGATGGATGGACCATTGCCTCCCACCAGCACCGGGGCCATGTAGATGGTCCAGCGTTCGACGAAGTCCGTCTGTAGGAAGGAACGGATGACTTGGGCACCGCCTTCGACCAGGACGTCCCGGACGCCGCGCTCGTGCAGCGCCTCCAGCACCGCTTCGAGGTCCAGCCGGCCCGCCGGGTCGGTCGCCACCGCGGCATCGTCGGCGCGGGCCCACTGCGGCCGGAGCCCCGGGCCATGAAAGATGAGGGTCGGCGCTGATCCGTCCACGACGCGGGCGCCTTTGGGCGTGCGGCCCTTGGCGTCGAGCACGACGCGCAGGAGTTTGCGGTTGGGCGGCACTGGGGCAAACTCCTCCTTGACCTTGAGGGCGGGGTCGTCGCGCAGGACCGTGTTGACCCCAACGAGGATGGCGTCCATGTTCGATCGCAAAGTGTGGACGCGGCGCCAGTCGGCCTCATCGGAAAGCGGCATCTGGGCGCCGTCGGGCGCGGCAATCTTGCCGTCGAGGCTGCAGGCGCAGTTGAGAAGGACCCTTGGCCGCCCCACGGGGGCCCGTATGGACCGTTTCTTTAAGGAGCCGACCCGACCTGGCCCGGCCTGTGACGGAAGCGGGAATCGCTGCGGGTGCTCCGGCCGGAGCAATCCCGGTGCCGCCCGTTGGCGCGCCGGCGCCCGTCCCCCCGCTGATTCCCGGCCAACTCACCCTCATCGGCGCGGGCCACGTTTTTCAGATTGAAGCCACAATCCGCGACGCCGTCGTGGCGTTGCGCCCGGACATTGTCTTCGTCGAACTCGACCGCGGCCGCCTGCAAGGACTCATTGAGAAACGCAAGGGCACCGCGCCGGCGCCGAAGGGGGGCTTCATTCACAAGCGGCTGGCGAAGGTGCAGGAATCCGTTGCCGGCATGTACGGCGCGGACGTCGGCGGCGAAATGCTGGGGGCCGTTGCCGGCGCCCAACAGGTCGGCGCCCGGCTGTCGCTGATTGACGACGCAGCCGAGGACACGCTGCGGCGTGCCTTGCGGGAGCTCACCTGGCGCGAACGCCTGCGGGCGCTCGGCATGCTGGTTGGCGGCGCCGCAAAAGCCGTCCTGCCGCGCAACCGCCGTGACGCGCGAGCGCAAGTCGAAGCCGAGTTGAAGCGCTACGAGAGCGACCCGCAGGCGCTTCTCGGCCCCGGCGGCGAGTTGGCGCGCAAATTCCCGACCATCCATCGCATCGTTATCGCCGAACGCGATGCCAAGATGGCCAAGCGTATCCGCCGCCAACTCGCGGGGATCCGGCACGGTGTGGCAGTCCTCGGGGACGGACATCTCAACGGCATGCTGCCGCTCTTGGCCGACCTGAATCCCACCGTCTACCGGCTGGCGGATGTCCGCGAAGGTAGGCTGCCGCGCACCCTTCCGCTTGCCACGGGGACGTCGGCGCGTATCGGCTTTACTGTCGAGGGCCGCACCTAGCCAGCCCCACCGGCGCAACAGGACAAACGGCCCCAACAGAGGGGCACCCACCACAAGTCTCAAGGAGGGCTGGTGCTGGCTATCTGTCATGCGCAAGCTCTTCGTCTTGGCCATCCTGATTATCGCTGCAATCGCCGGTTGCGCCAAGCCTGCCCCCGATGCCGACATGGACGGCCTCGACGATGTCCATGAACAAGAAATTGGCACCAACCCGCTATTGGCGGACACCGACGCCGATGGCTTGGGCGACAAGGAGGAAATCAACGAGACGCACACCAACCCCACGAACGCCGACACGGACGGCGACTTCGTCGATGACGGAACAGAACAGGTCCAAGGCACCGATCCGCTCGACGTCACGGACGGCGGCTGGATCATGCCGCCGGTGCCCCGCGTTGACGCCGCGGCGCTGCTTGCTGACCACGCCGCGTTTGTCACCAAGAACAACCTGCGCGCCGACAACGAGCCGACGCACGAATCCGCTCGCGTTGACCTGCTGGCACGTTTCGAATCCTACGGCCTGCAGCCAGTACGCTTCAACTTCACCAATGGCATCGACCAAGCCGACGTCATGGGCATCAAGTGGGGAATCGACCGCGAGCACTGGGTGTTCGTCGGCGGCCACTACGACACCACGACCTGGGACTCTGCGGTCACAAACAGCGGCAACGCCGTCGTGAGCCAGGGCGCCTACGATGACGGTTCGGGCACCATGATGGCTGTTCACCTCGCAAAGGCCTTCGCCAACGTCACCCCATACTACACCATCGCATTCATCGCATTCGATGGCGAAGAGCGCGGCCTACAGGGCGCGTCGGCCATCGTAGAGGCGATTACGGCGGGCGAATTCGAGGTTAACGGCATCCACCCCACCATCGTGGGCGATTTGGACCTCGACATGATCGGCATCAACTGGCCCGGAACCAGCGCGCCCATCAACATGCTCACCAACAGCAAAATGGCAGCATCCCTGACCCATGCGCGCTGGGCCGAAATGGGGCACCCGGCAAACCAACTGCTCGAGAAAACCGGGTTGCAGCTCGGTGCCAGCGACTACGCGGCGTTCTGGAGCGTCACCGACCCGCCAATCCCGACAGTCTTCTTCATCAGCGACTTCGAGGAGATGGGCGCACCCTCGCCGGCCCCCGACGCGGCCTATACGCCGTTTGGCGCCTACCCGTTCTGGCACTTCACGGACACCGTCGACACGATGACCGCGATGGCCGGCGGCCAAGCAAACCTTGAGGCAGGCTTTGACAGCGCGGCAAACCTCTCGGCCTACGTTGTCCACTTCATGTCGTGCCGGCCGGACCTGACCCTCGACGCAACGCCGCGCTAAGGCGTCGATTCGTGCGCCCAGCCGTCCGGGGCAATCACCCTGCCAGCTTCAGGCCGGCCCGCCCCCGGTGGAAAACTTGAAGCCCTGGCAAAGGTCGCAAGCCTCCATGAAGCTCGTCTTGGGCCTTGGTTTGCTCGCCCTCCTGCTAATCCCCGGCTGCGCTCAACCCGGTAACTCCGATGCCGGTGCCCCAGTCCAACCCGAGGTCCCAGTCCTGCCGGCCGTCCCCGCTGTGGATGTCCAAGACTTCCTCGCAGACTACAAGCGCCTCGTCACGACCTACCCGGACCGCGCAAACAACGGCCCCGAACACATCGGCGCCCGCAACGCCATGGCGGCCACCTTCGCCTCCTACGGCCTGGATGTATGGTTGCACAACTTCACGGAGGGCATCGACCAGCAGAACGTCGTCGGCATCCAATGGGGCGCCCAGCGCGACCAGTGGATCGTCGTGGGTGCCCATTATGACACCTTCAGCATTGACTGCCTCGTGATCGAGGTCACCCCGGCCCCCTGCGTTGGCCGCAAAACGACGGGCGGCGTGTACGACGACGGGTCCGGCACAGCACTTACCCTCTACATGGCCAAGATCTTCTCCAAGATCAACACGACGTACACCATCGTCTACGCCGAGTTCGATGGCGAAGAACGCGGCCTGCAAGGTTCGTTGGCCTTCGTCACTGACGTGCTGGCTGGCACCACGCCGTACGGCAACGTCACGATTCGCGCGGCTATCGACGTCGACATGTTCGGCCTCAACTGGCCAGGCGTCAGCACACCCGTCGAGTTCTCGCACACGAGTCCCGGCATGCAAGCGGCGGTTGAGGCCGCCCGTAAGGAACTTGGCGTCCCCGACGACATGATCGTGTACGGCGACGCGGCAGCCGGCGGTGGCTCGGACTTCGCGCGCTTCGTCGACGCGGACATCCCGACCGGCTTCTTCTCCAGCAACATGGGCACGCAGGGCGCACCAATGACTCCGGCTGGACCGACGCCGACGGCGCCGGGCTTCTATCCGTTCTGGCACATCGTGGACACTTGGGAAACCATGACCGCGAGTGCCGGTTCAGCCGAGAATCTCGCAGCCGGATTTGAGGTCGGGGCGAAGTTGGAAACGGCCGTCCTGTACGCGGTGGCGGTCGAGGGTGTGGCGCTACAGTAGCGTCACGTATTGTACTCCGGCTCCCGGGAGCAAACACAGATTCCACAGATGCCTGCGGGGCCTTTGGCAAGAGGCATTCACGATGACGGCCGGTTCCCCCAGAAATCCGCAGATGAATTTCGCCGACATCGGCCCAGATGGAAAGGCGTTGCCCTGGAAAGTCTGAGCAAATCTTGCCAGTGCCGACCAAATTTATCTGGGAAATTCTTGGGTGGCGGCGCGGTCGCAATGCGAATTCCACTCGAGTCCTGACCAAAGTTGTTCTGTGAAATCTGTGTCTCCCCTAGATCAAGGAATTCGGCAACCGTAGCCCCGGGCTAGGTCCGCTTGAGTTCGCGCAGCGTTTCAACGACATCGCCGAGATACGCCAACGCTTGCTCCGTGTGGCCAATCTTCTCGCGGATATCATTCGCCTCTTGCGCCCAAAGCAGCAGGATGCGGATGTCCTCGATGTTTTTGTTGACCGTGAGTTTGAGGGAATCCTCGTAGAGTTGATTCTCACGAGGGGCCGGGGGCGAGCCCGGAGGCATGGCCATGGATTGCGGGAGGAACAGGAGGGTCTTGAAGGGAACGGAGGCCGCCGAACCGCCGGCGACGGACATCCAGATTGATTGGGTAGCACCTGCGGCTTCGCCGTGCGGGCGGCTGCGGCGTCGGCGCCGTGCGTCACAACGGCCGGGCACGCCTCAGTCGGCCTCCTAGCATCCGCCACGCCCGGCGGAGCCTCGGTTCCGCTACCCAATCAACCTGGACGTCCTTAGTGCAGCCACGGAAGCTGGAATCCAAGGCCTGCGAAAGCCGGCGCGATGACCGGAGCCGTGTTGTTTCCGCCGCCGGACGGGGCAGTCCCCGTGCCTCGCAGCAGGAACCACCAGATGCCGAAGGCGACAAGCAGAATCAGCACAACGACGAGCACAATCCATGGGCCACTGTTGGCCCGTCCCTCATCGACGCGTTCCGTGGTCACGTGCTCATGGACATCGGCCATGAGCACGCCATCGGATTCGACCTATAGGCGTAGGCGGTATCGGCAACGTAGATGCCGCAGCCCGGCCCAGCCGGATTCGAGCGCCCCCGAATGACCCCCCGCCATCAGGCGGGGGGCGGGCCTAGCCGTCGAAGCCCGCAGGCTGAGACGGCGTGGCCTTGCTTCAGCGTGGCGCGTTGCAGGCGCCGCCAAAGGCGCGCGGTCTCGCGCCAGCGCTTGAAGCGGGCCTAGAGGGATTCGAACCCTCGTCTTCGGCTTCGAAGGCCGAAAGTCTATCCAAGCTAGCCCATAGGCCCAGGCTAATGGTTCGGAGTGGGGGTTTGCGGAAAAGCGCACCGGGCCCCCGGCAGCCATCGCCCCCGCGCCGGCTTTCGCGAGCGGTCGGGCTCGCCACATCCTCGCCTCGCCGTTCGCTTTGCTCCGGCATCGGCTTGCCCGCCGGCGGAGGTTCGGCGCAATCGGTGAAATCGGTGGTTTGGTAGTGCCGAAACAAGCCTCGACCGATTCGAGGCCGAAGTCGCCGCCGGCGTAGAAGGGGAATCATCGCTGGACGTGTTTCGCCCGCGTTTCTGCGGTCGGCCAGAACAGTCAATCTGTGAAATCAGTTCCCAGTCGGCGGCCTGCCGAACCATGCGCCTCTCACCAGGAAACAGGTGAATGGTTCAGCGAAATCTGCGGCTGCAAGCGGGGGGCCTTCAGAAAAGTTGGGAGGAGGGGAAAATGGCCTTGCGCGAGACCTAAGACTCGTCGTCGCCAGCCGTGAGGTCTTCGACGACCTTCTTCTCGGCCTTTTCGGCTTCGACTTCGGCGAGTTGGTCGACTACCACGGCGCCCTCTTCGCCGGGCGCGATTACGGCGGCGGGTTCCGGGGTCCTGATGACCGGCGTCTCGTCCGTCTCGATGGTCGGGGCCGAGAGCATTTCGGATTTGCCGATCTCGACGCGGCGCACGGGGTGGATGCGGCGGACTTCCTTGAACATCTGGTTCGTCAAATCGCCAAGCAGGATGTCGGCGAGGAAGCCGGACAGCGTGTTCTTTTCGGCCGACTTTTCGAGGAGTTGGCCCATGATGCGGCGGATCTCCTGGGACTGCGTGGTCTGGCAGCGGCGGTCGGTGACGGCGAAGGGCTTGACGCGGATGCGGCTGCCGTCCTTGGTCTTAAGGTCGAAGACCGCTGGAATCTTCGAGTTGCCGCGGCGGGTGAGGCGGCGGATGTAGTCGGACGTCATGGTGTGGCCGACGTACTGCGTCTTGGCGTTGAGGTCGACGACTTCGGAGATTTGGAAGTTGAGTTTGATGTGCATCTGCTTCATGTCGCCCGTGAGTTCGTTCAGGGTGACTTCGACGGTGCGGCCGGCGAGTTTCTCGGGTTCGTCGGCAAGGGTTTCGGCCAAGGTTGCGCTGTTGAAGGCGGCCGGGGCGGTCACCTTGTACCAGTTCTTGGCCTTCCACTTGTCTTTCGTTCGGCGGGCGGCTACACGTGCGCGGGCAAGGGCCATGGTTCGGCCGACAAGCCGCCCCTATTTCAAACGATTGTCCCAAAGTTGATACAATCAACGGGAGTGGGCCGCCTGATGCTCGTCGACAATCCGCTGCTTGCCTTCTTGGGCCGGCGCGGCCGGGGCGCCGTCGTTGAAGCTCTCCGACGCAATCCTGGCCGGTTGTGGTCCGTACGCGACCTTGCCCGTTTCGCCGATGTAGCCCCGATGGTTGCCAGCCGTTGCGCACGCGAACTCCAGGCCCTGGGCGCCCTGGAAATCGTGCGCCCCGGAAGGGCTGTCCGAATGCGATTCCTGCACGCTAGCGAGGCTGGCCGCTTCCTTGCCAACCTCGATGTCCCGGACGTAAGGATGTCGGGGACCGCACCGTCGCCTACCGTCAGGCGAAATTCTTGAACACGTACTGCACGCCAAGAAAGATTGCGACACCAATCGCGACGATGATGGCCACTTTGACGAGCGTCATTGCAGTGCGAATCAAGAGCAGGCCGACGGCGATTATGGCGATGAAGATGATGACCGACCAGGGAATCGTCAAACTGCCGATTTCTAGGCCGCCTGCCAGGAGCACGGGATTGAATGGGTCCATACCCGCCAACCTCGTCTGGAGGCTTTCAACTCTCCGACTCCATCAAGCTTTTACCTTATGGATGCAAGTCACCAGTTGTGGCAGGTGAACGCCGCTGTCCTTTCTGCGGCTCCCAAGTCGCGCCATTGCGCACGCCTGGCGGCGCGCTGCGCTGCCCCGCCTGTTTGAACCAAGGGACTGGGTCCGCCGGAGCCACCGCGGCGGGCGCAGGCGAATCCCTCGTCCGGTTCATCGCCACCGCCGGCCCGGCGCGTCCGAGGCAACCCCGGATTCTTCCGCCACTTCAGGCGCGCCCCGCCCGGCGTGGCAACAGCAGGCAGATGGCTGCTGCTGCTCTGCTGGTCTTGTTGCTTGCTGCGGCGGGCACCTGGGTCGTGATTGCCCACCCGTGGGATGCCGGCAGCCTCTTGCCCGGTGCCGACGGTTCAACGGCCCACAATTCTGTGCAGGGCCGGCTCCCCGGCGGGCGACCGGTTGCCGCTGAACCGGCCTCCGACGGCCTCTACCATCGCAGCTACGATTTCACATATGGCGGGTCTGATTGGAGTTTCAAACTCAGCATCCCGAAGGCCGAGTACGACTTGTTCCACGATGCGGATCGCCCGATGCGGCTCGTCGAAATGGACGGCGTCCTGTACCGGCAGATGGCGTACGACATCTTTGTGACGGCGCCGGCGGACGATGTCTACATCCAGGAATTGGCAGGAAAATTGCAGGAGGCCGCACGCCAAAAGGGATGGTCCGCTGACCAGACGCTGTCGTTTGCCCTCGCCTTTGTGCAGGCGCTGCCCTACGCCACGGACGACGTGACAACGGGGTTCGACGAATACCCGCGCTATCCGCTCGAAACCTTGGTCGACGACATAGGAAGCGACTGTGAAGACACGGCGATCCTCTATGCAAGCCTCGTGCAGGCGCTCGGTTACGGAGCCGTTTTGGTTTCGCCGCCTGACCACATGGCCGTCGGCGTGAAATCCGATGCCAAGGTTGGCGCGACCTCCTACGTCCACCAAGGCTCGAATTACATGTACGCGGAGACTACGGGCGGCACGTGGCTGCTTGGCGAGGCCCCGCCGCAGTACCAAGGTGTTGCCGCCCAGATCTTCGACCTTGTCCCGAAGCCACTATTTTCGTTGGACGTTAATTATGGCCCAATCGTTTCTGGAATGCAGGAAGTCGTCCTCAACGCCACCGCGATTGGGTCCGCACCGGCCGATGGCATCGTGTTGGTTGCCGACCTCACCTCCGGCAGCCAAAGCTACGACATGAAATCCTGTAGCTTCCCGTCGATTGCGCCAGGGGCGAACGCGCAATGCACGTTCAAACTTGACCTGCGCAAGGTGCCGCGCGGCCAGGAAGTGGAAATATTGAGCAAAGTCCAGGACCCCGCGTTTGTGTATGCGCGGCAGGATTCGGAGCCTTGGGTTCCGCGTCCCTGATTTTCTGCGCATGCCCTTTTTGCAGGCACGGATACAACCCCCAGAAAACGCGGGAGTGTCCTAGAATTCCGGTTGGGCCACGGATGCCACCGACGAACCGCGGAAATCGCGGAGACCGCGGAACAGTTTCCGCGTGTTCCGCGCGCTCCGCGGTTTGGTATCGCAGCGGGCGGCCATTTTCAGGACAACCCCAGAAAACGCTTTCACTCACCCCAGGGCCTGACCTATACCCCTCAAATCCTTGGGCAGTCCTCTATGGAACTGATGAGTCTCGTCGAATCAGAGTTGGGAGGGCCCACGGTCTTCCGCGATCTCTCCAAGCTGGACTTCGACTATGTGCCTCCCGAACTGCCCGGCCGCGACGCCTCAATAAAGTGGCTCACCGGGGTTTACCGGCCCATGACCATGGGAGCCCAACGAGAACACGCCTTCCTTTGGGGCCCCGTCGGGACCGGGAAAACGGCACTCGCCAAGCGCTTCGGCTACGACTTCAAGGCCGCCCTGTCGAAGCAGGGCCGCAGCCTCGAGGTTGTGCACGTCAACTGCCGCAAGCGCAAGACCGCAGGCCTCGCGATGCTGGGCATCCTCAACCACTTCGACCCGAACTATCCGGAGCGCGGCTTCTCCGTAGGCGAGATGCTGCGCGACCTGCGCAAGCACCTGGAGCGCAAGCAGGCACACCTTCTTGTCATCCTCGACGAAGTCGATGCTTTGCTGCGCAGCGACGGCTCAAACCTTGTCTATGATCTTACGCGGTTCAACGACGAGACTGGCCCATCGTGGACCGGCGTCAGCCTCATCCTCATCAGCCAAGAGAATGTTCTTGGCGGCCTCGACCCCGCAGCACTTTCGACCTTCAAGGCAACCAACGTCCACCACATCGAACGCTACGGTGTCGGTGAACTCGAACTGATTGTCCAGCAGCGCGTGCAACTGGCATTCCAGTCCGGCGCCGTCGCGGAAGAAGTCGTGACCCTCGTCGCCGACATCGCGGCCGGGGACGGCAACGCGCGCCTAGCCATCGAGATGCTGCAGAAGGCCGGCCAGAATGCCGACGACGAGCACCGCAGCGAGGTGCTGGCCGAAGACGTCCGGACCGCGAAGGCCGACTCGTTCTCCTATATCACGACAAGCAAACTTACCGCCCTGCCCCGCCATCCCCTTCTGGTTCTACTGGCGATTGCCCGCCGCTTGCGCAAGGACGGTGCCTATGCCACGACCGGCGCCGTCGAGAAGGCGTACGCCGTCGTCTGCGAAGAGTTTCGCGAGGAGCCGCGCGCTCACACGCAGTTCTGGAAGTACCTCAACCAACTCAAGGACGGCGGATTCATCCTCAGCCGCCTGTCAGGCAAGGGCCAGGCGGGTACGACGCAACTATTGTCTATCCCGGACGCCCCCGCGCATGCGGTCGAAGCGAAGTTGCTTGAATTGCTGCAAAAACCGTGACAAGGCGCCATACGGCGGGCGACATCCATTTTCAAAACCTTTTCAGGGAGGGCCAACCATCGGTGAAGCAATGCAGGAGCCGCCCAAGGAGCGCCTCGAGGAACGCGAGGCCATGCTGGCCGAACTCGAATCAGGCGGTTACCTCAACGACCCACGTCTTGAGGAGGCCATGCTCGCCGTCCCTCGGCATCTGTTTGTCCCAAAGGAATTGCGCGAAGCAGCCTACGAGGACCGACCGCTTCCAATCGGCTTTGGACAGACGGTCTCGGCCCCCCACATGGTTGCAATGATGTCAACGGCGCTGCAACTCGTGGAAGGCCAGAAGGTCCTCGAAATTGGCACGGGCGTCGGCTACCACGCCGCCATCGTCAAGGCAATCGTTGGCGACGCCGGCTCAGTCGATTCCGTGGAATTCCTGCCGGAACTTGTCGAACTGGCGCGCAAGAACCTCAAAGCGGCCAAAATCAAGGTCGACGTCCACGAGGGCGACGGTGCCCTTGGCTGGCCTGCTGGCGCACCGTTCGATGCCGTCTACGTGACGTGCGCGATTCCCGATATTCCGGACGCCTTCGTAGCACAACTCAAGGAGGGCGGCCACTTCATCGCGCCCATCGGCGTCACGCGCTGCCAACTTCTTGCCGGCCGCAAGATCGATGGCGAATTGGACCTCGAGGACCTCGGACCGTGCCTTTTTGTTAATGCGCAAGGCTCGCTTGGCCAGACCGACGACGACTCGGACGATGAGACCCCTACCGCAGAATAGGTCGGCACCGAGCGGAACAACGTTGAAGCGGGCGCGAAGCCTCGCTGCTGCGTGGCAGTCCTTCTGAACTTGTCAAACAGTCACCTGTTCTGGCAGGGGCGGGAGCCGGAGTCAATTGAGGGCGTGCACCGCCCGTCATTCCTAGCGTTTCCCCAAGACGCCCACGAATCGATTCACAAGGCGCACGCTCGCCTATTGTCCCTGGTCAACGGCGCGCAAGGCGCAAGCAGCGAGGAGAACCCCATGGCCAAAGCCTTGGAGGTGCGCGAGCCGATTCGGTACAAGTCGTTCTGGAACCACCAACAGGCGCGCGATGTCATCCCAGTCGTGGCCAAACGCAGCTACTGGGTGCCAGACATCTCTGACGACCTGTTCTTCCGGCACGGCTTCTACACTATGGAGCACGACATACCGTATACGGATCGGGCCGCGGCCGACCTTGCTGCGGAGAAGGGGTGGTGGCTGCTGGATTCGCAAGGGCACCCTAACCGTCTCAGCGTCCTCACCTACGACATCGAGACGACGCAATACGGCAAGGGGGGTACTCGAGCCGATCCCGTGCAGGACTTTGGGGCGCCTCCTGCTCAATCGGGTGGCCGACCCAGCCGCGTCGCAGGCGTATCGCTCCCAATCGACATCATCGGCTACGCAGAGTTCGAGGTCGAGTACAGCGCACAAAAAGATCTGGAAACGGAGCAGTTCGATTTCCAATTCCGCCACATCCCAAACGATTGGGCCGCCTGCGAAGTTCTGCAACTCGTCTCCCATAACGTGGATGAAGAGATGGACCACCTCATGCAGTTCACGCAGCACGCGGTGGCTAAGGACATCATCGCGGGGCACAACATCCTCGGGTTCGACAACAAACAGGTGCACGACCGCATTCTAGACCTCCTTGCCGCCGACCAGCGCAAACAGACGATGTCGCAGTCGATGCGCCAATGGTTCCAGCGCTACACCTCAGTCTTTTCGCGGCCCGACAAGAGTTTCCACTGGGGAGAACGACAGGACACGGCGGTGCTGCATCCCATTAGCCTAGACACGTTTCACGCCGCACGCAAGTTCTACTTCTTCCACGACGACTTCACGCTGAAGGGATTGGCCCCGTGGCTTGGCGTCAACGTGCCGGACCGCGTCTACCTCGAACCGCACCAGATGGCCCTGGACCAACAGACGCTGCGCTACAATAAGCACGACATCCAGGAGCAGGTCGGCATCACCCAGATGCTGATTGCCCAAGCACTTCCTCTTTGCTTCACCGTAAACATGCCCCTCGACGATTTGCTCACCGGCGGCAATACGAAGATGTGGGACCACATGGCGTTCCTGCGCGCCCGCCGCGCACGCAAGCTCATGCCCGCCACGGCGCGTGCTCAGGGCGTCGCGCGCAGCATCCAACGCTTCGTCGGCAAACCGTTCCCGACGCGAGTCGAGGTGGCCGCAGCCGCGCTGGCACTCCCCCCCGAGGAGCGCGCAGCGTCTGCCAATAAGGAGTTCATTCGCGTTGCAAAACAGGGTCCTGAGATGCCGTTCTGGTGCGAACACCCGGGCGTCATTGTCAAGGCAGACCCGGCGGCAAGCGGCGACGCCGACGACGCGAACGGGTACGCCATCCCAGGCGGCATGACCCTGAAACCAGATTCGGAATTGAAGTCGCACTTCGTGCCGTGGTTCCACGTCATCGCGGCGGACGTCGGCGCCATGTACCCGACGATCCTGAAGGCGCGCAATCTTACCGCCGACACAGTTGTTCCAGCGCGGGCGGGTGAAATGCCAGACGATTGGATTTGGCTGTTTGAGCTCGACGCCGAATTCGTTGCCTCCGGGAAGTACGTCGTGAAAAAGGCCGAAGCAAGCGACGGGTTAACGAAAGGCAAGGGCTGGCTTATCGGCGTCAAGCACAACCCCGAACCGGGCATGGTCAACCTGGCCATGACCGGCATTTTGTCGACTATCCAGAAAGTCAAGACCGCCCGTGCGCACGCCAAAAAGGACAATCGGCCGAAAGACGAAATTCGCATCCTCGATATGACTTACGCGAGCCTCAAGGCGGCGCGCAATGCCGGCACGCACGGCATTCTTGTTGCCGTGAACGTGTCCTGCCGTCAATTCAACGTCTGGGGCGGGGCCAACATCACCACCATCGGCCAGCGCATCCTCCAGGAAACACTCGATGACTTCCAGGCGAAAAACATGCGCGTCGTTTATGGCGACACCGATGGCATTTATTTGGCCTGCAGCAAGTCCGCGGGCAACCTACCGCATTTTGCTGCGGCCCTCGGCGCCGACCTTGAGCCTGAGGCCGACAAGTGGATCACCATGCCAGCCGATGCGCTGGCGGCAATCGCGACGGCTAACCGCAAGTGGCGCGAGGCGCTTAATTACGAAGGGTTTGAACTTGAGGCCGAGACGCATGACGCCATGGTTTTCGTGGTGCACAAGAACTACCTCATTTTCGACGCGAAGGGCGACGAGATTGCGCTCGAGACGAAGGGGAATAACTTCAAGGCGAGCGATAAGGCGCCGCTAACGCAGCAACTTCTACGCGACATCATGGCCAAGGCGCTGGCCGACGTCGCGTCGTGGACGAAGGAGGATGATGCGCGGGAAGCGATGAAGGTCGCCATCAAGAAAGCCACGAAGGAGGTCATGGCGACGGTGCAGGTGGCAAAGACCGATTGGGCCGACCTCATCCTGCGGCAATCCGTGTCGCCCGTGAAGTCTTACGAGCCGAACCCGGACGGGACGCTGCGCAGCCAGGCCGTTCGCACCGCAGCGCTCGAGGACCTTCTTGGCGAGTCCATCACGGCGACGCGCAAGTTCAAATTCATTGTCTGCCGCGAGCCCTTGCCGCTCTACAAGGAGAAAGAACGGCAGGAGCGCAAGAGCGAGGAACTCAAGCGGCACGGCCACCAACTCGTCGTGAAGGAGCCGAAGAATCGTGGCCTCAAGCCTATCGAGTACATGTGGCCAATCGAGAAGGTGACGCCGGCGCAGGTGGACTGGGCCTGGTACAAGTCGATGGTCGAGGACTACATCAAGGGCGCCTTCGGGTTCGATTCATTGGAGTTGGCAACACAGAGGGACTTGTCGAGCTGGTTCTAAACAAACCCGGAAAGCCGCTGCCCGCGGTCTAGATTAGCCTCGTGAGTGCCCTCATCGCATCGAATCGTCCGCACAATCCGGAAGCCTCATGGCCAAGCCTCGGGCTTGACCGAAACATGCGCTGGTCCTCTTGGATGCTTGCTGGTTTCGGTGTGATTTTCATGGCCGTCGGCGTTTGGGCGTGGCAGACGACGCCGTCCAACGCCAACAATGTGAATCTGATCGCGCCAATGTTCATCGGCGGCGCCATCATGCTCTCGGCCGGCATCGCCCTCATGTCGTGCGGCTGGGGCTGTGGCAGCTACGGCGGCTATTGTGGCCCCGGTGGCGGCTGCGACTGCGGCCACTGCGATGGATGCAAGGGCGACTCCTGCTGTGGTGACTGCGCGTGCGTCAAGGACGACGGCCACGGGCATGAACACGGCCACGAAGGGCATTCGCACTGAGCGGCCAACCCGCGGAGTCCGAGTTACCGGCCCTGAACGCTTTTCTTGTAGATGCGCCAGTTCAATAGGCCGAACAGGACCGCAGCGATTGCTGCAGCGCCAAGGACGATGCCAATCTTCGCCCACGGGTAATGTTCGACCATGACGCCGCCCTCGTTGACGCCAATCATGAGTTCGCGCAGCACCTGCACAAGGAAGTCCACGGGATTGTAGTCGATGATCGTCCGCAGAGTCTCGTTCTTGATGGCTTCGCGGGCGTTGAAGGCGGTGCTCAGGAACATGGCGACGAAGAACAGGGGAAAGGCCGACTGCGTCGCTTGGTCAGACTTCGTCTTCATCGCGAGTGCCATGACGCCCATGCCGGCAACACAGGCCGAGAATACCGTTGCCAGGACAATCATGAATGCGGCGCCAACGAAGCCGGACTTGACCGACGCGCCGAAGGCGATGGCGATGAAAAGGACCAGGAGGCCCTGCAGCGCGACGCGTGTCATCTCGGCAAACATACGCGCCGTCATGATGACGATAGGCCGCGCTGGCGTCGTGCGCAGCTTGTCGAAGTAGCCCGTGCGCAGGTCCACGATGAAGGCCGCGCTGGAGTTTGCCATGCCAACGAAGATGGTAAAGAGCAGGACCGCGGGTACGATGTAGGATTGGTAGTCGACGCCGGGGTAGCCGTCCTTGTACGCCGGAAGGTCCGTGACGCCCGAGAATAAGTTGCCAAACAGCAGCAGTTGAATGACGGGCATGACGATGCCGAAGACGAGCACGACCGGAATGCGCGGGAATTGGCGCATGTTGCGGGTGTACATGAGGCCGAAATTGCGCAGTTCACCCATTCAGGCACCCACGCGGGCCTTGGCGGCTTTTCCTTTGGCATCCGTGCCCTTTCCGTTGGCCGTGTCCTCGGCGTCCAGCCGGGTACCGGTGTAGTGCAGATACGCGTCCTGCAGTGTAGGGGACAAGACGCGCGTCTCGCGGACCTGGATGCCGAGGTCGCCGACGATGCGAAGCGCAGGAAGCAGGGCCTTGCCGCCGTCCGTAACGCGCAGGTTGACGGCGCCGACGACGCGGCTCACGTTCGCAGGTCCGAACGCTTTCTGCACACCGGCCCATTGCGCTGTGGTCAGTTCGCTCGCAAGGGCGATGTGCAAGGTGTCGGAGCCGACGGAACGCTTGAGATTTGCCGGCGTGTCGATCGCCGCGATTTTCCCCTTGCTGATGATGGCGATGCGGTCGCAGAGTACGTCGGCCTCCTCCATGTAGTGGGTCGACATGAGGACCGTGATGCCGTGCTCTTTGCGCAGGCGGCGCAGGACCGCCCAGAGGTCGGAGCGGCTTTTCGGGTCGAGTCCCGTGCTCGGTTCGTCGAGGAAGAGTACTTCGGGCGTGTGGACCAGCGAAACTGCGAGGTCGAGGCGACGCTGCATGCCGCCGGAGAAGCGGACGACGCGCCGGTTGGCGTGTTCGCCGAGGTCGAACGTGCGCAGCAGTTCTTCGGACCGCGCCTTTGCCTTTTTGCCGCTCATGCCGTAGAGCTTGGCGTGCAGGACGAGCATCTCACGACCCGTTGCAAGATCATCCATGCCGACTTCCTGCATGGCAAACCCGATGCGGTGCTTGATTCTCTTCGCTTGCTTGTCCACGTCGAGGCCGAGTACGGAGGCGGAGCCACCTGAGCCTTCCAAGAGGGTGCCGAGAATCCGCATCGCCGTCGTCTTGCCCGCGCCGTTGGGGCCGAGGAAGCCGAAAATCTCGCCCTTGCGGACTTGGAACGTGATGCCCTTGACCGCTTCCGTCCCGTCCGGGTACGTCTTTTGCAGGTTGCGCACATCGATGACGGTCTGGTTGGCAACCGGGGTTGCGGTCGAGTTCACGGGGCGCGCGAGGCGGGCTTCGGGTTTAGGCTTGATGACATGTGCGGAACTTATCAACCCGTCCATAGACGGGCTAATCCATATCCCTCCCCTGGCGATGAATGGGTATGGCCTTCGACCCGCGCAAGGTGCGCGCTGATTTCCCTATCCTAACGCGCAAGATTCGCACCGCCGACGGGAAAACCCGCGCCCTCTGCTACCTTGACCACGGGTCGAGCACACATCCGCCGACGCCGGTTCTGGACGCGGTGCGCGAATTCTGTAGCACACGTTACGCAAACGTCCATCGCGGCAACCATACATTGTCCCAGGAATCCAGCCAAGACATCGAGGACGCATGCGTTACGCTTGCCGGCTTCGTCGGGGCCAACCCGGAAACGCAACCCATCGTGCTCGGCCAAAACACCACGAGTGCTTTGGACCTCGCGGCGCATGTCATGGGCGGTCGACGCGGCATCACGCTCACGACCCTTTCCGAACACCACTCCAACGATCTACCCCACCGGCGGCGGGGCAAAGTCGTGCACGCTGAGGTGGACGGCGACGGCCGGATCATGCTCGAAGATGTAGAGCGCAAACTCCAGCGTCGCCTGCCGCGCCGGCGCGTCAAACTCCTGGCCGTAACTGGCGCAAGCAACGTCACTGGCCTTATGCCGCCCATCCACAAACTCGCCCGGCTCGCACACGACAACGGGGCCCGCATCCTTGTCGACGCCGCACAACTTTACGCCCACGCCCCAATCGACGTCAAGGCATCTGACCATCCGGAGCACATTGATTTCCTCGCCGCAGCCGGCCACAAGTCGTACGCTCCATTTGGGGCATCATTCTTGCTGGCACCGCGAGACCTCTTGGATGCGGCACCGCCCTACATGCCGGGTGGCGGAACGGTGCAATGGGTCACACGCGACGACGTCCTATTCACGACAGGACCAGACCGCCACCAAGGGGGGACACCAAACATTGTTGGCACCATCGCGTTTGCCGCCGCCACACGTTACCTGCAACGGATTGGCATGGAGCACGTGCGCGACCATGAGGAAAAACTGGCATACCAGGCCCTGCGGCGGTTTGCCGAACTGCGCGAAACGCATGGCGTCGAATTGCTTGGTCCGCGCGAACCTGGCGCAGCCGGCGAGAAGTCCGGCGTCTTCGCCTTCCTGGTGCCCGGCCACACGCATGGCGAAGTATCGACCCTGCTCGACCGCACGTATGGAATCGCCACCCGGAATGGCTGCTTCTGCGCCCAGCCTCTACTAAACCGCCTTCTCAAGTTGGGCGATACGCCCGCATGGACCAAGGCCGTAAGCCGTGGCCAGCCAATCGAAGTTCCAGGCGCGACCCGGGCAAGCCTCGGCATCTACAACAACGCGGCCGACGTGGACCTGCTTGCCCTGGCCGTGGGCGCCGTGGCGCGTGGCAAGTTGGAGGACCGCGTCGTGCGAATCTGGCCCAACGAGCGGCTCGTTGAGGCGGCCTGACGAGCCCAGCCCGAATCGACCGCTGCGCGCCGTGCCCTAGGCCCGCTTCATCCCATGAACCACTGCGGATCGAGCCACAACTCAAACTTCGCCTTGCAGAGCGGGCACTCGACCGGGTAATCCGTGCGGCCGGCTTGGCGGGCTGGAACGTCGTGCGTCGTAACCTCGTTGCACTTCGGGCAATCGACGTCCATGTACATGCTTGCTTCGAGTCCAGCAGGCTATTTTGCAATTGGGGTTGTTCCTTCCGGCGTTGCAGTGGGCGCCTGCACCCAGAGATAAGCGGTGACACTCACAAGGACAATGCCCAACCCTGCCACTTGCACCAGTGAGAAGGGATCCTGGAAAAGTAGGGCGGCAAAGAGCGCCGTGAATGCGAGTTCGGCTCCGACTAGGAGGTTGACGATGCTGGCGGGGGCACGCTGCATCGCGGCATTGAAAAGCACGAAACTCGCGATGGTCGGCACTGCAACGTACAGGATCATCCAACCCCAGGACTCGGCCGTCTGGTGCAACAAGGCGGGCGAACCTTCGAGAACGAGGGCAAGAACGCCATACCAAACTGTTCCGAAAATGAACGAGGCGCCCATGAGCGGGTTAAGTCGGACGTCAGCGGCAAAGCGCCGCAGCGCCACGGAGTAGATGGCCCAAATCAGGCCCGATGCAACGGCCAACGTCATCCCCCAAGGGCTTACGGCTTCAGGACCCGCAAAGCCGAAGAGCGCCAGGTATCCGCCACCAAGAAGTCCGACCGCCGCCGGAGCGAACCAAATTCCGACTCGCTCCCCAAGAAACGAGTGCGCAAGGGCTGCGGTCCAAAGCGGCGCGGTGTAGAAGCCCAACGTAGCGTACGTGGCCTGGGGAAGCATCGCGAGACTATACAGAAACAGCGTCAGGCTCGCGTTGGCAAGAACGTTCACCCACAAAATATCGCGGCGGGCAAGCAGGCGGAGGGAGCCGACGCGATCAGCGGACGTGATGAAGGCGAGGAATACGAGCGTCGCAATTCCAAAGCGGACCGCGTTGAGACCGACGGGAAGGTAAGCATTCGTTTCCAGCAGATGCTTGCCGACGGGGGAAAGCAGGCCCCAACTCGCGTACGCGAGAAATGCCAGCGTGATGCCGACCCGGGCGGTCTTCGTCAACGCACTGCAGCAAGACCCGGCGGCTGAAAAACTCCAGGCCTAGCGAACGGTCTTCACGATTTGGCCAATGTCGCGCCGGCTCAGCCCCAACTGCTCAGCAAATCGCGACAAATACGACGTCTCCTGCCAAGTCAGCATTTGGTCGGCCCCAGCAACCGAACACGCCACCTTCAGGGCGGAAACACGAGACCCGTGTCCAGGAAGGCTTGACAAGATTCGCTCCATGACTTCGTGTTCAGGATTGTCTGTGATGTCCTTCTCGGCATCCAGCAGAAGTCCTCGCAGTTGTTGCTCGGATAAATCATTGAAAAGGTACGGCAAGGCTTGGACCGCGGTGGCCGTTTCCTCGACCTTGGAGTGTCCATCCGCTCGGGCGACGAGCAGCGCAACGCGCAACAGAGCACCCTCTTCGCTGAGTGACATACTGACAGTCACGATGAGCCTTCATCCCGGTTCAATCTTTGCGTGGCGGCTTGCCGGGCCAGTGCCACCCGGCAGGCCACGTGCATCGCCTGGACGCGGTCGCGTGTTCCTTCGTTTCGTGGATGCCGTCGGCCTCGGCTACAAGCATGGCGACGATGGAGTTGGGGGGAACGCGCGCCGCATCATGCGGCCGGCGATTCAAGTTTGTGCATGTCCTTGAGTTCAGCCTCGAAATCCTTCAGGCCGACCGGAACGGCCATGCCGCCAAGCGGCGCGCCGAGACTCAGCCCTTTTTCCTGTTTGGTTTTCCAGACCAAGGAGTTGAAGCCCACGATTTCCGCCGTCGTCTCCGGTTTGTGCGCGTTGCCGCCCGGGACTGGAAACGCGCTGCGGTGGACGTCGATGCCGTAGATTCCGTGCGCGTAGTATTGGCTTGAGAATGGCGTGACCGGGGCAAGAAGTTGCAGGACAGTCTTGAGGACATGGTGCAGCGTCCAGCAAGCCGACGGGTCGCCCGCGTAGGCGCGGCCCTTGACCATTTCCACATAATGGGGGGCAAAGGTGTTCCACACAAAGGAGCGAACAGCGTTTGCGGGCGTGAAAAAGTCCAGGCCCTTGTACGCAGCAAGGGCTTCGGCCACGACTGCGTCGAGCTCCCCGAGAATCCATGCGTCAGCCGGTTGCACCTTGGCCTGTTTCGCGGACTGCGGGAACTTTGCGACGAAGGCCGCAACGTTGGCGAGCTTCTGCATGAACTTCCCGGCGCCCGCAATCTTTTCCTCGTTGATGCGGAAGTCATCGCCGACCGTCGACTCACCGGCAATCCACAGCCGGAACGCATCACTGCCGACCTTCTGGATGATGATGTCAGGATCGATGACGTTGCCCAACGACTTCGACATCTTGCGGCCCTGCTTGTCCATTCCGAGCCCCGTAATCCAGGCGTGCTCGAAGGCCTTGCCCTTGTCGAGCAAGTGCGACTTGAGGACGGTGTAGTAGAGCCACGTTCGCACGATATCGCGTCCCTGCGGGCGCACAGAGCAGACGTGGTCCTTCGCCCATGACTTGTCCTGATAGGGGCGCAGGATGTACAGGTTGGAAACGGACGAATCCATCCAGGTGTCGAAAACCTTGCGTTCGCCGAAGATGACCCGGTTCGGATGTTGCTGCGCGAAATCAGTCCAGGATGCGACGAACTTGCGCGTCTTGCGATCAAGGACACGAGCGCCGGCCGGCGCTTTCCATTCCGACACTTTCGTCATGTCGTCACGCCAGGGTTGGTAATACGGCAACCGGCTGGAGGTCATATCAAGTGGCGGGACGACGACGAACTTGTCGTCATCACGGCCGTGCTCGTCGGCGACAATCCAAAGCGGAATCTCGGTGTGGTACCACCGCCGCCGGGAAATTGGCCAGTCGATGGTGACCGTGTCAATCCAATCCAAAAGCAGTTGGCGGTGCTTGGCAGGATGGAAATCAATGTCGGCGGCCAGCGTGCGCATCTGCTCGGTGCAGTGCGTCTGCTTGACGTACCATTCCTTCAGGAGGATGATTTCGACGGCGGCGCCGCTGCGCTCCGACTTGGGAAATTTCTGGTCGGTTTCCTTGTGGCCAGCCAGGAGACCCGCAGCCTCGAGGAGTTCGATGGCCTTCTTGCGCGCTTCTTCGACTTTCAGTCCTGCAAGCGGTCCCGCGACGTCGGCCATTTTGCCGTCCATGCCGATTGCTGCGACCGGTTCAAGTTGTAGTTCGCGAAACAGCCCGACATCCGCCTGGTCACCGTAGCTGCACACCATCATCACGCCGGAGCCGAAGTCGGCCTTCACGTGCGGGTGCGCCTTGATCATGACCTCACGCCCATAAATTGGGATGACCGCCGTGCGGCCGATTAGGTGCTTCGTCGCCTCGTTGTCCGGATGCACCAAGACGACCTGGCAGGCGCACAGCAATTCCGGCCGCGTCGTTGCGATAATGATGGTTTCGCCAGTCTCTTTGACTGTCCACTTGACGTCGTTGAGGCGGGTCTTGCGGTCTTCGTAGTAGATGTCGGCGTCCGCGATGGCAGTGCCGAGCTTGGCGTCGTACGAGTTCGGCCGCAGATCCTCGACGATTAGCCCCTTTTCGAAAAGTTCCAGGAAGCAGGCCTGGGAAAAGGCGCGATACTCCGGCGAGTCCGTGGCGTACGACAGCGGACCAGTGTAGGCGGCGGACAAACCAACGCGTTGGGCGATGCGGACCATGTCGTCCGAATACTGCTGGATTTCCTGAGAGCACGCGGCGATGAAGGCCCCTCGCCCTCCTGGCCAGTCCTGCATGCGCTTGCCCGCTTTCTTCTCCAGCGCCAACTCGATGTTGATGCCGTTGCGATCTACACCCCACGGAAACAGGACGTCGTAGCCGAGCATGCGGCGGCTGCGGGCTATCATGTCAATGAGGCTGTATCCGGCGACGGCCCCAATATGCCATTTTCCACTTGGGTAGGGGGGCGGCGTATCGATGGACCAAACCGGTTTTGCCCCGTCGCCCACGAAGGCAATGGGCTGGGCGGCAAGTTCACCGGCAATGCGCGTTTCCAAGTCGACGGACCACTTCTCCAACATTGCAGGAACGGTGGCCGCGGGAGTGGTCATGTCAAGGCGCCCGACGAGGATATGGTTTTTAAGGGCCGGGTCTCCGGGGGAAATGAAGCCCATGCGCGTCCCGTTCGTTCTAGCAACGCTTGTTCTGTCCTTGGCCCTCGCCGGCTGCGGCGGCAACTCCGACGACTCCGCGTCGTCCACCACGTCGGGCCAGTGCCTCAGCACCGAGGATGACGGTTCCGCCGCCTGCACGACGACATCCACGTCCACGACGCCGCCTGCCCCGAACGTGCCGCCCGTCCTCACCTACGCCATCACGGTTGGCGCCGTTGCAACAAACGTCACGACCGTCGGTACAAATGTCACGATCGAGGCCACCGGCTCCTCGGACCCTGACGGCGACGGTCTCTCCGTCATCGTGGCTGGCGCCGAGGACTCTAACCAGACGTACCTGCCCCAGTTTCTCTACTTCGACGGCGAATTCGCCAAGGCTACCTTCCAGTTCAAGACGCCCGGAGTCGTGAACATCACCATCGCCGCCGTGGACAAGCGCAACGATTCCACCGTCGCCCACACCAACGTCTTCGTCAACGAGCAATCGATCGTGTCAAACATTCAGGCCATGCCCCTTGTCGCCCCGACGCAGTCACAAGCGCCCCAGCCGACGACGTGCAAAGGCCCCACGGCGGGCGCAGCCGCGGCCATCGACACCGCTTCGTCCTACCAGGGCACGTTCCGCGTCGCGGCCGGCGCCAAGTACGTCGTCGCGAAAGTGACGGGCGGGACAGCCAACATCGCTCTCTGCGACTCGGCCGGAGTTGCCATCAGCTCGGCAAGTGGCACCGGCACCGAAGTCACGAGCACGAAGGGAACTGTCTTCACCGTCCCGACCGGAACGGCAAGCTACTTCGTCGAAGTGTACAACACCAAGGCCAACACCGCCGTCGGCGAGAACAAGGTCGAGGTCACGGTCCACTACGAGCCACAGCCGTAAGCCCGTAAATCGCGCTTTGGCTCCCTGTCCCATCCTGCATACCTTTTCATAGCGCCTGCCATGGCCGCAGCCACTTAGGTGATCCTATGGGACGCGTCTCTGCAATGATTGGTGGCGAGGCCGGTTTCGGCATCATGTCTTCCGGCGAGCTTCTGGCCAAGTGCCTGACACACGGCGGCCTGTGGGTTTACACGAATATCGAGTACCCGTCCTTGATCCGCGGCGGCCACAACGCCATCCACGTCACAGCTTCCGATGAGCCAATCGCCTCTTACTACCCCGAGTTGCAGGTCCTGATCGCACTCAACAAGGAAACGATTGACCTGCACATCAAGGACATCGTCAAGGGCGGCGTCGTCGTCTACGATGCAGCGGACCCGGCCTTCGCGGCGACAAACGCGGCGGCAACCTACCCCGAGTACATTGCGCGCGGCGTGCACTTCCTCGACATCCCCCTCAAGAAGTTGTCCGAAGCAGCCGGCGGCCCCATCACGAAGAACACCGTGGCGGTCGGCGCAATGCTGGCCTTTATCGGCTACCCATTCCACTTCGTGAAGGACGGCCTCGAGGAGATCTTCGGCAAGAAGGGCGGCGACATCATCACGATGAACATCACGGCGGCCCAATCCGGCTACGACACCGTGACGGCCAACTTCGGTGACAAGATCGTCAAACTGGTTTCCGTCCACGCCGATGCCCCAAAGCGCATGCTCATCACGGGCAACCAAAGCACCGCCATCGGCTTCATCCAAGGCGGCCTCAAGTGGTACTCTGCTTACCCGATGACGCCCGCGACGGCCATCCTTCAGACACTCATCCAGCACGGCGAACCCTACGGTGTCATCGCCAAGCAGACCGAAGACGAACTTGCAGCCGGCCTCATGGCAATCGGCGCCAACTACCAAGGCGTTCGCGCAGCGTGCGGCACGTCCGGCGGCGGCTTTGCCCTCATGGTCGAAGGCCTCGGCCTGGCGGCCATTTGCGAAATCCCCATGGTCTACGTCGATGTCCAGCGCGCCGGCCCCGCAACGGGCCTGCCGACATGGAGCGGCCAGGGCGACCTGCGCTTCATCCTGCACGCGAGTCAGGACGAATTCCCGCGCTTCGTCATCTGCCCGGGCGACACGCCTGAATGCTTTACCGCTGCCTTCGAGGCCTTGAACCTCGCTGAAATGTTCCAGGTCCCGGTCATCATCATGACGGACAAGAACCTCGCCGAACACCACCAGACATGGGAACCCTACAACACGAAGGGCCTCGTCATCAACCGCGGCAAACTCCTCAAACACGGCGAGGCCCAAGTGGACCCGACGTACCGCAAGTTTGCGCGCCTTGAGTTCACCGCCGATGGCGTCTCACCGCGCGTCGTTCCCGGCCAGCCCGGCGGCATCCACACGATGGCGTCCGACGAGCAGGACCGCTTCGGCGACATCACCGAGGACCCGACCAACCGCACGCGCCGCCACCTGAAGCGTTTCGCCAAGATGGAGGGAATGGCCAAGGTTTGCCCAGCGCCGAAGTTCTGGACTTGGTCAAACGGCAATGTCGTCGAGGACAAGCACCCCGAGAATTCCGATGTCACCCTCGTCTGTTGGGGCGGCACCAAGGGCCCGGCCATCGAGAGCCTGAAATTACTGCACCAAGCCGGCATCAAAGCCAACGTCCTGCATGTCATCTACATCTGGCCGTTCCCCAAGGTCGCACTTGAGGAAATGCTGGAGAAGTGCAAGCACACCATCATGGTGGAGGCCAACCTTCTTGGTCAGTTCGAGGGCTTGATGCGCGAGCACCTGCTGCGCGGCGCCGACGCCCGCATCCACAAGATTGACGGCCGGCCGTTCAACCCCATCCAGATGTACCGCGACGTCGTCAAGATTACGAAGAACAATTTCAGCGACGTCATGTCGATTGCAACGGATTCCTACGCCACGTTGGAGATGAAGGTATGACGCCCGACGCCCCCGCCGCCCCAGCTGGCGCTGCACCGCAGGCCCTCAAGCTAACCGCCAAGGATTTCACCACAGAGAACAAGCCCGACTGGTGCCCCGGCTGCGGCGACTTCGGCATCCTGAACGCCCTCAAGAAGGTCCTGGTTGACAAGCAGTTGCAACCGCACGAAGTCACCGTTGTCGCCGGCATCGGCTGCAGCAGCAAACTGCCGCACTGGCTGAACACCTATGGTTTCCACACGCTGCACGGCCGCGCCCTGCCCATCGCAACGGCCGTCCGACTTGCGAACACGAAGAACGATGTCATCGTCATCAGCGGCGATGGCGACGGTTACGGCATCGGTGTCGGCCATTTGGTCCACGCCGCCCGCCGCAACGTCAACGTGACGATGCTGGTGCACAACAACCAGATTTACGGCCTCACGACGGGACAAGCCAGCCCGACGACGGACCTCGGCCACAAGACGAAGACTACGCCGAAGGGCAACTTCGAGGCGCCAGTCAACCCGCTCGCACTCGGCATCGCCTGCGGCGCAGGATTTGTCGCGCGCAGCAGCGCCGGCGACCCGAAGCACCTGGCCGAGACGATCAAGGCCGGCATGGACTACCGCGGCTTCTCCTTCATCGACATCCTGCAGCCTTGCGTGACCTTCAACAAAGTCAACACCTACGCATGGTACAAGGACCAGTCCGTGAAGCTCCCGGCCGACTGGGACCCGACGGACAAGGTGAAGGCGTTCGCGAAGGCGCTCGAATGGGGCCACAACGACATCGCCCTGGGAACGTTGTACCGCAACGACAAGTTACCGACGCTGGAAGACGCGTACCCGATGGCGACTGGTGCCGTTCCGTTGTATCAGCAGGACATCAGGAATATCGACACGACGCCGACGTTGCAGAAGTTCATCTAGACGCGACGAAACGGCGCTCGCTGCGCTCGGCCGTTTCGTCGGCCGTAAGGGAGCCGACTCTGGGGCCCTCCTGGCCCCAGACCCCTCGGGGGGAAGGGCGCCCCGTCGCCTGCGCCTCACAGCATCGCTGCGCTGCCTGCTGGCCCGCAAGCGGGCCAGCAGCCCCGGCTGGCGAAACATCGATCCGCTCCGTTTCGCCAGCGATCGCTGAGGAGGCTCGGCTCGTCCGCGCTGAGGCGCGGGCGCCCGCTGCTGCGGGCGCGGGGGCGCCCAGGCCGGCCGCGCAGGGTTGGACAAGCCACCCCATCGAGGCCGTAGATGAGGGCATCCGGGTTGCCGGTCGGCGAACGCCATGCTGGCCTTGCCGGCTACTGGAGGCGTTGCAGGTCGGCGCCGGCAATCCGCTCGACCTCGTTTGCTTTGCCCTTGAAGGTCAGGGCGGCGACGATGCCGGCCAGAACTCCCAATGTCGGAAGGATGGCCGCCCATGGATTCCAGTCCGGTGCTGTTCCTGCGGCGGGCATGGAGTCTCGATACAGTGCTACGGCAACGAGACCTGCGACGCAAAGCGCCACGAAACCCCAAGAAAGGCGCCGCCCCAAATGAAATCCCCGCAGCGAAGCTTGGAGCAATTCGAGGCGGTCCATTCGGGCCCGGGCGGTGGCCTCGTCCCGTGTCGCTTCAACCGCCAGAAATCCTGGAACAAGGTCGCGGAAGGCAAGCGACGCAGGGAGCAGCGCAAGCAGGTTATCGGGCGTGGCCTTACCCGGTACTGACACCAAGAGCACGGTGCCCGTCCAGTCCCAGACGGACTTCGTTCCGGCGGACGCTACGAGCTCCATGACGCGGGAGTGCAGGACTGCGGAAGCAAACCTTGGATTCGGCGATGCCACGCGAAATGTCTTGTTGAACGCATGCCATTCGAAGCGGGAAACCCCGCCGCGCGTCTTGAACCGCCCGAACCGGCGAACGGTGTCAATGTGGACTCCGGGGCTGGGTACGGGCATGTCGACGGCCACGATTCGGTGGCGTGCGCTTCCGCCGAATGTCACCACGCGCATAATCCGAGGTCCCACGAGCTCCCAGGCCTCGAATCGCGTGGCCTTGATGGTCCCCTGCACCAGGTGGTCTGCACGGAAGCGTATCTGCGGGTCCCCGGCAGCCACCACGACCGGCGCGCTCGCGGATGGACGGACGTTCAGGTCGGAACCAATCCACTCAACGTCGTTCCGAGTGGCCCAGGCCTGCCAACGAATCGCCTCAGCGCGGCGGACCGCCCGGCGACGCCGACGCCAGAAATAGAACGCAAGCGGCAGAGAAACGGCGGCCCCAAGGAGGGCCAAGGCGATGATATCCTCCGGGCGCACGTCATCGCACGATTGGCCAGGGGGAAGAACCCACCGAGAAGCCTGGTTACGCCACTCCGATCTGGCGAATGCCATCTTTGCCCGTTCTGCGCCATCTGCGAAATCTGTGGCTCGTCCGTCGCCGCTGCCTAGCACAGACCAAGGCCCGTTCGATGGACTATATAACGGTGCACAGACATACACAGACATATGGCGACCAAGACGCTTTCAGTCACCGAGGACGCTTACCTTCGACTTGTCCGGCTCAAGCGGCCCCGCGAATCCTTCAGCGATGTCATCGGGCGAATCACCGGCAAGGAGGACCTTCGGCATTTTGCTGGCGCCATTTCGGCCGACTTCGCCGACGAGCTCGCCTCCGCCTCCCGTGACTTCCGGACCCGCCTGTCCAGTGACGCCAACCGCCGGGGCGGCTGATGCCTCTCGCAGACACCTGTTTCGTCATCGACGTGCTGCGGGGCGACGAGAAAGCGGTCCGACTGCTGGACCTTCTGCGCCAAGGCTCCGCGCCCCTGGGAGTGAGCCCCTACACGCACTTCGAACTCTACGCCGGCATCGGCCGCAGCAACCGTCCGGAGAAGGAGATCCAGAAGGTCGAGGAGTTGCTGGGTGCGTTGGCGCTGTTCGATTTCACTCCAGCCGTCGCGCGCCAGGCCGGACTCCTGGACGCCCAACTTTCTCGCCGCGGAAAGGCGGTCTCCCTCGTGGACCTCCTCATTGGCTGCACGGCAATCCAAGCCGGCCAGGATGTGGTGACGCGCAACGCGAGGGACTTCCGGCAGATTCCTGGCCTGCGCGTCTTGGCGTATTGACAAGGGGCTCTCCCTCGAGGTGTGTCCAATTCTCGTTGGCCCCAGATTGCCCTCCATGACGACAACATCCAACAAGTTCAACCAGCCGGTTCGACGCGCTAGGGCAACGGCAACTTACGCGGATTTCGCAGACAATCCCGGTCGTCGCGGCGGCGCCACCGAGATGTTCAACTTGTGCAGCCGGACGGCGCCGTGGTCGTCGACCTCGAAAGTCACGTAGTCGCCGGCCTGCACGTCCAGCGTTCGCATCACGTCGCGCGACAGGGCGACGCGGTTGCGTGGGTCGATGAGTCGGGGATCGGGTGTCTTCGAACTTCGGCGGGCCAAGCCTCAAGCCTCCCAGTGGACGACGAACGAGAGGCCAGTTGGCAGAGTGTTCGCGCTGGGGCGGACTGGCATTTCCAGGAAGCGGCGGCGCTGGAAAAGGGTGCGCAGGAGGGGCGTGAAGCCAATCGATGGGGCTCTGGGCGTCGGCACGCATGGAGCCGATTCTCAATTTGGCAAAGCCCATCGCCGTGGTTTGGACACAATGGGCAATTCCCACTTTCGTCCTAAGCGTGAAGTTCGGTAAAGCCCCGTTGTTGCTCTTGGGCAAGCACGGCGCTCACCAACACCCTGTACTACGGCGACAACCTCGAGGTGATGCGCCGGCACATCAAGGACGAATCCGTCGACCTGGTGTATCTCGATCCGCCATTCAACTCCAACCAGGACTACAACGTCCTCTTCAAGGGCAAGGACGGCGGCGACGCCCCCGCCCAGATCAAGGCCTTCGAGGACACGTGGCACTTCGACGCCAACGCACGCCGCCAGCTGGACGAACTCATCGAGCGCGGCGACAAGCTCGGCGACCTCATGGACGCCCTTCTCGGATTCCTCGGGATGAACGACATGATGGCGTACCTTACCATGATGGCGCCTCGCTTGGTCGAGTTGCGACGCGTGATGAAGCCGACGGCATCAATCTATCTGCATTGCGACCCGACGGCCAGTCATTATCTGAAGCTCTTGATGGATGCGGTTTTCGGGCCGGAGAACTTCAGAAACGAGATTGTTTGGCAAAGGTCCACGGGCAAGGCGAACCAAAGTGTGCGGTTGCCGACCAACCACGATGTGATCCTGTGCTTTGGGACGTCCCTGCAGACTACGTGGAACCATGAGGCCTCGTTCCAAAAATACGATCCGGACAACTTGGACGAGAAGACCGCGGCCAAGTATTCGCACGTGGAGCCTGATGGCCGCGTTTTTCGGCTTGACAGTCTCATCAGTCCGAACCCAGACCGCCCAAATCTCGTGTATGAGTTCCTGGGCGTCACTAAGGTCTGGCGCTGGACGAAGGACCGCATGCAGAAGGCCTACGAGGCGGGCCTCGTTGTCCAAACAAAGCCCGGAACTGTTCCGCAACTCAAGAGATACCTGGAGAACTCCCGAGGCCGTCCATTGAGCGACGTTTGGGTCGACATTCCGCCCCTGAACTCGCAGGCCGGCGAGCGCCTGGGCTACCCCACCCAAAAACCGGAGGCGCTCCTCGAACGCATCGTCAAGGCATCCTCCAATGAAGGCGACGTTGTCCTCGACCCTTTTTGCGGCTGCGGCACCGCGATTGCCGTCGCGCAGCGTCTCAACCGAAAATGGATGGGCATCGACATTACGCACCTTGCCATCAGCCTCATGAAGCACCGTCTCACCGGTTTCGGCGTAGAAGCCGGACAAGATTACGATGTCATCGGGGAACCCACGACAATCGACGGCGCCACCGAGCTTGCGCAAAAGGATCCATACCAATTCCAATGGTGGTCGCTGGGCCTCGTCGGGGCGCGACCCGTGGACGAGAAGAAAGGAGCAGACAAGGGCATCGACGGTCGACGCGTCTTCTTCGAACGGTCCGGGAAATCATCCACGAAAAGAGAAGTCATCTTTTCCGTCAAGGCCGGCGCCAAGATTCCGGCCAACGCCGTGCGCGATCTGCGCGGCACGATGGAGCGCGAAGAGGCAGACTTCGGTGTACTTCTCTCGCTAGTGGAGCCGACGCGGAACATGAAGGAGGACGCAATGGCCGCAGGCTCCATTTCGGTCCATGTGTTCGATGGCGAGCGAAAGTATCCCCGTCTGCAATGCCTTACGGTCGGCGAGATTCTGGAAGGCAAGACCCTTGACCTGCCGCCCTTCGCGTTTGCGGGCGGCGACGCTACGCTGAGAGCGGCTCCAACGAGGCGCGTGGAAACACCCAAAGGGCCCAAGCAGCGTAGCCTGCTCGAGTAAGGGTCTGCGCAACCCGCGAATTCTGCGGCTCGTAGGTAGCCGCCGCGTAGCACGCACCAAGGCCCGTCCGACTACCTATAACAAGGTCTTTAGTCTTCATCAAACCATATTGTTGCTTGTGCCCCAGACCTCCATACCCATCGAATCGGGCGTGCGGGACCGCCTGAAGACCTTCGGCCACGCCGGCATGAACTACTCCGAGATCCTCACGGCTGTTCTCGACCGTATCGAGCGCGACGCCTTCATCGCCGAGATGAACCGCATCGCCGACGACCCGGACACGAAGTGGGTCGACCACAAGGACATCGAATGGGACTGAAGTACGCACCCCAAGCCGCCGGCTTTCTGCGTTCCCTTTCCCCTACGGCCAAGCGGCGCATCCGGGCGGCGCTCGACCTGCTCGACAAGGATAACCGGACCGCTAAACTCGACATTCGCGCCCTGCGCGTCGACCAAGACCTTCCCGCGCACTATCGGGTCCGCGTTGGCGACTACCGCATCGCCTTCCGTATCGTTGAACGTCGCACCGAGGTCGTCCGCATCTTCCATCGCCGCGATGGCTACGGCTGGCTCGAGCGCCTCCAGTAGACGAGCGAGCTTGGTACCGACCTCTTGAGAATTGCTGGCGTGGCCACACCAACGGCCGTCCGATTTCACCAACCTCTAAGTAGGTATAACCACCATCATTAGCCATGCCTCGAATCGTGTTGAAAACCAAGATCCTGAAGTGGGGCAACTCCTACGGCTTCCGGGTCGCAAAAGCGGACTTCGAACGGGCTGGCCTGCAAGTCGGGCAAGAACTGGAAGTGGACGTGCTCGGCAGGCCAGGAAAGGTCGACGTAAGCCACATCGCGACGTTTCACAGCGGCGACCCCAATGGCTCGCGGGACCACGACGAAATCCTCTACGAAGCCCAGCTCGAGAAGATGCTGAAACGCCGAAGCATCAGCAAGGCCGAATTCGACCGCGAGTTCGCAGCAAGCCGCGCCCGCCGGGAGGCACGGAATGTGGGCCGCTGACACGAGCTGGCTCTATGCGTTCTTCGACGCTGACGATGCGCACCACGAAGCAGCGCGGCGCGAGGCCTCCATTCCGGGCGCTCTGCTCGTGAATCCCATCATCCTTGCCGAGACCTTGGACATGATCCGGAAGCGCGGCGGGCGCGATGCCTCGCTTGCGGCGCATGAGAACCTCGGCAGGATGGGAATGCGCCTGATGGACGCCCCCAAGGCCGCTGCCATGCACCGCGTCGTTGCCCAGCATGAGGGCGTATCGTGGCGCGACGCCGCCGCCATCTGCACAGCGCTCGACGAAGGGGCCGGTCTGCGCACGTTCGACAAGGGTCAGGCGAAGGCGTTCAAGGCCCTCGCATAACTCCGCGGAAATCGCACATAGGTGCCTGAAAACGGACGGAAACATCGGACATTTTCCACGGACTCGACGGCGGCGCCTGCCTTGAATGCCTTGGGAGTTCGGAATCGACTCCCCCCCGCCTCGGCCCCCATCCCCCCTGGAGAACCTACCGCTACCCGAAAAAGTGCGCCAATCATCTTTAGAACCCGGTTCCGATTGGACCTTTAGGTCGGCGGGTACCGACCGGTGGTCAACGTGGCTTCGTCCAATCTCCGCAACACAACCTTGCGCGCCACCGTCCTCTCCGTCGCGGCGCTTCTCATCTTGGCCCAAGGCGCTGTTGCGCAAGGAAAATTGACCGCGTCGTTCAAGTGGGACTCCATGGAAGGCGACTGCGGCCCCCATCCCGTGCAGTTTCGCGATGGTTCCGTCCCGGGCGGCCCGGCAATTGGCAGCTGGCTCTGGGACTTCGGCGACGGCGTGACCAGTGCAATGCAGGACCCGGCGCACACGTACCCATCGCCCGGCGACTACATTGTCCGTCTAACCGTGACGGATGAAGCCGGCGAATCGAGCATGTGGGAAAGCGTCGTTACCGCGACGATGAACATTCCATGCATCAGCCTCTTGGTCGGCCAACTCATTGTCTTTGGCGCGCAAACACCCCGCGACGGATCCGACGGCACGCTAGCCGCGGCGGACACGGACGGCGACGGGGTCGTAGACGGCATCGACAATTGTCCCCAGAACGCAAACGCCCCCCAGGGCGACGTGGACGGGGACGGATTCGGCGATTTGTGCGACACGGACGCTGACCAGGACCGGATTCCAAACGTGGCGGACAACTGCCCCATGGTACCGAATCCGAATCAGACTGATATGGACGGGAATGGTTTGGGCGACGCCTGCGATGCCGGCGCCGCGGCGGCCGCCGTCCAACTCGTCTTCCAAAACTGCTCCGGCGACGTTTTCGACGCAAGCGGGCCCGCACCGTTGGACGGGTCGTGTAGTGTCATGCCAATGACACCCTCCGAGCCCAGGATGCGCCCGATCGACGGCAGCGCTGCGGCACCGACCCGCTCGGAACAAACGAGTCCCGATCTTGCAAGCCCGGCCGGGACGGCCGGCGTCGTCGCCGCGACCACGGTGGTTGGAGTCGTATTGCTTTCGTGGCGCCGTCTGGCCGCCCGCGCTGGACGCAGCATTTGGCAGTGGCCCCTCGGGCTGGGCGGGGGTGCCATGGGGCTGTTCAGCCGCATCGCCGACGAGGACCTTCTTGAGCATCCGGGACGACAGGCGCTTATCAATCACATCCGCGACCACCCCGGCATTCACTTCCGCGCCCTGCAACGCGCGGTGGGGGCAGGATCCGCATCTGTCCAATACCACATCAACATCCTGCTTAGGGCCGGGCTCGTCCACCGCCATGAATGGAAAGGCGCGGTCGGCTACTACGCGGAAGGCTCGGCCGCCGTGCCCGCCCATGACACGCTGCGCTCGGAGACGGCTCGCCGAGTCCTCGGCCAAATCGTCACCAACCCGGGACTCACCGCGAAGGAGATTGCGACACACCTCGACTGCGACCCGTCGCTCGTGGCGTACCACCTGCGCCAATTCCAGGCCGTCGGCCTCATCGACCGCGTGACCTCTTCGGGCCTCCAGCGCATCATGGCCCGCCCCGACGCGGTTGCCGTCCTCGGCACCGCATGACGCGCGCGAATGGGCCGCGGCCGGCCCGAACACTTGACAAGAGGCCCGCGACTACGCCTGCGTGCCGCCATGGCCGACGCCCGTCCGCTCCCTATCCGCTACCATTGGCTGCGACTGCGCGCCGCATGCCATCCGACCGAAGAGCCCGGCAAGGTACGCGAGGCGCTGCGGTTCGTCGCCGGGCTTTCTGAGGATGATTTTGCGCCGGCGTTTGAAGACGATGCGATGGAGACGCACCACGGTCTGCCGCTGCATATCTTCGAGGTGACCGTCGACAAATCGCGGGCCATCCGGGACATTCTTCAGCGCATTTTTGCCCTGGACGGAGGGCTCGAGACGTTGCGCAGGACCATCGCAAAACGCATCGACGACGACGGGGTGTTCTATTTGCGCATCGACAAGCAGGCTGCCGCGGGCGGCGCCCTGGCACTCCTGGACGGTGAAGACGCAGTGCAGGTGCGCATCAAGCTTGAAGTCTATCCATCCACGCGGGAGGCCGCGCTTGGGGCGCTGGAAAAACTCCTGGAATCCGGGCGGCCGTAGGCGTCGCCCGGCAGCGCGGGTGCGGCCCTGCGGCATGCGGCCCTGCGGCCTACTTGTGCGCCGGCTTGCGCAGCAGGACCGCCGCAGCGACAATCCCAACGAGGGCTCCAATCAGCAGGCCGCCCCCGAGCATTTCCCAGGGGAAGGCGGGCCCCGTCTCACCGCTTGTCTGCGTGGCCGGCGGCGGCACGCTGCAACTGGTGCAGACGGGAGCATTCGGCGTAGCATCGCAAATGTTTCCGGCACCGTCACCATCGCTGTCCGTTTGGTCGTGGTTTGGCTTGGTCGGGCAATTGTCCACAAACGGTGGCGCCAGGCCGGAATCCAGCACGCCGTCGCCATCGGCGTCGACGTCGCACATGTCGCCCAGCCGGTCATGGTCGAGGTCCGCTTGGTCGTTGTTTGCGAGCGTGGCGCAGTTGTCGAACGCGTCCGGTACGAGGTCGCCGTCGACGTCCCGCGCCGTTGCGGGCGTCGTGCCCGGAGGCCCCTTTTCCTGGCATGCGTCCCCGCTGCCGTCGCCGTCCTGGTCCTCTTGGCCAGGGTCCGCGTTCACGGGGCAGATGTCATCCGCGTCCTTGATGCCGTCGCCGTCCACGTCGTCGTCGCAGACGTCGCCAACAGCGTCCCCGTCCAGGTCTTCCTGGTCGTGGTTCGGTAGGCTGATGCAATTGTCGGAGGAGTCGGCGATGCCGTCCTGATCACTGTCGGGTCCCGTAGTCCCGGGCGGCGGCGGGGGAGGCGGGGGCGGCGCCGGCAAACCGACGACGGCGCAGGTCATGAACGTGCCGTCTAGGTCGTCTTGAGCAAGAATCGTGACGCCGGCCAGCGCGGCAGCCATTGTGGGCATGTCGGACCCGGACGCTAGGCCAAGAGGCGCGTCAAGGGCGAATGCCGTGAACCTGTACGTGTGCGTCCCGCACGGTGGGCACGGGCCACCATATCCGAGCTGGCCGAAGTCGTTGTTGCCTTCAATCGCGCCTAGAAACGCCACATCTTCATTGCCGGCGAGGCTGTTCGACGCCGGCGGCAGGTCCCAGAAGATCCAATGGACGAAATTGCCGGCCGATACATCGACCACGCTGAAGGCCAGAACTGCCGTTCCGGCCGGAACGTTTGCCATGAAGAGCGGCGGTGAAAAGTCGGAGCCGTTGCACGTGTACGTGACGGGGATGTCGTCGCCGTCCAGGAATGCCGTTGAAGTCAATGCAAAAGCCGGACCTTGGGCAAAGACGCCCGTGGAGGCAACGCCCAGCGCGGCCACGCACAGAAGTGCAACTGCCAGGCGAGCTGACGGACCCTTCGGTGACATGCGAACGGGGGTTGTCCAGGGAGGGCAAAAACCTTGCCTAACGCGGCTAACCGATGCCCCCTGGGCCGATGGAGCGGGCACGCTGGCTGGCCAGAGTGGCCGGACGGCGCCCGCGTTTCTCGGGCGGTCGCGGAAGTACGGTTGCGCCCATCGCCAATCCAAAGTTCGCGCCAACCCCTTTATTTATAGCCGGACTGTGCGGAATCGCCTCTGGAGGAGCCGTCGTCGTGCCCGTTGCCAAAGCCAACCCCTGCCATGGGCCACGGCACTCCCCTTGTGAGGTGGCCTGATTGGCCAAGGGCACCAAGAGGTCGCGGGCGGAGGGCCCGCCGCTCCCGCAGGACGCGCCAACCTCGGCCAGGAGCCGGTTTTTGCGCTGGCGCGACCGCACGCCTGCTGCCGGGGCCGGAATCCCGATTCTTGCCATCGAAGGCATTGGCCCGACCTTCACGTTGAAACTCAAGGCCAAGGGGATTGATACGAGCGAGCAACTCGTGGCCGCGGACGCCGAACAACTTGCAACCAAGACCGGCATACCGGTAGCCCGCATCCGCAGTTGGCAGGACATGGCCGAACTCATCCGACTGAAAGGCGTCGGCCCGCAGTTTGCCGAGGTCCTGGTCCGCTGCGACATTAATTCCATCTTCGAACTCGCCCAGCAGGAACGCGAGCCGCTTGCCGCCAAAATCCAGTCCTACCTAGATGGATTGGAGCAAACCGTCGTCGGCGTGGCTGTGACGCCCAAGGTCGCGGGCAACTGGATCAAGGCCGCCCGGAAACTCAAACCCCGACGCGCCGATCCCGGTGCCGCAGCCCTCAAACGCGAACTTGGAGCGACGCGCAAGGAGGACAAGGACGATGAGGAGTCGCCTGCAGAGCCGGTCGACGGCGCCGAACTGGCGGTCGAGGCGCAACACGAGGCGGAGCGCGGCTTCATGCAGCGTTTTGCGCGCAAGACAAAGCCCAGCGTCGAGGTCAATCGCACGAAGACGACCGACGAGAAGCCTGCGGGCCGCCGGTTCCTGTTCAAGCGCCGCACCGAACAGGCCGCGACGCCCACGCCCGACGACGAGGCCGTCAAGAAGTCGGCGCGGGCCGAACGCGGCGCACGCAAGGACGGCCCCGCGACGGTGCAATCGGACGGCGCGGCCGTTCAGTCTGTCCAGTGCGCGCAATGCAACCACGTCTTCGCGGCGCCGGCCGCGGCCGCCGAGGCGAGTTGCCCGAACTGCAAGTCGCTCCTCGGCCTTGCCGGTCAACGGCCGGCGGCCGCACGAGAAGCAGCGGCCGCGCAGACCACAAAGGCTGACAAGCGCGCCGAAAAAGCCGCCGCCATTGTGGCGGCTCGCAACGCCAAGCAAGCCAAGGCCGACGCGGCACTGGCTGCAACGGCTAAGGAAACCGAGGCCGAGAGTGCGCCTGGGGGCAAGCGTGGCATCTTGCGTTTCGGCCGCAAAGACGCTACAACCATCATCTCGGACGGCGACGAGGTTGACGACGGCGTCAAGGCGGGTCTTCTCGCACGGCTGCGCCGCAAACAAGCCGCCGGGGCTAGCCCCGCGGTCGCGGAGTCCTCGGTAGCGCCAAAGTCCGCACGAGCCGCGATGCCTAAACCAGATCCCCAACCCGAGTCGTCTCGAAAAGGCCTGCTACGGTTCGGCCGAAAAACGGAGGTCGTAGACGCGGCCGCCGAAGCCAACGAAACGGCACCGCAAGAGAAGCCGGCGTCCCGGTTCAAATTGCCCGCCTTCGGACGGACGAAAACGGTGACGGACGCCGGCGACGATGCGGAGCCACTGGAGCCAAGTTCCCCGCTCGCGTCCGGGCGAAGGTCTAAGATTGAGCCGACCGGCGGCGCGCAGAAGAAGAGTCGCTTCGCCTTGCCATTTGGCCGGCGCATCGACGTCGTGGACGAAGCGTCGCAGCAGCGGAAGCCAGGAAAGCCACTCAAGGAATTCTCCGCAACAAAGGTCAGCAAAGGCCGCCAGGAGCCAAAGGCAAAGGTCGTCAAGGCGGGCCCGGCGCGGGGCTGGCTACCGTTTGGCAAGAAGGCCGGAGCCGTTTCGCAGGCGGACAAGGGCATGTCCCCGAAGGAGGTTGCCGCGTCCCAGGCGCGCGAGGTGAAGCAGGCGCGCAAACTCGAGAAAAAGGCCGCCAAGGAGGCCCACAAGGCTGCCAAGGCCGCCGCCAAGGCAACCGCCGCGCGGGCAAAGGCCAAGCACGGCACGGCCGACAATACAGCGAAGCCAGAGGCGAAGGTGAAAGCCGGCGGCGCCGGCAAGGCCGCACCGGCTCCTGCGGCAGGCCTAGGCCCGCGTGCAATCGCCAGAATCGAGAAGCGCGAACGCAGGGATGCCCAACGCCGCGAACGCGAGATGGCGCGCCGCCGCGAACGCGATGCGAAGATTGCGGGCAAATCCACCTCCCTTTGGGAACAATCAATCTCGCACCCGATTTCCAGCCCTTACGATGGTTCCGTCTGGGAGCAATCCGAACAGGCGCGCCACGAGAAATGGAATGCGACGAAGGGCAAAGCCGAGCGCAAGGCAGCCGCAAGCGAAAAGGTCCGCCTCATTGACGGCCGCAGTCCGTTTTCCCGCCTGGACGCCGACAAACATGTCCACGACGCGCCCCGCCTGCCCGACGGCCGAAGTCCGTTTTCCAAGCTGCCGGAGGACCTGCACGCGCCGCATCTGAAACCTCGGCTTCCCGACGGCCGTAGCCCATTTGAGAAATTGCCTGAGGACGAGCACGCCGCGAAGGTAAAGCCTCGGTTGCCGGGCGGCGTGAGTCCATTCGCGAAGCTCCCAGAGGACGACCGCGGCGACCAAGGGCGAGTCTATGCCTTCGGGCACCGGCCGGGACGCGAGTACACGACGCCCGGCGGCTTCCACGTCACCGAAGCGCTCGTTCCCGTCACGGCCCCCCACAGCGACGAGAAACCGACTGATCTGCGCACCCTGCGCCGCGAGGAGAAGGCGCGGCAGAAGGAGCAACGCGAGGCGGCCGAGGAGAAGCGCAAGGCCGACGTCGCCAAGGCCAAAGAGGAAGCCAAGCGCGCCCGGAAAGCCGCAAAGACCGATGCAACTCCGAGCGCGGCCGCTACGCCCGGCGGCAAGGACATATTTGGCCGGTTCGGCCGCAAGAAACCCGCCATCGCGGCGGACGCCGTTGCAGAAAGCCCCGCTGTCGTGGCCAAGGCGCCCAAGCCAGAACCCGCCGTCGAAAAGCCGGCGAAGATTGGCCTGCTCAGTCGGTTCGGAAGGAAGGCGAAAGCCGAGAAGCACGCAACAACTCCCAAGGTCAGCAAGGATGGCGGTGCCCGCAAGGGCGCCAAGCAAGGGAAGGCCACCAAGGCGGAGGCCGTCGCGAACGACACCGCCGATGCAAAACCGCGCAGCAAGGTCGGACTCCTGGCACGGTTGCAACGCAAGCAGAAGACTCCTGAAACTCCCCCGGCCGGCGCCCCCGCTCTCTCCAAGCGCGACGTCAAGCGCCAAGAGAAGGAGGCGGCCAAACTCGCCAAGATAGACGCGAAGAAGAAGGCCAAGGAGGAGGCTGCGGCGGCGAAGCTCGCCAAGAGCGCGGCGAAAAAGCTCGCAAAGAAACCGGATGCAGCCGATAAAGCCGCCAAACCTGAGACCGTCGAAACCGTCGAAATCGTCAAGGGTGCCAAGCGCGGCAAGAAGGCCGAACCTTTGCGCGGCACCGACGAGACGCCGCTGCCCTCGAAGCCGACGAAGGGCCTGTTCGGTCGCTTCAAGTCCAGGAAAGTGGAAATTGCCGACGAGCCGGCGCAGGCTGCCGCCGAGGTCGTTGTTGCGACGCCAAAGGCAAAGGGCAAGCGCGGCCAGACGGTCGAAGTCGCAGCGACGACGTCCGTCGAGGCGCCCGTCGAGGCCGCGACCGAGCCGAAGAAGGGCTTTCTCGGACGCTTCACGAAAGCCAAACCCGACACCGCCCGCGACGAGGCGGAGAAGAAGGCCTTCCTGTCGCGCTTCCGCAAGGAAAAGACCCAGGACGCGGACGCGAAGCCCGTTGAAACCGATCTTAGTCGCGCCGCCAAGAAGGACCTTGAACGTGCCGACAAGCAAAAGGCGAAGGACGAGGAACGCCGGGCGGCCGAACTGCGCGACACAGCGGCAAAGGCCGCGGCCGACGAGGCGGAGCGTGAGAGCCTCAAGGTTTCCCGCGATGAGTCCGAGGGTGAGCGCCGGCGCGAGGAGAAAGAGCGCAGCAGGCGCGAGCAAGACGAGCGCAAGGCGCAAATCGCCGCCGAGACGGAGACGGCACGCCGCGCGAAGGACGATGCCAAGCAAGCCGCACGCGACGCGAAGGAGCTGGCAAGGCAGGAAGCGACGCGCGTGGCCGAACTTGCCAAGCAGCAGCGCCGCGAGGCGCTGGCTCGCGAGGACGCCGCGGCAGAGGCCGAGGCCCGGCGCCGCGACGAGGACGAGGCGCGAGCCATTGCCCTGGCGGCAGACGAGCGAGCAAAGCGCCTTGCGAACCTATCCAGGGCCGCGGCGCCCGAGGGCTGGCAGCCGCCCGATACGCCGGTTGCCCCGGCCACGCCGGCCCGCGCACCAACATCGGCGCCGGCCCCCGCCGTCCCTGTTACGGCCCCTCGGCCGACGCCGCCGGGCGTTGCCCCGGTGCAGCCCGCGCAGCGCCCGACCTCAGGCAAGCTCGTTGAGCGGATTGCCGCTCGCGCACCCGCCACACCAGGATTTGACGCGGCCAAGATTGACGCCCTCTTGCGTCTGCACGACGCCCGTGCCAAGAAAGGAAAATAGTGGCGAAAAGGCGGCTTGCCTCAGCAGCCGAACAGAAGGGCAAGCCAGCGCCTGGACCAGTACTTTCATCCACCCGGGCCCTCATGGCTAACTCCGGGCCAAGTCTCCAGGGGGCTGGTGCCCTAATGGCCAGAAAACAGAAGGAATCGGTTGCCATGGAAGAAGACTACGACGCAACCTTGGAAAACGACGTGAACATCTCGAACGACCCGAAGAAGGAGGGCCACATCCGCATGACGGTTGAGGACCTGCCCGGCGTCGGCCCCGCCACCGCGGAGAAGATGAAGGAAGCCGGCTACGAAGACCTCATGGCCATCGCCGTTGCGTCACCGGGCGACATTGCGGAAAAATGCGACATCGGCGAGGGCATCGCGCAGAAGATCATCAATGCGGCTCGCAAACTGGCCGACGTCGGCGGCTTCGAGACCGGCCTCGAGGTGGCCGAGCGTCGCAAGACCGTAAACAAGATCGGCACCAGCTCCAAGGCGTTTGACGAACTCATGGGCGGCGGCATCGAGACGCAAGCCATCACTGAATTCTACGGCGAATTCGGCTCCTGCAAGACGCAGTTTGCCATGCAGCTTGCCGTAAACGTGCAGCGCAAGCCCGAAGACGGCGGCCTCGACGGCCACGCCTTGTTCATCGACACCGAAAACACGTTCCGCCCCGAACGCATCACCCAGATGGCCGAAGCCTTGGGCATGGACGCGCAGGAGACCCTGAAGAAAATCCATGTGGCTCGCGCCTTCAACAGCAACCACCAGATGTTGCTTGCCGAACGCGCCGCCGAGATTTGCCGTGAGTTTCCCGTCAAACTCATCGTCGTCGACTCCCTTACCGCGCATTTTCGCGCAGAGTTCGTAGGACGCGGCACGCTCGCCGACCGCCAACAGAAGCTCAACCGCCACATGCATGACTTACAGCGCCTCGGCGGCATCCAGAACGCCGCTGTTGTCGTCACAAACCAAGTCTCGGCCAAGCCGGATGCCTTCTTCGGCGACCCGACCCGTCCCATCGGCGGCCACATCGTCGGTCACACCAGCACGTTTCGCATCTACCTGCGCAAGAGCAAGGGTGGAAAGCGCATCTGCCGCCTCGTGGACTCGCCACACTTGCCGGAAGGCGAAGCGGTCGTCAACGTGACGGAACAGGGAATCCGGGACGCAATCTGAGGCGCCTGATGGCGCGATTCCACGGATTGCCCGGAGAACCACGGATGGACCATCCTCTCGTGCCGTCCAGCATCGTTTGGTTCCGCGCGTCGATAGCCGAAAAGCGATTGCCGGTCCTGCCGATTGGCGAGCGGGAAGCGTCGGACTAGGCGCGCCCCGTCGGCACAATGGCTAAGCGTCAGCGCAGGCATGGTGCCGCGTGGCGTATACGCACAACGGCTACACCCTGCACGCAAGGGAAATCGAGTTGAAGGGCGGCCACAAGCAGATCATCTACTTTTTCAGCCAGCGCCGCCCGCATAGCGGCGTGCCAGTCGAGATGCCGGAAGGGTACGATGTAGCCGTGAACAAGCGCACGGGCCTTCCTTACCTCAAGAAGAAGTAACGCGACGAAACGGGTCGTCCCTTCGTAGCCGACGCTGCGCGCGGCTTGACGAAGACGACCCGTTTCGTCGGGGGCGGCCTTCGGCCACCCGGGCCCGGCTCCGCCTGCGGCGTCGCCGGGCAACACCCACCGCCATGTTCCGTCCAGCATCCGCGCAATCTGCGAAATCTGCGGCTGCCCTGACATGGGCGCGCGAACCAACCCTTTTTCCGTGCAGGGGGCTCGCACGCGCCATGGGCGACGAGGAGGAGTTCGACGAAGAGGAGACTGGTGACGAGCTCTGGCTGGACTGCCCGACATGCGGCGCCATCGAGGAACACGAAGTCCTGCGAGCCGCGGCGGCTGGATGGACTGTCCGGTGCCTCGAATGCAAGACCCCGCGAACGCTGCCTGCGCCCAAGAAGGAGCGCACCGTCGTCGTCCCCGTCATCCTGAGCCAAGGCGCAACGGCCCGCACATCGAAGGTCGAGGTGCCACTCGATGGCCCCGTCGCACCCGACGACGAGTTCCAAGTGGAAGGTCACCGTATCCGCATCACCGCCGTTGAACTTGCAGACGGACAACGCCCAAAATCAGCCCCTGGCCGCAACCTCCGCATGCTCTATGCGGTCCTGTTTGACACGGTTGCCGTCAACTACACGTTGAACCAAGGGGAAACCACGCGGGCCTTCCGCGAGGAAGTTGCACCCGAAGAGGAAATCCACATCGGACGCGTTCGCGAGGTGCAGGGAATTCGCCTGGTCGTAAAGACGCTGAAGTCCGACCAGAACCGCACTCTCCAACGCGGGTTCCTACTGGCCCGCAACGTACGCCGCGCCTTCGCCGACATGGCGCCCGGCAAGGCCCAGCCCGGACAGAAGGCCCGCGTGCGCCGCCGCGGCCCGCCGCCAGGCGTCAAGGGCCAGCCCAAGAACCGCATCAAGCGGCCCGGCCCCGGTCGGCCCCGCCGAGGATGACGCCACCCCAAGGGCTTAAGCGGACCTGAGTTCAGGGCTCGCCATGGCCTCCGCCAAGAAGACCGCCCCCGCCAAGAAGGCAGCCAAGCCCAGCCCGCCGAAGGGCAAGCCAACGCCTGCCAAATCTGCCAAACCTGCCGCCAAGCCCGCGACAAAGCCTGCAGCGGCGGGCACCAAGCAATCCCCCATCAAGGCGCCCGCCGGCAAGCCCGCTCTGGCCGAAAAGGGATTACCGCCAACGGGCGGCAAGGGAGCCATGCCGGTCAAACGAGGCACGCTTCCCGCCTCCGCCGGCGCCAAGATGCACGCCGCCGACGAGGAAGCCCCCGTCATCCTGCCGAAGTTCAAACTCGAAAAGCACCCTGGCAAGGACACGCTATGCCAGATTGAAATCGTCAAGGAAGGCCACTTCTTCATCGCCCGCACCCAGACCGACACGGGAGCGGCAAAGGAATACAAGAACACGGTCTTCGAGGACCTGCTGACCGAGATGGTCATCACGCTGCAAGAGCAGTTGCAGGACAAGTAGCCACGGCTTGGGTGCCTCACTTCGCTCGGCACCCAACCCGCGGGCGTTAGTGTCAGCCGACTCTGGGGCCCTCCGGGCCCCAGACCCCTCGGAGGATAGGGTGGCTGCTCGCCATTGGCGCACAGCGTCGCCCGCGGGCTCGCTGAGGCACCTCGGCTCCTCTCGTGCCTCGCCGCACGCTCCGCTTGCGGCCTCGGCACCGACCCTCGCTCCGCTCGGGGCGGCCACCCAGGCCGGACGCGTGACACTCCAGGGCAGCTTCGGGACTCTGCCCCGGTCGGGGCGAGCGATTGCATGCGCCGCAGCGCGCAGAGCGAGGGCTTGGCACGCCGCGCCCCGCGAAGCACGGGCTGGCGGGGGCCGCCGGGGCAGCGTATTGGCTAGGCGCATGGCTTCGCCGACCTCTAACGAACTTGGTTAGTCCTTTTTGCCCGGCCATGGCCGGCCATGGCCATGTATGCATGTGCATACGCGCGCATGCGCCTGGATGCGGCATCAGCCCTTTGTCGTGCCAAGCAGTCGACCCCTCTTCCGCTCTATCGCCATCGGCGTTACCAGGTCCCGTCCGGCCGACGGAGGTAGGACGGATGAGGATCCGGCAGCGGTCCGCCATATGCCAGTGGGGGCCACAGGGCGATTCCCCTCTGTGCCAAGCTCGCGGCCTGCTCAAGTTCGGGATCCAAATCAGGACGAGTCTCAAGCCACTCGTCAAGCACGCCACCACCAACGCCGCAGGAGAGAATCCATACGGCACATCGCTGCACGTCCCTGTCGGCGGTCAGCATTCTGCTAAGCGTCGCCAGGAATACGGGCCGCAATTCGTCCTGGCGCTGGCGGGCTGCTGCAGCGAGCGGGTCATTCCATGGATCCCAGCCGCTTCCGGGTGCCAAGAGACCCCACACCTCTTCGGGATCAAACTCGCGGTGCCGCGCAAGCAGCCGATCATAGAGTGGATGAAGGGCCCTGATGAGACGAGTCGCCTCGTCCAGGGGTAATCGCGGGTCATCGACCCGCATGCCACAGCCCAAGGAACGAAGCGCGTCGATTCCGCGAGCCGCCTGCTCCTTGGTATATCGCTCGAGCAGAACCGCCGGCGTTTCGCAAAGTTGCACCATGTGCGCGAGGGTTACGCGCGGGTCCGTTGCAATTACTTCTTTGCTATCCCAAGGCCGGTGTTCGTACGCCTTCGCCCATGCTGGCATCGTGCCGTTTGGTTTCTCGTCCACCGGCCGGTCAAAGTAGAAGGCAAGCCAGTCGTCAAAACTGGCTGTGCGCAAGTCCATTGATTGTGGATGGTCAAACGACCAAATGGCCCTTGTGGGCATGGTCGTGCATTCGACGTTGGCCATCCTGCGGCCTGGGCGGCCGCGCGCGAGCACAGCTCGCGCCCGCACGCGTGCGCCCCCGCAGGTGGCGCCGCAGCGGATGGAACGGCGCGCCGACGAGGCGCGCCGCGTGAGCGGCCGCCCCGTCCTCCGAGGGGGTTCGGGGGCCCGGAGGGCCCCCGAATCTCCTGGCAGGCGCGAAACGAGGTTCGCGAAGCGAACCCGTTTCGTGCTACGTCAAGCGGATGCGCCTGGCTTGGTCCTGCTTCTTCCACAGCAGGCGGTTCTTGAGGCGGACGCCGGACTTGCGCACCGACGGGCGCGTGTGCTCGGAGCCTTTGCCCTTGTAGCGCAGGCCGCGGTGCTTCTTGCCGGCCGATGTAAGGCCGCGAAGGACGCGCTTGGTGGCGGGCGTTGTTGCCAGCCAGCCCAAGTCCTTGTCGTTGATGATGGACGGGTGGTGGGGGTCCACGAGGATGACCTCGTAGTACTGGTGCTTGCCGTCCTCGCCGACCCAGTAGGAGTTGAGGACCTCGAGGTTGGGGAAGTGCTTGGAGGCGCGAATCTCAGCGATGGACTGGATGTTCTCGCGCATCGTAATCTTGTTGACACCCATCTTGGAGGGGACACGGCCCTGGACGGGGCGGACCTTGTGCAGGCCACCGCGGCGGACGCGGGCGCGGCAGATGACGATGCCCTGCTTCGCCTTGTAGCCGAGCGAGCGGGCGCGGTCGAGGCGGGTAGGGCGCTCGACGCGGACGAAGGACTCTTCGCTGCGCCATAGGACCAGGCGGTCCCATTGGGCGGTGCCGAAGGCCTTCTCGTGTTTCTTCCAGGTTTCTCCGATGTGGTGGTACGCGTTGGGCATGTGGTTGCACCTCTTGGTGCGATTCCGGCCATTCGAGGGATTCCAAGAGCAGGTCTTGGCCCGAGGGCAAGTTCGCGGTTTTTCCGGTTCAGCCCGAGGGCTACATTCCAGAACGAGAACGGCCGAAGCCGGTCTTGCACGATTTGCGACGAAGGTCACCTATTTAGCCCACTCGGCGGCCCCGGTTGCATTCCACAGAGGATACACGTACTTCCCTCGTGGAATACAGAAGGGCGCAAACTATGTTGCGCCGGGCAAGAATTTCTCCGGCAACGGCAGGTGTTCGAAGTCCCCGACGACTAAGCCCAGGTGGCCGGAGAAGGCGTCCAGGTTCAGTTCCAGGTTGCCGGCCGGGATTTCTCGGAAAACCATGTAGTTAGCGTCATTGTTGGCACTCTGCCATACAAAGGAATCTTTGCTGGTGGTGACCGTCATGTGCACGGCGGGACCATAACCAAAAACAAGTCCCACCATGGCTGTCTTAGAGCCCACCGCTGACCCTTGCCACTTATCTGCCGTTGCCACGGACTGCAGTACCGGTCCAGCTCCCACCCCCCCGTGGAAACTGGCCTCTGTGAGAATATTCAATGTGCGTGACCCGGTCACGTTTGAAATTTCAAATGGTGAATCGCACGTTTGCGTGACGCGCAAGGTCGTGTCCCCCACGACATCATTTTTCCACCACGTCATGTTGAGCACCCCTATCGTGTACGTGTTTGTCCCCCAGGTATCGCCGGGACCGCTTTCAAAGCGCCAGGCATGAAGATTGCCGTCGTCGACCCCGTGCGGGGCAACCGGGCCGACGTGTACGCTTTGGCCCGCCCCATACGTAAAGGCCCCCCCGTCGCTGGAGAGAACGAAAAATGCCGCGTTTTGTGCGTCGTAGAGATACTGAAAACTGGTTTCTACTACTAGGCCGCATTGCGGAAATGCGGCGCCGGTTTTCGTTGCCGTCATCGTGAAACGTAGCAATGCATCCCCGGTCGTGTTCCAAGATAGTGAACGGGTGGCATGTGCCGGCGCCTGGCCGACAAATGCGGAGGGGGCCGCTGTGGAATTGGGGGCGGGATAGGCAGACGAGGGCAGTGTTGATTCGGGCATTGGCTGCGTAGCGGTGGCTTGGCCGGATTCCGCTGGGGGCGATGCGACAGGGGAACTAGCGCAACCGGATAGCGCCGCCACGAGGACGACTGTAGTAAACATCATGCTGCCGAAGTGCTGATTCGCCATTCAATTTCCTGTCGTTAGCATGTCCATTTCGTTGCCTTGCTTGCTCCCACACGGGTGAGGTATTAGGCGCTTCAGGATGGAGGCTCCCACCTACCACTCGGCTTTCTGTAGCGTTCAACAGCCGGCCGGCATGATTTCGGGGGCTTGGACTCTCTCCGGGGGCAGGGCATCCTGTTCGGCCCTTTTACTGGAGCCGGGGTACTCCCAGTTGACCGGCTACGGCGGCAGGAAGTAGTCGCCCCTGGGCGCTTCGGCCTGCGGCGGCGGAATCTAGGCCTGGCCGCCCGGCAGGAGATTCTCAGGTATCGGCAGGGGTTCGAAGTCCCCGACGACTAAACCCAAGTGGCCCGAGAGGGCGTCTAGGCTCAATGCCAGGTTGCCGGCTGGAATCTCTCGGAACAATAGGTGGTTGGCATCATTGTTGGCACTCTGCCAAACAAAGGAATCCTTGCTCGTGGTCGCCGTCATGTGTATGGCGGGCCCGTACCCGAAAACGAGCCCCACCATGCTCACCTTGCTACCCACCGCCAAGCCCTGCCACTTGTCATTCATTGCGGCGGATTGCTGTATCGGTCCGGCCCCCACCCCTCCCTTGAAATTGGCTTCGGTGAGGATTGTCACGGCGCGTGACCCAGTCACATTGGAAATCTCGAACGCGGCCTCGCATGTGACGTTGATTCGCATGGTCGCATTCTTCACAAACGAATTAGGCCACCAAACCATGTTGCGCACGGCGATGGTATAGGATGTGGTCCCCCAAGATTCGCCCCGAATTTCATTACGCACTGCCTGCGTATCGTTTTCTGCCGTCTGGGCGGTGTCAACCGGGCCCGCATGGAGGCTTTCGCCGGACCCATACGTAAAGCCAGCTCCGCTTGACCCTTCCAGCATGAAGAACGACCCTAGTCTGGCCTGCTGGCGAAAATTGACCTCCGCCACAACATCGCAAATCGCAAACTTGGGGGCCGTCAACTCGAAACGGATAAGCGCATCCCCGGTCGTGTTCCATGACAACGAACGGATAGCCTGGGCCGGAGCTGCACCGACAAAAGCAGAGGCAACCGGCGTGGAATTCGAGATGGAGCCCGCAGCAGAGGACCGTGTTGAATCGGGCGTTGGATCCGTAGTGGCCACTTGGCCGGATTCCGCCGGAGGCGGCGCGACAGACGAATTGGCACAACCTGAAAGCGCCACCACGAGCACGATTATAGTGAGCGTCAAGCCCTTGAACAGTTGATTCGCCATTCAATTCCCTGTCGTTTGTATGTCCATTTCGTTACCTTAGTTTCTCCCACACGGGTGAGATATTAGGCGCTTCAGGATGGGGGCCCGTCTGCCACGAATGAGACAATCGTTCTCACCCTGCCATTCCCCTATCTGGCGGTCGTGGTTCTTTCGGGCGGGTCACTGGACTACTCGCATGGGGGTCCGGTTGCGTCGATGAATTGGAAGGTGACGGGCAAGTCGGTGCGCGGCACGACCATGAGTCTACCCTGAGGGAACGTCATCGCAATCGTAACGCACGTGGCGCTTGTCGCAACACGCGTGACGACCACCGTGGACGTCGTGGCGTTCCAGTCCAAGTCCACGCTGGAGCTGGCACGCTGGTTCCCCCAAGCATAGCCCACGACCATCGAATGGGAGAAGTCCACGTCGGGCAGAGGGGGCCTGCTCTCTTTGGCGTGGCCCGTGCCATTCGAAAAGACAATCGTTTGCACCCGGGAGCGGCAGACCTCCCAGACCGTGGACCACGTCTGGTTGTCCAGGACGCTGAACTGCTCCGGGGTCTTCACGTGACAAGGATAAGTGCCGGGGGGAAGAGTGCCTACCGACGTCGCTTGATCGAGGGTTTGAACGTCTGCGCCGGGAGCCACCTGGACGCACGCTGCCAAGCCGGAAGCGATGATCAGGAAAGTCAGGGCACGCGGGATCACGATGTTCTACTCACCTTTCGATACTTTACGGCTTGCTACACGTTCGGTCGAGGGCACGCGGGCGTTCGGTAGAATCCCCGGGGAGAATGCATGCTGCATGCTTTGAAGCCGGCCGTCGGTCTAGTATGCGCCCGTCGTCCCCGCGTCGCGCCCTTCGATGGTGCGTCCCGTCCACGGGTTCCTGAGGCGGCCCGGCTGGACAACTTCGAGGGGCGTCTCAGCCTTGGGCACCCAGCGTTCGCCGTTGACGATGAGGCCGAGAACGTCGTCGTGCTCGAGCACGTAGTCGCCGTGGTAAACTGTCGTGCGGCGCGGAACGGGGATGACGACGTCGCAGCACTGGCAGCGCCAGCGGGCGAAGCGGTCGTTGTAGATGGTCGCGTGCTTGGCGACTTCGGCCTCGATTTCGGCCATGAAGAATTCGTTGAAGGCGGATGGGTCGAAGGCGTTCTTGTTCGTGACGGCATGGTGGAACTCAAAATGTTCCTTGCGCAGTTCCTTCAGGATGTCGGCGGCGCGGCGCAATTGCGGTTCAAGCGCATCCTGGTTGGCCTCGACCTTTCCGGCTTTGGCGCGCTTGAGGATATCCTTGGCGTGCAGCGGTTCCTTGCGGCCCTTGCGCGTCGTCGGAATGTCCTGATGCGACTCGACCTTGACGGGCCTGCCTTTCCGGGCCGCTGTGAGAATTTCCTTTGCGGTCTTGATGTGCTTGGCGGGTTTTGCCGGCGCCTTGGCCTTCCGGTGGACTGTCGCAGGCGTCGCCTTGCCGGCGTGTTTTGCGCGCGACACTTTCGCGGTCGTCATTACAATCCCTCCTTCTGTCCGAGGTAGACTTTGAGCGCCAACTGCATACCGCGAACGTACTCCTTGTCCGCTTTGGGGACGGCGTGCTGGTAGGCCTGCACGAAGTGCGCAATGGCGCCGCGGACATCCCATTCATTGCCCAATTCGATGCGCTTCTGCTTGACGGCCAAAAGGACGCGGCGGACGCCTTCGGCCACGGGTCCTTCATCGTGCAGGAAGACCTTGATTTCGTCCTCGTCCTCAAGCCGCTTGGCGGCAGGCTTGGAGCCGGGGAGTGGTGGGGGCGCAGGGGGCGCGATTTCCACGCGGTTCTGGAAAAAGCGGTTATCCTTGACGCGCCGGGATGCAGCCAGCGGCGTACTCATGGTTGCGGCGCACGCCTCGCGCAGATTAAGGTTTCTCGCAGCGGGCCAGGAGGACAACAGGAGGGTTTTTGAGGGCCCTCACGGGCCGATTCAAGCCATTTTCGGGGATTCCGGGAAGGTCACGCGCCCGATCCTCACGTCTTGGCCACAATCTTGACGACGTCGCCGGCCGCTAGGACATGGTCATGCCCAATCGCGCGCTTGGTGCGGCAGTCGATAGCTCGAATGAAGTGCTCGCCGAGGTCCGTATGCACCTTGTAGGCGAGCTGCCGGGCTGTCGTGCCGGGAACGACAAGATGGCAGTCAGGCAGGACACGCCCTTCCTTGTCCGTCAGTTTGGACTCATCCTCGACCGGGAAGACCGGAATGCGCTGCAGTAGTTGGAAAACGGCGAGTTCGATTGCCTGGGTGACGCCCGTGCCGCCCAGCGGCCGCAGGACATGGTCTTGGATGTAGTCGAGGCCCTTTTTTTGCGGCGGCGACAACGCGCCCTTGGCCGAAAATGATGAAGCCCCCGCCTCGTACTCAATTAGGCCCGCCTGAACGCCTTTCTGCAATGCGAATTCGGACTGCGCGCTTGTCCGAACGTGCGGGACGGTGAGTGCCGCTTCCATCTTGGCGAGTGTCGGGCCGTCCACCAGGTCCGCCTTGTTGAGCGCCAGCACCATGGGTTTTGATGCACGGCGAATCGCGCGTGCCAAGGCAAGAAGGCCGCCCTCCTCGAGTTCGGTCGGCTTCTTGCCCGTAAGCCCGGCTTCACGCAGACCCTTGGCGGCAAGCAGTTCGCTGACGCCAATCCCGCTGAGCCTTTCGGCAATGGCCGTCTCGACTTTGCGGCCTTCCATTTGGATGCGTTTGGCAACGCGGTCCCAGCCATCTGAAATCAAGCCCTCAATCCACCAGTCGATTTCGTCTTCGAGGAACTTGACGTCGGCCAAGGGGTCGTGGCCACGTTGCGGCAAGACGTTTCCCTCAGCATCGGTTGCGCCCGCGGCGTCCACGACGTGGATGAGAGCATCGGCCTGTCCGAGGTCGGACAAGAATTTGTTGCCAAGCCCGCGACCTTCGTGGGCGCCGGGGACGAGGCCGGCGACATCGACGAGTTCTACCGGGACGTACCGGGTACTGCCGGCAAGTTTTCCGTGGCGAGGCGTGCTCACGACGCCGAAGCCTGCTCCGGGATCCGCGACGCGGACATAGCCGACGCCGTGGTTGGCGTTGATTGTCGTGAACGGGTAGTTGCCGATTGCCGCCTCGGCCAGCGTCGCTGCGGAGAAGAAGGTGGACTTGCCCACGTTGGGTTTGCCGACAAGACCGATCTTCATACTGGCTGCGACGCGCAGCCAGGATTTACCTGATTAGGTCCAGAATCCAGAATCGACTCGTACCAGCGAGTCACGGAAATGGGTGGAATCCGGGCAATCGGCGGAATCGCGACGCCTCAGCGTCGCCCCTACGAACCAATATTCCCCGGCCCGAGAATCTCGACGAGCCCATCCTGCGGGAAATACCGGTTATCTTGCAAGCTGCGGCGTTCGTGGACAAGACCTTCCTCGACCATGGGCTCGACGCTTGAACGGAAAGTTTTGCGCGAAACGTCGAGCGCATCGCAGATGTCCACCTGGCGCGATCCAGGGTGGTCGCGGATGAATGCCGCAATCTCGCTGCGGCGGCCTTGGTGCAGAAGGGCAAGCAGGCGGGCCTTGGCAGGGTCTACCGCCGAGGGGAAGAAACGCCGTTCGCGGCCGGCCTCGACGGATGTGACCATCTCGCCCTTGTGGAGCAAACTGAGGTGGTACTGCACGGTCCCCCATGGCTCCCCGGCACTGCGGCACAATTGGCTTGCGTGAATGCCGGGCTGCTCCGCAATCATATCAAGAAGACGGCGGCGCAGCGGCTGTTCCAGAAGGTGGTTCATTTCATTCTGGCCCAACACACCCGTCGTGGCCAGTACTGAATCCAGCCAACGGTCCTTGCTTCGGCCCTTAAGCGTAGCCATGCGGTGACTCCGGGCCCTCAAGGGGTCCGGGGGTTCTTGAAGTTGTGCCCGTCGCGCCCAACTTTGCCTGTACATCTGTGAGCAATGAGGGCGTGCGGCGCAGCGCTGCGTCGAAGGCAGCTTCCGCCTCGCCGCGTCGCCCAAGGTCAAGGTAGGCAAGGCCGAGGACGTATTGCAGAGAACCATCGCTTGGACTGCGGACGCGCAGGTGCGCCGTCAACTCGCGTACGACGCGTTGCGCCTTGCCGGCCTTGGAGAGGGCAATGGCGCGGCTGAGGACAGCATCCTCCATATCCGGCCGGCGGCGCAGGATGCGCCCGGCGTCCGCGGCGGCACGACGGTAACGGCCCGCCTCGATCGCGGCTTCGACATCGGCCAAGATGGGCGCCCGCGTCCGGCGGGCGACGAAGAAGACGGTTGCACCGAGCGCGACCACAAGGGCGGTGATTCCGGCAAGAACGAACGCCAATTCCGGCGTCATCATCGAAGTGCCAGGCGTGACGGCTTGGCCGGCAGGGTCCACCTTGGTCATGGCGACTGGAATCGTCGGCGCGGGGGTTGCCAGGGCCAGCCCGTTTGCGCCGGTTGCATCGACGGTCTCGTCGTCGACCGTTGTCGTCGAGGCGTCGGCTAGACGGACGGAGCCGCTGGCCTGCTGGAGCGAAACGGTGCCTTGGGTGTCCAACTCGGCGGACGGCCCGGTCCACTCGACCTCCGTTGCGGGGTTGTGAATCGTGAGGTCGAACTTGCCGTTCGTGACCGTGATGCGCATGAAGGTTTCCTTGATGCTGCGCACTTGGTCGGGGCCTCCGGCGACGAGGGCGGTGCGGTCCGTGCCACTGTGCACGATTTGCTTCTCGTTGCCCTGCTTGAGCTGGAAGTCGACGCCGAGTACCTCAATCACGAAGTTGCCCTCGATGTGGATTGTGGATGCCCCGTTTGCAAGGACCGTATCCAGGTGGTAGCCCGCGACCTGCGGGTGCGTCCAAGTGTCTGGCTGGTCGCTCGTCGGCTGCGACGCGGTTGCGAGGTCGTCGATTCCGGCTGGGCCCAGATGCGGGTCCGCGACGGCGGTGATGGTAGCGCTGCTGTAGGTTGCCTTGTGGACGAAACCGGAGCCGAACACGTTGAGGATGTAGAGCTCCTGGACGCCCACGAGATCCATATCGGCCTTTTTGGCGAGAATCGTCCACACTTCGGGGCAGCCAACGGCCGCACCGTTTGACGCCGCCGGCTCCTGGCAGGTTGCGCCCTTGGTGTCTTCGTAGACCCCGAGGCCAGTCGAAACCTCGTAACCCGTCACATTGTAGGTGGTGACATCGACGGTGTCGCCCTTCATCGACAGGGTCGGCAATTTGGCGGCCGACAACTGGTCGAATTGGCGCACGTAAAGCAGATCGAGCTTGCCGTTCTCGGTGGTGGGGCCGCCAATCTCGATGCGGCCCGCGTTGACGTTCGCGCCGACGACATCGGGCTGCGCCGCGGCGCTAGGCACAAGGGTTGCCACAGAGAGCAGCGCCAAAGCCACCGCATAGGAGAGGACGCGGGCCTTGGGGCCCGCGAGGCGGCAACGGGGTTCAGTGGTCATGATCGCAGGTGACGAGCGACGGTTTGGTACAGGTGTTGGACAGACGGAGGAGTGACGGCGACGATTGGGCCGACTACGCGGTCCACGCAGCCGAAGTCGACGTAGACGTAGCCCAGAAGAGGGTTCACTGAGACTTGGGGCGCCTTGGGGTGGCGGATGTCCACGGGCTCGCAGCCCCCGTCCGGCTTGGGAGGTCCGCGGGATTCAATCAGGGCAAACACGCCGAACGGGTCGCCACGGCCGGAGCGGCTTGTGCTGTTGCCCTCCGAAGCGCTAGATGTGCTGTTGCCACTCGGGCACGGGTCGGAGCCGCATTCAGAAGGCCCCGAACAGGTGTTGTTGGCCGAACTGCATTCGCCACCTGAGGAGCCGCCGCTTGGCTCGCTCTCGGCCTGCGCCGGCAGGGCTGACGCGAGGATGAGTCCGGCAAGGACCCACAGGGTGATTAGTCGCCGCACGGCCGACATGGGATGCATACGAGAGTAGCAGGTATCGCCCGTAAAAGGCTTGTCTGCGTTTCCCAGGTATCGAACAGGAGGACCACCGCCGCCGCGCGCGCACCGGAAAAAACCGACCGCGCCGCCCCGCGGCAAGGCGGATTTCTTCGCTAATTCGGATACACGACCCGGCATATTATCCGGCCCGCCGCCTTCAAGGATTTTGCCGGTCGGGCCGCACCCCCTTGGGCCCTCACGGGACCAGGGGGGCAGCAACACGACAACCACCCACCTGACTCCACCAACCCAATTTTTGGCGGCCCGATCGGTGTATGTTTGTCTTCGAGCCTGGGCTCTCTTCCTGTATGCCGATCCCTATCGGTTTCGTCGCTTCTCGGCGCAACGTGCACCCTGCTTGAGTGGACAAGCAACAGGGCCTCGCCAAACCGACGACGGCGACTTCCGCTTGTAGGCCCTCATGATGAATTGCCCATCAGATCGGCGTGGGCAGTCCTCCCGGCCGGGGCCGAGCGGCCGCCCCGCAGCGCCGGCCGGCGATTGCATGGCACGAAGCGGGCTTGGGGCCGGAGGCTTGGAAAGCCGTAGGCCCCAACCGTGATGATCGACCTTTCTGAAGGTCGCGGGTGTGGCGAGGCGCGCCGACGCGCGCAGCGCGACCGGCTGCTTGGGCCGCCGGCAGGACCACTCGGGGCCAACAACCGATAATTCGGCGTCTTCGGCGGATCGGTTGCATCGATTTTGCGTGACCGGTGGCCCGGGCGGTCCTCGCCGGCGCCATTCGCGGCGCAGGCTTGCCACGCCCTCGCTCTGCGGCGCGGCGGCGCACGCAAGCGCTCGCCACGACCGGGGCAGAATCAGTCTGAACAAGTCATGCAATTCCACGGGGATTCCGTCGTGGACGTAGCCGGCGTCGGAGCACGGCGGGAATCCCTCGTCGCCGTCTTGCTTCGCAGGCCGGTTGATGGATGCAGGTGTTTGGCTGGCCGTTCGGACGCCACTTGCTAATCTGTGGAATCCCGGGGTTCCGTGGAATCCAGGCCGTCAGGCCTGGCTCTTCTCGAGAACGCGCACGTGTTCGCCCTTGACCGTGATGGGAATCGGCACCATGGACTCGATGAGTTCGACCGTGATCTCTTCCTTGGTGTCGTCCACGCGCGTGACCTTGGCCTTTTCGCCACGGAATGGGCCGGAGACGAGTTCGACGATGTCCCCTTCAGCAATTTTGGCAACGGCCGAGACGGGCGTGAGGAAGTGCGCAATCTCCGAGAAGGGGATGTCCACCGGAATCTTGCGCGTGACGACCTTGCCACGGCGGTCGCGGGCGATGTTGCCGTTCTCGTCGCGGACCTCTTCGTTGCGCGTCACAAGGGCGCGCGCGTAGGAGATGCCACGGATGGACTTCTCGGCCTCTAGGGGGTTGTTGGTCTCGACGAAGACGAAGCCGCGCAGTTCTGCTGGCGCGAGAAGGCCGAGAATCGGGACCTTGAAGCGGCGGGCTTTGTTGCCGAGGGATTCTGCGACGCGGCGCTCTTGGCCGACTTGCGTCTTGAGGACGAGGATTTGCGTGCCAACGAGCGGCAAGGGCTCCGTGTCAGCGATCTCCGCACGCTTGACCTTTTTGCCTTTGCCCTTCTTGGCGGGGGCGGCGGCCGCGTCCGGCGTCGCTACGGCTTGGGGTTTGGCTTGCGCTTTCTTCTCCAACTCTTCTTTCGTGGGGAGGATGCCGAGATTGCCTTCGTCCTGCATGAGAGTTCACCGCTTGCTCCCGCTGGGAAAACCAACAGAGCAGGCTTTGCGAGAAGTACCCCTTATTTCACGTTTTTCCCCAGCTCCGACCCGGAAGCGGCCTGCTCCGGCAAGGCTCAGATTCCCTTGAGGCTGTGGTCGATCCAGAAAATCAGGCTGTCCATCAGGAGGAACATGAAGAAGCCGATGCCGCCAATCACGGCGATGCCGACAAGCACGATGACTGCGGACTGCCGAAATTCATCGGGCTCCGGCTTGCGCGCCATGCGTAGGACACGCGCGATGCGTCCCTTGCCAATGCCATCCCACTTGCGGTCGAGGGCGTGCTGCCAATGCCACATCTTGGCAACAAAGCCAGCGCCTTGGGGGGGCGGGCTCAGGCGCGGTGGCGTGGGTGCGGGACGCAGGATCTCCTCGACGTCCTCGTCGGCGACATCGTCGTCCTCGAGGTCGCGCGGGTCGGTCTCTGCCATGGCCGTCGCGACTGGGGGACGTTATTTCAGCCTTGGGATTGATGGCAATTTCCCCAAAAGGGCCCCTTCTTCCTCAGCGCCGCTTCCGGTTCGCCTTCGGCTCTTCCCGCGTCGTGCCGGCTGGACGGCCGACGGTGAAAGGATCAGGCAACTCGTCACTTGCCGCAACGTGCCGGGCGTGCGCCTCCTTCGAGTGACGGACGCCGTAGAAAGCGTACACCAGTAGTCCAAGGCCTGCCCACGCTGCCGAAGCGACGAGGGTAAACGGATCGAGGCTGAAAATGAGAGCGGATATGCCGAGCAGGCCCAGGATGGAAAGCATGGGGAGCACTGGCTTGCCGCCACGGTTCATGATGTTCCACAATGGCATCTTGAACGGCCGCTCCACGTCGGGCCGGCGGCGCCGGAAAAGCCAGGCGGCAAGAACGACCATGAAGAAGGCAAACAAGGTGCCGATGTTGACCAGTTCGACCGCTGCGTCCAACGTCAGCAGGCCGGCAAACAGCATTGTGAAGGCGCCGTAGAACCAGGTTGCCTTCGCAGGGTTGCCGCGCGAGCCGACCTTGCTCATCCATGAAGGAAGCAGGCCGTCGCGCGACATGTTGAAGAAGACCCGGACGCCGCCGAGAATCAGCACCAGGAGCACGGACGTGGTGCCAACGAGCGCGCCAAGTCGAACGAGCAGGGCCCCCAGGCTGAAGTCGGCGCCGTTGATGTTGATTGACAAGGCGCCGTGCTGCTCGAAGACGTATCCGAAGGGTTCGCCGCTTGCGTCCTTGGCCGCTGCGGAGTCGCCGACGAACATGGACCAATGCGACGCCCCGACTAGGGCACCGGCCGCGAGAATGTACAGCAATGTGGAGATGCCCAGGCTGCCGAGGATGCCGACTGGGAGGTCTTTCTTGGGGTTCTTTGTCTCCTCGGCTGTGGTCGAGACCGAGTCGAATCCGATGTAGGCGAAGAACATGATGGCTGCGGCGGCAAAGACGGCCTGCAGCGCCGGAAGGAACGCCCGGGTGTCGTAAATGTCGCCGTTGTTGTCGATGTAGTGCGGAATAGGATCGGCGAAGTTGGATGGGTTGAACAGAGTGAATGCGACGCCAATGGCAAACAGGAGGATGGCGACCTTAATGACGACCAGAATAGACGTGAAACGGGCCGACTCCTTCGTACCTTTGACGAGGAGCATCGTGACGAGGAGCACGATGATGATGGACGGGAGGTTGATGATGCCGTGCAGGACTGTGATGTCGCCCGTGACGGGGTCAGGAACCTTGGCATATTCCAGCGGACTGCGGGTGAGGCCGTATAGCAGCGGGTTCTCGGGGTTGGCGAAGTAGTTCAGTTTGCCGTCCTGCGGGTTGAACATGTGTCCGAACTGCGTGATGACCGCGAGGAGGTTGTTGCGGCACGCGACGGCAACGGCGATGGCACCAACCGCATACTCCAGGATGAGTGCCCAGGCGACCATCCAGCCGGGAAGTTCCCCCATGGCCGTGTAGATGTAGGCGTAGGCCGACCCCGATGCAGGGATCGACGAGGCAAGCTCGGCGTACGCCAGGCCGGCCACGGTGCAGATGATGGCCGCGACGATGAAGGCTGGGACGACCATGATGCCGGCCTTGACGATGCCGGAGCCCACGAGGACAAAGATGCCGCCGCCGATAATGCCCGCCACGCCGAGCATGACGAGGTTAGAGGCCGTCAAGGTCTTGGCAAGGCCGGCCTTGTCGTGCGCTTCGGCAAGGAGTTGGTCGACGTTTTTGCGGAAGCCGAAACGCGCGAAGCCTCGGGACAGCGGGCCTGCGGCCTTGGGGGCGCTCACTTGCCCACCTCCGAGGGTGGCTGGGCAATGATGGTGGCGCTCCACCGGGCGGCCGAGACGACCAGCATGTAGCTGAGGGACGGATTGGTCGGGAGGGGAACTGGGGGTTGGATGGCGCCACCGCGCGAGGCCGTTGCTGTCATAGTGAAGGTGACTGTCGCGTTGCCGATCCGGGCGTCGGACCACAGGCCCTCGCGGGCTGCCGTCTCGTTCGCGGCATCGACCGTCGCGATGTCCGCGTGGCCACCCATATTCATGGTCCACGCCTTGCCGAGGTCGGCGCAGGAGAAGGTCTCAGGAGCGGAATCCGCGGTGCCGTTGTTGATGGTCCACGTCACGCTGGCGGCCTCCTGAAGCTGGGGGTTCGCTCGGTTGTCTTCACACGCGACAAGGGTGACAATCAGGGTCGCGGGACGGCCGGTCACCGTGTGCGACGCCGTGGCGACCGGGGGATCGCCGCTGCCCACAAGGGCCGTTCCATCTGCCGAGGCCTCGAACCAGTTCACGTCGTACACCTGCGTCGTGCCTGCCGGTGCCTCGAGGCACAGGTCGGGATTCTTGGCCGGCGATTCGCAGTAGAGGAACGGCAAAGCCGGGACGCTGGCTGCGAGAAACAGCAGGCCGAGGACGGTCAGGATGACTGTTGCGGGTCGGTCCAGATCCTTGCGCTCCGCCATGGCAAACGCGCGACGGGGGCGGGCATTAAAGGGCCTTGGGGTAAAACGGCTTGACGCTCCCGGCGGCCCGTGCGCGGCGCGCAAACGCGATATGCAGGACCGGGTGTGCCACGGCATGGCCTTCACTCGTTTGGCGTCGCTTCTTGCCCTGCTCGTCGTCGCTGCGGGTTGCGTGACTGGCCCGCCTGCGCCGGCAGACGACTCGTCGGCCCCCGTGACCCAGCCGTTCCAGCCCGTTATCCCGCCAAAGCCCGACTTTGATTTCACGACCGTCATCGACCCGGACCACGCCCACGGGGTCCCGCAACTGCACGAGGCGGGCCACGGTCTTGCGGTCGTTGGGCACGCCGGCATCCAGGACCTACTCCCGGTCGGCACGCGCGGTTCCATCACGCAGGTCGACGTCTGGGGCGACTGGGCCGTCGTTTCCGGGATGGAAGGCGGCATGGCCTTCGCCCTCGTCGACATCAGGGACCGGACGGCGCCTACGACGGTCGGCTGGTTCCCCTCGACGGCGGACGGCTGGACGGCGCGCTTCTCCGATGATGGCAACTACGTCTTCTACGGCTGCCAGACGCTGGGGCTGCTGAACCCGCAGTCAAGCGTCCAGGGAAAATGCGCGGATGCCGAGGCCATTCACCAACCCGGGGAGGAGGGCAACGGCATCGTCGTAGTCAACGTCACGGACCGTAGGGACCCCCTCTTCGTCGATTTCCTCCAAGTCCAAGGCTCGCACAATCTGCAGACGGCCAACATCAACGGCACCGACTACGTCTTTACCGAAATCACCGAAATCGTCGCCTTTGACCGTGCGGCACAGAAGCTCCGCCTCGTCGGGGAGGTGCCCGGCGTGCATGACGCGACAGCCTCGCGCCACCCTGTGACGGGCGACTGGCTCCTGTTTACCGGTGCCGGCGAAATGAGCATCTACAACATCAATGACCCCACCGCGCCGGAGCCGTTGTACGAAGGGACCGGCTCCGAGGGGTGGACCGGTTGGCACGAGCAGACGCCGATTCCCCACCTCGTTGACGGGCGCGCCCTGGTAATCCTGGCCGGGGAATCCTTCACGAGTGCCCCTGGCGAAGGCGCCGTCCCGGACACCGTGTCGGTGGTCGACATCACGGACCCGGCGCGCCCAGAGATGCGCGGGTCCTGGACCCTCCCAATCGACGCGGCCGTGCCCTGGCAGGGCTACCAGTATTCCGCCCATGAGATCGCCGTCACGCCGACCGGCCAAGTGGCAATCGCCTGGTATCACGGCGGCGCATGGGTGTTCGATGTCAGCACGCAAGAACGGCAGGCCGAGCCCGCCACGCTTGCCGCATTCCAACCGCATGATCTGCCAAACGTCGTACCGGCGACGTTTGTCCAGGTGGCGGTCCCGCTTGTGCCGTTTGTCTGGGGGGTCGGATGGACCTCCGACGGGTATCTGGTCGTGCCCGACATGCACACGGGGCTCTACGTGCTCAAGCCCGACTGGGGCCTGCACCCGGCAGTAGATGGCGGGCAGTAACCCCGCCTGACCCGTTTCTACGCCGTCGGCGCGGCCAGGGTGCCTTGCGCGGCGTACAGCGAAGGCCCGGTCTGCAGGATGGCCACCATGCCAGCCGCGTCGCGGGAGTCGCTGGGTTCGGCGTCAGGGTTGTCGGAGCATTTGGCCGTGCAGCCGTCCGAGTACGCGATGTAGATGCGGCCGTCCTTGTCGATGGACAGGTCGTTGAAATCGAGCAGATTGCGGTTGCCATCGGAACAATCGGACGACAGCAAGCAAATCGAGCCGATTTGCACCGAGTCCGTCGTCACCTTGACGGTCCGCCAGGTCGGAATCTCGGAAAGCGCATCGAGGCTGAAGGTCACGTACATGTCGTAGCGCGCCGTCGCGTTGGCTTCGTGGGCATTGGCGCCCTCGTTCTCGGAGCCGAGGTAGGCGACGGCGATTCGGCCCGGGTCCCCTGCCCCAATCTGGGGGAAGGTTGACGACGTCACTTCGGGCGGTGAGATGCGGATGGACGCCGCGTCCCACGTGACGCCGCTGTCGATGCTGCGGGAAATGTAGACACCCTGGTCCTCGCCAATCCACGTGTAGTAGGCATTCGACGCGCTGTCAGCGGCGACTTCCGAGTTCTTGCGTGGACTGGGCGTTCCTGCGTCCTTGCCGAGTTGTGTCGTGGTCCAGGTGAAGCCGTTGTCCTTGCTCACCGCGACGGTCGGGGTGGCGAGGCGGGGCGGCACATAGATGGTGCCGTCCGGTGCCGTCGTGATTGCCCCGTGCAGGCCGCCGCTCGTCGCCGGGCCGATGCCGGTGCCGCCGACGGGGAACGTCATGCCGCCGTCGAAGCTGGTGTAGCACAGCACGCCCTCGCGCGAGTTGTGGCACAAGTAAACTGCGGTTTCGTAGATGTTCGTCGTGATTGCGGATGCCATCCCGTAGCCAGCGGATGTCCAGGGCCCCGTCGAGAGTTTCATGTGGTCGACATCTGGAATGAGGCCGCAGTCCAGCGGGTTTGCCGCCCACGACGCGCCGTCGTCGTCCGACCAGGCAATCCACACGCACTGCGTCTGGAGCATCTGGACATCGAAGACGCGGTCGGTCACCGGGTCGACCCATAGATACGGGTCGCTCGTGGTGGGCGAAAGCACGGGACTTGTGAGTTCCTCCCATGCGGCCCCGTGGTCGCAGGAGCGCATTACGTGCTGCAGTGCCACGAAGAAGATGCAGCCCGAGGACGTGACCCCGACCGATGGTTAGGGACCGCGCTGGCCGACGTCGGACAGAAGGAAGGTGGCAAACGGCTCATCAATTCGGGGATTTGTGCCAGCATCGAATTCGGCGCCGTCGCTTACGCCGTCGCCGTCGGTGTCGGCCGCCTTCGGGTCGGTCCCTGTCACGTCGACCTCCTTGCCGTCCACGAGGCCATCACCATCGGTGTCCGCGGCGTTCGGGTCGGTGCCGAGTTCCTTTTCGCGCGCATCAATCAAGCCGTCGCCGTCCGTGTCGGGGTCGGACTTTGTGCATCCGGCAAGAAGGGCAAGGGCAAGTGTCAGGGCCATGAGGGTCGGGGCAACGCGCACGCCGGGGACGGGGGAGGTGGATTGTTAAGACTTGAGGCGGGCTGGTTTGCGGGCTACAACACGAAGTCGAGGCCCATCTCTTTCTGTCGGCGCTCAATCTTTTTGTTCGTCGGGCCAAGAATCTGGCGCGACTTGACGCCCGTGATAACCAGCATCGCACGGATGGTGCGCTCAAGGTTCTCATCGATGGACGCGCCCCACAGGATGCGGGCGTCGCGGTTGACGCGGTTGTGGATTTCCTCGACGACCTGCATGACTTCCTGCATCGTCATGTCGGGGCCGCCGACGACGTTGATGAGGGCGCCAGTTGCATCCGAGATATCAACATCGAGAAGCGGCGACGAGAGGGCTTCGAGGACGGCTTCCTTCGCGCGGTCCTGGCCGTCAGACTGGCCAAGCCCAATCATGGCGACGCCGCCGCGCTTCATGATGGTCTTGAGGTCGGCAAAGTCGCGGTTGACGAGGCCGGGCTTGGTGACAATCTCGGTGATGCCTTTGATGGAACGCATCAGGACCTCGTCAGCCACGCGGAAGGCGGCCTGGAGCGGCAGGCGAGGCGCAATCTCGAGGAGTTTGTCATTGGGGATGACGATGACGGTGTCGCAAACGTCGCGCAGCCGCGCAAGGCCGGCCTGCGCGTTCTCCATGCGGACCGGGCCTTCGTAACTGAAAGGTAGCGTGCAGACGGCGATTGTGAGGGCCCCGGCTTCGCGCGCGAGCTTGGCAACGACGGGGGCCGAGCCCGTACCAGTGCCGCCACCGAGGCCGCAGGTGACAAAGACGATGTCCGTGTTTGCAACGGCGGCGCGTAAGTCGCCTTCGGTCTCGAGGGCCGCTTCCTCGCCAATTTGTGGCAAGGCGCCGGCGCCAAGGCCGCGCGTCAGATGGCGGCCAATCAGGATCTTGTTCGGGCTGCGGGAGACGAGAAGGTGCTGTGCATCGGTGTTGAGGGCGACGAGTTCGATTTCGCCAAGGTCCACCTCGCCGCAGCGCTGAATCGTGTTGGAGCCGGCACCGCCGCATCCTACGACTTTAATCTTCGTTGTGAGGGATTCCAGCACGGTTTCCAAATCGCCGTCGCGAGCGTTGTGGATGCTGGTGGCCGCGGCTGCGGCACGTGGGTCGAAGCGGGGCGGCGCCTGGCGTTCCATCTCGGCCCTGGCAACAGCTTCACGGATGATGTCTTTCATGCAAGTCCCGCAGGTGGGGCCGCGGCCGGACCCGGCCGCCGGTCAGCCCGGCCGCAGGGCATGGCCAATGCTCCCATCCCGGACCGGAAACGTAGCTTGGCGCGGATAAGGCTTGGGTTTCAATTCCAGGGATGCGCCGCGCGGCCTGCCCTGACCGCAAAACCCGCCCACGGCTTCCTGTGGAAAACCCTCCCCAACGGCCTCGTGGGTCGCGACCATTCGACAGTGGTCGGTGGGGCGCAAAACGACCCAAAGCCGCACCAATGCACCTAGTCGCACGTTGGAAGAGTCGGCAAAGGCCATGAAGACAGCCTTGGGTCGCAGGGCGTGGACGCCTATGGCCTGCCTCTCGAATCGCTGGTCCGGCTTGCCGGCGGCGCGCAGATTGTTTTCGCCCTCGTGAGCGTCGGCATCCCGTTCAAGATGCGGTGGGGCGACGATATCCGCCAACTCCAACCGCTTCTGCGGAAGGTATTCTGGGTCTATGCCGTCTACATCCTGGCGGCGCACCTGGCCTTCGGCGTCCTCTCCCTCCTTGCGCCCGGTGCCATGCTTGATGGTTCGGTCCTGGCGCGCGCCGTGACCGCCTTCATTGCAGTCTGGTGGCTGGCACGGCTTGCCATCCAGTTCCTCGTCATCAAGCCGAGCGACCGCCCGCGCGGCATGATTTACCTCATGGCCGAGGTCGCGCTCGTCGGGTCATTCGTCGCGTTCGCCGGCCTGTACGCCCTCGCTTTCTGGAGCAACCTGTGATTGCGGCGTTTGTGCCAAGCGCCGCGCTGGCCGTGGGCATCGCGGGTTTGCTGGCGCTTGAGGCCGGGGCCGCGGCCGGGGCGAACCGCTGGGCACATCGGGCGCTATTGCCCACGTCCTGGCTCGTCACGGCGGCTTGCTCCATCGCCGGGACCGTCCTGGCGTGGTCGGAGCCGGCTGGCGTTCGCATGCTGGCCCTCGTCCTGCCCCTCTTCTTCGGGATGAAGATTGTCTGCCATGCCGCGTCGCGGCGTGCCGGCGGCCCGCGCTTGGGGTTCTGGCGTTGGGCGTCCTTCACGTTTGGCTGGCCAGGTATGGACCCGGCGCGGTTTGCCCGAGCGCACCCGAAAGGCCCCGCCGGCTGGCGTCGGCTCGCCGCGTTCGGCGCTCTGTGGTCCGCGTGTGGGGTGGGCCTCCTTTTCGGAGCGCGCTTGCTGTGGACGGCAGGGCAGGCCGTCCCGGCCACCGTTGCGGCCCTTGTAGCGCTGAGCTTGATGCTTCACTTTGGCCTCTTCGGCCTCTTGGCGGCCTTGTGGCGGCGCGTCGGATTTGATGCCGACCGCCTTTTCCTCGCGCCGCTTGCGTCGACCAGCCTCACGGAATTCTGGGGCCGCCGGTGGAACGTTCCTTTCATCGAGATGGTGCGGTTGTCCGTGTATGCGCCCCTGGTCGGCCGCTTTGGCGCGAGTTGGGCCTCCCTCGCCGCTTTCCTCATCTCGGGCCTGTTCCATGAGCTCGCTGTGAGCGTGCCCGCGCAAGGTGGCTATGGTCTCCCGTTCGCCTATTTCCTGCTGCACGCCGCGTTGCTTGCCACCGAACGGCGTCGGCGAGCCGGCGGGTCGTCCCAGCGCGGTTGGGTCAATCGAACTTGGACGCTCGCGTGGGTCGCGCTGCCGGCACCCCTCCTGTTTCATCCATGGTTCGTGAAGGCCATCGTCTGGCCGCTACTGGCTTGAGGTTCAGCGGAATTTGGCGAAGGTGGACGGCCCACGCCAGGCGGCGGCCTCGCCTAGTCGTTCTTCGATGCGGATGAGTTCATTGTACTTCGCGACACGGTCGCTGCGGGCCGGCGCGCCCGTCTTGATTTGTCCCGCGTTGGTCGCGACCGCCAAGTGGGCAATCGTCGTGTCTTCCGTTTCGCCGCTGCGGTGGCTCACGACGACTCCGTACCCCGCCTCTTGTGCCATGCGGATGACGTCCAAGGTTTCCGTGAGGGTCCCGATTTGGTTCACCTTGACCAGGATGGCGTTTGCGACGCCGTCGGCGATTCCTCTCGACAGCAGGGCCGGGTTGGTGACAAAGTTGTCATCGCCGACAATCTGGATGTGCCGGCCCATGCGTTTGGTGATTTCTTTCCAGCCGGCGTTGTCCTGTTCGGCCATGCCGTCCTCGATGGAGACGATGGGGAAGCGCTGCACCAGTTCTTCGTAGAACGCGATGGTCTTTTCCGCCGATTTCTTGCCGTCGGGGCCGAAGTCGTAGACCTTCTTTTTCGCATCGTAGAGTTCGCTTGCAGCGACATCGAGGGCCAGGAGCACGTCCTCACCCAATTCATGCCCTGCTGCTTTCACGGCCTTGCCGATGTACTCGAGGGCCGCGACATTTGACTTGAGACTTGGGGCAAAACCGCCCTCATCGCCAACCGCCGTCACGAGGCCGTCCGCCTTGAGGAGTTTCTTCAGGTTGTGGTAAATTTCGGCGCCTATGCGCACCGCGTCGCCAACTGACTCGGCACCGTCCGGAATCACCATGAACTCCTGGATGGACACGTTGGAATCTGCGTGGGCGCCGCCGTTCAGGATGTTCATCATCGGCACCGGCAACACGCGGCCGCTTGCGCCGCCAAGGTAAACGTGTAGCGGGACGCCAAGCTCGTGCGCAGCCGCGTGCGCCGTTGCCAGGCTTACGCCAAGGATGGCGTTGGCGCCGAGCCGGCCCTTGTTTTTTGTGGCGTCGAGGTCAGTCATCGTGCCATCGACGCCAGCCTGATCAAACACGTCCATGCCTTCAATCGCGTCGGCAATTTCCGTTTGGACATTCCGGACCGCGTTGCCGACCGACTTGCCAAGCCAGGTCTTGCCGCCGTCGCGCAGCTCGACGGCTTCGCGCGTCCCCGTGCTGGCACCTGATGGCACAATCGCGCACCCGAAGCCGCCGCCATCGGTCATGACTTCGGCCTCGAGCGTGGGATTGCCGCGGGAGTCGAGGACCTGGCGCGCGTGGACGGACGTAATCCGGCTCATTCTGGGTGGGGCACGCAACGCCGTCTTAAGACCAGCACGAGTCGAAGTACTGCGCGAGCCACTTCGGCTACCAGCCCCCCACTATGGCAAAGGCGTCGGCCAAGCGCGAGGACCGAGGCCCCGCGTCATGGGCCTTCTGACACATTGCCGAGCGTGCGCCGCAAGTCCGCCGCGTAACCCGTCAATGGGCCGATTCGGGGATACGGCAGCCGTAAATCCAGGATGCCCATGCCAGCGAGCGCCGAGGCGACACAATGACCACCACGCCAATTCCCCAATGGGCCGCAGCGCATCTCAAGAACACCATGCCGGCCGGCATCGTCAACGCCACGAACGTGGGATCGCGTAGCGTGCTTGCAAACACGCGCCTGGGCGCCGTCCTCGTGCGCAAGTCGTTATTCGGCACCGTCGAGCACGTCCTCTTGGAGGTCCCCCGCGCCCGACTCCGCTTCCCGTGCAGCCGCTGCCAGACAACCATTAACGTCTTCGAGACACGGGGACTGCCTGCCGTCAAGTGCGAATCCTGCAGCGCGACGTACCGGATCGGAACCGACGGATCCATCACGGACGCGATGGGGGTCCAGGTCCGCGTCACCCGGTCCAGCACGAGCCCGGAGTCGACCGCCCCGCCGTCGCCGCCCCGCCCCCGCAAGTCGGCCGCAACGCAAGGGCCCGACGACGCGCCTGCGGTCACGTCCGGCACTTACCAGCACAACGGCTACTGGCTGCACGTGCGTTGGACTAAGTCGGGCGCCGCGCAGTATTTCTTTGCCAAGGCCATTTCCAAGTCGGGCGAGCCATGCAATCTTCCCAGCGGTTTCGAGGTCGGCGCAAACAGCCGTACCGGCCTGCCGTTTCTGCGCCGCGCCGCAAACAGTGGAGGCAAGGCGACTGCGAAGGCTTCCGGCACGCGCGGCTCCCCTTCATCGGGTCGCCGGTCGTCGAAGAAACGCTAGCCCCACTTGCTAGTCGCGACAGGCGCGGTTGGTCCCGTGTCGGCGGCCGATTCTTGGATTGTCCCACCCCACCGTCGCGGCTAAGCCATGCGGAGTATTGGCCCTCCCGATGAGTGGTGCCTCCACGAACGCCGTCCACGCCGGCGAGACGCCCGACCCGCGCACCGGCGATGTCAACGTCCCGATTCATTTGTCGAGCACGTTTTGGTACCCGGAGCTTCCGGGCGGCGGCAAGTCTGGCTACATCTACAGCCGCTACACCAACCCAAGCGTCGAGGCGGTCGAGGAGAAGTTGGCTGCCCTGGAGGGGGCGGAGGGGTCGTTGCTGTTTAGCTCCGGCATGGGTGCCATCATGTCCGCCTGCACGGCCCTCCTGCAACCCGGCGACACGATTGCAGTGCAGGCTGGAATCTACGGCGGCACCACCGCGTTTTTGCGTGACGAGTTGGCCCGCTACGGCGTCAAGGTGCACATGCTGGCCGAGGTTGCCCGCCCCACCGTCCCCGTCGGCACGAAGTTGGTGTGGATGGAGTCCATCACGAATCCGCTCTTGCGCGTGGCGCACGTTCCAGAATGGGCGGCCGCCGCCCACGATGCCGGCGCCCGCCTATGTGTTGACGCGACCTTCGCAAGCCCCATCTTGCAGCGTCCGCTAAGCCTTGGCGCTGACATGGTCATGCATTCGGCCAGCAAATATCTCGGCGGACACAGCGACCTCGTCGCCGGGGCCTTGTCGTGGCGCAAGAAGGCCGGTGTGCGCGACGCCATCTGGCGTGTCCGGCGCAACTGGGGCCCGGGCCTCGATCCTCACGCGGCATACCTGTTGGGCCGTGGCATGAAGACGATTGCATTGCGCATGGGGAAACACTCCGAGAACGCGCAGGAGCTCGCGGAAGCGGCAGGCGAGATGCCGGGCGTCCGCGCCGTGCATTATCCAGGCCTGTCCGACCACCCCGACCGCGCCACCACGAAGCGGGTCCTGCCGGACGGTTGCGGCGGTGTCATCACGTTGGACCTTGGTACGCTCAAGGCGGCCCAGCGCTTCCGCCGGAAGGTCAAAGTCATCGCCCCCGCGGCGAGCCTGGGCGGCGTCGAATCACTGGTGAGCCTTCCCATTGAGACGAGCCACGCCTACGCCTCGGCCCCGGAGCGCGAGGCCCTCGGTATCAGCGATGGTCTGGTGCGTATCTCGGTCGGCATCGAAGACATCGACGACCTCATCGCGGACGTCAGCAAGGCCGTGCGCTGAGCCTGCCTGGCAAAGGTGTTCTCGTGGCCTTATTGGGCCCGGCGACCGGCGGCACCACGCTCATATCCCCCACTTCCGTCGCCGCCCTCGATGGCGCGCGAAATCCCGGTCGCGGAGCACATGGAAAAGCAGTTGTCGGCAGGCCGCAAGGTCATCGCCAACGACGCCCAGAGCCGTGCCCTTTTCGCCCAACTCAAATCCGAATGCCCCGACGTGGACGAGGATGCCATCGTGCGCTCCTTTGCGACGCCAGGTTTCGGCACCAAGAACGTCGAGGCCGCCGTCATCGCCACGGTCCGCCAGAAGCAATTCAACGCCGTAAACCTGCGGGGCGGGCACAAGGACGTTTTCGACCACCTGCTCCCGACGAAGCTCGCCAAAGAGGTCCGCGACGACCCCGAATACCGCGCCCAATTCACCGAACTTCTGGCCGAAATCGAGGCGGAACGCGAGCGCGACGGCGGCATCACGGATGTCGAGATGCGCAAAGAGATTCAAGAGGCGTTGAAGTAGCCGATTCCGAGCCGCGAATTGCACGACGCTCAGGCGAAAGCCGGAACTCGCGGAATTCTCGGAAAACGTGCTGGTACAACGTCCATTGGGAAGGCCTCAATTGTTCCGACGGCGGCGACGCCGGGGGCCACCGACGCGCCGTACAATCAACCGATAAAACCGATGAAACCGATACGACGCCGCGGCGCAGCCCGGCGGGCCGGCCAAACCGATGCAGCGTGAAACCAGCAATGCCGTCGACGGCGTCCTCCCGGCGGCCCACGCAATCTCGCGGCGCTTCGCGCACGCGTCGGCCTGCTACCGCCACGCCCGGCTCACAAGCGGCGCTTCGCGGCCGCGTTCGGCCCCTCGCCGGGAGGACGGCCGACGTTTGCGGTTACGGCTTATGCGGCCCGTTAGAACTTTGCACAAGAAACGGTCGGCCAACCCTCAAGGCCCCGCTCCTCGTTGCCGCCTCGTGAACATCCGTCTGCCCTGCGGGCAGCCATCAGTTCACGACTCGTCTCGGGGTTGGCCTTAAGGGCGCAACCCCTCGCCGAGCCATGAACATCCTGCGCGACCCCGACTCCGAGGCCGCGCTCACCTTTTTCCAGACCGAGCTTGCTGGCCTGGCCCAGCGTCGAGGCCACATCATTCTGGCCGTCGGCTCCTGTGTCGTGAAGTACGTCGGGCGTGCGCGAAGCGACCTGCACAAAGGCGAACGTCTCCTCGTGTTGAAGCCGGACGGGACGTTGCTGATCCACACTGCGGCCAAGGCGAAACCAGTCAACTGGCAGCCCCCCGGAGCCGCCTTCGCAGCTGCCATCGAGGACGGGCGCGTCGTGCTGACCAGCCACCGCCTGAAGCCGGAGGAGATCGTCCAAGTCACATTCGACGCCATCTCGATGCTCTCAAGCCTGCCGCTGCGCGACGGCACGGACCTCGCCCTTGTGGGCACCGAGGACGACTTGCAGCAACTCCTGTTCGAGAAACCCAACCTCGTCGAAGCCGGTTTCGTCCCGGCCAGGCGGGAGCGCAGTTCTGCACGCGGTTTCTACGATTTGGACGGTCACGACGCAAAGGGCGGACGGCTCATCGTGGAGGTGAAACGCACGACGGCCGGCGTTTCCGAAGCACAGCAATTGTGGCGCTATACCGAACGCCTGCGGAAGAACGACGCCGGCGTGCGCGGCATCCTGATTGCCCCCCGCGTTGCCGACAAGGCGCGCAAGATGCTCGAAGAATATGGCCTAGAATGGAAGGAAATTGATTGGGCGACGATTCTGCCCCAGGTCGAGCAGATGCGGCGGTCGGGGCAAGCTAGTCTTGGGCGCTTCGGCTGAGTCGGTGCCGCGGACCTAGGCACGCCGCCGGCTTGCGAAAGCGGCTGCGACCAGGGTGGCGACCAGCGCGGGCACTTGCCATGCGGCACTGGCTTGAGCGGGCGTCGTCGGGTTGCCCTGCGCGTCCTGGTACTCCGTGGTGCAGCCGCCGGCCGACGCGGCGTATTCTGTTGCGTTTAGCCCGCCGCACCGCGTGACTTCCAGTTGTGGCCCAAGGGTGAAACTCGCTTCGGCACGGGCGAAGGCCGTGTGCTGGTGATTCCATACATCAAGTTGCACCGTGTAGGTCCCCGGCGCGGCGCCGTCCAGCACGTACGGCCACACGAAGGTGACGTCGACGGGTTGCGTGTGGAAGCCGTGCTCGTGGGTACGTTGGACGGTTGCGCCGCGGACAAGGGATGGAGCGGAGGTCGGCCCGGTCACCGTGACAATGGTCTGGTTCGCGTCGACGTCGTAATTGCCAAGCGGGCTGTTGGCCGACGTGTGCAGATACATGAGGTCGCCAACAAATTGTGGATGCAAGTACTCGACACGCAGCGGCTCCTGCAGGTTCACATCCATCCGGGGCCGGAAGCCGGGGCTCGAGTGCAAGCGCACAACATTCGGCATGAGGTATCCGTTGGCCGGGTCTTCGCATGGGCCCGGTGCGGAAACGAAGGTGTCCACGCGCAGACTGAAACCCGCCGCCCGCGGAACCGTCGGCAGCGCGATCCTTAGCGGAACTCGGATTTCATACACGTTGGCGCCGTTGACCGTCGTCCAATTCAGTCCAGGGCTGACGGTTGGCGATGCGGGACCAGCAAGGAGTGCGGGCTCGCTTTGACCTTGGGCAACCATCGTGCCCTCATCGTACCCCCCAGAGCCAACCATCACTTTCTCGCCGGTTCGCATCGTAGCCCGAACGACTACCTGGGGCACGACGGCGGGGGCGGAATCAGGGTCTTGGCCACCGACCGGCAATATCCCAGTCTGTGTCGCGACATACCAATGCATCATCAGCGTCTCGCCCGAAAATTTCAGGTCGTACGATAGCCCCCGTTCGGAATGGAACCGTGGCCGGCCGTTCTCGTTGAAGTCGTACTCAACGAATCCTGGCGTCGAAAACCCGTAGAGCGTGTGGAAGGACTGACCGGTCCCGGCCGGGCTAACCGGCAGGCAACTACTGCTCGAAGTCGTGATGCCCGCGCCGGAATCGGCGACGAAGTCCCCCGCGGGCTCCTGCGTATTCACGGGAAAGTCTTGGAAGTCTGCGAGGTGAAAATACAACGTCACAGGTGCAGGCCCCGGAGGATTCTGCAGGCCAGGTGCCGCGCCCACCGTCGGCGACCAAGCCAGCGCAAAGATGAGGAATGCCGCGAGCCAAACCCTGCGCATGGATGATTTGCCTACCCAGGCCAAAGGACGATAAGACTTGTGGCGCCGCGCGAGAATTGTCGTGGACAAGTAAAGCCCAACACCAATGGGCGTCCGAATTCACCTATCCCCCGCGAAACGCTAAGCCAGACCAATCGTTGGGTTGCGCGGTGATGACTTGCAGGCCTAACCCTTGACCACGCCTAGCGGCCGCATGCGCGCCGCCTTGCGCGCTAGCCCCGCCATTTCGACTGAGTCGACGACTTGGCTCACGTCCTTGTAGGCCTCCGGAGCCTCCTCGGCCGCGACCTCGGGCGTCGCGGCGCGTACCCGAATGCCGTCCCGTTCCCACAGCAGCCGCACCAGCTCGTTGCCGCTCCAGGTCTTGCTCGCCTGCGTTCGACTGAGCCGTCGTCCGGCGCCGTGGCAACTCGACCCGAAAGTCGTCGCCTCTGCGCCTGCGGAAGCCGCCAGGAGAAAACTCATGCGCCCCATGTCGCCAGGCACAATGACCGGCTGGCCGGCCGCGCGGTAGCCGGAAGGAACGTCTTTGTGCCCTGGCCCGAACGCGCGCGTGGCCCCCTTGCGGTGGACGCAGAGTTGCTTGCGGCGGCCCGCGTCGTCGCCGGCGGGAACGATGTGTTCCTCCATCTTGGCGATATTGTGGCACACGTCATACACGACTTCGATGTTATCGCCCTCGCGCCCGAACAGGCCGGCAAGAGTCTGGCGCGCCAGGGTCGTGATGACGCTGCGGTTGACGAACGCGAAATTCGCCGCCGCAGCCATGGCGGCAAGGTAACGCGTAGCCTCCGGCGTGTCTAGCGGCGCACAGGCCAATTGGCGGTCGGGAATCTCGATGCCGTGGCGCTTCGTCACTGCTTGCAGGTCCTTCACGTGGTCCTCACAAATCTGGTGACCAAGGCCACGACTCCCCGTGTGAATCATGACAACGACTTGGCCAATCTCGACGCCAAACGCCTTGCATGCGACGTCGTCCCAGGTCTTGTCGATGACTTGGAGCTCGAGAAAATGGTTGCCCGAACCAAGGCTGCCGAGGCTGCGCCGGCCCCGCAGGCGCGCCCGTTCGTGAACCTGGGCCGCGTCCGCGCCCGGGATGCAACCGCGTTCCTCCATGTGGGCGCGGTCCTGTTCTGTTGCCCAGCCATTCTCAGTCGCCCAGCCAGCGCCCCGGTCGAGGATGGCCGTGAGGTCGGATTCGCTGAGTTCAAGGCCGCCACGCGACCCCATGCCGCATGGCACCTTGTCGAAGAGGGCATCGACCACTTCGGGCAGGCGCGGGCGTAGTTCGCGTTCTGAGATATCGGTACGCAGGAGCCGCACGCCGCAGTTGATGTCGAATCCGACGCCACCGGGTGAGACAACGCCGCCATGGTCCGGATCGAATGCCGCCACCCCGCCGATGGGAAAGCCGTATCCCCAATGGATGTCAGGCATCGCGAGAGAGTAGCCCGCGATTCCGGGAAGGCTTGCGACATTTGCGACCTGTTCAGGCGCCTGGTCATCCTTGATGTGGGACAGAAGTTCGGCGGAGGCGATGATGCGGCCCGGGACGCGCATACGCAGATTCCCGTCGCGGCCGGTGTAACTTGCCGGGATTTCATGGATGGCGTCCCCGACTTGGTTGAGGGGACCGGACCAGGCCATGGCCCGGCCATGAGTGCGGCGCCTTGGCCTTTGTGCCAGCGACGCGCGCCGGTGCTACGGCCGCCCGGCGCTCAGATATAGCCTATCAGCAGCAGGATAAGCAGGATGACAAGCAGAGTCCCGATCAGTCCGCCGGGCCACGCGCCCCAGTTGCGGCTGTGGCCCCACGTGGGGAGAGCGCCAACCAGCAGGAGGACGAGTACAATCACGAGAATCAGTCCGAGTAGTGCCATGGTAACCGGCTTACCTTTGGTCGGCCCCGGGTATGGGCTTTTGCTCACCGGCAAATCCGCGGCCGTGGCTTGTCCCAGTGCCATTCAATTAGATGTCCAGCAGGACGCGCAAAATCCATCCGCCTTCGTGGGGCTGGAATGCCACGTCATGGTAGGTGACGGCCTTGACCTCGACGCCGCGGCCGTGGCGGTTTGGGTCATGCCGCAGGACATTGCCGCGAACGTCGAGGCGCAGGATTGCGTCGTGGCTGGAGCCAATCGTGACGCCGCCGCCCAGCCAAAGGAGATCTTCGGATTCGAAGTGCCAGAGCAACTCGGACAGGAACGCGACTACGAGGGCGGGCGCGTCCGGGGCTTCGACAAAGAACGCAAGCTCCTTTTCCGGCCGTCCTAGAACATGGGGATGTTCACGGCCGGTAAGCACGGCGGTCAACCCCAAGGCGGCGGCTTCCAGAGTTTCCTCCCGCGTCTTGCCCGTGGCCTCGATGCCAACGTCGGCGGTGTGGTCCAGAAGGCGGTAGGGCACACTTGGGCGAGGAGGTGTAGGCGTCTTCATCCTTCGCGGAACCATTCAGGGTGCTCGCTACTGAGGATGGCGATGCTGAACTGGATGAAGTCGTAAAGGAAGTGCGCCGCGATTAGCGCCCACAGGCTTTCGCCGCGTCCACGCAGCCAGCCCCAGAATAACCCCAGCGCGAACGGGAACAAGACCTGAAGCCACGTGCCGTACGACATATGGACGAGGCCGAATGCGACCGCCTGCCACACCCAGCCTATGCGGCGTTGCAGAAACCCGCGGAAGAATATTTCCTCGCCCAGGGCAGCCCCCAACGCCAAAGCAATCGCCAGGGGCCATGTCATCAGCGATACGATGCGGTCGGCTTGCGGATTGTCCTCGTGGACGCCGGCGCCTTGCAGCATGACCGCCACGACAATTAGCGCTCCGAAACTTGCGAGCCCCCATCCAATGCCCCGTAGGATTCCGGGTCCTGGCCGGTCCAGTCCGAGGTAGGCAACCGCCCCCGGCCAGCGACCCGCCCGCGTCTTCCATGCCCACATGACAGGAATCACGCCCATCAGGAGGACAATCGCTACAGCCTGCACGGCGATGGCGTTGCGCATCTGGGTCGCAGTTGGTGGCACGGCGCTTGCATCTGGTGGCGCAGTCGGCTGCAGCACGGACCAGGCCGTTAACACGAAGAAGTAGCAAAGCAGTCCGATATCGATAGCCAGAACGGCGTTCCAAATCCGTGCCACGCGGTCCGTGCGCGCCGCCTCCAAATCGGCCGCCGGCGGGCCAACCGGCGGCGCGCCGCCCGTGCCGCTCGCGCCCG